>NZ_JBHWFB010000003.1:477560-652739 GCF_042733915.1 Nocardia sp. NPDC059691 | reverse complement strand
CGCGTCCGTGCGGCCGACGCGGCCGCGACTATGTCGCCAGCGGCGGTCGCTCGGACGCGAGCCATAAGAGGGCCGCGAACACCCAGCGCCGCAGGCGCTGGAAAAATCAACACAGCACACGCCGCGCCCGCGCGGCCAACAACTCAGTCCGGTCCGCCGCCTCCGGCCTGGGGCGGCGGGATGCGGACGACGCGGTCGTCGAACGGTCCCGGTTGGCCGTCGGTCTTGTTCACCGTGGTCACCCAGATGGTTCCGTCGGCGCCGACCGCCGCGCCGCCGAGTTGCCCGTACTTGTCCTGCGCGGTCAGCGTCGGCGTCGCGGTGACCGCGTGGGTGGTCGGGTCGGCGGCGGCGATGGCGAGGGCCTTCGCGCGGGTCATCGAGATCGCGACACCGTCCGAGGCGGCGGCGCACCCGGCGACGCCGGGCCGATCCGGCCAGGTCCACATGGTGGTGACCACGCCGTCGCCGCCGAGTCGCTGCAGCCGGTCCTCGGCGGCGGTGCGGTCGGTGATCCAGATGCTGTCCTTGCTGTCCCGGCACACGTCCCCGGCGGTCCCGATGCCCGAGACGGCGACTTCCGGCGTGAGTGTGCGGCCGGGCACCGGGGAGTTCACGCGCAGCAGCTTGCCCGCGAGGGAGCCGGCCGAGGCGGCCGCGCCGGGATTGCCCGCGTCGCCGGTCAGCACGAGCATCTGGTCGGACGAGGCGAATTCGATCGCGCCGTGATTTCCGCTGGAGCCCTTGGGGATTCCGGTGAGCACGTCCTTCGGTGAGCCGCCTTCGGCGATGCGGACCACGCGGTTGTCGCTGCCGGTGGTGATGTACGCGTACATCAGGCCGTCTTCGCTGTAGGTCGGGGACAGCGCGATGTCGCTGAGGCCGCCGTCGCCGGAGCCGTCCACGTCCAGCCGGGCGATCTCGACCGGCGGCTGGTCGGGCACCACCTTCAGGATCCGCCCGGTCCTGCGCTCGGCGACCAGCGCGCCGTCGGGAAGCGCGACCAAGCCGCCGGTGGTGTCCAGGCAGGTGGCCACCACCGCGGGGTCGGGATCGATGCACGGGCCGCTCGGCCGGGTGGTCGAGGTGGGCGGCTGGCTCGGTTTCTTCGGGTCGATGTTGGCTCCGTGCAGGGTCGGTTCCGGGGTGAACGGACTGGACGCCGAATCGTCGAACCGGGCGCATCCGACCAGCAGGACGGAGCCGAGCGCCAAGCTCGCCGCGACGCGGCCCACGACAACCAAACTCATAGCCCAGACGTTACGGAAATTCCGTCGCCCGCGCCCTTCCGGGTGGGGGTGTCGCGCGCGCACTGACACGCCGCGCTGTACTTGCCCGCCCCGGTGCGGTGCGGCATAGGGTATTGGCCGTGACCGACAAGCCGAAAGACACGCCCGAATCCGAGGCCGGGAACGCCGCTCCTTCCACGGCCGAGCAGGCGGCGGTGTCGTCCACCGGTCGGGGAGTGACCAGCCCGTACGATTCGCCGACCGAGCAGTTCGAGCGGGTGGATCCGGCCCAGCGGCCGCAGCTGTCCAAGGACGTCCCGCGCACCGAGGAAGAACTCGGGCTCGAGCCCGAGGTCCCCGCCACCGGCGCGAACAGAACCGCTGCGGGCGCGACAGCGGCGCCCACCTACGACTACGCCAGCATCCCACCCGCCCCGGCCCCGCCGAGCGACACCGCGCGTCTACGTCGCCGCAACGGCGAGGTCCGCCGCGGCACGCTCGATCTCGGATTGTTGCTGCTCCGCTTGGTCGTCGGCGCCACTTTCCTCTACCACGGCCTGCAGAAGCTGACCGGCTGGTTCCACGGCCCCGGCCTGGACGGCACCCGCGACATGATGGAGCGCGGCGGCTGGGACCACCCGAGCGTGTCCGCCCTCCTGGTGACAGCGGGCGAGGTCGGCGGCGGTGCGCTGCTGATCCTCGGCCTGCTGACTCCGCTGGCGGCCGGTGCGGTGCTCGCGGTCATCCTGGACGCCTGGGCCTGGAAGCAGGGCATGGCCCCCGGGTTCCAGTACAAAGCCGGTCCGGGAGCGGTGGAATACGAGAGCGTCCTCGCGGGCGTCTCGGCCGTCATCATCCTGACCGGCCCCGGTCGCCTGTCCTTCGACCGCAACCGTGGCTGGGCCATCCGCCCCGCCTCCGGCTCCTTCGTCATCCTGCTTCTCGCTGTGGCGGCCGCGGTCGGCGCGTACTGGTACCTGCACGGCGGCAACCCACTGACGGGCATCGGCCCCTTCGACTGATCAGGACGAACAAGAGGCCCTTCATCCCGTAACGGGATGAAGGGCCTCCGTCGTTCGCCACCTGAGGCTGCCCGTGACAACTGATTTCGCATGGACATGGGTAACTCGCCGGGTACGCCCAGAAACCGTGACCCACCTGACGCAGGACCTGCGACCAGGTCCTGTCGCACCGAACTCGTACGGCCTCGAGACCCCGAGAGGCGGGGGAGCCTAAGGCACGTGGCGGACAGCGCCCTTGTCGGCTGAGGTCGCCATCGCGGCGTACGCCCGCAGCGCGGTCGTCACCGGACGATCGCGGTTGACCGGCTGCCACGGCCGTTCGGAGGCTTCCATCTTCGCGCGGCGCTCGGCGAGCGCCGCATCGTCGACGAGGACCTCGAGCGTGCGGGTGGTCACGTCGATGCGGATCTGGTCGCCGTTCTCGATCAGGCCGATGACACCGCCGCTGGCCGCCTCGGGGGAGATGTGCCCGATCGACAGGCCCGAAGTGCCGCCGGAGAAGCGGCCGTCGGTGATCAGCGCGCACTCCTTGCCGAGGCCGGAGCCTTTCAGGAAGGCGGTCGGGTGCAGCATCTCCTGCATGCCGGGGCCGCCCGCGGGCCCTTCGTAGCGGACCACGATCACGTCGCCCGGCTTGATCTTCTTGCCGAGGATGACCGACACGGCCTCCTCCTGCGAGTCCACCACCACCGCGGGGCCCTGGAAGGAGAACAACTCCTCGTCGATGCCCGCGGTCTTGAGCACCGCGCCGTCGGGCGCGATGTTGCCGCGCAGCACGACCAGGCCGCCTTCCTTGGTGTAGGCGTGCTCGAGGTCGCGGATGCAGCCGCCCTCGGCGTCGGTGTCCAGCGACGACCAGCGGTTGTCGGTGGAGAACGGCTCGGTGGTGCGCACCCCGCCCGGGGCGGCGTGGAAGAGTTCGATGGCTTCCTGAGAGGCCTTGCCCGAGCGGATGTCCCAGGTGTCGAGCCATTCGTCGAGGCTCGCGGTGTGCACCGTGGTGACGTCGGTCTCCAGCAGGCCCGCCCGGCGCAGCTCGCCGAGGATCGCGGGGATGCCGCCTGCGCGGTGCACGTCCTCCATGTGGTAGTCGGAGTTGGGCGACACCTTCGACAGCGTGGGCACCCGGCGGCTGATCTCCTCGATGGTGTGCAGATCGAAGTCGACCTCGCCTTCCTGCGCGGCGGCGAGCGTGTGCAGCACGGTGTTGGTCGAACCGCCCATCGCCACGTCCAGCGCCATCGCGTTGCGGAACGCCTTGGCGTCGGCGACGTTGCGCGGCAGCACGGACGCGTCGTCCTCGCGGTACCAGCGGTTGGCGATGTCCACCACCACGGTGCCCGCCCGCTCGAACAGCGCCCGGCGCGCGGCGTGCGTCGCGAGGGTGGAGCCGTTGCCGGGCAGCGCCAGACCCAGTGCCTCGGTGAGGCAGTTCATCGAGTTCGCGGTGAACATGCCCGAGCAGGAACCGCAGGTCGGGCACGCGGAGCGCTCGACCTCGGACAGACCCTCCTCCGACACCGCCTGATTCGCGCTCGCGGAGATCGCGGTGATCAGGTCGGTCGGCGCCTGCGCGACCCCGCCGACGACGACGGCCTTGCCCGCTTCCATCGGCCCGCCGGAGACGAACACCGCCGGAATGTTCAGCCGCATGGCCGCATTGAGCATGCCCGGGGTGATCTTGTCGCAGTTGGAGATGCAGACCAGCGCGTCGGCGGTGTGCGCGTTCACCATGTACTCGACTGAGTCGGCGATGATCTCGCGCGAGGGCAGCGAGTAGAGCATGCCGCCGTGACCCATGGCGATGCCGTCGTCGACGGCGATGGTGTGGAATTCGCGCGGCACGCCACCGGCGGCGCGCACCGCGTCGGCCACGATCTCGCCGACGTTCTTCAGATGCACATGGCCGGGGACGAACTGGGTGTAGGAGTTCGCGATGGCGACGATCGGCTTGCCGAAGTCGGTGTCGGTCATGCCGGTGGCGCGCCAGAGAGCGCGTGCGCCTGCGGCATTGCGGCCGATGGTCGTGGTTCGTGAACGAAGCGGTGGCATTTCGATGGTCCTCGGGTCGCGGGGGCTGACGTGCGACGGCGCAGAGCGTGCTCGGCGGAGCACCACGTTACTCCCGGTGGGCGTGCCCACCTGCTGGGTGGTGTGGCGTCTCATCGCGGTCGGCCGGGTCGGGTGTGTCGCCGGTGCGTGGTGTCGCGGGCGACGACGGTGACGCCGGAGGTACCGGAACGTCGGGGTGGGGACGAGGAGGATCAGTGCTCCGGGGAAATCATCCCATCACTCGACCGCAACCTCCCAACGGCGGCGAATGTTCCGCTTCGGCGCGATGGGGCTCGAGCCGGGCAACTGGAGCGTCGGTCGGTGTGACCGAACTCGCTACGTCGCGCTGTCGCGTCGCGTGCCTTCTTCGGCGTTCTCGCCGGACTTCGCCAAGCCATTGGTCGCCGGATCGCCCTCGGTATTCGAGGTCCCGCTACTCGCGTCCGCGGGTTCGGCGGGGGACTCTCCCTTCGCGGGTTCCCTCGGCTCCGCGAACGGGTCCGGAATCCGTCCGCCGGAGAAAGCGGCCAGATCGCGCAGCCGGTCATAACTCACCGCGGGCAACTTCACTTCGCTGCCGTCGGTCAGGTCGGCGCGCACGTACCCACGCTTCGGGATTCGCACACCCTTCACCTGCGCCCAGTCGAGGTGGCGGGAGCCGAACAGCGTCCGCAAATCCAGCCCCGCGTCCGAGACGCCGGTCTGCGTCCGCAGCACCCAAGCCAGCACCGCGACGGGGATCAGCAGCAGCCACCACAGTCCGGCGGGCCAGCCGACGAAGGGGAAGAACACGCACATCAGCAGGATGAATACGCCCAGGAACGCCAGCCGTGGGATGCGGATCACATGGGCGTCCGAGGCGCCACCCGTATCCGTCGTCCCCGCGGGTGTGTGGGACGATTCAGACGGTGGCACGGACTGATGCGGTGATGACACACCACCATCCTCGCATCCTGACGAACGGACACAAGCAACCGCACTCTCCCACATAATGGGACACACGGGGTCATCTGTTTGACTCTTCGGTTCACACCCGCTTAACGTCGTGCGCGTGAATCGAAACGAGTTGCTCGTAATCGGCCGGCGCGTCCAGCGTTGAGCCTGACACACTGAGTCGAATACGTCAGCTCGCGTTGCGACGCGCCACCCTCGATCAGCCCTGCGCTGTCGGGGGCTTTTTTATGTTCGGACTAATGTCCGGCATGGCGAAGCGCAAGACACCGCTGACACAACATCCGGGGTCGGAACCACAACCAGTAAGGAACGAAGACGGTGAGCGCACCTACCGCACGGCCCGGGCCTTCGGCCCGTAGGCCAGCGCCTTCGGCGAATCAGCAGGCCACGCCCGCTGCCAACGCGACGTCCGCGGCCAACCGCCGCCAGCTCCCGCCCGAGCGGGTCACCGGCGCGCAGTCGGTCATCCGGTCGCTCGAGGAGCTCGGCGTCGACACCGTATTCGGCATTCCGGGCGGCGCGATCCTTCCCGTCTACGACCCGCTTTTCGATTCCACCAAGGTGCGCCATGTGCTCGTCCGCCACGAGCAGGGCGCGGGCCACGCCGCCACCGGTTACGCCCAGGCGACCGGCAAGGTCGGTGTGTGTATGGCCACATCCGGCCCCGGCGCGACCAACCTGGTCACCCCGATCGCCGACGCGCAGATGGACTCCGTCCCGATCGTCGCCATCACCGGCCAGGTCGGCCGCGGCCTGATCGGCACCGACGCGTTCCAGGAAGCCGATATCTCCGGCATCACCATGCCGATCACCAAGCACAACTTCCTGATCACCGAGGGCATCGACATCCCGCGCATCATCGCGGAAGCGTTCTACCTCGCCGCCTCGGGCCGTCCGGGCGCCGTGCTGGTCGACATCCCGAAGGACGTGCTGCAGGCGCAGACCACCTTCACCTGGCCGCCGGAGATGCGGCTGCCCGGCTACCGTCCGGTCACCAAGCCGCACGGCAAGCAGGTGCGCGAGGCCGCGCGGATGATCATGGAAGCCAAGGCTCCCGTGCTCTACGTCGGCGGCGGCGTGATCAAGGCCGATGCCTCTGCCGAGCTGCTGCAACTGGCCGAGCTCACCGGCATCCCCGTGGTCACCACGCTGATGGCGCGCGGCGCGTTTCCCGACAGCCACCGCCTGAACATGGGCATGCCCGGCATGCACGGCACCGTGGGCGCGGTCGCCGCGTTGCAGCGGTCGGATCTGCTGATCACCCTGGGCGCGCGGTTCGACGACCGCGTCACCGGTCAGCTGGACTCCTTCGCGCCCGGCGCCAAGGTCATCCACGCCGACATCGACCCGGCCGAGATCGGCAAGAACCGCCACGCCGACGTCCCGATCGTGGGCGACTGCCGCGAGGTGATCGTCGAGCTCATCGAGACACTGAAGGCCGACCCTTCGGCGGGCGACGCGCTGCCGCTGCACCTGACCGACTGGTGGACCTACCTCGACGGCGTGCGCGACGCCTACCCGCTGGGCTGGACCCCGCCCGCGGACGGTTCGCTGTCGCCGGAGTTCGTCATCGAGGCGCTCGGCCGCCTGGCCGGACCCGACGCGATCTACTGCGCGGGCGTCGGCCAGCACCAGATGTGGGCCGCCCAGTTCATCAAGTACGAGAAGCCGCGCACCTGGCTGAACTCCGGTGGCCTGGGCACCATGGGCTACGCCGTCCCGGCGGCCATGGGCGCCAAGATGGGCGCGCCGGACAAAGAGGTGTGGGCGGTCGACGGTGACGGCTGCTTCCAGATGACCAACCAGGAGCTGGCCACCTGCGCCGTCGAGGGCGTCCCGATCAAGGTCGCGCTGATCAACAACGGCAACCTCGGCATGGTGCGCCAGTGGCAGACGCTGTTCTACCAGGAGCGCTACTCCAACACCGACCTTGGCACGCACACCCTGCGCATCCCCGACTTCGTGAAGCTCGCCGAAGCCCTCGGCTGCCACGGCATCCGGGTGGAGCGCGAGGAGGACGTGGAGGCCGCGATCCGCGAGGCGCAGTCCATCAACGACCGTCCCGTGGTGATCGACTTCATCGTCGGCAAGGACGCCCAGGTGTGGCCGATGGTCGCCGCGGGCACCAGCAACGACGAGATCATGGCCGCTCGCGGCATCCGCCCGCTGTTCGACGACGACGAGCAGGCCTCCGAGCCCGCGGTCATCCACACGGCGATGTCGCACGAACAGAACAAGGTGAACAACGGATGAGTACCACGCATACCCTCAGCGTTCTCGTCGAGGACAAACCGGGCGTGCTGGCACGGGTCGCGGCGCTGTTCTCCCGCCGCGGCTTCAACATCGAGTCGCTGGCGGTCGGTGGCACCGAGCTCCCCGAGATCTCGCGCATGACCATCGTCGTCACCGTCGAAGACCTGCCGCTCGAGCAGGTCACCAAGCAGCTCAACAAGCTGGTGAACGTCATCAAGATCGTGGAGCAGGATTCCGACAGCTCGGTGGCCCGCGAACTGATCCTGGTGAAGGTGCGCGCCGACGCCAGCGTGCGGACCCAGGTGATCGAGGCCGTGGGGCTGTTCCGCGCGAAGGTCATCGACGTGTCGCCGGACGCGCTCACCGTCGAGGCGACCGGAACCCGGTCCAAGCTCGACGCGCTGCTGCGGATGCTCGAACCGTACGGCATCCGGGAGATCGTGCAGTCCGGTGTCGTCGCGGTGGGGCGTGGACCGAAGTCCATCACCGCCACCCGATGAGCTGACGAGCGGCATACCGATGGGGCCGACCGCACAGCGGCGGCCACACGCTAGTCTTTCTGCGATCGACGGTTGGCGTGCCGCCTCCCCGCTCACGCGGGAATGATCCCCTCCCGCGGCTGCGGGGGTGATCCGATCCAGAACAACGTAAATCCGCACCGGCGCAAGCCGGTGTGCCCCGCCTCGCGCGGGGATGATCCCGGAAGGAACCACAGTGGCAGTCGAGATGTTCTACGACGACGATGCCGACCTGTCGATCATCCAGGGCCGCAAGGTCGCTGTCATCGGCTACGGCAGCCAGGGTCACGCGCACTCGCTGAGCCTGCGCGACTCGGGCGTCGAGGTCCGCGTCGGTCTGGCCGAGGGTTCGAAGTCGCGTCCGAAGGCCGAGGAGGCGGGCCTGACCGTCGGCACGCCCGCCGAGGTCTCGGAGTGGGCGGACGTCATCATGGTGCTCGCGCCCGACACCGCGCAGGCGTCGATCTTCACCAATGACATCGAGCCGAACCTGAAGGACGGCGACGCGCTGTTCTTCGGCCACGGCCTCAACATCCACTTCGGCCTGATCAAGCCGCCGGCGAACGTCACCATCGGCATGGTCGCCCCGAAGGGCCCGGGCCACCTGGTGCGTCGTCAGTTCGTCGACGGCAAGGGCGTTCCGGCGCTGATCGCGATCGACCAGGACCCGAAGGGCGAGGGCCAGGCGCTGGCGCTGTCCTACGCCAAGGGCATCGGCGGCACCCGCGCGGGCGTCATCAAGACCACCTTCAAGGAAGAGACCGAGACCGACCTGTTCGGTGAGCAGGCCGTGCTGTGCGGCGGCACCGAGGAACTGGTGAAGACCGGTTTCGAGGTCATGGTCGAGGCCGGTTACGCGCCGGAGATGGCCTACTTCGAGGTGCTGCACGAGCTGAAGCTGATCGTCGACCTGATGTACGAGGGCGGCATCGCGCGGATGAACTACTCGGTTTCCGACACCGCCGAGTTCGGTGGCTACCTGTCGGGCCCGCGGGTCATCGACGCCGACACCAAGAAGCGCATGCAGGACATCCTCAAGGACATCCAGGACGGCAGCTTCGTCAAGCGTCTGGTCGCCAACGTCGAGGGCGGCAACAAGGAGCTCGAGGCGCTGCGCAAGAAGAACGCCGAGCACCCGATCGAGGTCACCGGCGCCAAGCTGCGCGGCCTGATGAGCTGGGTCGATCGCCCGATCACCGAGACCGCCTGATACCCAGGCCGATTCGCGCGGTGGCCCGCTCCGGAGTTCCGGAGCGGGCCACCGGCGTCTTTCGCGGAGTTTCTAACTGCTGCCGAACGAGCCTGTGCCCGGGAAGCCCTGGCCCCAGCCTCCGCCCTGGCCCCAGCCCTGATTCCAGCCTCCGCCCCAGCCTTGGTTCCAGCCTCCGTCGCCCCAGCCTTGGTTCCAGCCTCCGCCGCCCCAGCCACCACCCTGGCCCCAGCCAGGACCGCGGCCATAAGGTGGTGCGCCGTAGTGCGGTTTGTCGACCAAGACGTTGTTGTGGCAACTCCAGTCCTGGAACGGGCCGAAGGCGCACTGGTTGTAAGCCGGAGTGACACCGGGTGTGCTCGGGGTGGCGGAGGCGGGCATCGCCAGCGCGGTCAACGGAATCGCGGCGATCGCACCGGCGACGGCCACGCGAAAGATACGGCGTGCGCTGATTGACGAGAACAACGTAAATCCTTTCGGTCTGCGGCGAGCGTCTCCGCCCGCCATCCCCCCGTTGCGGGGTCCGCCCACGGCCCACCCCCGCAGACAGAGCTTGGATCTACGGTCACTGCTTCGCGGTCGCGCTTACCGACGGCACAGCGACTGCATAGCTACACTCTTGCGCACTCGCCGCCGAAGGTCACGGGTGTTCTCTCCCCTGCGGGGCAAATCGAACCGAGGTATTAGGGAGTTCCCCTATCGCCGCACCCTGCGATCAACCGAAGAGCGGCAGCACCGTGTCCACTATGTCCGCAGGCGACGGCAGTGACGTGAACGCGCTCGCTGGGCTCAGGTGGCGTTGCAGCGCGCGCTGATGCGCCGCGCCCACCAGCAGCAGCGCTGCCGCGCGCAGATTTACGGCGCTCGAGGCAGAGGGCTGCGCGGCCGCGAGCCGCGCCTGCATCGCGTCCACCGCGCGGTGCGGACCGATGTCCGTCTCCTGGGCGCGGTCGAGGTAGCGCGCGCGTAGTTCGGCGTCGGATTGGATCGCGGCGGCGACGGGGATCGTGGCGACGAAGAAATCTTCCAGCGCCTCCATCAGGGCGACGAGATCGGCCCGCAGGTCTCGGTGCGCGTCGATGTCGCCGAGGACGTCCTTGACCGGTCGCAGGTGTCGCTGGACCACCGCCTGCAACAGCCCGGTCCGGTCGCGGAAGTGATAGAAGATGCTCGACTCGGCGACACCGGCGCGGTCGGCGACCCCTTTCGTGGACAGCCGCGCCACACCCTCCTCGGCGAGGATTCGCTCCGCGGCGGCGATCACCGCGTCGCGGACGCCCGTCGAGGGACGCCCACGGCGGCGTCCTTCGACCCGGCCGGATGTCGTCACGAATCCTCCGATCGTTCGTTCGTCACCCCTTGCAGTATGCCCGACGCGGTCGTATTTTCTGAGTAGATACTCAGTAAATATCTTGGAGGTGACCGATATGTCCAGCCAGGCTTCGGTGCGACCGTCCCAATCGCGTATCCAGCGCACCGGGGACGCGGTCGTCAGGTCGTTGCTCCGGTCTCCGCTGCATCGGGTGCTCAGCGGCAGGTTGCTGCTGGTCACGGTGCTCGGGAGGAAATCGGGGCGCGAGTACACCAATCCGGTCGGATATGCCGACCATGACGGAGCGCTGCTCGTCGGCACGACGGCCGGATGGCGGCGCAATCTCCGCGACGGTGAAGCCGTGCGTGTTCGGCTGCGCGGCAGCGAGATTCGTGCCAGAGCCGAAGTGATCGCCGACGAGGCCCGGCTCGCCGCGCTCGCTCCGGTGGTGGTGTCGGCGAATCCGATCCACGGGCGCTACGCGGGCATCGAACTGGAGCCGGACGGGACGGTCGATCGCGACGATCTGCGGCGAGCCATGGCGAACGGGTATGTGATCGTTCGTCTGAGCCCGGTCTGAGGCGGGCCGGGTCGTCGCCCGGGTCCGTTTCGCGCCGTCCGGATCGCTCTCCCGCCGCCGCGCGGTGTAGCGACCGTCTGGTTACTCGCTCGTACGGCGGCTGGGGCCTAGGGTTCTTCCGGACAACGAGGTCGGAGAAATGTACATCCGGAGATTCCCTGTCCGAACGGATTCCGCACCGTGGCCCACTCGATAAAACTCGACCGCACCGTGACCATCCCGACCTCGGCCGGCCGCCGACCCGAGGCGATCCACCGATTTCTCGTGAAGCCCGACGACGCGGGCATCGTCGGATCGGTCGACGGCGGCAAACTCCTGGAATGGATCGACAAGGTCGCCTACGCGGCGGCGGCCCAGTGGAGCGGCCGCTACTGCGTCACCGCCTACGTCGGCAATATCCATCTCGACCGGCCGATCGCGGTCGGCGAGCTGGTCGAATTACACGCGAATCTGGTCCACACCGGGCGCACCAGCATGCACATCCTGGTCACCGTCTATTCGACCGACCCCACCCGTGTGCAGCCGGTGCAGTCGGCGCAATGCCTGACGATCTTCGTCGCCGTGGACGACGACCGGCGCACCGTGGAAGTGCCGCAATGGAATCCCGCCACGCTGCTGGAATTGCAGCGGCACCGCCAGGCGCGAGCCCGGGTCTCGGTGCGCAAGCTGATCGAGGAGGCGATGGCCGCGCAGCGGTACACGTCGGCGGGCACCGCGCCGAGCGCCACGCTGCGGTTCCTGGCCGCGCCGTCGGACATCAACTGGGGCGGCAAGGTGCACGGCGGCCGCACGATGCGGTGGATCGACGAGGCGGCCTACGTCTGCGGTGCGGACTGGGCGGGGCAGCGGGTCATCACTTCGTACTTCGGCGGCATCCGCTTCTACCGGCCGATCGTCATCGGCCATGTCGTCGAGGTCACCGCGCGGCTGATCCACACCGGCCCGCGCAGCATGCACCTCAGCGTGCATGTGACCTCCACCGACGCCCACTCCGACGAGCCCGCGCTCGCCGCGCACGGTCTCGCCGTGGTCGTCGCGCTGGACGCCGACGGCAAAGCGCGGCCGGTGCCGCAGTGGGAGCCGGTCTCCGAGGAGGATCGCGCGCTCGACGCGCACGCCAGGCACCTCATCGAACTGCGCTCGCTGGTCGAGCCGTTCACCGTGGCGAGCGCCGTGCCGTCGGACGCCGAGCCGAGCCATTTCCGCATACCTGCGCCGAGCTGAGGCCCAAGCGTCCGGTCTAGACTAGTTACCGATGAGTAAGTTCTTCGCGTCGGTGGACGAGGTGACCGGGCGTCTCACCGAGGCCGGGTACCTCCCGTCCCTCGATATCGCCACCGCCGTGTTCCTCGCGGGCCACCTCGGCAAGCCCCTGCTGATCGAAGGCCCGGCGGGCGTCGGCAAGACCGAGCTGGCCAAGGCCGTCGCCGCGGCGACCACGTCCGACCTGGTGCGGTTGCAGTGTTACGAGGGCATCGACGAGGCCCGCGCCCTCTACGAGTGGAACCACGCCAAGCAGCTGCTGCGCATCACCGCCTCGGACGACGAAGGCTGGGACAGCACCCGCGACCACGTCTTCACCGAAGAGTTCCTCCTCGCGCGCCCGCTACTGGCCGCCATCCGTAACCCGCGCTCCACGGTGCTGCTCATCGATGAACTCGACAAAGCCGATGTGGAGTTGGAAGGCCTGCTGCTCGAGGTGCTCGGCGACTACCAGGTGAGCATCCCGGAACTCGGCACCGTCACCGCGGTGCGCAAGCCGTTCGTGATCGTGACCTCCAATGCCAACCGCGAGCTGTCCGAAGCGCTCAAGCGGCGGTGCCTGTATTTGCACATCGATTACCCGACGGCGGAATTGGAGCGGGCGATCGTGCGGATGAAGGTTCCGGAGCTGGACGAGGCGCTGGGAGAGCCGGTGGTCCGCGTGGTCGGGGCGTTGCGCCAGCTTTCGTTGCGCAAAGCGCCGTCGATCGCGGAGACCGTCGATTGGGCGAAGACACTGGTCGCTCTGGGTGCGCGCAATCTATCCGGTGGCGTCGTCCGCTCGACGCTCGGTGTGCTGTTGAAATATCAATCCGACCACCGCGTGGCGATCGAGCGGCTCGGACTCGATCTGGATGCCGAGCAAGGAGGACGGTGAGATGAAGCGCCCCCTCGGGCTCGCGCCACTCCTGCCGTTCGCAACCCAACCCGCCCCGAGGCTCGGCGCGTCTGCTCCCTCGAACCGGACTTACCGTCCGGGCGGATCATTGCGCTGCTTGTGGCGCGAGGTTGCCGGAGTCGAGCATGAGCATCGCTGAAAACCGCCTCGGCGAGACGGGCCGTCGAGGCTCCGACTCGATAACCGATCGCCTCGTCGAGTTCGTCGGACTCCTGCGGGATCACGGCATCAACGCCGGGCCGAGTGAAACCATCGACGCGGCTGAGGCGATGATCGCCCTCGGAATCGATGATCGCAATCGTTTGCGTTCCGGCATGGCCGCCTGCCTGCTGCGCCGCAATGGCCAACGCGCCGTGTTCGATCAACTCTTCGACCTGTATTTCCTTACCGCCCAACAGCCACAGTCCGTCGATCCGTCGACGCCCGAATCCATCGAAGCGCTGCGAGATCGGCTCGTCTCCACACTGGCACAGGACGATTCGGAGTCGGTCGCCGAACTGGCCCGCCAGGCACTGACCGAACTCGGCGGCTACGGCGGCGCGGGCGCCGGGCAGTCCACCGCGCCGGTCACCACCGCATCCGGCGCGGGCTGGTCCTCTTACCTGACCATGAAAGCCCTACGCCCGGAAGAACTCATCGATCGCGTCGTGGCGGGCATGAACGGCTCCTCCCAGCTCGACACCACCGTCCACACCATCGAGGCCAACCGCCGCCTCGCCGCTTTCCGCACCGCCGTCCAAACCGAGGCCCGCCTGCGCTCGGCACAGCTGCGCGGCACCGAATACATCGCCCGCCGCGGCGTCGAATCCAGCACCGACCAGATCGATTTCCTCGGCGCACGCGAACAGGACCTCGCCGAAATGCGCCGCCTGGTCCACCCTTTGGCCCGCAAACTCGCCACCCGCCTCGCCGTCCGCCGCCGCAAAGCCGTGCGCGGCCAGATCGACCTACGCCGCACCCTGCGCCGCTCCATGGCCACCGGAGGCGTCCCCATCGACCCGGTCCTGCGCGCCCGCAAACACGGCCGCCCCGACCTGGTCGTCCTCGCCGACATCTCCGGCTCGGTCACCGGCTTCGCCGAATTCACCCTTCAGCTGATCCAGGCCCTGCAAGACCAATTCAGCAAGGTCCGCAGCTTCGGCTTCGTCGACACCTGCGACGAGATCACGCACTTCTTCACCCCCGGCGAACCCCCGACCCCCGGCACCGCCGCCCGAATCATCCGCTCCACCAAGGTCGCCCGCTTCGGCAGTTCGAACTACGGCGAGGCCTTCCAAGGCTTCCTCGACAACTACGCCGACGCCCTCGGGCCGCGTACGTCGGTTCTCATCCTCGGCGACGGGCGCACGAACCGCACGGAGCCGAATCTCGCTGCGGTGCAGACCATTGCCGACCGGGCGAAGCACACCTACTGGCTGAATCCCGAGCCGTCTCGGTCATGGTCGACGGGGGATTCCGCCGCCCACGTGTACGCGGCGAACGTCACGATGCACGAGTGCCGAAACGTCAAGCAGTTGACCGAGGTCATCGCGCGTTTGTTACCAGCGTGAGTCGGCCGCTGCGACGGTGTCTTATCTGGCCTGCTCAGTTGGCTGGTACTGCCACCGCTCCGTCCCGCTGACCACATCTGGGCTCGGTCGGCTGGCGCGCCGCCGACAACACCAAGCCCTGCTCAACTACCACCAGCGCTGCGGCCGCCTACTTGAACACCAGTCCGGCGCAGCTTGTGGATAACGGCGGCTGTCGCGGTAGCGGTGACGTCGTCGACCCAGTCCGGAATGGCCACCGCGTTCGCGATGTATTCGCGGACGAGCCCGTAGGGAATCGCCTTGACGGCAGCCACCGCGACCGCCATGTGATGCTCGTCGGCCTCGCCGCATTCCGCCGCGACGGCGGCACGCAGCGCGTCGTTCATCCGGTCGTTGACTCCTGCGATATCCGCACGCAACTCGGCAGAGCCCACTTCGAGCAGTTCCTCGCGCCGGAACATCTTCATCGCACGAGCTTCGGTGGGATGCTCGCGGCAATATCGCGGCAGGTGCATCGCGGCGGCGAGCAGTGGGTCGGCTCCCGACAGCGCGGCGACGAATCCGATATGGAAGCGCTGGATCGAGCGCAGCCACAGTCGTGCGAGCAACTCTTCGCGGGAAGCGAAGCGCACGTAGATCGATCCGGTGTGGACGCCGGAAGCGGCACTGATCGCGGCGATGGTCGGCCTGGTCGTCGCCGGATCGGCCAGCAAGTCGCGTGCGGCGTCGAGGATCTGCTCATCGGTGAAGCGCCGGGGTCTTGCCATGGGGGACAGCCTAAGGCAAGGTTTCGGAATATGGATTCAAAAACTCCCTTTCCGATCGCGGGCAGTCTTCTCACATTCATCGGATCGGCACATACCGCGCTCGGCGGCGTCATCTGGGCGACCGGTCGCGAGGAGACCGAACTCGCCTTCTGGTTCACGGCGTTCGGCGTCGCCGCCGTCGGCTTCGGCGTCGCCGTGATCGAGACGGAACGAACCCGCGGCTACGTACCAGCGCCGATCCTCGGCGCAATCGCTGTTCTGACCGCGTTCGGCCTCGTATTCGAGCCGGTGTCAGGGTTTCTCACCGTCCTGATACCGCTGGCCATCGGTGTCCGCGGGTGGGTGCGCCACCGGCGTATTGCCGCGGTCCCGGCAGGGTGGACCGAACCCCGCTCGGCCACGTCTCACCGGACGTGACTCTGCTTCGCGCCGTCACGAGCCTGACCGAGATCGCAGTTGCGACCGCCTATCAGATGGGCTACGAGCCGACGCCGCCGATGTCAGGGCGCCCCTGGCCGAGCACGCCGCGCTGGATCGTTCCGCCACTGGTCGGAACACCTCGGTCGTGAACTACGGTTCCGCTCGGGCGAAGGAAGGTCCCGGCGGCCAAGGCCACCGCGGCGCCGACCGCCGGGTACACCAGGTCGTCGGTGTGCCGATACCAGAAGGTGGCGTAGCGGCTGTCGGTGGTGTCGCACAGGTCATCGATCACCCGGGTGTCCGTTGCCTGGTCGACACAGATCCCGACGTGAATCGGCTGCGCGGTGTCGGTGGCCGGCGTGGTCGGGATGACCCGAGGAATGGTTGTCGTCGGTGGCGGGGTAGTGGTGGTCGTCGGCGGAGTCGTGCGAGCCGGGGTCTTCGAGGTGGTGTAGACCGTGGTGACGATCGGGCGGGGAGCAGCGGTGCCACCAGCCCCACACCCACTCGACATAAGCGCCGTAGCCACCAGGGCAGGCAATGTGTACGAGACACGGCGCGACGCCATGACCCGCTTCTGTCCTTGATCGCAGCCCGATGCGCCGCTCATACATTCCCCTCCGGTTCATACGCCCCACTGCCCGAACCGCCCGATGCTAGCAATGCGCAAGCGTGCGCACGGTTGATCCGCGGTTCGTGAAATGCCAATTGCCAGAATGTTTTTTCCCGCGCTGGCCCCGGAATCGTTCCTATGCAGAAGCAGTTGACGGAGTTCATCGCGAAGCTGTTGCCGTCGTGACTCAGCCGCCGAGACGGTGTCTGATTCCGGATGTGATCCGAATCCGCTTCCGCGTACGGTGCGCTTGCCGATGAGGGGATAACGCCGGATGCCCTACATGACCTTCGTCGATGGCGGACAGGAATCGCTGCATGGAAGCGCTGAGCCGCAGCTCTTTCCTCAGTGTGCAGCAGCACCCTGCTGGTCCACGTGAGCCTGTTGAAGATCGCGCATCAGAACATCGAATCGTGGCGCATCGGGCCAATCCGGGCGCAGTGTGCCGACGCGGTGCCACCCCCAGCGGCGATAGTTGTCATACGCCCGGCGGTTATCCGGTCGGACAAGCAGCGTCGCGCGCCGTTCCGGCCGACCCTCAAGTAGTTCGTCGTGCAGGGCACGCGCAATACCCTTCCCCGTAAACTGCTTGCGCACCATGATCTCGCTGAACGCGAATGTGCGAGAGCCGTTCTCTGAGGTGAAGGACGCTTGGTCGCCCTCGTCAAGTTTCAGTCCGTCCCACCACGCGGTCTTGGCAGTGAGCGGCCAACCCCATGCCTGGCCGCAGAGTTCGCCGTCGAGGCGGGCGATCACCAGCTCGAAGGCACCAGCCCGGGCGGGATCGGTGTAGGCGGCGAACCGGTGCATGAACGCTTCGGGCGACTCGAACTCCTCGCCGGACTCGATCGCGTCAACGTAGGAGTCTCGGAAGATAGTTTCGACCTCGTCGCGTAGTTCGCGTGCCTGCGCGGCGGTGTAGCGCTGAAAGTAGATGTCAACCATCGACGGGGAGTGCTCAAAGGTCATTTTGACTGCATTGGTCAGCTAGCTTCCTTGAATTCGGCGAACCGTTCCTCGAGTCGCTCCGCCGATGGCCAGTCCTTCCGCCGCTGCGGTAGTGCTAGTGGCTGACCGTCCATTGCTTGTAGCCCGTAACGCAGCATCGGACCCTTGTCCGGGTCCCGCATCAGCTGTGCGCCGACGTGGATTTCGTACCCGGGAGAGATGCCAATCAGATTGCTGTCGTAGGCGGCGTGGTGGATCTTGCAAAGACTCAGGCCGTTGTCGACATCGGCCGTACCGTGCTCCTTGCCGTCTCCGATGATGTGGGCGGCGTCCAGCAATTGCGCGTGACGTACCTTGCACATCGCACAGCGGTTGTCGTAGGCCAGCAGAACCCGGCCCCGGAACTCCGGCTGGTGTAGTCGTTGCTTCGTCACACGTTGGACGTAGGCGCGCTCGATCGGTTTGAGATGCAACGGATCGCTGACTTCTCGCAGACTCTCGTCCAGCGCCAGGATGAACCGTTTGCCCGGCTGGTCGTCCGCAACGACGTAGACAGGAAATACCGGGACGTACCGGATCGCTGAACCGATCTTGATCCATCGCAGCAGGATGATGGGTAGTGCTAAGTCGTACGCGCGCCTCAACTTGGTGTTGTCGCCTCGGACGTTGCCGTCTCGATATGCATAGGCATAGAGAGAATCGCCAACTTCCTCATCGTCGTAGGGGCTGTCGGGCTTCGAGAGAATCGACAAGGTGGCGGCGAATTGCGAAGGATTCCAGATTCCCTTGTTGCGGTCGATCAGCCGATAGGTCTCGGTGCCGACCTCGAACTCGGTCAGCTCCTCGCGAGTCAGCGAACCCTGCTCCTGGACTCGTCGCGCCAGGTGATCGAAGATCATCTGGCGCAGCTCGCGCTCCACCTCGCTCTCCATGTATGGAGTGTGCCATGGTCACCACAGATCAACTGTCTTACGAGGTCCCTTGTGCCAGAGTGCCTCGTGCAGTCGGCCTCCGAGAAGCACGGGATCCATACAGTCACCGATGTGCTCATGGCAAGGCTGACACGGTCGAGCCTTCAAGTCCGTCCGTGGGTGTGGTCTTTGGATCACGTCTGAGCGGAAACGGTTCAGTCAGGGCTCTCGAGCCGAGCTGGACCACCTCGGCCAGTGTGACACGGTCGAGCATCAGCTCGAATTCGTTACCCGATGTGCCGAACACGAAGGTTACGTAATCACGGTCCTCATCGACAACGGTTCTCACGGGGCAGCCTTCATACGTGCTGACCCAGCTGCCGATGGTCAGTCGGTCCCATGTCATCGTTGCTTCTTCTCGCCTATCGCGCTCGACGTCGACGAGGCAGGGCACATGCCCGGATGGCTTCGATTACAGCCAGCCCTGACGGGCGGTAACTGTCACGTGGCGGGTTCACCCACACTCGAAATCCATGGCGGTCGGCGGGCGATGGGAGTGCGATTTGGGCGCCGAGTCTGGCAACGGACGCGTTGAGGCGGAACAGTTCGCCGAACAGAGCCATGTTGTCGTTGGGGACATCCGGTATGACGAGGAAGGTCCACCGCTTGGAGCGGGGATGCGAGACGATCGGGCCGGGCCGAATGCCGCGCCCCTGCATGTGAACTTTGATGGAAGCGCCGAGTTCGGCTGGAACGGTGATTCCTCCGACGCTGCCCGAGGGGATGAAGATCTGGCGGAGTTGCGGCTGTACACGCGCAGGCAGACCGCAAATCTCCCTGTAGAAACGGCATCTCGACATCAATGTGTCTGACGGTATGCCGTGCACGAGTGGCGTTTGGTGCGTCGCGCCACCCGTCGCATATCTGTGAACGGATCGCATTCCTTGCCTCCTGCTCCAGTCGATCGAAGACGAGCACCTGACGCCGCAGAGCCTGAAAGCGCTTCGGCGTGGGGTGCTGTGGCTAGATTCCGCCTCGAAGTGGCTTTGCGGGAACGCCTGTTTGAGGGAGGACATGGGGAGAATCGGGAGATGTCGAGCTGGTTCGGGCCTGGGGGCCTGGGGCGGATGCAATGATTTGGCTGCGGGTTACCGAACGAGGGGGACGGGGCTTGTCTGAACCGAATCACCAGCTCAGAGCGGCACGAGCTCGAACGAAGTCCGAAGTCACGGGGCATCCGTTGTCTCGTGCGGAACTCGCCGACGCGGTAAACGCCTGGGTTTATCGGCGAACAGGTCGGGTTGTTCAACTGTCGGGCAACTACATCGGGAAGTTGGAGCGCGGCGTCTTCCACTGGCCGAACGCGGACTACCGCGCCGGGCTGAGGGCCGTACTCGGCGTCGCGACTGACGCCGAACTCGGTTTTCGCCCGGTCGAGCGCGGAACCGGCGGCGATACCATGGAGTCGGACGATCCACCGATGTTCCTGCCGAGCGCGGCGAAAGAGGTTGACGACGTGCAACGCCGAACCTTTCTGCTCAGCGCGTCAGCCGCCGGTGTCGGTATGGCCTTCGGATTGGAGTCGGCTCGGCACGGCCTGAATCGCGCTGTGTCAGAGGGTGTTCCGGTCGATCTGGAGGACTGGAACGAGATAGTCCGCGAATACGGAGCCGCATACGTCACCCACACGTCCACCGAGTTGCAAGAGATGCTGTTGGTGGATGTCCTGAGTCTCGAGGCGGCGCTCGGTTCATCGCGGAGCGCTAGCCAGCGCCGCGAGCTGTACAGGATAGGCGCTCTTTTGAGCCAGTACATGGCTCAATCAATCGGGGACCTCGGCCGCCGACGCGAAGGGGCGCGGTGGTGGCGCACGGCTCGCTACGCCGCAGATTGCTCAGGCGATCCCCACACCATCATGTTCGTGCGGGGACGCAAAGCCATCCGGGGGATCTATGACGGACTGGATCCTGAAGCCATCATCGAGGAGGTCGGCAAATGCGATCCCCTGATCGCGGACGGTCCGGCAGTCGGGAGACCCAGCCTGCTTGCTGCGCGGGCCCAGTCCTTCGCTTTGTTGGGTCGCGCGGACGAGGCGGAGTCGTCATTGAACGATCTGCGGGAGACATTCGCAGCTCTGCCGTCTTCCATGACCAAGGATCACGGCTGGCACTGCTGGGCATATCCGGAAGAACGAGTCAGATTCACCGAAAGCTTCGTGTACTCCCATCTCGGCGATAGCCGCCGGGCAGAAGAGGCGCAGGCGGCGGCGCTCAACCTGTATCCGCCGAATAGTCGGCGCGGGCCGGTCCAGATCGAGTTGCAGCGTGCCATCTGCTTGGTCTCGGCAGGAGACCCAACTGAGGGTGCTGGTCATGCAACTACCACCTTGGCGGGTTTGCCGATCGAGCACCGGACGCGGTTTGTCATGGGTTTGGGGGAACAAGTCCTCGCGGCCGTACCGAAGGGTCAGCGGCGCATGCGCAGCGCTCTGGAACTCCACGAACTACTGCGGGACGACGCCTTTTGTCGTGAGAAGGCCATCGGGTCATGACCTCGCGCCTGCTAGATCTCGCCCACTACGACGCCGCTGAGGCACTCGAACTCGAAGACGAACTCAAGGCCCTATACTTCGACTCCCACCGCGAGCAGCAAGACAACCCGTGGTACAGCCCAGTGCGATTCTGGGAACGACTCGAAGAAATGTACGCACCGATAACAGGCTTCGAACTGGTCGCGGGACGAATAGACGGCCGGATGATCGGCTATGCCTTCGGCACTCCCTACAGCAGACCACAAGCGGTGTGGAAGAAAGCAATTCGGGTCTACCCGCAATCGGCCCCGGAAACAGAGGGCGCACCCGTCTACATCTTTCGCGAGTTCGCCGTACATCCCGACTACCAAGGCCAAGGTTTCGCGAGGACCATCCACGATGCCTTGCTGACCCGGCGGCCGGAATCACTGGCGTACCTGCTGGTGCGAGTCGGCAACCCGGCCCGCGCCGCATACGAGGCATGGGGTTGGCGTGTGATCGGCCAAGACCAGCCGTTCGCCGACTCTCCGATTATGGATGAGATGGCCCGGCTGTTGAGCTGACTCATCCATTGCCGGTCACGTGCGCCCGCAGGAAGAGCGCAAGCTCATCGAATAGCTCCGCGATGCCCATATGAGTCTTCCGCCGACAACCTGATCACTGAATCGGAATGTCGGCTCCCGACCCCGGGTATCTCTCAGCGCCGTACCTCTGCTATTTCGACAGCCCTACCCTGTCGCCGCGACAGCTCGCATGCCTCTGCTACATAGAACGCCTCCAGAGCCTCCGCCGGAGTGCAGGGACTATCGAGCCGCCCGGCCGCAACCTCGATGAACGCCGCCAGCTCCTCCGCATACGCCGGACGGAACCGTTCCATGAAACCCCCATAGGGAGGGTAGGGGGAGGGATTGTGATCGGGTTCGACGGAAATCAGCGGCGAGCGGTCGTCCAATCCGACGATGGCATTCCCGCTGGAACCCAACGCTTCCAGCCGAACGTCATACCCAGCCCCGTTGTACCGGGTCAGCGATACGGTGGCCAGCGTCCCATCATCCAGACGCAGCACCACCGCCGCCGTGTCGACGTCATCCGCTTCGGCGAAGAACGCCGCGCCCCGGTTCGCCCCGAGCGCATACACCTCGACGATCTCTCGCCCCGTCACCCAACGAATGATGTCGAAATCATGCACCCCGCAGTCGCGGAAGATCCCACCCGACCGCGGAATGTACTCGGCGGGCGGCGGGGCCGGGTCGAGTGTGGTCGCCCGCAAGGTATGCAGCCACCCCAGCCTGCCGGAGCGGATCGCTTCGCGCGCCGCGCGGTAGCCGGCGTCGAACCGGCGTTGGAAGCCGATCTGGACGGGCACCGAGGAGTCGCGGAGGTGATCGATGACGGCGAGGGTCCCGGCGATATCGGCCGCCACGGGCTTTTCGCAGAACACGGGGATCCCAGCGTCGACGGCGCGAATGATGAGTTCGGGGTGGGAGTCGGTGGCGGTGGCGATGATCAGGCCGTCGAGGTCGGCGGCGAAGAGGGTGTCGAGGTCGGGGGCGAATTCGACGCCGAGGACGGCGGCGGTGGTGCGGGCGCGGTCGGCGTCGGCGTCGGCTACCAGGACGGTGGCGACGTTCGGGAGCTTCTTCAGGGTCTCGGCGTGCGAGGTTCCGATGCGGCCGGTTCCGGCGAGGCCCAGCGTGACGGGTCGGTGAGGTGACATCGGCTCTCCTTATATATGGACGCGACGTATGTCGGCGGGCCTCCGGGCCCGGTGGTTCAGCGTGGGGCGGCTGTGGTGGAGCGGACGACGAGTGACGGTTCCACCCGGCGGCGGGCCGGGGTGGTGCGGCCGTCGCGGAGTCGTTCGGTGAGCGCGTCGATCGCTAGGCGGCCCATCTGGATGCGGGGCTGGTCGATGGTGGTCAGCGCGACGTGACGCAGTGCGGCAAGCGAGGTGTTGTCGTAGCCGACGACCGAGACGTCCTCGGGCACCCGCAGGCCCGCTTCCTCCAGCGCGGACATCGCCCCCACGGCGTTGAAGTCGTTGCCGCAGACCAGAGCGGTGGGGAAGTTGTCGTGGGAGAACAGGTTCAGCAGTTTGCGCACCGCGGCCATGCCCGCGGAGTCGGTGTGCTCGCTCGGCACGACCATCGGTTCCAGGCCGTGGCGCTGCATGGCGGCGCGGTAGCCCTTGCGGCGCGGGGCCGAGGTGAAAGCGCCGCCGCCGTCGAGGTGCACGATGCGCCGATGTCCGAGCATGACCAGGTGGTCGACGGCCAACCCGGTGCCGACCTCGCCGTTGTCGTTGACCGTGTCGATCTCGGTGACGGTGGACGTGCGGGATACCAGCACCAGCGGAGCCTGCTGCGCCGCTGCGCGAATAGCGGCGGCGGGCAGGATCGGCGACAGCAGGATGATCCCTCCGGGACGGAAGGAGAGCAGGCTCTCCAGCGCGGTGCGCTCGCGGGCGGCGGTGCGTCGGCCGGTGTTGAGGATCAGTTCGAGGCCGGCGGCCTGGGCGGCGGCGTCCATCCCTTCGACGACGTCGGCGAAGAAGGCGTTGCGCAGGTCGGAGACCATGACGCCGACGATGTTGGAGGTCCGGCTGGCCAGCGAGCGCGCCATGATGTGCGGTTGGTAGCCGAGGTCTTTCGCCGCGTCGAGCACGGCGCGGCGACGGTGCTCGCTGACCTTCGGGGAGTTGCGCATGACCAGCGAGACGAGGGCGCGGGAGACGCCGGCGCGGGCGGCGACGTCTTCCATGGTCGGTCGTGCCATGTCGCCTCCGTTCCGCGTTCGCAGGCCTTTTCGGCTCGGACGATACAAGCTCCGCGCGGGCTGATCAATAGAGCGCTCTAATCGGACTTCACGAGTGGCGTATCGGTTCGGGCCAGGCGCTCACAGCCGAATATCGCCTGGTAATTGCGTTTTGGCGACGCGCTGACGACTCTTGACACGCTATGACCTGCGTTACATAGTTGGAGCGCTCCAATAGAGCGGTTCACCTCGACATCGAAGGTCGGAGAGCACCGATGACCGAATCCCTCTACCCGCTGCGCATCGCGGCCGCGCCGATCTCCTGGGGAGTATGCGAGGTCCCCGATTGGGGCCACATGCTCGACGCGCACACCGTCTTGGCGGAGATGGCCGCACTCGGCCTGACCGCGACGGAACTCGGTCCTCCCGGCTATCTGCCACGCGACCCAGGTGAGCTGCGCCGGTTGCTGGAGACCTTCGGACTCACCGCCGTCGGCGGATTCCTCGCCGCCGTGCTGCACCGCGACCGGCAGGACGCCGTCGCCCGCGCCGAGGACACCGCCGCCCAGCTGGCCGCCGCGGGCGCGGAAGTCCTCGTCCTCGCCGCCGCGACCGGTTTCGACGGGTACGACGCGCGCCCGCAACTGGACGGCTCCGAGTGGAGCGCCTTGGTCGACACGGCCACCGCGATCCGGGACGTAGCCGCCGCGCACGGCCTGCGCACGGTGCTGCACCCGCATGTCGGCACCCATGTGGAGAGCGAGGCCGAGGTCGAGCGGTTCCTCGCTGATTCCGATCTCGACATCTGCCTGGACACCGGGCATCTGCTCATCGGCGGCACCGACCCGGTCCGGCTTGCGCGACGGCACGCGGAGCGGATCGGGCACATTCATCTCAAAGACGTGCGCGGCGCGCTGGCCGATCAGGTCCGTGCCGGAAAGCTGGACTACAGCTCGGCCGTGTGCCGTGGGCTGTATGTGCCGCTGGGCGAGGGCGAGGTCGACATCGCGGCACTCGTGCACACCGCGCGGGCCGCGGGCTACCGGGGCTGGTACGTGCTGGAGCAGGACGCCGCGCTGCGGCCGGGCGAGTCGGCGCGGCAGGCGAGCGACGACACCGGGCGCAGCCTGCGCCACCTCGCGGACATCGCGCTCGCCGCCGCGGGAATCTGAAGGAAGCGACGATGTCTCCGACACCACAGCGCGGCCTCACCGCGAGAGGGCGGCGTTCGAGCCGCCTGCTGCCGTGGATCGCCACGGCCGCGCTCCTGGCCGCGTGCACCGGCCCCGGCGCCGACGCGCCCGCGCCCTCGCAAACACCGATGGCCGCTGGGACGGTGGAATCCGTCGCGGTGGTGACCCACGGCAGCCCCGGCGACGCGTTCTGGAACGTCGTCAAGAACGGCGCGGAAGCGGCGGGCAAGGACCTCGGAATCCGGGTGGAGTACAACGCTTCCGGTGATCCCGGCCAGCAGGCGAAGCTGATCGACAACGCGGTGGCGCAGGGCGTCGACGGGCTCGTCGTCTCCATGGCCAATCCGGAGGCGCTGCGGCCGTCGGTGGAAAAGGCTGTCGCAAAGGGCATTCCGGTTGTGACCATCAATTCGGGCGAGTCCGAGAGCGCGAAGTTCGGCGCGTTCGTCCATGTGGGACAAAGCGAATCGCTGGCCGGGCAGGCCGCGGGCAGACGGCTCGCCGAGGCGCGGCGCACCAAAATGCTGTGCGTCATCCACGAAGCGGGCAATATCGGCGCGAACGAGCGCTGCGCGGGCGCGACCAAGGCCTTCGGCAATGCCACCACGCTCCAGGTGGACATCAACAATCCGACCGACGCGCAATCACGGATCAAAGGAGCGCTGGAGGCCGACCGCTCCATCGACGCGGTTCTGACGTTGAACTCGCAAGTCGCCGCGCGAGCCGTGGACGCGGTACGGGAAGCCGGTTCGGCCGCCACCGTCGCCACCTTCGATCTGAATTCCGATGTGGTGGAGGCGATTCGGGCCGGGAAGCTGCTGTTCGCGGTGGATCAGCAACAGTACGAGCAAGGCTATCTGCCGATCGTGCTGCTGAAGCTGTACCGGACGAATCTGAACACCGCCGGAGGCGGCGCTCCGGTGCAGACCGGACCCGGTTTCGTCGACAAGAGCAATGTGGACGCCGTCGCCGCGCTCGTCGCGCAGGGCACGCGATGAGGTGGATGAAATGACCGTTGCCACAAAGACACCCGACCGCACCCAAGACACGGGCCGCTCACCGCTGCAACGCCTGGCCGTGCGGCCGGAGATCGGCGCGGCGCTGGGCGCGCTGCTGGTGTTCGTCTTCTTCTCCGTCGTCACCGACCGGTTCCTGAGTCCGCTCGGCGTCGCGACCTGGCTGGACGACGCCTCCACGCTGGGCATCATGGCGGTGGCCGTGGCCCTGCTGATGATCGGCGGCGAGTTCGACTTGTCGGCGGGCGTGCTGACCGCCTCCACGGCGTTGGTCACCGCCCTGCTCGCGGTGCACGCCGGCTGGAACGTGTGGTTCGCGCTGCTCGCTTCGCTGGTGTTCGCGCTGGTCGTCGGCGCGTTCAACGGCTGGGTGGTGATGCGGACCGGCCTGCCCAGCTTCATCGTCACCCTGGGTACGTTCCTCGCCCTTCAGGGCCTGAATCTCGGCGTGACACGGCTGGTCACCGACACGGTGCAAGTATCGGGCGTGCGCGGCGCGGACGGCTACCAGTCGGCGGGATGGGTGTTCGCGTCGACACTCGACATCGGGGAAGCGCACCTCCAGGCGTCGGTGGTCTGGTGGGTCGTACTCACCGCAATCGCCGCGATCGTTCTGGTCCGCACGAGGTTCGGCAACTGGATCTTCGCCGTCGGCGGCGCGCTGCCCAGCGCACGCGCGGTGGGCGTGCCCGCGGATCGCACCAAGATCCTGCTGTTCATGGGCACGGCGTTCGCCGGTTGGGTGGTCGGCTCCTGCAACATCCTGCGGTTCGCGAGCGTGCAGGCCAACCAGGGCGTCGGGCTGGAACTGCACTACATCATCGCCGCCGTCGTCGGCGGGTGCCTGCTCACCGGTGGCTTCGGCTCGGCGGTGGGGGCCGCGATCGGCGCGCTGATCTTCGGCATGGCGCGCCAAGGCATCGTGTTCGCCCGCTGGGACAGCGACTGGTTCATGCTGTTCCTCGGTGTGCTGCTGCTGGCTGCGGTGCTGGTCAACAACCGTTTCCAGAAACGAGCCGAAAGGGTGCGCCGATGACTTCCCTCATCGAGGCCGTCGACCTCGGCAAGAGCTACGGCGGCGTGGTCGCCCTGCGCGAGGTGTCGACGGTGGTGAACGCGGGCGAGGTGACCTGCGTGCTCGGCGACAACGGCGCGGGCAAATCCACGCTGATCAAGATCCTCGCCGGAGTGCACCGGCACGACCGAGGCGAACTGCGCGTCGAGGGCGAATCGGTGCGGTTCGCCTCACCGCGCGAGGCGTTGGATCGCGGTATCGCCACGGTGTACCAGGATCTCGCGGTGGCGCCGTTGATGAGCGTGTGGCGCAACTTCGTGCTCGGCTCGGAGCCGACATTCGGATTCGGCCCGTTCCGGCTGCTGGACCGCAAGAAAGGCTGCGCGATCGCGCGAACGGCGTTGGCGGATATGGGTATCGAAATCCGCGACATGGAACAGCCGGTCGGCACGCTGTCGGGTGGGCAGCGGCAGTGCGTCGCCATCGCGCGGGCCGTGCACTACGGCGCGAAGGTGCTGATTCTCGACGAGCCGACCGCCGCGTTGGGCGTGAAGCAGGCGGGGGTGGTGTTGCAGTACGTCGTGCGGGCACGCGAACGCGGGCTCGGCGTCGTGCTCATCACGCACAATCCGCACCACGCCTATCCGGTCGGTGACCGATTCCTGCTGCTGAAGCGGGGCGCGATGCTCGGCTCGTACGAGAAATCGGAGATCGACCTGCCGGAACTGACCCGCCAGATGGCGGGCGGGGCGGAACTGGAGGCGCTGCAGCACGAACTGCGACGCGTGGTGACGCCGTGAACGAGGAGGCGGATTCGTGACCGAGCTGGAGGCGTTGACCATCGGCCGGGTCGGGGTGGACCTGTATCCCGAACAAAGCGGCGTCGCCTTGGCACAGGTGCGCAGCTTCTCGAAGTTCCTCGGCGGCACCGCGACCAACGTCGCCGTGGCCGCCGCCCGGCTCGGTCGCCGTACGGCGGTGCTGACCAAGGTGGGCCCCGACGGCTTCGGCGACTTCGTGCGCACGGCGCTGGAGGACTTCGGCGTCTCGTCCCGTTATGTGACGACCGCGCCGGACCTCCAGACGCCCGTGGTCTTCTGCGAGCTCACGCCGCCGTCCGATCCGCCACTGCTGTTCTACCGCGCGCCGATCGCGCCGGACCTGACCATCACTCTGGACGAAGTGCCCTGGGAAGTCGTGGATGCCGTGCCCCTGCTGTGGGTCACGGGCACCGGAGTGAGCGCGGAGCCGGGGCGCGGCACGCAGCGGGACATATTGCTGCGGCGTGCACGACGCGGGCATACGGTGCTCGACCTGGACTACCGGCCGATGTTCTGGCCGGATGTCGAGACCGCGCGGACCGAGATCGGGTGGATGGTCGACCACGTGAACGTAGTGGTCGGAAACCGTGCCGAGGTAGAGATGGCGGTGGGCACCGCTGACCCGCACGCGGCGGCCGATCGGTTGCTCGCCCGTGGAGTGCGCCTCGCGGTGATCAAGCAAGGCGGCGACGGCGTGCTGGTGGCCACCGGCGAGGAACGTTGGACGGTGCCGCCGTGCCGCGTGGACGTGGTGTGCGGGCTCGGCGCGGGTGACGGATTCGGCGGGGCGCTGGTCCACGGCCTCCTCTCGGAGTGGGACCCACGACGCATCGCTACCTACGCCAACGCGGCAGGCGCCCTGGTCGCCGCGCGTCTGGCCTGCGCGGACGCGATGCCCACGGCCGCGGAGATCGAGGAACTGCTGTGCGGCTGAAGTCGCGAGGGCGGGGCGAAGGGGCTGTCGTGCCGGTGGCCGACGGCTCTGGGGCGAGTCACTGCGCGTGTGTGCGAGGGATGCCCGTCGGGACGGAGCGCAGCTACGGGCTCCGGCAGCTCGGTGGCCCGCGAAGCGCAAGTGCCGCTATCCGATCCATGGTCTGCTTTCGGATCGGCCTCGCGTGCACCGACACCAACGCCGACACGATGGGCGCATCGGCCGCTTCTTGCCCGGCGTGCGGCGGATGCGATGGCACACGGACGCGGAGATCGAGCATCTGCCAGGCAGCCGCACCGAATGGAGCAGCCGTGTTGTGGAGCCGGGCTGGAATTCCGGGCAGCCGCACCGAATGGGGAGCGGCCGTGTTGTGGAGCCGGGCTGGAATTCCGGGCCAGCCGCACCGAATGGGGAGCAGCTGTGTGGTGGAGCCGGGCCGGAAATCAGGGGCAGCCGCACCGATGGAGACTCAGCTGTGCGGTTGAGCTGGGCCGGCAATCGAGAAGCGGCGCGCGGACCGATCTGTGATCGAGCCGCGGACCGTGGCTGAGCACTGAGTGCGGGAAGGAGTAACTGTCATGCATGTGACCGACGAACGCTGGCGTGAGTTACTGCACGTGCGCGCGACGGACCCCGCCGCGGTCGAACGGGCCTACGCCGAACGAGTACGCCGCGCCGACTTGTTGGCGGGCAAGCAGACCTTGTTCCTCGTCGCCGCCGACCACCCGGCCCGCGGGGCGCTGGGCGTCGGCGCGGATCGCACGGCCATGGCGGATCGGCGCGCGTTGCTGGAACGGCTGCTGATCGCGCTGGCCGACCCGGATGTCGACGGCGTGCTCGGCTCGCCGGACGTGGTCGAGGAACTGTTGCTGCTGGACGCGCTGGACGACAAGGTCGTGATCGGTTCGATGAACCGCGGTGGCCTCGCGGGCGCGGAGTGGGAGATCGACGACCGCTTCACCGGATACGACGCGGACTCCATCGCGCGGTTCCGGCTCGACGGCGGCAAAATGCTGCTGCGCCTGGTCGACTCCGACGCGGGCACCGTGCCGACGCTGCAAGCTTGCGCGGAGGCGGTCTCGGAGCTAGCGGCGCACGAGCTGATGGCGATGGTCGAGCCGCTTCCGTATCACCGGGACGGCTCCGATGCGCTGGTGATGAGCAAGGACGCGGTCTCGCTGTCGCGGGCGATCACGGTGGCCTCCGGACTCGGTGTCACCTCGGCCTACACCTGGCTGAAGATCCCCGCACCGCAGGATATTTCGGTACTGGACGCCACCACACTGCCGGTTCTCGTGCTGGGCGGTGCACCGTCCGGAGATCCGGCGGTGGATCGAGCGCTGTGGGGCGGGGCGCTCGGCCACGACGTTGTTCGCGGTCTCGTCGTCGGCCGCACCCTGCTGTACCCACCGGACGGCGACGTCGCCAGGGCGGTCGAAACCGCCGCCCGCTTGCTGAAAGAAGCCCGATGAGGCGGGACAGCATCTGGGTACCGGCCTCGCGATGTGCCACAGACGGCGGCGATCGCTCACCGACAGAGCCGATCCGAGCGGTTCCCGTCGTTCCTGCCGTGTACAGCACGGGCACAGTCTCCGACCACTGGCACGGTCGTCGGCGAAGGGGTCGGCCGAATGTGTTCGCCCGGCGAGGCGACCGAGTTGCCGGTTCTGGATCGAGCATGGAGGAGGTGCGATGACACTGCATCGTCCGGAAGGAACGCTGCGTCATGACGGTGACCCGATCCTGCTGACTCCCGACGACGCCGGATGGACCTATGCCGGGCTGCGGGTGCTGCGGATCGACGCGGGCGAGTCGCGGACAGTTCGGACGGGGGAGTTCGAGGCGTTCGTCCTGCCGCTGTCAGGGGCGTGCACGGTACGCGTCGACGGCGAGACCTACGCGCTGACCGGCCGGGAATCGGTCTTCACCCGAGTGACGGATTTCGCCTACGTCCCGCGCGACGCCGAACTGGAACTCGTGGCCGAGGGCGGCGACCTCGAGGTAGCACTGCCGATGGCGCGATGCGGGAAGCGGCTCGAGCCGAGATACGGCCCTGCCGAGGAGGTGCCGGTCGAAATCCGAGGCGCGGGAAGCGCGACGCGTCAGGTGACCAACTTCGGCATACCCGGTGTGTGGGAACACGCGGACAAGCTCAACGCCTGCGAGTTGATCACCCCGGACGGCAACTGGTCGTCCTATCCGCCGCACAAGCACGACGAGGCCAGCGCGTGCGAGGTCGTCAACGAGGAGATCTACTACTTCCGCATCGCCGGACGGGACGGCATCACCCCGTCCCGCGAGGGATTCGCTATGCACCGCACGTACACCGCCGACGGCACGGTTAACGAGAACGTCGCGGTCCGCGACGGTGACGTCTTCCTGATCCCGCGCGGTTATCACGGCCCGTGCATCGCCGCGCCTGGTTACCCCATGTACTACCTCAACGTGCTGGCCGGTCCGGCGCCCGAGCGATCGATGGCGTTCTGCGACGACCCCGCGCACAGCTGGGTGCGGGCGCGCTGGGACGCCGAGCCGATCGATCCGCGTTGCCCGGTCACTTCCCACGAAGGACGGATCGGATGAAGCTCACCACGGCGCAGGCGCTGGTGGCCTGGTTGATCGCCCAGCGTTCCGAGACACTCGACGGCTGCGAGGCGCCGTTGTTCCCCGCCGTCTTCGCGATCTTCGGCCACGGAAACGTGCTCGGCCTCGGCACCGCGCTGCACGAGCGGCGCGCCGAACTCCCCGTCTGGCGCGGGCACGCCGAAGAGGGGATGGCGCTGGCCGCCGTCGGCTATGCGAAGGCCACTCATCGGCGTCAGGTCGGTGTCGCCACCTCATCGATCGGTCCCGGCGCGCTCAACATGGTGACGGCGGCGGGCGTCGCACACGCGAATCGCCTCCCTCTCCTCCTCCTTCCTAGCGACACCTTCACCGGACGCGCGCCGGACCCGGTTCTGCAACAGGTCGAGCACTTCGGCGACCCGACCGTCACCGTGAACGACGCGTTCCGCGCGGTGAGCCGCTACTTCGACCGCGTCACACGCCCGGAACAGTTGATCGCCACTTTGCCCCAGGCGGCCGGGGTGCTCACCGACCCGGCCGACGTCGGCCCGGTCGTCCTGGCGCTTCCACAGGACGTCCAGGCCGAGACCTACGACTTCCCTGACACGCTTTTCGAGCCGGTGCTGCACCGTCTCACCCGGCCACGTCCCGACCACCGGGCACTCGCCGAAGCCGTCGCCGCACTGCGCGCCGCGCACCGTCCGCTGCTGATCCTCGGCGGCGGCGTCCGGTATTCGGGCGCGGGACGCACCCTGCTGGAATTCGCCGAGCAGCGCGGCATTCCGATCGTGGAGACCACCGCTGGCCGCACCCTGGTGCCGCACGAGCATCCGCTGTACGCGGGACCGCTCGGCATCACCGGCTCGGCGTCGGCGAACGCGATGGCGGCCGACGCCGACCTGGTCCTCGCGGTCGGCACCCGGTTGCAGGACTTCACCACCGCGTCCTGGACGGTCTTCGCACCGGACGTTCGTCTGGTCACCATCAACGTGGCACGCTTCGACGCCGTCAAGCACGGCGCGCTAGCGGTGGTCGGCGACGCCGAGGCCACGGTGTGCGAGCTGGCCGGGCGGATGGGGGAGTGGCGAGTCGACGCCGAGTGGACCGCGCGAGCCGCCGAGCAGCGGGGCGCCTGGGACGCGCACACCGATGAATTGCGCGCGCCGACCCCGGGCGCGCCGAGCTACGCCCAGGTGGTGGGCGCCGTGAACGACCTGAGCGGTCCGAGCGACTATGTGCTGACGGCCTCCGGCGGCCTGCCCGGTGAACTCGTCGGCGGCTGGCGGGCGACCGGTGGCGCGCCGACCATGGACGTGGAATACGGCTTCTCCTGCATGGGCTACGAGCTGGCGGGCGCGTGGGGCGCGGCCATGGCGCGCACCGACGGCGTGGTGACGACGCTGCTCGGCGACGGCTCGTATCTGATGCTGAACTCGGAGTTGTTCTCGGCGGCCTTCGCCGGGCATCCGTTCGTCGCGGTGGTCTGCGACAACGACGGCTATGCCGTGATCGCGAGGCTGCAAGAGGGGCAGGGCGGCGAGCCGTTCAACAACTTCTATGCCGATTGCCGCACCACGCGGGAACAACCGCCGCGAGTCGATTTCGCCGCCCATGCCGCCGCTCTGGGGTGTGCCGCTTTCACCGCCGCCGACCTGGACGAATTTCGTGACGCGTACCTACGGGCGCGGGCGACGGCGATGGCCGAGCAGCGCCCCGCCGTGCTGGTTGTGCGGACGCGGCCGTCGTCGTGGACCGACGCGGGCGCCTGGTGGGAGGTCGGCGTGCCCGAGCAGCTGCCGGGCCGCGCCGCCTACGACGAGGCGAAACCGCGCCAGGTGCGCTACCTCCGGCCGTGAACAGAACTTAATGAACAGTGCGCCCGGTGGGCGACGGACCTAGGCTGAAGTAGGAGTCTAGGCGTGGTACGCTGAAATACGCTGCGGCACAAGATAACTGGTAGCGAATCCGTATCGGTTTCGAGCCGCGTAGCAAAGAAGCTCCACGCTGCCTGGCGCAGGTCGGTGGAGCATGCTCGTCAGGGAGGGTGACGGGCGTTATCCGGCGAAAAGTACGGGTACCCGACGGGCGGGCCCCGGCGATGTCGCGTGATCGGGACCCGACCGAGCGTGGGAGGTGACAGACCAGCCCGCCCCTGAGCGAGCATTGCGAGTGCACTCGCGCACGACCGAGCCGAGCGTCCTCGTGAGCGTTAGCTCACAGTTGGTGGTGCGAAACGTGAGTAATTCGTCGGATCATGGCATCGTTGATCTACGAGACCAGGGCATCTCGATAACACCACCTGGCTCGTCTACAGAAAGTATGAAATGGCTCAAGGCATTGTGAAGTGGTTCAACAGCGAGAAGGGCTTCGGCTTCATCGCACAAGACGGCGGAGGGCCCGACGTCTTCGTGCACTACTCGGCTGTGAGCGGCTCGGGTTTCCGGTCCCTCGATGAGGGGCAGCGCGTGGAGTTCGAGATCGGCCAGGGACAGAAGGGTCCGCAGGCCCAGGACGTCCGCGTTCTCTGATCGCGACTTGACTTTCGAAAGGCCCCGCACCGGGACGGTGTGGGGCCTTTCCGCTTGTTCGGAGGGTCCTCACGCCTCGGAGCGGGTGAAGGTGACATGGGTGACGGCGGGGGAGTGGGTCACCGAGGCGACCTGGTAGCCCGGCAGTTCGCCCAGATCGTCGTAGAGGCGCTCGCCCGCGCCGAGCAGGATCGGGACGACGGCCAAATGCAACTCGTCCACCAGCCGCGTCCGCAGGAACTGCCGCACCGTGGAGCAACCGCCGCCCAAGCGCACGTCTTGGCCGTTCGCCGCGTCGAACGCGCGGTGCAGCACCGCCTCGGGGGTTTCGTCCACGAAGTGGAAGGTGGTCCCGCCCTCCATCCCGAACGACGGGCGTGGATGGTGCGTCAGTACGAAGACGTCGTGGTGGTACGGCGGATTGTCGCCCCACCAACCCGTCCATTCGTGGTTCGGCCATGCTCCGCGAATCGGACCGAACATATTGCGGCCCATGATGGTCGCGCCGATGCCCCGATCGCCCGCGGCCAGATGCTCATCGTCGACGCCGGGATCGTTCGTGGCCTCCGGGTTGGCGTAAGGGGTCGCGAAGACCCACTCGTGCAGTCGCGTGCCGCCTTCGCCCAGCGGATTGTCCGGCCCTTGGTTCGGACCGGCGACATAGCCGTCCAGAGAGATCGCCAGGTTGTGTACGCGCAGCTTCGGCATGGTCCACTCATTCCCACTAAGTGATTGCAATTCGCAATCGGTTGTGAGGCAGCGTACGGCCAACTGGTTGTATATTGCAAGCAGTAGTTGACGACCGACAGGAGTGCCGGATGCGCGAGGAGGGACGTTCGGGATGCCCGATCAACGCGACGATCGAGGTGATCGGTGATCGGTGGACGCTGCTGGTGCTGCGTGACGTGATGTTCGGCAACCGGCGGCACTTCCGCGAACTGCTGGCCGGATCGGAGGAGGGCATCGCCTCCAACATCCTGTCCGACCGGCTCAAGCGCCTGGTGGCCGCCGGGCTGCTCAGCCGTGCGGACACCAGGCCCGGCCAGAAGGCCGAGTACCGGCTCACCGAACCGGCCATCCAATTGGTCCCGATCATGGCGCAGCTCGGCGCATGGGGATTGCGGCACCGTTCGACCACCAGGCGTCTCCGAGTCCGGGCCGAACTGCTCGAGGCGGGCGGTCCGCGACTGTGGGCGGAGTTCATGGACGAACTACGCGAGAGCCACCTCGGCATACCGCGCCCGGATCCGGATCGCCCCACCGCCACGCAACGACTCGCCCAGGCTTACGCCGACGCCGTCGCCGAGGACGATCGGAAAGTCGCCTCGTAGGCGTCAGCCCGCCAGTGCCTCGGAGCGGAAGAACTCCGCGGTGATCGCCCTGGCCCGAGTGAGGTCCTGGACCCGAGATTTGACGAAAATCTCTTCCGCACATGCGAATTCGGCTGCAATGAACGCGGAGATCGGCGCGGGCGCCGACCCGCTGCCCATCTCGCGGGTTCGCGATTTGAGGTCGGTCAGCTCGGTCACCGCCGCCGACAACTCCGCGGGCAGCTCGCACTGCCGCAACAGTGTGGGCAGGTGCATCGGCGCCACCGCCGCCCCGGGACGCTCGCGCAGCCAGTGCAGTGCCATCGCCGGACGCAGCGCGTAGAACACCTTCTTCAGCGATCCGGTGCGCTCGAACAGCTCCCACTGCTTGGCGCCCAGGTGCAGATAGTGCCGGGCGACCCTGTCACGGTCGGCGACCTCATCGGCCAGCGCGCGCAATCGGTCGCGAAACAGCGGGTCGCCGCGGTACACGATCGGCGACATCAGCCATTCGATCAGCACGGCGTTGCCCTGCACCAGCAAGCGCAGCGCTTTGGCCAGATCCCAGCCGTTCACGTCGAGCAGGTCTGTGAGCGGCGTCTCCACCACGTCGCGGGTGCGCCACGGGGACAGGTAGGTCTCCAGCGTGGCGACGTAGACGAACCGGCAGTCGTAGTCCGAATCGGGAGACGGAAAGCCCCACGCGCGGCTGCCGCTTTCGATCGCCAACCGGATCGACACCCGGTGGTCCAGCTCCACCCGGTCCAGCTCGCGATCGATGGACCCGACCACCGTCGGGTCCATCGAATCCGGTATCGCGCGCAGAGACATGGAGCGATGGTAGGTGCCGCAGCGAGGTTGTCGCAGCTGCATTTTCGTCGTTCAGGACCGGTGCACGCCCCTTCCGAGCGCGGCGACCGGCACGGCCATGAGCGCGAGCGTCCCGCCCAGCCACATGGCGGCGGCCACACCGATCGCGTCCGCCGCCAGACCGCCGGTCAGCGACCCCAGCGCGATGGCGGCATTGAAAACACCCGCGAACAGTGCGGACGCGCCTTCCTTCGCCTGCGGCGCCGCTGCGAAGACCCAGCTTTGCGTGCTCACCGAGACCCCGCCGTAGGACACGCCCCACACGATCATCAGCACGACAGCCCCCGGCAGGGAGGCGCCCAGCACGGGCAAGGCGATCGTGGTCGCGGCGAGAATCGAGCCGATCGCTGTCAAGGTCTTCCGCGGTGCCCGCGCCGCAGCGGCTCCCGCGCCGAAATTGCCTGCGACACCGGCGATCCCGTAGATGAGCAACAGCCCACCGAGCGTTTCCGCATCGACGTCGGTCGCTCCCTCGAGCGCAGGCCGCACATAGGTGTAGGCGGTGAAGTGGCCGGTTACCAGGAATGCGACAACGAGCAAGGCGATCCGTAAGCCGGGCTGCCGCGACAGTCGCAACACGCCACGCAATGCCGAGGTTTCCGTCGCGGGCAGACGCGGCAGCAGCACCGCCAGAGCCGCGAGCACCAGTACTGCCAGGCAGGCCGCGGCCACGAACGCGATCCGCCACCCGGCGAGCGCACCCAAGAAAGTGCCCGCCGGAATGCCGAGCACCGACGCGACCGCGACGCCGGAGAAGACCAGCGAGGTCGCAGCGGCGACCGATCGCGCGGGCACCAGCCGCGCGGCCAGGCTCGCCGCGATCGCCCACACCCCGCCCATGCCGACGCCGACCAGCACCCGCGCCCCGATCAGCACGCCGAAGGTGGGGGCGGCGGCCGCGCCGAGATTGCCCAGCGCGAGCAGCGCCAGCAATCCGCACAGCACCACCTTGCGCTCGACTCGGCGCAGCGTCGCGGTGACCAAGGGCGCGGCCAGCGCGGCGACCAGGCCTGTCACCGTCAACGCGAGACCGGCGCGGCCTTCGCTCACTCGCAGCGCCGAGCCGATCGGAGTGAGCAGTCCGACCGGCAACATCTCGGCGGTGACCACCGTGAACGTGCCCGCTGCCACCGCGCCCACTCCGAGCCAACCGCGTAGCGACGAAACCGGCTGCGAAGCAACGACTTCTCGAACGTGTGTCATGTCTTCCAGACAAAAGGCTCGCGGTATGGGGAAACAACGGCGAAGGTCTCATAGTTCTATGAGCTGGACTCATCGACCGTGGAAGGGAGGCAGATGAGTGGGCTGGAGGTCCGTGAACTGGAAGCGTTTCTCGCGCTCGCCGAGGAACTGCACTTCGGGCGGGCCGGTGCTCGGCTGTATGTGTCGCAGAGCCGGGTGAGCCAGCTACTGCGCTCGCTGGAGCGGCGCATCGGCGGACAACTCGTGGAACGGACCAGTCGCACCGTCCGGTTGACCCCGCTCGGCGCGGATTTCCTCGCCGCGCTGCGGCCCGCCTATGCCGCGTTGCGCGCGACGGTCGACGATGCTCGCGCCGCCGCCCGGGGTGCGGACGGGATCTTGCGCATCGGATTCCAAGGCGCGGGCAACGATCACCTGATGGCCGCGGTCGAGTTGTTCCAGCAGTGGCACCCGGACTGCTCGGCCGAGCTGGTCGAAATACCGCTGGCCGACCCGTTCGGTGCGGTGCGGCGCGACGAGGTCGACGCCGCTGTCGTGCTGCTGCCGATGGGCGAGGGAGATCTCGTGCTCGGCTCGGTGTTCGCGGGGCAGCCGCAGACACTCGCGCTGGCCAGTGCCCACCCGCTCGCGGGCCGGGCCGAACTGTCGGTAGAGGAACTCGCCGCTCTTCCACTGATAGGAGTGCGCGCGCCCGCGCCGGAGTATTGGCGCAGAGCTCAGGCGCTCGACGTCACGCCGGGCGGTCGAAGGGTGCGCTCCGGGCCCGAGGTCGGCACGTTGGAAGAAGGTCTCGCCGCGGTGGCGGCCGGCCGCGGAGCGATGTTGCTGTGTCATCCCACCGCGGATTCCCACCGCAGACGGCCGGTGGCCTTCGTGCCGGTCACCGGGATCGCCGAGTCCCGGCTCGGATTGGTGTGGCGCCGGCATCGCGAGACACCGGGGGTGCGCGCGTTCTCCCGCGCCGTCGCAGCCACCAAGCCGTCCGAAGATGTGCGATCGGTCACTGTCGGGGCATCCTGACGGTCTGCCGCCGCGGCACCCCGCGAATCGGGAACAGGGCCGCCGACGTGGAGCCGAGCATTTCTCCGTCTACCGCTTCGACGTATTCGAAAGTTATTTGGTATCTCTATTGCCGAGTTTCGTCGAAGTGGCTCGAGTCACTCGGCAGCCTCTTTTCCGAATGCGGCGCGAGATTCGTACGAAATTTTTCTGGAATGTCGCATTCGACTTCTATTAGCGAGGGAAATCTTCTAGCACTTTCGGTGTCTTGACCTGGACAAACGTATAGATTCCCAGCTCATTCGTAATAGGATGAGTGTCGTGAGTCACACTTCGATTGATATGTGGTCTGCATTACTAAATATTCGAATTCTGTAACTGTCGCCGATCCGGCGCCGACATGCCCCGTGTCAGCCAGTTCGACTGGATAAGTTTCGAGGAAGAGGTATTTCCATGATCCCCGTTATCATCGACACCGGTAGCGCTGCCCTGAACGGTCTTTTCGGCACTCTTGGCGCCGCGCTGCACGGTCTTGTCGACACCCTGTGGACGGGTTCCTTCGGCGGCCGCTGACCGACGTAACGGTCGAGCAGAGTCGACCGGGTCGCGCGCCGACCGATGGCGTGACCGAGCGGGCCCCCGCACCTGGTGGTGTGGGGGCCCGCCGCTGTGTGCGTTGGTGGACGAGCCTGGGTGGTCGGGTTCCGCCGCGAGCCTTGCGCCGCGATGTCGGAGTGCGAGGTCAGCTCTGCGCCGCGACGGCGGAGATCCGGCTGAGTTCTGCCGCCACCTGGGCCGGGTGGGTCAGTTGCGGGTAGTGGCCCGCGCCTTCGATCGAAATCCGCTCTCGCGCGGTCGGGGCGGTGACCGGGTCGTCGGAACCGGCGATGATCCGCACCGGCACGTCGATCCGTCCCAGCAGAGTTCGCAACTCTGCACGCCGCGCGGGAGCGCTCGCCTCGCGCAACGCGCCGACCGTTCGGCCCGCGACGCCCGGCCTGCGCAGGTTCGCCGCCGCGCTCGCGATGGCGTCGCTCTCGGGCACGCCGAGCCGTTTCGACAAGGCCGCCGCCGAGATCCGGCGCATCGCCGCGGTCGCGAGTGGCGAGCGCAGCAGCCGGCCCGACCGCGGCTGCAAGAAGGCGGGGGCGACGAGCACTACGCCGGAGACTCGGTCGGGATGCTCCGCCGCATACCGCAGCACCGGGCCGCAGCCGAGCGAGTGGCCGACCAGAACGGGGCGCGTGTGCACCGAAGCGAGCAATCCCGGCAGCACCGCGTCACGATCCCCGGGCGCCGAACGCCCGAGGCCGGGCAGGTCCACGACCAGGCTGGGCCCGTCCAGCTCCGCGCGCACCTCGTTCCATGACTCGCCGTCCAACGGAAGACCGTGCACCAGGACGTAAGCGGGACGGACGCGCTCGCCGCCGACCCAGACGCCGTCGGCGAAACCGGCTGTCGGGTCATCGGCCACCGCGCCGAACCGGGTGGCCACGAGATGGTCGGCCCAGCCCAGGAGGGTCGCCTCGGTCGGCGGCATGGTGAGCCCGGCTCGGCGCGCCACTTCCCGCGCCGCCGATGTGTCGTAGCGGTCGTCGGCGATGAAGCTGAGCGTCTCCGGGTCGGCGCCGGTGAGTGCGGGCGGAAGCTTCGAGATGACGCCGACCGGAATCGAGAACCGGGGCGCGCGGACGCCCAGGTGATCAGCCAGTAGCCGAACAAGTTTCGGCAGCACGGGAGTCCGATCATCCAGAACCGTGTAGGACCGGCCCGCGGTATCGGGCAGCGTGGGCAGGCTGATCAAGAAATCCGTGAAGTAGTCCAGATCCACGATGGGCACGAAGGTCTCGGGCCCGCCGGGGAGAGCCGGGAGCCGCCCGTTCCACAGATCCTCGACGACGCTCGCCAGCCCGATGTATTGACCGGGGCCGATGACGCTGCTCGGGTTCGCGATGGTCAGCGCGACGCCGAGTTCCGCCGCCCGGCGGCGCAGCAGCGGATCCGATTCGAACTTCGACGCGCCGTACGCGCCGTTCTCGTAGTGCTGCTCCTCGGATTCCTCCACGGTGATCCGGTACCCGGTGATGTGCACGACGCGTCGCGGCTCGGGGAGGGCGGCGGCCCATTCCAGCACCCGCAGCGCCCCGGTGACGTTCACCGCGTACGCGTCCTCGGGGGCGAGCCCGAAGGCGAAGCGGGCCGCGCAGTTGTACACGTCGCGCACGCCCGACGCGTCGAACTCGGCGGGCAGGCCGAGGTCCGGCGCGGTCACGTCACAGGTGAGGATCTCCAACCCGCTCTCGTCCACGCCTTGTCTGCGCAGCCAACTGGTGAGCCGCTCCGCGCTGCCCGCACGCAATGCGGCGGCGACGGAATGCCCCTGCTGGAGCAGGCGGGCGACCGCATTGCGGCCGAGGAACCCGGCGGCTCCGAAAACGATGCTGTCGGACATGACGTCCTCCTTACTAGACCGGTCTACATATTCTGTGGACATGGAAAACTCCTTGCGGTATCGGCGGATTCGGCCTCAGATCATGGCGCGCAGTGTGCGTTCGACCCGTTCCAAGGGTTCACGGCTTCGCTGCGCACGTGCCAGCAGCAGTGCGCCCTCGACCATCGCGAGCACCGCTGCCGCCAGATCGTCCGCATCGTCACGGCCGTCGGCCCGCAGCCGGATCCGCAGCGCCTGCTCCCATGCGGCGTAGGCGGCGGCGCACTCGGCCTGGATCGGGTCGTTCGCCGCCGCGACGTCCAGGGCGACGGTGGCGACCGGGCAGCCTTGTTGCCAGCCGGATGCTTCCAGCCGGTCGCCGAACGCTCGGAGCAGCCTGCTCGCGGCCTCGGCGGCACCGCCGGGCTCGATGGTGTCGATCAGCGCGGCGATCTCCTTGCCCGCTTGGGCGACCGCCGCCGCGACCAATTCGTCCTTGCCGCCGGGGAAATGGAAGTACAACGATCCGCGCGGCGCCCCGCTGGCCGCCAGGATCTGGTTGAGCCCGGCGCCGTAGTAACCGTGCCGCTCCACCAGCGTTCGCGCCGCGTCGACGAGTTTGCCGCGAGTCTCGGTGCCTTTGACGCCCATGCGGTGACTGTAGACCGGTCTGCATATTTTTGCCAGCGTCGGGACTGATGACGGCCGCCCACCAGGTGGTAGCCGGGTCGGAAATCGCGCGCACTAAGCTGGTCGGCGGTAATTGCCGACCCCATTCCCCAGGAGTACTCCACGTGAGCCAAGCAGGCCGTCCTGTAGTTCTGATCGCCGACAAGCTCGCCCAGTCGACCGTCGACGCGCTCGGTGACGGTGTCGAGGTCCGGTGGGTGGACGGACCGGACCGCCCGGCCCTGCTGGCCGCGGTGCCCGAGGCCGACGCGCTGCTCGTGCGGTCGGCGACCACGGTCGACGCCGAGGTCCTGGAAGCCGGGAAGAACCTGAAGATCGTCGCTCGCGCGGGCGTCGGCCTGGACAACGTCGACGTTCCCGCCGCCACCGAGCGCGGCGTCATGGTCGTGAACGCGCCCACCTCGAACATCCACACCGCCGCCGAGCACGCGGTCACCCTCCTGCTGTCCGCCGCCCGCCAGATCCCGGCCGCGGACGCCACCCTGCGTGAGCACACCTGGCAGCGCAGCAAGTTCAACGGCGTCGAGATCTTCGACAAGACCGTCGGCGTCGTCGGCCTCGGCCGCATCGGCCAGCTGTTCGCCGCGCGACTGGCCGCCTTCGAGACCAAGATCGTCGCCTACGACCCCTACGTGTCGCCCGCGCGCGCCGCGCAGCTCGGTATCGAGCTGCTCAGCCTGGACGAACTGCTCGAGCGTGCCGATCTGATCTCGATCCACCTGCCGAAGACCCCGGAGACCAAGGGCATCATCGGCAAGGAGGCCATCGCCAAGACCAAGCCCGGCGTGATCATCGTCAACGCCGCGCGCGGTGGCCTGGTCGACGAGGCCGCCCTGGCCGAGGCCATCAAGTCCGGTCATGTGCGCGCCGCGGGCCTGGACGTGTTCGAGACCGAGCCGTGCACCGACAGCCCGCTGTTCGACCTGCCGCAGGTCGTGGTGACCCCGCACCTGGGCGCCTCCACCTCCGAGGCGCAGGACCGCGCGGGCACCGACGTCGCCAAGTCGGTGCTGCTGGCGCTCGCCGGTGAGTTCGTGCCCGGCGCGGTGAACGTCACCGGTGGCGCCGTCGGCGAAGAGGTCGCCCCCTGGCTGGACATCGTCCGCAAGCAGGGCGCCCTGCTCGGCGCGCTGTCCAACGAGCTGCCGGTCAGCGTGGAGGTGCAGGTGCGCGGCGAGCTGGCCGCGCAAGAGGTCGGCGTACTGGAGCTGTCCGCGCTGCGCGGCATCTTCTCCGCGCTGGTCGAGGACCAGGTCACCTTCGTCAACGCTCCCGCGCTGGCCAAGGAGCGGGGCATCACCGCCGAGGTCACCACCGCGACGGAGAGCCCGAGCCACCGCAGCGTCGTCGACCTGCGCGCCGTGTTCGGCGACGGCAGCACCCTGAACGTGGCGGGCACGCTGACCGAGCCGCAGCTGGTGGAGAAGATCGTCAACGTCAACGGCCGCAACTACGACATGCGCGCCGAGGGCCTCAACCTGGCCATCCTGAACTACGACGACCGGCCGGGCGCGCTGGGCAAGATCGGCACCAAGCTCGGCGAGGCCGAGGTCGACATCCTGGCCGCGCAGCTGACCCAGGACGTCGACAAGGAAGGCGCCACCGTGGTGCTGCGCGTGGCCCGCGAGGTGCCCGCCGACGTCCAGGCCGCGATCGCCGAGTCCGTCGGCGCGGCCAAGGTCGTCCAGGTCGACCTGTCCTGATCCGATCCGGGGCGCGGCCCCGGTGAACTCGGAATCGGCGCCGCGCACGAGCACTCGTGCGCGGCGCCGGTCTCTTCGTCGGCGCGCAGGCCCGCCGCGCGCCCGGTGCTCGGCGATCCGGCCGCGCCGAGTACCGTGACGGTGCTGCGGTCACCCGGCCGGAATGTCGTGCGCACGCCGACGGTCGCCTCCGGGCCGCACGTTGCGGCGGCCCGCGACCGGCAATATCGAACGGAGCATTTGTCATGAAGCTTGCTGTCATCCCGGGCGACGGGATCGGGCCCGAGGTCATCGCCGAGGCGCTCAAGGTGCTCGACGCGGTCGTGCCAGGCGTCGAGAAGACCGAGTACGACCTCGGTGCGCGCCGCTACCACGCGACCGGCGAGATCCTCCCGGATTCGGTGCTGCCCGAACTGAAGCAGCACGACGCGATCCTGCTCGGCGCGATCGGCGATCCGTCGGTGCCCAGTGGCGTGCTCGAACGCGGCCTGTTGCTGCGCACCCGGTTCGCGCTGGACCATCACGTGAACCTGCGGCCGTCCAAGCTGTTCCCGGGCGTGACCAGCCCGCTGGCCGGCAACCCCGACATCGACTTCGTCGTCGTGCGCGAGGGCACCGAGGGCCCGTACACCGGCACCGGCGGCGCGATCCGCGTCGGCACCCCGCACGAGGTGGCGACCGAGGTCAGCACCAACACTCGCTTCGGCATCGAGCGTGTGGTGCGCTACGCCTTCGCCAAGGCGCAGGCCCGGCGCAAGCACCTGACGCTGGTGCACAAGAACAACGTGCTCACCTTCGCAGGCTCGCTGTGGCAGCGCACGGTGGACGAGGTCGCGGCCGAGTTCCCCGATGTCACAACGGCTTACCAGCACATCGACGCCGCGACCATCCACATGGTCAACGACCCGGGCCGGTTCGACGTGATCGTCACCGACAACCTCTTCGGCGACATCATCACCGACCTGGCCGCCGCCGTGAGCGGTGGCATCGGCCTCGCCGCCAGCGGCAACATCGACGCGTCCGGCACGAACCCGAGCATGTTCGAGCCGGTGCACGGCAGCGCCCCCGACATCGCGGGCCAGTCCAAGGCCGACCCGACCGCGGCGATCCTCTCGGTCGCCCTGCTGCTCAACCACCTCGGCGACGCCGAGGGGGCCGCGCGCATCGAGTCGGCGGTCGCGAAGGACCTCGAGTCTCGCTCCGGCACGGCGTCGACCGTGGAAGTCGGCGACCGCATCGCGGCCACTCTCTGACCGTCGCCCAGGAAGGTCCCGTTGCCATCACCGGCAACGGGACCTTCCGCGTTCAGCCGTCCGCCCGGCCAGCGCGGGCGAATCCCGCGCCCCGCGGCGCGCTCGACCAGCGCTGTGTCACCGAATTCAGGTGACGCAGCGACATCGAGTCGAGATCGTCCGGGTCGATCTGCATGCGGAGTGCGGCCCTGTGTCGCGGACCCGGCAATCCTTCGACGCGTGAACCTAGGCGGGGTCGCGGGGAACCAGCGGGACCGCCGCGACGGCCGAGACCGCGGCCAGGAGGAAGGCGGCGGGGAAGCCGCTCGCGGTGATCAGGGCGCCGAACACGGGCGGAACCGCGGCCATCGCGAGGTTCTGCCCAGTGTTCTGGATGCCGAGGCCCCGGCCACTCCAGTACGGGCCCGCGATCTCGGCGACCGCGGTGAAGGCCAAGCCGTTGTCGGAGACGGTGATCACGGACGCGGCGATCAACAGCGGAATGGCGGCCCACCACCAGTGGGTCGACGCGGTCAGCGCCAGCGCGGTCATCGACAGCACGGCGGCGACGGCCACCGTGCGCAGCGGGCCCATCCGGCTGCCGACCCGATCCGACCACGCGCCCGCACCGATGCGGCCCAGCGCGCCGAGGATCTGTGTGACGGTCACCAGCGCACCCGCCGCGGCCAACGACCAGCCGACATCCCGGTGCAACCACAGCAGCGCGAACGTCCACACGGTGCCCTGCGGGACGACGAGCAGAACCGAGACCAGATGGATGCGCCACAGCATGGCGTTGTCGCGATAGGGATTGGCGCGCAACGCCGGATCGGCGGCGGCGCGATCGGGACGCGGTGGGTCCACGATGCCGGCCAGACAACCCATGGCCGCGACACCCGCCATGAGTGCGGGAACGAGAATTGCCGCGGGTACACCGTGGGCGGAGGCGACGGCCGGAATCGCCAGCGCGCCGACACCGACGCCCAGCGGCTGCGCGGTCTGCCGGATGCCCATCGCCAGCCCGCGCCGCTGCGGCGGGAACCAGCCGACGATCACCCGGCCGCTCGCGCCGTTCGTGCTGGCCGCCCCGACGCCCCCGAGAAACAGCAGCGCGCCGAGGGCGATGTCGTTCGTCGTCGCCGCGGCGGCGCAGCCCGCCGCCAGCATCAGCAGCGGACCACCGACCAGCACCTTGCGTTCGCCGATCCGGTCCACCAGATAACCCCACGCGATCAGGGTGCACACCAGCCCGACGGTGGGCATGGCCACCAGCAGGCCCGCCGTCGCCAGCGGCAAGCCACGGTCGGTCAGCGCGGGCAGCAGGAACGGGACGCCGTGGATGAAGACCGCGCTGGAGGCCTGGGCGAACACGCCGAGACCGAGCATGGACCAGCGCCGAACCTCGTCGATCTGCGTAACGGTCGCCATCGGCCTCACCTCGGAATCTCATTATTTGGGATACAATTCCCATTGTGTGAACTTCGCTGCTCACGGTACACCCGGCGGCGGCTCGATTCGACGGTTGCGGCTGTCGGGCTGCTCACAGCGCGCGCCGCCGCCGGATCCGGGCGGATTCCGTACCACCCGGTCGGGCGCGTTCGAGCAGGTGACGGTGGGTCGATAGACTCCGGGCATGCGTCTAGGTCGAGTTGCCAGTCCCGATGGAGTCGCTTTCGTCAGCATCGAAGGCGACGGAAGCGACAGCGTGGCCAAGGAGATCGCGGAACACCCGTTCGGCACACCGACGTTCACCGGCCGCAGCTGGCCGCTGGCCGACGTGCGGCTGCTCGCGCCGATCCTGGCCAGCAAGGTGGTCTGCATCGGCAAGAACTACGCCGCCCACGCTGCGGAAATGGGTGGTCCCGCGCCCGCCGACCCGGTGATCTTCCTCAAGCCGAACACCGCGATCGTGGGGCCGAACGCCCCGATCATCCTGCCGCCCAGTTCATCTCAGGTCGACTACGAAGGGGAGCTGGCGATCGTCATCGGCCGCCCCTGCAAGGACGTGCCCGCCGCCCGCGCGCTGGACGTGGTGCTGGGTTACACCGCCGCCAACGATGTGACCGCCCGCGATCAGCAGCGCCACGACGGCCAGTGGACCAGGGGCAAGGGCTACGACACGTTCTGCCCGCTCGGTCCGTGGATCGAAACCTCCCTGGACCCTTCGGATCTGGAGGTCGTCACCGAGCTCGACGGTGAAGTGCGTCAGCGCAGCCGCACTTCGCTTCTGCTGCATGACATTCCGAAGCTCATCGAGTGGATCACCACCGTGATGACACTGCTGCCCGGTGACGTCATCCTCACCGGCACCCCCGAGGGCGTCGGCCCGATGCGGGAGGGCCAGCAGGTGTCGGTGACCGTCGAGGGCATCGGAACCCTCACCAATCCCGTTGCCGCCAAACGCTGATCGAAAGAGAGCCATGACTGAAGTACGGGTCCGATTCTGCCCGTCACCGACCGGTACGCCGCACGTCGGCCTGATCCGGACGGCGCTGTTCAACTGGGCCTACGCCCGCCACCACGGTGGCGCATTCGTCTTTCGAATCGAAGACACCGATGCCGCACGGGATTCCGAGGAATCCTACCGGGCGATTATCGACGCGCTGCGCTGGCTCGGCCTCACCTGGGACGAGGGGCCGGAGGTCGGCGGGCCTTACGCGCCATATCGCCAGTCGCAACGAAAAGAACTGCACCAGGACGTTGTTCGGCGTTTGCTGGAGGCCGGTGAGGCTTACGAATCGTTCTCCACGCCGGAGGAAGTCGAGGCCCGTCATCGCGCCGCGGGACGCGATCCGAAGCTCGGTTACGACAACTACGATCGCGACCTGACGCCGGAGCGGATCGAGGCGTACCGGGCCGAGGGGCGCGCCGCCGTCGTCCGGCTGCGGATGCCAGAAGAAGACCTGTCCTGGAACGATCTGGTGCGCGGGGAGACCACCTTCAAGGCGGGCAGCGTCCCGGACTTCGCGCTCACCCGCGGCAACGGCCAGCCGCTGTACACGCTGGTCAACCCCGTCGACGACGCGCTGATGCGGATCACCCACGTACTGCGCGGCGAGGACCTGCTCTCCTCCACTCCCCGCCAGCTCGCGCTGTACGCCGCGCTGCGCCGGATCGGGGTCGCCGATTTCACTCCCGAGTTCGGCCATCTGCCGTTCGTGATGGGTCAGGGCAACAAGAAGTTGTCCAAGCGTGATCCGGAGTCGAATCTGTTCGCCCATCGCGACCGCGGGTTCATCCCCGAGGGTTTGCTGAATTATCTCGCGCTACTCGGCTGGGGCCTGTCCGAGGACCGCGACGTGTTCTCCATGGCGGAGATGGTCGAGGCCTTCGACATTTCGAAAGTGAATTCGAATCCGGCCCGATTCGACCAGAAGAAGGCGGACGCGCTCAACGCCGAGCACATCCGATTGCTGGCTCCGGGTGATTTTGCCCACCGGCTGCGGGAGTATCTCACCGGACACGGCCATATCGGCGCCGAAATCGATGAAAAAGTGTTCGCCGCGGCGGCGGAACTCGTGCAGACCAGGATTGTCGTCTTGTCCGACGCTTGGGACCTTCTGCGTTTCCTGTTCGCACCAGCGGAGGAGTTCGCGATCGACCCGGCCGCGGGGGCCAAGAATCTCGGTCCCGACGCGGCTCAGGTATTGCAGGCGGCTATTACCGCCGTGGAGCCGTTGACCGAGTGGACCACCGAAGCGATCGAAGCGGCACTGAAAAAGGCGCTGATCGATGATCTCGGGCTGAAACCGCGCAAAGCCTTCGCTCCGGTGCGGGTCGCGATCACCGGATCGCATATCAGCCCGCCGCTGTACGAATCCCTGGAACTGCTCGGCCGCGACCTCACCTTGGGCCGGCTGCGCGCGGCGCTGGACTGGAAGGAGACCGCCCAGACCGGCTCCGAAGGCTGAAAATATGGCTTTGACCAGGCGATTTGTAGTTAACCCGTAGCCGTTTGGTACTCTTCTTCTCGGCCCGGAACACGGTCTCGAGTCACCCAGACGCGAGGCTGAACGACCTGGTCATTGGGGTATGGTGTAATTGGCAACACAGCTGATTCTGGTTCAGCCATTCTAGGTTCGAGTCCTGGTACCCCAGCGGAGTGTGTTGTAAGACTTCGGTTCGCGGCCGAAATCCCTCAGCACCTGGCGATTTGGTCGCCGGGCCTCGGCCAGATAAACTAGCCGAGCCTCCTGATCGAAAGATCAACCACGGCGCTCCTCGCGACAGTGAGAAGCAGTCCTGGCCCCGTCGTCTAGCGGCCTAGGACGCCGCCCTCTCAAGGCGGTAGCGCGGGTTCGAATCCCGTCGGGGCTACACGAATGGAAGGCCCATGCTCATGGAGCATGGGCCTTTCTCGTTTCGCAGTGTCTTGTGGGGATGCAACCCCCACCCCGCGCCCGGAGGGCTTCGGCCCCGGACACTCGGCGAGGGCTTCGCCCCGCCTGGATGGTCGTGGTCCGGTGGTGTGGTCAGTGGCGGATCCGGGCCTAGCCGGGCGGCGGATCCCTTCGGAAGCTCGGCCTGTCTTCGGTGGTACCTCGCCGGAACTACTGACTGTGCCGTATCTCACTCTCGGCCGATCGGGTTCGCGCTGGACTCCGTCGGCGCTTTCGGGCTCCGTATGAAGGGGCCATGATCCAGGTATTCGGCGGGTACCAGCTATGGACCCGTCCCACCGTGGGAACCCCGCCGAGTCATCGAAGGCAGCGCGGCATCCCATGCGACGTGCTCGTGTGGACCGATTCGCATGCTGCGGCAGTCGGCCCGAGTCTCGATCCGGCGATGACCCGGATCGCACGGCAGAGAGCGTCGGAGCCGCCTGTGCGGACGGTCAGGATCGCCCACCGGCAGGATCGGGCAGTGCGGTGGTGGCGCCGAATTGCCCGTGCCGGGTCTTCCGGGTGTGGGACTTTTCGAGCCGTCCCGGTGAGTCCGGCAGTCCAGCCGAGCCGTTCGCGGGAGATGGGGGCAAATGAGCGGCCCGGCTGCGCCGGTGGCAGCGGACGGACGCAAATCGGCCGCCGGGCCGCGCCGGTCGCGGGGGACGGACGCAAATCGGCCGCCGGGCCGCGCCGGTCGCGGGGGAGAGCGGCAAAAGAAAGGCCCTCCAGCGATCTTGCTGGAGGACTTTCGCCGACTGTGCGGACTATCCGCTCTTGCGCCGGAATTCCCGCTTGTGGCCGACCGCGGAGTGCGCCGAGGACGCCTTCGACCGTCCGTCGAGGTGGTCGGCCGCGCGGGCGTTCTGCTGGTTCTTGCGCTCCAGTGCTTCCCGGAACTTGCGCTTCACCTCGTCGGCGCCGTTGGACTTACCCGAATCCGCCATCGCTGCTCCTCGTCGTCGCGGCCGCGCGCCGCGTCCTCGCGGGCGGCGGTGCCCGGCCGATTGCTGTCGAACACCCGACGCTAGCCCGTGCGAGGCGGTTGTGTCAGTTGGATTTCGCGCGCGTCGCGCGGCCCGATCGCGTTCGGGCCGGTCAGTCGAGTGCCTGCGCGGTACTGCCGCCCAGCGGTATCGCCGGAAGGCCGAGCTTGCGATGATCCCAGCTGCGCGTGCGCTCCGGCACGACGCGCACGGCGACCCGCTTGTTCAGCATGGCTTCGACCATCGGGCGCAATTCTTCGTTGTAGGGGCCGGTGTAGCGCTCCCATACGCTCACGCCGACGGCGAAGAGTTTCTCGGCGTCATCGATGATCTCGGCGCGGCCCTCGATCGAGACGCCCCGGAGTTGGTCGTAGGTGTCGCCCGCCTCGACCATGCAGGTGACCCGAGGATCGCGGCGCAGATTCACCGCCTTCTGCGATTTGGCCTTGGTCTCGAACCAGATCTCGCCGTCGATGAGCGCGTACCACATCGCGGTCAGGTGCGGCGTGCCCTTCGGTCCGATGGTCGCCAGCGTCGCGATCCGGCTGCGCTGCAGGAACTCGGTGATCTCGGTGTCGGACATCACGATCTGTGCCCGTTGATTGACTCCCATGGGGCAACTCTAGAGAGTCCGGACTGAAACAGGTTACAGGCGCTTGTGCAGCGCCTCGGCCGCCGCGACCAGATCCGCCGCCCACCGCGCGCCCGGCCTGCGGCCCATCCGATCGATCGGCCCCGACACCGAAACGGCCGCGACCACGGCGCCGCCCGCGTCGCGCACCGGCGCGGAGACGCTGGCCACGCCTGCCGCACGCTCGGCCGCGCTCTGCGCCCACCCGCGCTTGCGCACTTCGGCCAGCGCGCGTTCGCCGAACACCGCGTCGGCCAGGATGGTGCGCTGCAGTTCCGGGTCGGCCCACGCCAGCAGTACTTTGGCCGCCGACCCCGCGGTGAGCGGCAGCCGCGCCCCGATCGGCACGGTGTCGCGCAGTCCGACGGGAGGTTCCAGCGCCGCGACGCAGACGCGGGCGTTGCCGTCGCGGCAGTACAGCTGGACGCTCTCGCCGGTGATCTCGCGCAGCCGGGGGAGGATGGCCGACGCGGCCTCGAGCAGTGGATCGTTCGCGCTGGTCGCGAGCTCGGCGAGGGCCGGCCCCGGCCGCCAGGTGCCGTTGCTGTCGCGCGCGAGCAGGCGATGCACTTCCAAGCCGACGGCGAGACGGTGTGCGGTGGCGCGGGGCAGACCGGTGCGCGCGCACAGCTCGTTGAGACCCGACGGATGCTCGGCTACGGCGTACAGGACCGCCACTGCTTTGTCGAGGACGCCGATGCCGCTATGCTGTCTCATAGAACGATACTAGCGTCTCGGATGTTGAGAAATCCACCTCCATGGATCCTTCCTCTCGGCGTTCGGACCAGGCGCAGCTATCCCAACTTGTGCAACCGTCGCCGCGTCGGAGTCCAGATCGCGGAACGGCTGCTTCGTCCGAAAGGTGATCGACAATGGCCGAACCGCGCACGCTGGCCGAGAAGGTATGGGACCAGCACGTCGTCGCTCGCGGGGAGGGCGAGGGTGCCTCGCGCGAACCGGACCTGATCTACATCGACCTGCATCTCGTCCACGAGGTGACCAGCCCGCAGGCCTTCGACGGACTGCGCGCGGCGGGCAGGCCGGTGCGACGGCCCGATCTCACGATCGCGACCGAGGACCACAACGTTCCGACGATCGATATCGACAAGCCGATCGCCGACCCGATTTCGCGCACCCAGGTGGAGACGCTGCGGCGCAACTGCGCGGAATTCGGTGTGCGGCTGCACCCGATGGGCGACCTGGACCAGGGCATCGTGCACGTGGTCGGGCCGCAGCTGGGCCTGACCCAGCCGGGCACGACCGTGGTCTGCGGCGACAGCCACACCTCGACGCACGGCGCGTTCGGGGCGCTGGCGATGGGCATCGGCACCTCCGAGGTGGAGCATGTGCTTGCCACCCAGACCCTCTCGCTGCGCCCGTTCAAGACGATGGCGATCACGGTGGACGGCGCCATGCCGCCCGGCGTGACGAGCAAGGACCTGATCCTGGCCGTCATCGCGAAGATCGGCACCGGCGGCGGACAGGGCTACGTCCTGGAGTACCGCGGCGAGGCCATCCGGGCCATGTCGATGGAGGCCCGAATGACGATCTGCAACATGTCCATCGAAGCGGGCGCGCGGGCAGGCATGATCGCGCCGGACGAGACCACCTACGAATTCCTCAAAGGACGGCCGCACGCGCCGCAGGGAGCCGATTGGGACGCCGCGGTGGCCGCCTGGGAGGCGCTGAAGACCGACGAGGGCGCTGTTTTCGACGCCGAGGTGCACATCGACGCCTCCGAGCTGACTCCGTTCGTCACCTGGGGCACCAACCCGGGTCAAGGCGCCCCGCTGGGCGAGGCGGTGCCCGACCCCGCCGCCATCGCCGACGAGGTGGCTCGCGAGTCCGCGGAGAAAGCTCTGCGTTACATGGACTTGGAGCCGGGTACTCCGCTTCGACAAGTGCCGATCGACACCGTATTCGTCGGCTCGTGCACCAACGGACGCATTGAAGATTTGCGTGCGGTGGCCGGGATTTTGAAGGGACGTCATGTCGCCGACGGCGTGCGAATGCTGGTTGTACCGGGCTCGATGCGGGTTCGCGCACAGGCGGAAAAAGAAGGACTCGGGGAGATTTTCACTGCGGCGGGCGCCGAATGGCGGCAAGCCGGCTGCTCAATGTGCCTGGGAATGAATCCGGACCAGCTCGAGCCAGGCCAGCGTTGCGCGTCCACCTCGAACCGCAACTTCGAGGGCAGACAGGGCAAAGGCGGCCGTACGCACCTCGTTTCTCCCCTCGTAGCGGCCGCGACGGCGGTCCGTGGAACTCTGTCATCGCCTGCGGATCTGGACTGACCGGCCCCGATTCCCTCAATCAAACCCAGGAGATTCGTTATGGAAGCCTTCACTGTGCACAAGGGCATCGGGGTGCCGCTGCGCCGCTCCAATGTCGATACCGATCAGATCATCCCGGCGGTCTACCTCAAGCGGGTGACGCGGACCGGATTCGAGGACGGGTTGTTCGCCGCATGGCGCACCGATCCCGACTTCATTCTGAACATCGCGCCTTACAACAGGGGTAGTGTCTTGGTGGCGGGTCCGGATTTCGGTACGGGATCGTCGCGTGAGCACGCCGTTTGGGCGCTGTCGGACTACGGCTTTCGGGTGGTCATCTCATCCCGGTTCGCCGACATCTTCCGCGGCAATGCGGGCAAGGGCGGTCTGGTCGCCGCTCAGATGTCACAGAACGATGTCGAAATGCTCTGGAAGTTGCTCGAGGAACAGCCCGGCTTGGAATTGGTTGTGGACCTCGAGGCGCGCACGGTGACGGCCGGAACCGTCGTGTTGCCGTTCGATATTGATGACTACACCAGGTGGCGTCTGCTGGAAGGATTGGATGACATCGGCCTGACGCTGCGCCGGGAGGACGCGATCGCCCGGTTCGAAAAGGCAAGGCCAACATGGAAACCCACTACCCTGCCTGCACATATTTCGCAGACGTAATCACCCCCGCCGGTTAGCTGGACACCCGGAGTTGCGGTAGCTGGACGTGTGCTAAACCACATGAATTTTGGCGTGGCACATAGACTCTTGCCCAAAGTGGGTTTACCGTGGTACCTAGTCGGTCCGACGACGGGCCATTAGTCTGCGGAGGATTCAATGAACAAGGCGGAACTGATCGACGTTCTGACCGAAAAGTTGGGTACGGACAGGCGCACGGCCACCGCGGCAGTCGAGCATGTGGTCGACACCATCGTGCGCGCGGTGCACAAGGGTCAGAGCGTCACTATCACCGGATTCGGTGTGTTCGAACAGCGTAAGCGTGCGGCTCGCGTCGCGCGGAACCCGCGTACCGGCGAAACCGTGAAGGTCAAGCCCACTTCGGTGCCCGCGTTCCGTCCCGGCGCTCAGTTCAAGGCGGTGATCGCGGGTAAGCAGAAACTGGCCGCGACCGGGCCCGCCGTCAAGCGCGGGGTGAATGCGCCGGTGTCGGCGAAGAAGGCGGCGGCGAAGAAGACGGCGGCCAAGAAGACCGCCGCCAAGAAGTCGACGCCGACCAAGGCGCCCGCCAAGACGACGGCCCGCAAGGCCGCCGCCAAGGCTCCGGCGAAGACCACCGCGCGCAAGACGACCGCTACGAAGACCGCTGCGAAGAAGGCGCCCGCGAAGAAGACCGCGGTCGCGAAGAAGGCTCCGGCCAAGAAGACGGCCACCAAGGCCACGGCGGCCAAGAAGACCACCACCGCTGCCGCCAAGAAGACCACCGCGAAGAAGACCGCGGCCAAGAAGGCCTCGACTCGCGGAACCCGCTGATCTCGAGCCACCGCCGGATCGGCGCTGAATGCGTGGCCCCACGACTGGGCCCATTCGCCTCAACGTCGAGACGGCCCCGGGAGACACCCGGGGCCGTTTTCGGCTGTCCGCCTACCGAGAACCTCACGGCCGTGGCCGCCACTCGGCGCCCGCCGACCCGCGCGGTGACGCGGGAGCTGCCGGTCTAATCCGACCGCACCACGTAGGCTGACAGCGATCGATCCAGATGGTCGGCGGCCACCAAGCGATGGCCGACGAACGACAGCACCCACACACTGCCCTTGCGATTGCGCGCCGACGGCAGCGCGATTCCATCGCGTTCGGCCAGCCATCCCAGCAGATCGGGGATCACCTTGCCCTGACTGCAGACGACACGAATGGCTTTGTCCGACACCAGGGCTCGAAAACGTTCCCGGGCGTCGTCCGGGTTTTCGGCGTACCCGGTCTCGGAAAGCAATGGCTCCTCGATGATTTCGACACCGAGTTTCTCCGCCAACGGCGCCACGGACTGCACGCAACGCAGTGGTGGAGCCGAATAGACCTCAGATGCGCCGAACGCCAAGAGGTTCGGCGTGAGCGCCTGTGCCTGCGCCTCGCCCTCGCGGTCGAGCGGACGCTGCTCGTCGGGACCGTTGAAGCGGTCCCTGCGGCCTGCTTTGGCATGCCGCACCAACAGCAGAGTGTCGGTGCGCGCGGGCAGCCGGGTGAAGGCGCGCACCACCTGCCGGTCCATCGGATACGACAGTTGGTCCATCACCCGATCCAGCGGATGCCAGCTGAGCACGTCCACCTCGGAGTTGACGGTGAACTCCCCGCCCACCTGTTCGGCGGCCCAATAGTCGACCCGCTTCAGCTTGCGGTGGCCGGGGATCGGGTAGGTCACGTGGCCGAGGTAGCGGCCGAGCCTGCTCTCCAGCCCGGTTTCCTCCCGGACTTCGCGGACCGCGGCCAGCACCGGGGTCTCGCCCGGGTCGAGTTTGCCCTTCGGCAGCGACCAGTCCTCGTACTTGGGGCGGTGGACGATCGCGATCTCGATCGCACCCGAGGACGACTCGCGCCACAGCACCGCTCCGGCGGCGTGGATATTGGCGGTGACGCGGGGATCCCAGAACGGGCCCCCCTCTTGTTCGAACCCCGTTTTGGCGTTCACTGCTGATCTGGCCTCCGCAGCCGCATCAAGAACTCCTGATGGTCTCTGATCTTGTCCCCGTCGCCGGACACGCCCGGCGACGCCTGCCACGTGCCGTCCGGTTGCAGCACCCAGCAGCGCGTGGTCGGCGACAGAGCCGAGTCGAAGACTCCGCCGAGTTGTTCGGTCAACCGCGGATCCTTCACCTGCGCCATCACCTCGACCCGGCGATCGAGGTTGCGGTGCATCATGTCGGCGCTACCGATCCAGTACTCGTCCTGCGCCTGGAAGTGCAGGATGCGGGAATGCTCGAGGAACCGGCCGAGGATCGAGCGGACCTCGACGTTCTCGCTCATCCCTGGCACACCGGGGCGCAGGCCGCAGATGCCGCGCACCACGATCTGTACCGGCACGCCCGCCTGGGAGGCCCGGTACAGCGCGTCGATGACCTCCTCGTCGACGATGGCGTTGGCCTTCAGCCGGATTCGGGCGTCCTTACCCTCACCCGCCAGATCGGTCTCGCGCTGGATGCGCTCGATGATGCCGGAGCGCACGCTGTGCGGGGCGACGAGCAGATTGCGGTAGTTCTCTTTCCGCGAGTAACCGGTCAGCGAATTGAACAGGTCGGTCAGGTCGGCGCCGATTTCGGGTGCGGCGGTGAGCAATCCGACATCCTCGTAGAGGCGCGCGGTCTTCGGGTTGTAGTTGCCGGTGCCGATGTGGCAGTAGCGCCGGATGGTGGCGCCCTCGCGGCGCACCACCAGGCAGGTCTTGCAGTGGGTCTTCAGGCCGATGAGGCCGTACACCACGTGCACGCCGGCCTGTTCCAGCGCGCGGGCCCATTTGATGTTCGCCTGCTCGTCGAAGCGCGCCTTGATCTCGACCAGGGCGACCACCTGCTTGCCCGCCTCGGCGGCGTCGATGAGCGCGTTGACGATCGGGGAGTCACCGGAGGTGCGGTACAGCGTCTGCTTGATAGCGAGCACCTGCGGGTCGGCGGCGGCCTGTTCGATGAACCGCTGCACGCTGGTGGAGAACGAGTCGTACGGATGGTGCACCAGCACGTCACCCTCGCGCAGCGCGGCGAAGACGTTGCGCGGCGTCTCGCGCTCGCCGAACGCGGGCGGGGTCGCGGGAACGTACGGAGTGTCCTTCAGATTCGGCCGGTCGACGCCGTACACCTGCCAGAGGCAGGACAGGTCGAGCAGGCCGGGCACCTGGATGACGTCGTCGGGGTCGACGTCCAACTCGCGTAGGAGCAGATCGAGCATGTGCTCGGTCATGTCGTCGGACACCTCTAGTCGCACCGGCGAACCGAACCGCCGCCGGGCCAGTTCCCGCTCCAGCGCCTGGAGCAGGTCCTCGTCGCGATCCTCGTCGACTTCGAAGTCCGCGTTGCGGGTGATCCGGAACGAGTGGTGCTCGACCACCTCCATGCCGGGGAACAAAAGGTCCAGGTGCGCGGCGATGAGCGCTTCCATCGGCAGGAAAGCCGCGATCGGGGAGCCGGAGTCGGTGCGGCGCACGCGGACGAACCGGTCGACGTTGTCGGGGACCTTGACGCGGGCGAAGTGCTCGCCGCCGGTCGCGGAATCCTTTACCGTCACCGCGAGGTTGAGACTCAGCCCGCTGATGTAGGGGAAGGGGTGCGCCGGGTCGACCGCGAGCGGGGTGAGGACCGGGAAGACCTGATCCTGGAAGTAACCCGAAAGGCGACTGCGTTCGTCCTCGTCCAGGTCGCTCCAGTCGATGATCGCGATGCCCTCGGCGGTCAACGCGGGCAGCACGCTGTCGAGGAAGACGCGGGCATGCCGCACCGCGATCTCCTGGGTGCGCGCGGCGATCAGTTCCAACTGCTCGCCGGGGGAGCGGCCGTCGGCCGAGCGCACCAGCAGGCCGGTCTCGGCGCGGCGTTTCAGCCCGGCCACCCGCACCATGTAGAACTCGTCGAGATTGGACGCGAAGATCGCCAGGAACTTCGCACGCTCCAGCAACGGCAGCGACTCGTCCTCGGCGAGGGCGAGCACGCGGGCGTTGAAGTCCAGCCAGCTCAATTCGCGATTGAGGTAGCGATCGCGTGGCAACCGCGCCGCCGACGAGTCGGCGGACAGGGGTGTCGCCGCTGGGGGTGGCGTGGGAAGCAACGGCTGCTGCTTGACGGTTTCCGTATCGCTCACGTCACCGATCATCCCCTACCGGAGAGGTCGTGTGCATCCCGCGACCGTGATCGTCATGTGTCTCACGCCACCATGGCGACCGGCTAGCACACGTGTGGAACGTGTTCGTGAACGCCGCCCGGCCAGCCGATGTCGTGCAGGACAGCACGCGTCGCGTTTCCGGCCCCGAGTGCCACCGCGCGGTCCAGATCGGCGGGGGTGTCGACGTCCAAGCGCAGGCCCGGCCAGTCCCCGGTGAGATCGACCGCGCCCGCGTCGATATGGCTGCGTGCCGACCCGGGACCGAAACGGGGATCGAGCGCGGCGACCGGGTCGCGAACCACGAGCGCGGCGGTGCCGCTGCCCTCGTGATCGATCACGATCGAGCGCAACCCGCGCGGGGCGGCGGCGAGCATGTCCGACAGTTCTTCCGGGCGCAGCGCGGGCAGATCCGCCTGCAAAGCGAGCAGATCGATCGGGCCGTGCGCGCCGCGCAACGCGGCGGCGGTGGCGGCGAGCGCGGTGTTCAGCCCGTCGGCGTGCCGCTGACGCGGTTCCGGATGGACTTCCGCGCCCAACGTGCGGGCCAGGTCCGCGACGGCGGGGTCGGGCGTGACCACGGTGACCGATACGACCTCGCCGACCGCCGCGGTGGCGGTCACGGTGTCGGCGAGCATGGCCAACACCAACCGGGCCCGGTGCTCCGGGCGCAGCCGGTCGGCCAGTCGGCTCTTGGCCTGATCGAGGCTCTTGACCGCGATCACGGCATGCACGGCGTGCGGGCGCATGCGAGCAATCCTTCCATGGCATATTGGGCTGATGACGAGGGCGGCAGTGCTGGGCGCGGGATCGTGGGGCACCGCGTTCGCGAAGGTGTTGGCGGACGCGGGAACCGAGGTCACGATCTGGGCCCGGCGGCCCGAGGTCGCCGCGACGCTGGCCTCCGAACATCGCAATCCCGATTACCTGTCGGATATTCCGCTGCCGCCGGTCGCGGCCACCCACGACCCGGCGGTGGCGCTGGACGGAGCGGACATCGTCGTGCTGGCGGTGCCGTCGCAGTCGCTGCGGGCCAACCTCGCGGAGTGGAAGGGGTTGATCCCGGGCGACGCCACGCTGCTGAGTCTGGCGAAAGGCATCGAGACCAGGACGCTGCTGCGGATGAGCCAGGTGATCGAGGAGGTCACCGGGGCCGATCCGAGCCGGATCGCGGTGCTGTCCGGACCGAACCTGGCGCGCGAGATCGCGGTGGGCCAGCCTGCCGCGACCGTGGTCGCCTGCTCGGACAACGATCGCGCGGTGGCGGTGCAGCACGCCTGCGCGACCGGATACTTCCGTCCCTACACCAACACCGACGTGGTCGGCTGCGAGATCGGCGGCGCGTGCAAGAACGTCATCGCGCTCGCCTGCGGCATCGCGTCGGGAATGGGACTCGGCGACAACTCGATCGCCAGCCTGATCACCCGCGGTCTCGCCGAGATCATCCGGCTCGGGGTGGCCCTCGGCGCGGAGCCGGTGACGCTCGCGGGTCTGGCCGGCGTCGGAGACCTGGTCGCCACCTGTACCTCCCCGTTGTCGCGCAACCGGTCGTTCGGGCACGTGCTCGGCGCGGGCGGATCCATGGACGCTGCCCAGTCGGCCACTCATGGCCAGGTCGCCGAGGGTGTGAAGTCCTGCACATCGGTGCGCGCGCTGGCCGAGCGGCACGGCGTCGAGATGCCGCTGACCACCGCGGTGCACCAGGTCTGTCACGAAGGGCTCTCCGTGCGCGAAGCCGTCGGCAACCTGCTCGGGCGGCGGATGAAGCCCGAGTGAGCCCGCTCCGCCCCGGCGGGAGTGTCCGGGACGGTCAGCGGTGGGAGTGCGCATCGAAACGGGTACGGTTCGGGGCATGACGAACCGGATCAGGGTGGCTGTGGTGTTCGGCGGGCGCAGTAACGAGCACGCCGTGTCCTGCGTATCGGCCGGTAGCGTGCTTCGCCACCTGGATCAGGAGAAGTACGAGGTCGTGCCGATCGGCATCACCACGGAAGGCCGCTGGGTGCTCGGCGGTTCGGAGGTGGCCGCGCTCGGCATTCACGATCGCGCACTGCCGTCGGTGGACGCCACCGGCACGGCATTGACCCTGGCCGCGGACCCCAGCCGCCCCGGGGCGCTGATCGCGCTCGACGATCCCAGGGCGGCGCTCGGCTCGGTCGATGTGGTGTTCCCGATCCTGCACGGACCGTTCGGCGAGGACGGCACCTTGCAAGGGATGCTGGAACTCGCCGGAATTCCCTACGTCGGCCCCGGCGTGCTGGCCAGCGCCGCGGGCATGGACAAGGAGTTCACCAAGAAACTGCTCGCGGCGGAGGGGCTGCCGATCGGCACGCAGGTGGTGTTGCGGCCCGGCACCGCGACGGTCACCGAGGAAGACCGGCTGCGCCTGGGTCTGCCCGTGTTCGTCAAACCGGCCCGCGGCGGCTCATCGATCGGCATCACCCGGGTCACCGACTGGAACGAGCTGGACGCGGCCATCGCCGTGGCGCGCGCGCACGATCCGAAGGTGATCGTCGAAGCGGGCATCGTCGGGCGCGAGGTGGAGTGCGGGGTCCTGGAATACCCGGACGGCCGGGTCGCGGCGAGCGTGGTGGCGGAGATCCGGATGCCGGAGACCGGCGTCACCGTCGACGGACCCGCGTTCTACGACTTCGACACGAAGTACCTCGACGACGTCTGCGAATTCGACGTTCCCGCGAAACTGGACGACGAGGTGTCCGACCGGATCCGGGAATTGGCCGTGCGTGCCTTCCAGGCTCTCGACTGCCAAGGACTGGCGCGGGTCGATTTCTTCGTCACCGAGCAGGGGCCGGTGATCAACGAGATCAACACGATGCCGGGATTCACCGCCATCTCCATGTATCCGCGCATGTGGGAGGCCACCGGCATCGACTATGCCGCACTCGTCTCCACGCTCATCGAGACCGCGCTCGTTCGCGGCACCGGGTTGCGTTAGAGCCTGCCGTCGTCGGGTGCGCCCCAGGTGATCGGCGCGCGACTACTCGGAGTCAGTTGGGCAGCGGTCCCGGGTCGATCGGCTGGGCCGGGAGGTTGGCGGTGATGGTGTCGGAGACTTCTTGCAGCGGCGTCGGACCGGAGCCGTCGGGGACGGTGAGGGCGACATAGGTCCCACGGTCGACGGCGAACCACGTGCTCGCCTTGGCGGCCTGGTCGCGGACCTCGAACCACTGCACGCCGTTCACGATCTGCAGCGGCGAGGCGCGATTGAATTCCAACGGGCGATCCAGCCCGCAGCGCAGCACGATCGCGTCGCCGCCGTCGGCGCGCTGCCATGCGCGTGTGGCGGGCGGAGCGGGCTCGACCAGCGTCGATTTCGTGAAATCACCCAGGTCCGCGGGCAAGGCGGGCAGCAGGGCGGCGCAGGCCGGGCCCTCCGCCGCCGGAGCCGGGACAGGGCCGAGCACCAGCGGTTCGCGCTCGACGGGCGCGCGGTGCGCGAGCACGGCGGCGACGAGCACCGCGACGACCAGCACGACCGGAAGCGCCACGGCGGTCGCGATGAGCGCGGGCGGGTACTGGTGTGCCGGGGACGACGCGGGGCGGCTGTCCGGCTCGCCGGTATCGGTATCCGCGTTCGCGCTGTCCCCGCTCTTCGACAAGGAAGGCGTGGTCCGCGCGTCGGAGTCGGCGGCTTGTGGGCGATCGGACGCATTGTCCGTCGCCGCGGGTTCCTTCGGGGCGCTCCCGGGATCCGTGGCATCGGTGCGTTCGTGTTCGGGCTCCGCCGAATCACGGTCCGACGAATCCGCCGCCATGCTCACCGATCCTTTCCGCTACGCGCGTCGTCGCTGCCGCGCCGCAGGGCCGTTGGTACTCGAGTGCCCCCCGAAAGGGTACCGTCGGGCTCATTCCAGCAAGCAGCGCGCCGGGAAGGATCGGTCATCAGCGCCAGCAGTGCCCCGAGGACAGTGCGTGAACTGGGCGAGTTCGCGCTGATCGAGCGCATCAACGCGGGTCGCGTCCAGGCGCCGGGTGTGCTGCTCGGCCCCGGTGACGACGCGGCGCTGGTCGCGGCGCCGGACGGCCGTTTCGTGGTGACCACCGACATGCTCGTGCAGGACCGGCACTTCCGGCTGGACTGGTCCAGCCCCGAGGACGTCGGCCGCAAGGCGATCGCGCAGAACGCCGCCGACGTGGTCGCCATGGGGGCGACGCCGACCGCGTTCGTCGTCGCGCTCGGCTGCCCGGCCGACACCCCGCTCGAGGTGATCGACGGACTCGCGGACGGCATGTGGGCCGAGGCCGCCAGGGCGGGCGCGTCCATCGCGGGCGGCGACCTGGTCCGCAGCCGCGAACTGGTCGTCTCCGTCACCGCCTTCGGTGATCCGGGCCGCGGCGCGCCGGTCACCCGAGCGGGTGCCCGCGTGGGCGATGTCGTCGCGGTGGCGGGCCGCCTCGGCTGGTCGGCCGCGGGACTGGCCGCCTTCACCGCCGGAGCGACCGGACCGGAGGTCGCGGAAGCGCTTGCCGCGCATCGCGTTCCGCGGCCGCCGTACGCGCTCGTGTTGGACGCGCTGCGGCGCGGGCGATACGGAGGGTCGAATCCGTCTGAGGTGCAGCCCGTCTCGTCCCGAACCGAAACCACATCCGAGGTAACTGCCGAAGATCCCGCGACCGCACGCCTCGATTCGGGAGCGCCTGGCTCCTTCGGGACCTCGGCCATCGAGTCGTCCGGACCGGTCACGCTCGACGAGGACTTCGGAACCGGAGCGCCCGACATCGGCCTGCACGCGCTGACCGACGTGTCTGACGGACTGCTCGCGGATCTGGGGCACATCGCGTCGGCCTCGGGCGTGGCCATCGATCTGGATTCGGCCGCCCTGCGCGACCCTGCGCTGGAACCGATCGCCGCCCGCCTGGATGCCGATGCGGCGCAATGGATTCTGACCGGCGGAGAGGACCATGCCTTCGCGGGCACCTGGGCGCCGGACGGCGCGCTTCCCCCTGGATGGGTCGCGATCGGGCGGGTTCTGGCCGGTCGCGGGCTCACCGTCGACGGTGTGGCGCAGACCGGCGACGTCGGGTGGGAATCGTTCCGTGGGGCGGACTCGTCATCCGACGGCCGGTCACGCTAAGTTGTGCGGTCATGGGCGCGAAACCACTGTCGGAAATCATGGATCCGGGATGGGCGAAGGCACTCGAGCCGGTGGCGGATCGGATTACCGCCATGGGCGATTTCCTTCGTGCCGAGAACGCGGAAGGCCGTGGCTACCTACCGTCCGGTGACAACGTGCTGCGGGCCTTCCAGCGTCCGTTCGACGCGGTGCGCGTGCTGGTCGTCGGCCAGGATCCGTATCCGACGCCCGGTCACCCGATGGGGCTGAGTTTCTCCGTGGCGCCGGATGTTTCGCCGATCCCGCGCAGCTTGGCCAATATCTTCGCCGAATACAGCAAGGATCTCGGTCACCCGACGCCGTCCTGTGGCGATCTGAGCCCGTGGTCGGACCAGGGTGTGCTGATGTTGAACCGAGTGCTCACTGTGTCGCCCGGCAAGCCTGCCTCGCACCGCGGCAAGGGGTGGGAGGCGGTCACCGAGCAGGCGATCCGCGCCTTGGTCGCCAGGGACGAGCCGTTGGTCGCGATCCTGTGGGGCCGCGACGCGGCGACGCTCAAGCCGTTGCTGACCGAGTCCGAGGTGCCCTACATCGAGTCCGCGCATCCGTCGCCGCTGTCGGCGTCCCGCGGGTTCTTCGGTTCCCGCCCCTTCTCGCGAGTGAACGAACTGCTCGACGAACTGGGGGCCGAACCGGTTGACTGGCGCCTGCCCTGAGTTGGGCGTCTGTGTGTGATCGACCGAGTTAACGAGTGAGGAGCTGTTCCATGCACAACAACACCGTCCGGGGCGCGCTGCGCGGTACCACCGCGACCCTGGCCTTCTGCGCCGCTCTGAGCAGTGGCGCCGCCGTCGCGAGCGCGGCGCCGCTGCGGCTCGAGCCGGCCACGGAGACCACCACGGCCCCGGTCGCCGAGGAATACACCTCCAGCGGTTCCTCCACCATCTCCGCGTCGTTCAACGCCAAGATCGCGTGCCTGTTCTTCGCGGGCAACCTCGCCTGCTGAACACTCGAAACGCCGGGTTCGCGCCAGCGCGTCCCGGCGTTTGTGCGATCCTACGGATCGTGAGTAATGCGAACTATCTTCTCGAACCGTCCCGGCTGTGGCTGCGCGGTTCGGGCGGAATCGAGCTGGCCGCCGATCAGTTCGGACCGGTCGACGGCCCGCTCGTCGTCTTCCTGCACGGTGGCGGGCAAACCCGCCATTCGTGGAAGAAGACCGGCGCCCGGCTCGGCGCGTCGGGAATGCGGGTGGTCACGGTGGACGCCCGCGGCCACGGCGACAGCGAGTGGGCGCCGGATCGCGACTATCGGCGCCAGACCATGGTGGACGACCTGCTGCTCGTGCTCGAACAGCTGGGCGAGCCCGCGGTGGTCGTCGGGGCCAGCATGGGGGGAATCACCGGTCTGCTCGCCACCGCGCGGCCCGGCGGGGATGCGATCAGCGCCTTGGTGCTCGTCGACATCGTGACCCGGCCCGAGCCGGAAGGCGTCGCCCGGGTGATCGACTTCCTCGGCAAGCATCGCGACGGTTTCGACAGCCTCGAACAGGCCGCCGACGCGGTCGCCGAATACCTGCCGCACCGCCCGCGGCCGAAGAGCCCCGAGGGACTGCTGCGCAATCTGCGTGAGCGCGACGGCCGCTGGTACTGGCACTGGGATCCGGACATGCTCAGTGATCGGGTCGAGGACCCGTCCGCGATGATCGAGCCGATGGAGGACGCGGCGCGGGCGCTGCGCATCCCGGTGCTGCTGGTGCGCGGCATGCGCTCGGACGTGGTCAGCGCCGAAGGAGCCGAAGCGTTCCAGCGGCTGGTGCCGCACGCCCAGCTGGTCGAGATCGGCGGCGCGGCGCACACCGCGGCCGGTGACGACAACGACTCGTTCACCGACGCGGTGGCGAAATTCGTGCTCTCCACCCGGGAGTGATTCAGGCGAGTCCGGCGTAGTCGGGTTTGCGTTTCGCGACGAACGCGTCGACGCCCTCGCGTCCGGCGGCGGAGCCCGCGGCAGCGGCGATACCGTCGCGCTCGCTGTCGAGTTGATCGCTCAGCGTCGCGGTGCCCGACTGCCGCAACAGCGACTTGATGCTCGCGTGGGTAGAACGCGGTCCGGTGGCCAGAGTGCGTGCGAGGCGCTGCGCCTCCTCGGCGATCTCGCCGTCGGGGACCAGCCTGCTCAGCACGCCGAGGCGCACTGCCTCGTCGGCGTCGAGGACGGCGTCGGTGAGCAGGATTTCGCGCGCCCGTCCCTGCCCCACGATGCGCGGCAGCGTCCAGGACATGCCTCCGTCGGGGCTCAGTCCGATGCCGGGATAGGCCGGGCGCAGTTTGGTGCCGGGCCCGCCGAGGGCTATGTCGGCCAGGCAGACCAGGCTCATGCCCGCGCCTGCGGCCCAGCCCTGCACCGCCGCGACCACCGGCACCGTGGTCGCGTCCAGCGCGCGGACGAAATCGTGCAGATCGGTGGCCAGACCGCGGATGTGCGCGGAGCGGTCCTGCGCCGCGGCGAAGCCGCGCACGTCGCCGCCGGCGCAGAAGTTCGCGCCGGTGCCGCGCAGCAGCACCGCGCCCACCTCGGACCCCAGCGAACCCAGTGCGGCGGTGCCCGCGTTGATCCCCGCGAAGTCCATGGACGTGCCGTTGGCGGAGGTGGCGATGGTGATCTGGAGGACGCCGTCGACGGTCGTCACGTAGCCGGTTTGCTCGCTGGTGGTCATGATCTGCACCTTAACGGGCGCGGCCGGACGCAGTCCCTCGGTAGTCCGCACGGCAACCGGAGCGAGGGCGAGGTTACCTCTAGGGGCCGTCGTCCGACACCGACTCGGCGTGCATCGTCGGCGTGCGCACCATGCGCACCTCGATCGCGGCGGTGAACGGTTCGACCTTGCGCGTGCCGTCGAGCACGAACCCATGCCGCCGGTAGAACGCCTTGGCACGCGCATTCTGCTCGAACACCCACAGCGAGCACGGAGCGGCCGGCTCGAGCGCGGCGCGGATCAGGTCGTCGGCGACCCCGCTGCCGTGCCAGGAGGAGCGCACGTAGAGCGCGTGCAGTTCGATCGGGGTCACCGCGTCCGGGTAGTCGGGCGCGCCCGCGCTGGAGAATCCGATCACCACGTCATCGACGATCGCGACGTGCGTGCGGCCCGGATAGCGCAGCCGGTCGCGCTCCCACTGCTCGGCCCGTCGTCCGATATCGAAGGCGTCGAGCACGTGCGCGGGCACCAGCCCCCGGTACGCCTCGCGCCAGCAGGCGATGTGGCATTCGGCGAGGCTGTAGACGTACTCGGCGGTCAGCGGCTGGACCCGCCACGGACGCTCGGTCACAGCGGCCATGCGCGGCCCGCACTCATGACAACGCCCCGGACCACCCGATACGGGTGCCGGGGCGTGTACCGACGATGCCGGTCAGCCCGAGGGCGGATCAGCCGCGGGCGACCTTGCCCGCCTTCAGGCAAGAGGTGCACACGTTCATCCGGCGGGTGTTGCCCGGGGCGACCTGCGCGCGAACGGTCTGGATGTTCGGGTTCCAACGACGGTTGGTGCGCCGGTGCGAGTGCGAGACCGACTTCCCGAAGCCGGGGCCCTTGGCGCAGACGTCGCAGACGGCAGCCATAGTCGCGAACTCCTTCATGTCAATGGTGGGGACCGCCGCTTTCGCGGTGCGGCGCATCCTCGTGCAATGTCGAGTGCCCTGTCAGCGGAGAGCCGACCAGCGCAGACCGGTGACGGCCGCGCGAGGCAACCCTGCAAGGGTAGCTGTGCTGCCTTCGATCCACCAAACCGGTCCCCGTGAACGAGTGCCGGATCGGTCGCCGGGCATATCCATTCTAATGACGCGGTCTTACCGGTCGCCTGTCGGGACCGCCCGCTAACCTGGCGGGCGGTGGTGGTGCGCAGGTGGCGGAAGGGAGTGAGGTGACGGTGTCCGGAGCGCGAGACGTGATGGACGGCACGGCATTGCTGCGCTGGGGCCGTACCTGTCTCGCCGGCCTGGAGCATCGGCGCGAGGAGATCAACGCGCTCAATGTGTTCCCTGTCCCGGACGCGGATACCGGCACCAATCTGCTGGCCACGATGCGTGCCGCGGTGGAGGCGGGGGAGGCCGTCGCGCGCGCGGACGGGAGCGCCGCCCGTGCCGTCGCCGTCGCGATGGCGCACGGCGCGACGGTCGGCGCCCGCGGCAATTCCGGGATCATCCTGTCGCAGGTACTGCGCGGCGTCGCGGACACGGTGCACGGCGGTCCGTTCACGGCCGACAGCCTGCGCGCCGCGCTGGCCAGGGCCTCCGAACTGGTCCGTGAGGCACTGAGCGTGCCGATCGAAGGGACGATCCTCACCGTGCTGGACTGCGCGACCGCGGCGGCCGCGGCATGCCCCGACCAGGAATTGGCGGATGTGGCACTCGCGGCGGCCGACGGCGCGGCCAAAGCGCTCGGCGACACCCCGTTCCAATTGGGCGTGCTGCGTCGGGCCGGTGTCGTCGACGCGGGAGCCCGAGGGTTGGTCGTGCTGCTGGACAGCTTGGTCGCCGTGACCCGAGGCGAGGCGCCGACGCGGCCGGAGTACCCGCGGCCCGCGGCGGCCGACCGTTCGGCGCCCGCCGGCGAGGCCGAACCGCAGTACGAGGTGATGTATTTGCTGGCCGACTCCGACGAGCGGAAAGTGGCCGCGTTGCGCGCCCGTCTCGGCGAACTCGGCGACTCGGTCGTCGTCGTCGGCGACGGAAGCGGATCCTGGTCGGCGCACGTGCACTGCGCCGATGCGGGTGCGGCGGTGGAAGCGGGCATCGCGGCGGGCATGCTCAGCCGGATCCGCGTCGAGAACGTCGCTTTCGCTTCGCACGCGGACATATTCGACGTGTCGAGCGGCCTCGGCGCGGCTGATCGCGCCACGCGCGCGAACCCCGGCGAACTGTCCGATGGCGATGCGTCCCGGACCGGGCCTGCCCGAGGCGAAGGCATCGCGGGATCGGTTCCGCCCGCCGATTCGACCCAGGTGGTGGCCGGTGCGCTCGGCGCGAGCGTAGCTCCGGCCGATCGCGGGATTCTGGCGGTGGTCGCGGGTGCGGGCGCGGCGACGCTGTTCGAGGACGCGGGCGCGGTGGTGCTGGCAGGCGAGCCCGTCACCGCGGCCACTCTGCTGGCCGCGATCCGGCATATGCCGAACCGAGAGGTACTGGTGCTGCCCAACGGCGCGCTGCCTGCGCACGAATTGGTCGCCGTCGGTGTCGCCGCGCGTGACGCCCACCGGGACGTGCTGCTGTTGCCGAGCGCGTCGATGGTGCAAGGACTGGCGGCCTTGGCCGTGCACGACCGCGGGCGGATCGCGGTGGACGACGCCTTCGCCATGTCCGAGGCGGCCGCCACCACGCGCTGGGGATCGCTGCGCGCGGCGACCGAGCGCGCGCTCACCATGGTCGGCACTTGCGAACCGGGCGATGGGCTCGGTCTGGCCGGGCACGACGTCGTCGTGATCGAGCGCGATGTGCGCGCCGCCGGGCGGACGCTGCTGGACCGGCTGCTCGCCTTCGGCGGCGAGCTGGTCACCCTGCTGATGGGCGCGGCGGCGCCGGAGGGCCTCGGCGACGAACTGGCGGCGCATATCGCGCAGAATTTTCCCGGCGTCGAGGTGATCGTGTATTCCGGTGGGCAGCAGGGCGATTCGGTGCAGATCGGAGTGGAGTAGGCATGGCGGCACTGAGTGATCGGCTCGACCACATCCTCGGCGCGAAGGCAGCGGACTCGCTCGCGGACGCTTTCGACATGCGGACCGTCGAGGATCTGCTGCGGCACTACCCCCTGCGATACGCGACGCAGGGGCAGCCGCTCACCGAGGAAGCGCCGGAAGACGGTTCGCACATCACCGTCATCGGCCGGATCACGAAGGCCGAGCTGCGGCCGATGCGCAACCGCCGCGGTTCCCTGCTGAAGGTGGTGCTCGACACCGGCTCCGGTCGCGGCGTGGACGTCACCTTCTTCAACGGCGACAAGGTGAAGTACGTGGTCCGCGAAGGGCTGCGCGCGATGATGTCGGGCACGGTGAACTACTGGCGTCCCGGCCAGTGGAACCTCAGCCATCCCGGCTACTTGATCCTGCCGGAAACCGAGGGCGATGACGATTCGGTCGGCGCGCTGACCAGGGTGCGCGGCGGCGGAGACCTGCGCGGCCTCGCGGAGAGCGCGAAAGGCGCGGGGGGAGTGGACACCTCGTTCATGGAACGCGAGTTCATCCCGGTCTACCCGGCGACCGCGAAGGTACAGAGCTGGGACGTGCTCGCCTGCGTGCGTCAGGTGCTCGACCAGCTCGATCCCCTCGACGATCCCGTACCGGAAGACGTGCGCGCCGAACGCGCGCTGCCGAACCTGTCCGACGCGCTGCGCCTGATCCACCTGCCCGAACGCAAGGACGACATCGATCGAGCCAAGGACCGGCTGCGTTTCGACGAGGCGCTGGCCTTGCAATTGGTCTTGGCCGAGCGCAGGCACGAGGTGTCCGGGCGCAGGGCGCGCGCTTGTGCTCCGCGGCCGGACGGTATCGCCGCGGCGTTCGAGCAGCGACTTCCGTTCGAACTCACCGCGGGGCAGCAGCAGGTCGTCGCGGAGATCTCCGCCGACCTGGCCCGTGAACAGCCGATGCACCGGTTGCTGCAAGGCGAGGTGGGCTCCGGCAAGACGATCGTCGCCCTGCACGCCATGTTGCAGGTGGTGGACGCGGGACTGCAGTGCGCGCTGCTCGCCCCGACGGAGGTGCTCGCCGCGCAGCACTATCGGTCGCTGCGCGGCATGCTCGGTGACCTGGGCGCCGCGGGCGAGCTGGGCGCGGCCGACCACGCCACCCGAGTGGTGCTGGTGACCGGGTCGATGTCGGCGTCGGCCAAGAAGGCGGCGTTGCTGGAAGCGGTGACCGGTGAGGCGGGCATCGTGATCGGCACGCACGCGCTGATCCAGGACAGCGTCGAGTTCTTCGACCTCGGCATGGTGGTGGTCGACGAGCAGCATCGCTTCGGTGTCGAGCAGCGAGATGCCCTGCGCGCCAAGGCGAAAGCGGGCGCCAGTCCGCATCTGCTGGTGATGACCGCGACCCCGATCCCGCGCACCATCGCCATGACCACGCTCGGCGATCTGGAGACCTCCACGCTGACCGAACTGCCGAGAGGCCGCTCGCCGATCGTCTCCAGGGTGGTGCCGCGCAGGCAGCACCCGAACTGGGTGGATCGCGCCTGGGAGCGGATCGTGGAGGAGGTCGCCGCCGGGCGCCAGGCGTACGTGGTGTGTTCGCGCATCGGCGACGACGAGGAGGCCGCGGGCAAATCCCGCAACGGGCGGGCGAAGAACGGCGACGGGGAGAAGGACGGCCCGACCACCCAGGCCGTGCTGGACGTGTTCGAGACGCTGCGCGCGGGCCCGCTGTCCGGCGTGCGGGTCGGCTTGCTGCACGGCAGACTGCCCGCCGACGAAAAAGACCAGGTGATGCGGGCGTTCAACGACGGATCGGTGGACGTTCTGGTGTGCACCACCGTCGTCGAGGTCGGTGTGGACGTGCCCAACGCGACGGTGATGGTGATCGTCGACGCCGACCGGTTCGGCGTCAGCCAATTGCATCAGCTGCGCGGCCGGATCGGGCGGGGCGAGCACCCCGGTTTGTGCCTGCTGATCACGGATGCCGCGCCGGGCGGGTCGGCCATGGCGCGCCTGGACGCGGTCGCCGCCACCACCGACGGCTTCGAACTCGCGGTGCTCGACCTGCGGACCCGGCGCGAGGGCGACGTGCTGGGCGCTGCCCAATCCGGCACCGCCCGCTCGCTGCGCCTGCTGTCACTGCTGGACGATCTCGAGGTGATCACCGCGGCGCAGGAGTTCGCCCGCGCGGTGGTGGCGTCCGACCCGGGGCTGCGCGGGCATCCCGGGCTGGCGGGGATGATGCACGCGGCGGTGGACTCCGAGCGGCTGGAGTATCTGGCCAAGTCTTGATCGCACCGGCGGTGTGGACGGGACACGTCGGACTCCGGGCGCGCACGTGCGGCGGCCACGTCGCCGTTCGCGCACAGTGGCGGCCGAAAGATCGGTGCTGAACGGTGACCCGGCCGCACTGATCTCCTCGGCGGGCGCGCCGTTCACGGTGGTCGTGCTCGAGATCGACGCAGCGACTCCGGGCGATCCGCGCCGGGCCGACCCGCACGAGCTCGCCGGAAGGGATGTCGTCAGCGCCCGAGCCGCGGGTAGGGCAGGTCGGTGCTGGTGTGTTCGGCGACCGCCAACGGGCTGCCTATGTGCGGGAAGGCGCGCTGCGGACATGCGGGACGCTCGCACACTTTGCAGCCCGCGCCGATCGGGACCGAGGCCGCCGGGTCGTCCAGCTGCAACCCGGCCGAGTACACCAAGCGGTCGGCGTATTCGATATCGCAGCCGAGGCCGACGGCGAAGTTCTTCGCCGCGGTGCCGAACCCGTGTGGGGCGATCGCCGCGGTGCGCGCGATCCATAGATACCGGCGGCCGTCGGGCATCTCGGCCACTTGGGTCAGTATCCGGCCGGGATGGGAGAAGGCCTCGTGCACCACCCAGAGCGGACAACTGCCACCGACCCGGGAGAAGTGGAAAGCGGTCGCGGACTGACGTTTGGAGATGTTGCCCGCCCGGTCGGTGCGGACGAAGAAGAACGGAACGCCACGCTGGCCCTGCCGTTGCAGGGTGCTGAGCCGATGGCAGACGGTCTCGAACCCGACCTCGAAACGCAGGCCGAGCAGGTCGATGTCGTAGCGGAGTTCCTCGGCCGAGCGCAGGAACCGGCTGTAGGGCAGCACCAGCGCGCCCGCGAAGTAATTGGCCAGCCCGATCCGCGCCAGCGTGCGGGATTCGCCGCTGAGCGACGGGCTCTCGGCCAGCACGGCATCCAGCTCGGCCCCGTACAGCAGGAGGCCGAGCGTGGTGGCGATCTGAAAGGCGCGCTGGCCCGGCCGCAATCGGCGAGCGAGCGTGAGCGTGCGGGTCTCGGTGTCGTAGTGGCGTTTGGGGACGGTGGGGTCGGCGCCGTCGCCGCGCACCAGAACGGTGACGCCGGCGCGTTCCTCGGCGATGCGGGCGAGCTGGCGATCGAGCGAGCCGATGGTCAGCCCGGAATTCTCGAACAGTTGCTCGGCGGCGATGTCGAGTTGCGGAATGTGATTGTGGTGGTCGTAGAAGAAGTCGCGTACGTCCTCGTAGGGCATGGGCACCCCGGGCGCGCCCGCGGGCGCGGACACCCGCGCGGACAGCAGGTCGAGCTGATCGGTGGCGGCGCGTAGGCGGCGATGCATGGCGACGACGATCCTGGCGACTTCCGGTTGGCGGGTCGCCAGCTCCTCCACCTCGGTCAGCGGCGCTGCGTGTCCGCCCGCGGCGTCGACCAGCACTTCGTGTAGATCCGATACGAGCCGCGCGTCGGAATCGGCGGCGAAGAACTGGACGTCCAGGTCGAAGGTGGAATTCAATTTCAGCAGTACGGGAATGGTGAGTGGGCGCTGGTCGCGCTCGAGCTGATTGAGGTAGCTCGGCGACAGATCCAGCGATTTCGCCAGAGCCGCCTGAGTCATTCTCCGCTCTTCACGCAACCGCCGAAGCCGGGCGCCCGCATACATCTTGCGCACGTGCACGATGGTAGCTGTGATTATTCGCAATCATCGCAATAACGCGCGCTATTACCCACAAAGATGTGCTTTTGCGAGGTGTCCAGCAATGTATTCGATCTGTGTAGCGTGCGAAGAGAGGTTTGCCACCGTGTCGTTGTGAACGCGTGAAATTCGCCGTTGCCCGCGGGCTGGAACGAAACCGACCCGGAAGTCGCTGACGACCTTCCCTGCCGAGCAATTGCTTGGTTGAATCGAGGGGTTCCAATCCCCGCCCCGGCCCCAGGAAGTGAGCAGACGAATGCCCGATCCCGACGAGCTCGTGCGTGCGATGTGCCGAAGCTGGTCCGACCCTGATCCGCATCGGATCAGCGCGTACTTCGCCGAGGACGCCGTCTACCACAACATCCCGATGGAGCCCATCGTCGGCCGCGCCGCCATTCGCGACTTCATCGCGGGTTTCCTGACCACCTTCGACGCCATCGATTTCGACATCCACCACCAGATCGCCTCCGGCAACGTGGTGATGAACGAGCGCACCGACACCCTCCGCTCCGCCGGACGCGAGACTCCGCTCCCGGTCATGGGTTTCTTCGAAGTCGCCGACGGCGCCATCACCACGTGGCGTGACTACTTCGACATGGCCGCCATCAACCGCGCCTTCGGACTGTAAGGGCCTCAGCCGAACAGATCGTTCTCGGATTCCGCTGTGGCGGCCTTGCGCGTCCAGGATTCGAGCCGGTCGAGATCGGTGCACCCGGTGATCTCGGCTCGCGTCTTCTGCCCGATGACGATCCCGCGCGCTTCCAGCACAAGGAGAAGGGCCCGCACCGCTTCTTCGGTCCGTCCTTCGTCGCGGCCTTGCGCGACGTACTTGCGGGCGAAGTCGCTCTGGTACTCGTACTTGAAGGTCGACGTCATGAGTTCCTCCAGTCGATGCCGGGCCGTCTTCGACAGGGCCGCGACAACAAGGTCATAGTACATTTTCGCCCGCTCGTCATCCGTGCTCTGCAATCCGGCGAGAAGTGCCTCGAACACACGATCGGTCTCCGGTCCGTCCGCGTGTGCGAGTGTGGAGAGGACGAGCGCTTCGTGCTGCTGTGTCGGAATGAAAGCTACATGGGCGCAAGGACATTCGGATCTAAGAAGTGAACTTTCGTATCGTATGGAACCGAACCGGCCATCGGTGCGTCGAAAGTAAGCAAGAGGGGAAAGACGGTGTCGTAGTCGACTAGTGAGGAGGGGTAGCCGATGGAGCGTTGTTCCGGGTGTCATACGGCGTGGCGGCGAGGGATGCGGGCGCGGGCGCGGGAGTTGCCGGTCACGCGGCGGGAAGAACCGTGTGACCGGTACACCCTACGGCGGCGGCAGCCGCCTCGGCCGGAACCCGAATCCGGCTGAGGCCGTGGTTGATCCGGTGCCCCATTCAGCAGGTGAAGGGGGCACCGGATCGGCGATCTGCGGGTGGGGTTACCGCACGGCCGACGCTGCCGCGACCATGTTGCGGAGCGAGGCTTCCACCTCGGTGCGTCCCCTGGTCTTCAATCCGCAGTCGGGATTCACCCAAAGACGCTCGGCTGGAACGGCTTTCAATGCCGCGCGCAGCGATGTGGTGATCTCGTCAACGCTGGGCACCCGTGGAGAGTGGATGTCGTACACGCCGGGGCCGACGCCGAGGTCGAATCCCGCCGCGTTGAGGTCGTCGAGCACCTCCATGTGTGAGCGCGCCGCCTCTATGGACGTGACATCGGCGTCCAGTCCGGCGATCGCGTCGATCACCTCGCCGAACTCCGAGTAGCACAGATGCGTGTGGATCTGCGTCGCGTCGGACACCCCGGAGGTCGCGAGCCGGAACGACCGCACCGACCATTCCAGATACCCGGGCTGATCGGCCGCGCGCAGCGGAAGCAGTTCCCGCAAGGCGGGCTCGTCGACCTGGATGATCCTGATGCCCGCCGACTCCAGATCCACGGTCTCCTCCCGGATCGCCAGCGCCACCTGGCGGGCGGACTCGCCCAACGGCTGGTCGTCGCGGACGAACGACCACGCCAGAATGGTCACCGGGCCGGTCAGCATGCCCTTCACCGGCTTGTCGGTGAGCGACTGCGCGTAGCCGATCCACTCGACGGTCATCGGCTCCCGCCGCGCGACGTCCCCGAACAGGATCGGCGGCCGCACGCAGCGCGTCCCATAGGACTGCACCCAACCTTGCTCGGTCGCCGCGAACCCGTCGAGTTGCTCGGCGAAGTACTGCACCATGTCGTTGCGTTCCGGCTCGCCGTGCACCAGCACGTCCAACCCCAGCTCCTCCTGGAGCGCGATGACATCCGCGATTTCGGCCCGCATCCGGCGTACGTACTCCGCCCGATCGATCTCGCCCTTGCGCAGCGCGGCGCGCGCCAGCCGGATGGCCGAGGTCTGCGGGTAGGAACCGATCGTCGTGGTCGGCAGCGCGGGCAACCGCAGACGATCCCGTTGCAGTTCCCGGCGTTGTTCGGCGGGCGCGCGGCGGTCGGCGTCGGGCCCGAGCGCGGCGAGCGCGGCTCGCACGCGCGGATCGTTCAGCCGCGGATCCGACCACCGCGACGCCAGCGCCGCCCGCACCTCGGCCAACTCGGCGGCGATCCCCTCCGTGCCCTGGCTCAGCCCGGTGGCGAGCAGGCGCACCTCGGCCACCTTCTCCGCACCGAACGCCAGCCAGGACCGCAGCCGCTCGTCCAACCCGGTTTCCGCGGCCAGCGTGTACGGCACGTGCAGCAGCGAGCAGGAACTCGAAACCGCCACGTGCGCAGCGGATCCCAGCAACGTGCCGAGGGTGGCCATGGCGCGGTCCAGATCGGTGCGCCACACATTGCGGCCGTCGACGATCCCCGCGACGAGCAGTTTGCCGGTCAGCGCGGGCACGGCGGCCACCGCGGCGACGTCGGCTCCGGCCGTGAAATCGAGGGCGACCCCCTCTATTCCGGTGTTCGCCAGCGCCGTCAGCGCCGCATCCGGTCGCCCGAAGTAGGTCGCGACGAGGATCGCCGGGCGCTCGGCGGCGTCGGCGAGTTCCTCGTAGGTGACCTGCACCAGGTCGATTTCCTCCGCCGTGAGGTCGGTGACCAGCACCGGCTCGTCGATCTGCACCCATCCGGCACCGGCGACGGCGAGCCTGCGCAGCAGTTCCCGATACAGCGGCAGCAGCTCGATCAGCCGGGCGAGCGCCGAGCCGCCGGTCGCCTTCGCCAGTTTGAGGAAGGTGATCGGCCCGATCACCACCGGCCGCGCGGGCACCCCGAGCTCCAGTGCTTCCCGCAGTTCCGCGAGCAGCTTCTCCGGGTGCAGCGAGAAGGCGGTCTCCGGCTCGATTTCCGGCACCAGGTAGTGGTAGTTGGTGTCGAACCACTTGGTCATCTCCAAGGGCTCGACCGTGTCGGTGCCGCGCGCGGCGGCGAAATACCGTTCCAGCGGGTCCGCGATCCCGGCGACCCGGGGCGGCAGCGCGCCCAGCAACTCGGCGGTGTCGAGCATCTGGTCGTAGTAGGAGAACGTGCCGATCGGAACGGAGTCCAGGCCCGCGGCCCGTAATTCGGCGAATTGGGCGTGCCGGAGGTCGCGCGCCACGGCGTGCAACTGGTCGGCGTCGATCTTGCCCGCCCAATAGGCTTCGGTGGCCCGCTTCAGTTCGCGCCGCGGCCCCACTCGTGGAAGCCCGAGAACCGTCGCGGTAAACGGCTTTTGCTGTGCAACAGTCACGATGTTTCTCCATTGCTGAGGACGAAAGCCATCGCCATACGGGCAGGCGGAGAACCCGGTGACATGCCGGTGATGTTCCCGGCGGAGCCCGACACGTCAGCTGGTGATCCGCACGCCCAGTCCACGAGGCGGTGGCCGCCGGGTACGGCGTACCCGGCACGGCTGGCAGGTCTTCGGACTCGCGGGCACCGGCCGTGCGGGCCGACATATGCCGGAGTGCTCCCGATGGCCGACCTACTGGCCGTCGCTTCCCAAGTCGCCGAACCTTCCGGATCGCTGAACTCAGTGCCTGGTGACGGCGGTCGTTCCTGCATACCGCTGCGGGACAGTCCCGGATTCCCACCGGGTTCCCTCTCACCCGCCGTGACGTCGCCGCACGGGCGGGCTCGACTCCGTGGCGCGACGTCGGGGCTCCATCTCGTCGTGCTGCGGTGAACCAGCTGCCCACTCAGCATAGGACGCGGCCGAGCGAGCGCACCGCGAGGGATCGCACACCGGCATTTGCCCGCACCGCTCATCGCGTACCGATTCGGCACCTGCTTCCGTTCCGGCTATCGGCCGGGCCGCCCATGCGGACCCGGATCTGCTCTCGACCGGCTACCAGACCGCCCGGTCACCCGGGATTCACCTTTCCGCACTCGTCGTATGCGTAGTTCGCCTGGTCCGAGGTCGCGAACTCGTGCCAGGCGAGCGCGGCTCGATGCCGGGATCGACCACTGGGACGGCTGCTCGGCGGCCTCCGCCGCCGGACCCGAACCGAACCCGGCCTCGGGACAGCACACCGGTTGCTGCCGCACCGCTCATGTGTCGGGGCTGTGAACGCAACTTCGCAACCGTGCTAGTCGGTCTTGTGAAAAGGTTTGCGAAGGGGGATTCCATGTCGGTGCGGTTCACGCGGCCGGGTACCTTGGGTCAATGTTCTCGAAAGTCTTGGTTGCCAACCGCGGCGAGATCGCCATCCGCGCCTTCCGTGCGGCCTACGAACTCGGCATCGGGACGGTCGCCGTGTTTCCCTACGAGGACCGTAATTCGGTCCATCGGTTGAAGGCGGCGGAGTCGTACCAGATCGGCGAGCCCGGTCATCCGGTGCGGGCCTACCTGTCGATCGAGGCGATCATCGAGGCGGCCAAGTCGGCGGGCGCGGACGCGATCTACCCGGGGTACGGGTTCTTGTCGGAGAACCCGGATCTGGCGGCGGCGTGCGCCCGCGAGGGCATCACCTTCATCGGACCGTCGGCCGAGGTGCTCGAACTGGCGGGTAACAAGGCGCGGGCGATCGCGGCGGCCAAAGCTGCCGGGCTGCCGGTGTTGCGTTCGAGCGCACCGTCGTCGGACGTGGAGGAGTTGCTGGCCGCGGCACGGGAGCTGGAATACCCCATCTTCGTGAAGGCGGTGGCCGGCGGCGGAGGGCGCGGGATGCGCCGGGTCGCCGCGCCCGAACAGCTGCGCGAGTCGATCGAGGCGGCCTCCAGGGAGGCGGAGTCGGCCTTCGGCGACCCGACGGTGTTCCTGGAACAGGCGGTGGTGAACCCCCGCCACATCGAGGTGCAGATCCTCGCTGATCAGCACGGGAACGTGATGCACCTGTTCGAGCGGGACTGCTCGGTGCAGCGCCGCCACCAGAAGGTGATCGAGCTGGCACCGGCACCCAATCTGGACCCCGCACTGCGGGAACGGATCTGCGCCGACGCGGTCGCCTTCGCCCGGCAGATCGGCTACTCGTGCGCGGGCACCGTGGAGTTCCTGCTCGACGAGCGCGGCAACCACGTCTTCATCGAGATGAACCCGCGCATCCAGGTGGAGCACACGGTGACTGAGGAGATCACCGACGTGGACCTGGTGCAGTCGCAGCTGCGCATCGCGGCGGGGGAGACGCTCGAGCAACTGGGTCTCAGCCAGGACGCCGTGACCATCCGGGGCGCGGCTTTGCAATGCCGGATCACCACCGAGGACCCGGCCAACGGATTCCGTCCCGACACCGGCCGGATCACCGCCTACCGCACACCCGGCGGCGCGGGCATCCGCCTCGATGGCGGCGCGAACCTGGGCGCCGAGATCGGCGCCTACTTCGACTCCATGCTGGTCAAGCTCACCTGCCGGGGCCGTGACTTCGGTACGGCGGTGGCGCGGGCGAGCCGGGCGCTGGCGGAGTTCCGGATTCGCGGCGTCGCCACGAACATTCCCTTCCTGCTGGCGGTGCTGGACGATCCGGACTTCAAGGCGGGCCGGGTCACCACCTCGTTCATCGACGAGCGTCCGCAGCTGCTGACCCTGCGCCGGTCCGCTGACCGCGGCACCAAGATCCTCGACTACCTGGCCGACGTCACGGTGAACAAGCCGCACGGCGATCGGCCGACCACGGTGTACCCGCACGACAAGTTGCCCGCGATCGATCTGAGCGTGCCGCCGCCGGACGGCTCGCGGCAGCGGCTGCTGCGGCTGGGTCCGGAGGGTTTCGCGCGGGCGTTGCGTGAGCAGAAGGCGGTCGGCGTCACCGACACCACCTTCCGCGACGCGCACCAATCGCTGCTGGCCACCCGGGTGCGCACCAACGGTCTGCTGGGCGTGGCGGGGCATGTGGCGCGATTGACTCCGGAGTTGCTGTCGATCGAGGCGTGGGGCGGAGCGACCTACGACGTGGGGCTGCGGTTCCTGTACGAGGACCCGTGGGAGCGGCTGGCGGCGTTGCGCGAGGCGATCCCGAACATCTGCCTGCAGATGCTGCTGCGCGGCCGCAACACCGTCGGCTACACCCCGTATCCGGAGGCGGTGACCCGCGCGTTCGTCTCGGAGGCGACCGCCACGGGTATCGACATCTTCCGTATCTTCGACGCGCTCAACAATGTCGACCAGATGCGTCCGGCCATCGATGCGGTCCGCGAGACCGGTACCGCGATCGCGGAGGTCGCGATCAGCTACACCGGGGATCTGTCGAATCCGGACGAGTCGCTCTACACCCTGGACTACTACCTGAAGCTGGCCGAGCAGATCGTCGACGCGGGCGCGCACGTGCTCGCGATCAAGGACATGGCGGGTCTGCTGCGCGCCCCGGCCGCAACCACACTGGTCACCGCGTTGCGCAGCAATTTCGATCTGCCGGTGCACGTGCACACCCACGACACCCCGGGCGGGCAGCTGGCCACTTATCTGGCCGCGTGGCAGGCCGGCGCCGACGCCGTGGACGGGGCGAGCGCCGCGATGGCGGGCACCACCAGCCAGCCCGCGCTCTCGGCGATCGTCGCCGCGGCGGCGCACAGCGAGTACGACACCGGGTTGAACCTGCAGAACGTGTGCGACCTGGAACCGTACTGGGAGGCGCTGCGGAAGGTGTACGCCCCGTTCGAGTCCGGGCTGCCCGCACCCACCGGTCGCGTCTACACCCACGAGATCCCCGGCGGGCAGTTGTCGAACCTGCGTCAGCAGGCCATCGCGCTCGGGTTGGGTGACAGGTTCGAGGAGGTGGAGGCGAAGTACGCCGCCGCCGACCGGCTGCTCGGCCGCTTGGTGAAGGTCACCCCGTCCTCGAAGGTCGTCGGTGACCTGGCGCTGGCGTTGGTCGGCACCGGTGTCGAGGTCGAGGATTTCGCCTCCGACCCGGGCCGCTACGACATCCCGGATTCGGTGATCGGTTTCCTGCGCGGGGAGCTCGGCACACCCGCCGGCGGCTGGCCCGAACCGTTCCGCACCAAGGCTCTGGCCGGGCGCGGCGCGGCCAAGCCCGAGACACCGTTGACGCCCGCGGACGAGAAGGGCCTGTCCGGCAGCTCCGAGGAGCGTCGGGCGACGTTGAACCGATTGCTGTTCCCCGGCCCGACCGCCGAATTCCTCGCCCACCGGGAGAAGTACGGCGATACCTCCGGGTTGTCGGCCAACCAGTTCTTCTACGGGCTGCGCCGCGGCGAGGAACACCGGGTGCAGTTGGAGAAGGGCGTAACCCTGCTCATCGGCCTCGAAGCGATCTCCGAGCCCGACGAGCGCGGTATGCGCACGGTGATGTGCATCTTGAACGGGCAGCTGCGGCCGGTCTCGGTGCGTGACCGGTCGATCGCCAGCGAGATCCCCGCGGCGGAGAAAGCCGACAAGGCCAACCCCGGCCACGTCGCGGCGCCGTTCGCCGGTGTCGTCACTCTCGCGGTGTCCGAAGGCGATTCGGTCGCGGCGGGCGACACCATCGGCACCATCGAGGCCATGAAGATGGAAGCCGCGATCACCGCGCCACGCGCGGGCATCGTCGGCCGCGTCGCCATCGGCTCCGTGCAGCAGGTCGAGGGCGGTGACCTGCTCATCGAACTGGCGGTGCGGGAGTCGTCCGCCGGATGACGAGGATCGTCGCGGGCGCGGCGGGCGGGCGGCGCCTCCGGGTGCCGCCGTCCGGCACCCGCCCGACCTCCGATCGCGTCCGGGAGGCGCTGTTCAGCGCGTTGGACGCCCGGTTGGACTTCGCCGGCGCGCGCGTCCTCGACTTGTACGCGGGTTCCGGCGCGCTCGGGCTGGAGGCGCTGTCGCGCGGCGCCGAGCACGCTTTGCTCGTCGAATCCGACCGGAAGGCGGCGGCCGTTGTTCGCGGCAATATCGCCGACCTCGGGCTGCCCGGTGCCGAATTGCGGGTCGCGACGGTGGCCAGTGTGCTGCAACTGGGCGGGGCGGGCGGCTTCGACGTGGTCTTCTCGGACCCGCCGTACGCGGTGGACAACGCCGCGGTGCTGGCCGACCTGAGCGCGCTGGCCGAGCGCGGTTGGCTGCGCCCAGGGGCGGTGGTCGTGCTGGAGCGTTCGGCGCGTTCCCCCGAAACCGCCTGGCCCGCAGGCTTCGTCCCGGCCAAGTCGCGCCGGTACGGCGAAACCCGCATCGAGCTGGCGGAGTTCGATCCGGGCGAATAGGCGCGCGTGCGGCCACCCGTGCCCGGCCGCGTGCGTCCTGCTAGCGTCGCCTCATGGCAGGAGCACTGTGCCCCGGGTCGTTCGACCCCGTGACCTACGGACACCTCGACGTTTTCACCCGGGCGGCGGCCCAGTTCGACGAGGTCGTCATCACCGTCATGATCAACCCGAACAAGCAGGGCATGTTCACCGTCGACGAGCGCATCGAGATGCTGCGCGAGTCGACCGCGCACCTGGGCAACGTCCGGGTGGAGTCGTGGCAGGGGCTGCTGGTGGACTTCGCCCGCGAGCAGGGCATCACCGCCATCGTGAAGGGCCTGCGCGACGCGGGCGACTTCGGCTACGAACTGCAGATGGCGCAGATGAACAAGAAGCTCTCCGGCGTGGACACCTTCTTCATAGCCACCAACCCGTCGTTCAGCTTCCTGTCCAGCTCACTGGTCAAGGAGGTCGCCGCCTACGGCGGCGACGTCGCCGACATGCTGCCCCCCTCGGTACACAAGCGCCTCCTCGACCGCCTGGCCGAACGCAAGAACTGACCAACCGGGCCGCGAATCCGCAGGTGATCTCGCCTTGATCGCACACCCGCTAGAACGCTGATGCGGTGGCGAACAACGGACCCTCTACGGGAAAGCCACGGAGCCTTCATACCTGCCGACCAAGCAGCCACTGATCACGCGAGAACATGGGTAACTCCCGGGGAACGCCCAGAACTCCAGCGGCTGTCGACGCAAGACCTTAACGCAACCCGCGTCCCACTTACTGGTACGGCCTGAATACTCGGAGAGGCGGGCAGCGAGGCGGGCGGGCAGCCTAGAACACCAGGCCGCGTAGGGCCAGGAAGCGCATGCCGCCGACCACAGCGGTGATCGCCAGGATCGCGACGGCCTGAGCGGTGTCCCCGAGTCCGGGAGCCCACAGACCCAGGGCGGCCAGCCCCGCGGTGGTGACGCCGAGTCCGACCAACGCGAGCCCGCCGCCTTCCCATTGCGCGGTGAACCAGCCGACCCGTTCCGCGGCGTGGAAGGTGAGCTGACGGTGCAGCTCGTTGGCGATCACGGTGCTGACGATCGAGCCCACGACATTGGCGATCAGCGGTCCGACGCCGTGCATGGCGAAGAACAACAGGACGTACGCGATATTGCTGGAGCCGCCGACCAGCGCGAAACGGATCAACTGAGCGAAGGCTCGATCGCCGCGCAGGTACCGGGCGAGCCGGCCGAACCCGGTCGCCACCGAGGTCCTCGGCAGTGCCGGATAGGGGCCGGCCCACGGCACGAAGAAGCTGGTGGCGCTCACTCCTCCGGGTCGCGGCAGTTCCAGTAAGGTCATCGTCTTTCCGATCGAACACAAGCCCTCGGCAGGGACAACGGCGAGAGTGCTCGCATGCTTCCCCCGTCGACTCTTGGCAGGTTCCGTTCGTAGCGCATATTCGGCAATCGCTGACGTGTCGGCGCCTGTCAACATTCGACGGCGGGTTGTCCTTACCTCCGGCTTCCTTGTCCGCGATCCAGGGAACGCGGTAGGTGCTGAAGATCTTGGTCGACCTTCCAAGAAAATGTAACACGAAGCGGAGAGGAGGTCTCCACTTGATTTTGTGGCGTGCGAGACACTGACACGACACACCGGAAAGGGACTCGGCACGAGCCGTGACGAGGGGCACACTGGGCGTCGGCGGAGATTTCGCCGTGAGTCCGCAGGAGGGTAGTGAGCATGTATCGCGTTTTCGAAGCGCTCGATGAACTGGTCGCCATCGTCGAAGAGGCGCGCGGCATCCCCCCGACCCGCAGTTGCATCGTGCCGCGCGGCGACGTGCTGGAATTACTCGACGACGTCCGCGACGCGCTGCCCGGCGAACTCGACGACGCACAGGACGTGCTCGACCATCGCGACAAGATCGTCTCCGATGCCAGGATCGCGGCCGAGACCGCCGTGACCGGGGCGAACGAGCAGGCCGAGCGCACCATCGGCGCGGCGCGCGAGGAAGCCGACCGCATCCTCGCCGACGCCAAGGCGCATGCCGATCGGATGGTCGCCGAGGCGAGCGCGCACGCCGATCACCTGGTGGCCTCCGCTCAGGAGGCGGCCGATCGGGTGGTGGCCGACGGCAACGCCGAATACGAGGCGGTGACCGGCCGGGCGCGGGCCGAGTCGGAGCGGATGATCGATGCGGGCAAGGCCGCCTACGACCGCTCCGTCGCCGACGGGCTCGCCGAGCAGGAGCGGCTGGTCACGCAGACCGAGGTGGTGCGGGCCGCGCACGCCGAATCGGCCAGGGTGATCGACGCCGCGCACGCCGAGGCGGATCGCCTGCGCGAGGAATGCGACCACTACGTCGACTCCCGGCTCGCCGATTTCGAGGAGACGCTGACCAGCACGCTGCGCACGGTCGGGCGCGGGCGCCATCAACTGCGCAGCGGGGCGGGCGCACCCGACTACGCCACGGAATTCCGCAGGTAGCGGCCCCGAGCGCGATGGGCCGCGTTTGGGCGTGGACCGCGTGATCGCGTATTGTTGAGTGGTTGCCCGTATCCCCTCGATCGTGAGTGAGTCCGTGATGTCCGCCGGTTCCGGTTCCGCGTCGCGCCCCCGATCGGCCAAGCGCCGGTCGCCGGACGCCGCTTTCGTGCTGGACACTCGCAGCCTCGGCCGCAGGCCGGGGACCATGCGCGAACTGCGCCGTACCGTCACCACCGAGGAGCGGATCGGTCTGGATCTGATCGGCGTTCCGGTGGGTGCGCAGGTGGAATTGGATCTGCAGTTGCAGGCGGTGTCCGAGGGAGTGCTGGTCACCGGGACGGTCGAGGCGCCGATCGAAGGTGAGTGCTCGCGCTGCCTGGAGCCGTTCACCGACGCGGTCACCCTGCGGCTGACCGAGCTGTTCGCCTATCCGGACAGCACCACCGAGCAGACCACCGAGGACGACGAGATCTATCGCATGGACGACGACCTCATCGATCTGGAACCGGTGGTGATCGACGCCGTCGGGCTGGAGTTGCCGCTGCAACCGCTGTGCACCCCGGATTGCGCGGGACTGTGCCCGGAATGCGGCGTACGGATGGCGATTGCGGGATCCGACCACCGGCATGAGATACTTGACCCTCGCTGGGCCGGACTGGCCGGATTCGCCTCCGAATCGCCCGGCAGCGGCAGCCCCGACGAGGGTGCGGCCGACCGAGACCACTGAGCAAGACCGATCAGCCGAACCGGCAGAGCAATTAAGACAGAGGAGAAGTAGTCGTGGCCGTTCCCAAGCGCCGGATGTCCCGTTCCAACACCAGGTCGCGGCGCAGCCAGTGGAAGGCCACCGCGCCGACCCTGATCACCTGCCCGAACCGCGCCTGCGGCGAGAAGACCCTGCCGCACATCGCCTGCCCGTCCTGCGGCACCTACAAGGGCCGCCAGGTCACGGCGGCGGTCTGATCGTCCGATCTGTCGTAGCGACGTGACCGACGAACCCGACTCGTCCGGTGAACACGCGAGCCTGCTCGCCGCGTTGGGCGTCGACGTGCAGCCGGATCTGCTGCGTCTCGCACTGACTCATCGGTCGTACGCGTACGAGAACGGCGGTCTGCCGACGAACGAGCGTCTCGAGTTCCTCGGCGACTCCGTGCTCGGGCTGAGCATCACCGAACGGCTGTATCACGAGCATCCCTCGAAGTCCGAGGGTGAGCTGGCCAAACTGCGCGCGAGCGTGGTGAACATGCGCGCGCTGGCGGAGGTCGCCCGCGGGCTCGGTGCGGGCGGGCTCGGTGCCCACCTGCTGCTCGGCAAGGGCGAGGAGCTCACCGGCGGCCGGGACAAGGAGAGCATCCTCGCCGACGGTATGGAGTCGTTGCTCGGCGCCGTGCATCTGGAGCACGGCATCGAGGTGGCTCGCGCCGTGGTGCTGCGGCTGTTCGCCGAGCTGCTCGAGCGCGGACCGCGGATGGGCGCGGGCCTGGACTGGAAGACGAGCCTGCAGGAACTCACCGCCGAGCGTGGTCTCGGCGTGCCCAGCTACGAGATCACCTCGACCGGGCCGGACCACGACAAGGAATTCACCGCCACCACGGTGATCGGCGGCCGGGCCTACGGGCAGGGCGTCGGACGGTCGAAGAAGGAAGCCGAGCAGAAGGCCGCGGGGGCCGCCTACGAGGCGCTGACCGCCGAAACCTGACGTGCCCGAACTTCCCGAGGTCGAGGTCGTGCGGCGCGGGCTCGCCGAGCACGTGGTCGGCCGGATGATCGAATCGGTGGCGATCACCCATCCCCGCTCGGTGCGCCGCCATCTCGAAGGCGCCGCCGATCTCGCCGCACGGCTGACCGGCCTGAAGGTCGAGTCGGCCGAGCGGCGCGGCAAATTCCTCTGGCTCACCTTCGACGATCCGGAGGCGGCGCTCGTCGTGCATCTCGGCATGAGCGGTCAGATGCTGGTCCAGCCCGCGGAAGCGCCGCTGGAGAAGCACGCCCACATCCGCGCCACTTTCGGCGACGGCACCCAGCTGCGCTTCGTCGACCAGCGCACCTTCGGTGGCTGGGCGCTCGCGCCGCTCGTCGAGGTGGACGGCACCCTGGTGCCCGAGCCGGTCGCGCACATCGCTCGCGATCCGCTGGATCCGCGTTTCGACGTCGAATCCGTGGTCGCCGTCATCCGGGGCAAGCAGAGTGAGATCAAGCGCGTGCTGCTCGACCAAGGCGTGGTCTCCGGCATCGGCAACATCTACGCCGACGAGGCGCTGTGGCGGGCCGAGATCCACGGGGGACGGACCGCCTCCGGGCTGTCCAGACCCGCGGTGCGCGGGTTGCTCGCCGAAGTCGGCATTGTGATGGGCGAAGCGCTCGCCGCGGGCGGTACGTCGTTCGACGCACTCTATGTGAACGTCAACGGCCAGTCGGGCTACTTCGAACGCTCCCTGGCCGTATACGGTCGGGAGCACGAGCCGTGTCGCCGGTGTGGTGCGCCGATCATCCGCGAGCGGTTCATGAACCGCTCGTCCTACTCCTGCCCGCGCTGCCAGCCGAAGCCTCGTCGTCGTTAGCGCGGGCGAGCTACCGTTTCCTCAGGGCGGTTCGGAATGTCAGCCGACCGTGAGGAAGGGAAGCATGCGCAAGCTCACCTATTACGTCGCGTCGACGATCGACGGTTTCATCGCCACCGAGGACGGCTCGGTCGACTTCTTCCCGGTCGGCGGCGACCACGGTCCCTCGATCAACGCGCAGTATCCCGAGACGCTGCCGACCAAGGTGCGCGAGGCGATCGGGTTGGAGGAGCGCAATCGCTACTTCGACACGGTGCTGATGGGACGCAAGACGCACGACTTCGGCGTCCGCACCGGCACCTCCACTCCCTACGCGCATCTGCGGCAATTCGTGGTCTCGACAACCCTGCCCGAGAGTCCCGACGCGGCCGTGGAGCTGATCTCGGAGAACCCGATCGCGAAGGTTCGCGCACTCAAGCGGGAGAGCGGGCTGGGTATCTGGTTGTGCGGCGGCGGGGAACTGGCGCAGGCGCTGCTGCCGGAGATCGACCAGATCTTCCTCAAGCTCTACCCGATCGTGCTCGGCAGCGGCCGTGCGCTGTTCGGCGCCGGGTCGCGGCTGCCGGAACCGGCCAAGTTCCGGGTGATCACCAGCACGGTGTTCGAGGACGGTGTGGCCTTCGTCAAATACAGCCGGGTGCACTGACCCGGTGCCCGGTCAGGAATCGAGCGGGATGCCGGACGCCGCCGCGGCGCCCGGTCCGGAGGCGGCGCTGCGGGAGATCGGCTTCTGGCTGGAGCGCTCCCGGGCTGAGACCCACCGGGTGAAGGCCTACCGGCGCGCCGCCGACGTCGTCGCGGAGTTGTCCGCCGACGAGCGCGAGGCGCGCCGGGCGGCAGGCACTTGGACCGAGCTGGCCGGCATCGGGCCCAAGACCGCCGCCGTCATCGAACAGGCGTACGCGGGCGTGGTGCCGCGGTACCTGAGCGAGTTGCGGGCGGCCGCGCAGCCGATCGGGGCGCCGGGCAAGCCGTTGCGCGAGCTGCTGCGCGGCGATCTGCACACCCACTCGAACTGGTCCGACGGCGGCAGCCCGATCGAGGAGATGATGCGAGTCGCGGCCGCGCTCGGGCACGAATACTGCGCCCTGACCGACCATTCCCCGCGCCTGACCGTGGCCAACGGCCTGTCCGCCGACCGGTTGCGCAGGCAGCTGGACGTGGTGGCCGAGCTCAACGACCGGATGGCGCCGTTCCGCATCCTCACCGGCATCGAGGTGGACATCCTCGACGACGGCACCCTCGATCAGCAGGCGGATCTGCTCGCCCGGTTGGACGTGGTCGTGGCCAGCGTGCATTCGCGTCTGCGCGACGACAGCGCGACCATGACCAAGCGCATGGCGTACGCGGTCGCCGATCCCAACGTCGACGTGCTCGGTCACTGCACCGGCCGCCTGGTCACGGGGGGACGCGGCACCAGGCCGGAGTCGACGTTCGACGCCGAGGTGGTGTTCGAGGCGTGCCGCACCTACGGCACCGCCGTGGAGATCAACAGCAGGCCCGAACGACTGGATCCGCCTTCGCGATTGCTGCGCCTGGCCGCCGAGATGGGTTGTCACTTCTCGATCGACACCGACGCGCACGCACCCGGCCAGCTCGACTGGCAGGGGTACGGTTGCGAGCGCGCGCTCGCGAACGGCGTCGCGGCGGAACGTGTGATCAACACCTGGCCGCTGGCGGATCTGCTGGCGTGGACTCGCGCGCAAGGGTGACCGCCGGGTTAACTTGTATCGAACAATACGACTTCGCCTGTGTCCGAAGGCTATTGCGGCACAAAATAAGGGTCACACGAATCGCTAGGGGTGGGATCAACTGGTGGGCGACTTTCCGCTCGAAATCGTACTCGCGCTCATCGGTATCGCGGTGCCCATCGGCGCGTTCCTGTGGGAGTTCGTCTTCGCCGGCCGCAGGCGCCTTGGCTATCGGGTGCAGATGGATACGCCGGTCACCGGTGAGATCGAATCGGTGTTTCCCGGTGTGCTCCCGCAACTGCGTCCCTCGCTCGACGGCGCCAGTCCGGACCTGAAGGACATCTCGGTCGTTCTGGTGCGCGTCGAGAACAGCGGCATCACGACCATCGACAGCCACGACTACAAAGCGCCGGAAGCCGCGCGGATCGGCCTGCATCTGCGTTTTCCGCAGCGCCGCGTGATCGGCATGGCGGTGAACGAACTCAGCGATCCCGCGTTGGCCGACAACCTCGACGCCGATTCCGGCATCGCGGTGCGCGAGGACACCGGCGGGCACATCGGTGTGATCGACCTGCCGAAGGTGCCGCTCGCCCCCGGCGATCACTACAAGATTCTGGCGATCCTGCAGCGTTCGGAGGGCGTGGGCGAATACCCGCCGCCGGCGTTGCGCGGCGGCATCAAAGGCGGGCGGATCACCGAGACCCGCAGCCGCACCGGCGTTTCCCTGATGATGGTCGCGCTCACGGTCTTCTTGGTGCTGGTGATCGTCGTCCAGTTGGTGGTGTCCGCGCTGGAGCCGTCGCCGATGCCGCTGGAGTGCGCCTCCGGCAAACTGACCGTGATCGGGTCTTCGGCGTTCGCCCAGGTGATCGAAGACGCCGCCGAGCAGTATCGGAAGAGTTGCGTCGGCGCCGATTTCACCTACGGCTTCGAAGGATCCGAGCGCGGACTGGACCGGCTCGCCGAAGAAGGCGCGGGCAATCCCGGGTTGCTCGCCGTCACCGACGGTGCGAAGGGCGGCGGCTATCCGACACTGGTGCACCGGCCGCTGGCGTTGTCGCTGTTCACCATGATCGCGCATCCCGGCGTCGGCGTCCGCGACCTCACCGCCGCCCAGATCCAGGATCTGTTCCGGGGCAGGATCGGCAACTGGCGCGAGGTGGGCGGTCCGGACTTGCCGGTGGTGCTGGTCAACCGCATACCCGGCTCGGGCACGCGCACCATCTTCGAACGCAGGCTGCTCGGCGGCACGCAGCCGGAGCGCCCGCACGTGAGCTGCACGGCGTTGAAGGGCACGGTCGTCACCGCGCCCGCGCAGTGCGAGGTGCAGGTCACCGCCGACATGCGCAAAGCGGTGGCCGAAATACCAGGGGCCATTGGCTATTCGGAATTCTCCGAGGCCGTCGGAGCCAGTCTGCCGACCATCGCGATCGAGGGCGTCGGCGCGAGCCGGGACGCCGCCGTGCGGCACGCCTATCCCTTGTGGGGCGTCGAGTACGCCTACAGCAACGGCGAGTTGCCCGGTGGGTCGCTCGCCGCGAGCTTCCTGCACTTCCTGACCGCTCAGACCGGCAAAGAGGTGCTGCGCGCGCACGGCAACGCGCCGTGTGCCGACCTGCCCGATCCCGGTCGCTGCCTGCCGGATCAGTGACCCCGGACGTCGTTCCCATGGTCCGGCGGACAACGCGGGGCCACCGGACTACCCATCGGTAGCCGAACGAACGCTGCGGGAGGGGATTTTTCCCGAACTGTTTGGTTTGAACGGCACCCCCTGAGGTACCTCCCACTCGGCCCCCCTGATCATGCCGACCGCGTGACCAGGCCAACCAAGCCCCATGGACGGCGGTGCAGCTAGGTCTTCACCTCCGCCGCGGGGGCCACTTAGTTCAGTTCGGCGCCCGGTACTCCGAGTGCTGGGTGAATGCGAGTGCTACTTGGTTGTCCCTGGAAGGAGGGTCATGAGCGCGCTTTCCGTGCCGATTTCCGCGCAGGCGTCGTCCGATCTGGAGATGCCGTCGTCCGACTACTTGTCGACAGATCGTTCCAGCGGCCCGTTTCGCATCGCGATGGTCGTGCCACCGTACTTCGACGTCCCGCCCAAGGCATACGGCGGCGTCGAGGCCGTGGTGGCCGACCTGGTCGACGCGCTGGTGGCTCGCGGCCACGACGTCACGCTGTTGGGCGCGGGGGAGCCGGGGACGAAGGCCAAGTTCGTGCCGGTGTGGGACCGGGCGCTGCCCGAACGCCTCGGAGAGCCGTTTCCCGAGGTAGTGCACGCGTTGCGGGTGCGCCGCGCGATCGAGAACCTCGCGGCCACTTCCGGTGTGGACCTGGTGCACGACCACACGTTCGCGGGGCCGCTGAACGCGACCGTCTTCCAGAACATGGGCCTTCCGACGGTGCTGACCGTCCACGGGCCGGTGGAGGACGATATCTACCGCTACTACCAGGATCTGGGCGACGAGGTCGCCTTGGTGGCGATCAGCGACCGCCAGCGCGAGCTCGCGCAGGGTCTCAACTGGTCCGGACGGGTGCACAACGCACTGCACGTCGACGATTGGCCGTTCCGCGTCGAGAAGGACGACTACGCGCTGTTCCTCGGGCGGTTCAACGAGTGCAAGGCCCCGCACTTGGCGCTGGAAGCCGCGCACGCCGCGGGTATCCCGCTGGTGCTGGCCGGCAAGTGCAGCGAGCGTCCCGAGCAGGCCTATTTCGAGGAGAAGGTGCGACCGCTGCTGACGGAAAACGATCACGTGTTCGGTCTCGCCGACGCGACGGCCAAGCGTAAGCTGCTTGCGAACGCGCGTTGCCTGTTGTTCCCGATCCGCTGGGAGGAACCGTTCGGCATGGTGATGATCGAATCCATGGTCTGTGGCACGCCGGTGGTCGCGCTGCGCGGCGGGGCGGTGTCCGAGGTGATCGTCGACGGCGTAACCGGCCGGATCTGTGAGGATCCCGCCGAATTGCCCGCGGCCATCGAAGAGGTCAGGGCGCTGGATCCGTACGCTTGCCGAGCGCACGTGCAGGCCAAGTTCGGCTCCGACACGCTCGGTTTCGGATACGAGCAGGTGTATCGCCGGGTCCTGCGCTCCAAGAAGCGGTCCGGGGCGGTGCCGCTCGACACCGCGGCGGCCGTGACCACGCCACTCGACGACCCGGCGCCCGCCTCTCCGATCCGGATCGCGGCGAGCGGCTTGGCGTGACCGATTCCGTACCGGTGAGCCCCGCCCCCCTGAACTCCGGTGAGTCCACCGGGTTCGGGGGGTGCGGCTCGGTGACCCTGGTGGAAGGCGGCACCTTCTGCCTGTCCAATCGGCTCGGCGACGTCGAGCCGGGTAAGCCGCACGGCTTGTTCTTCCGGGACGCCCGCGTGCTGTCGCGCTGGGAGTTGCTGGTGAACGGCAAACCCGCCGAGTCGCTTTCGGTGCTCAGTCCGGAGGCGTTCGCCGCCAGGTTCGTGTTGCGCAGGCCCCCGCAGGCGGGCCTGGCCGACAGCACGTTGCTGGTGGTGCGCGAACGGATCGTGGCCGACGGCATGCACGAGCTGATCACGTTGGAGAACATGGGCCGCGAGCCCACCGCGGTGCTGCTGGAACTGCATGTGGACGCCGACTTCGTCGACCTGTTCGCGGTGAAGGAAGGACGCGCAGGACACGGGCGGGCGGACGTGACGGTCGCCGACGGGGAACTGGTGCTGCACGATCACGCCGACCGCAGCCGGGGCATCTCGATCTCGGCGACCGTGGAACCCGAGGTGATGCCCGGTTCGCTGCTGTGGCGGGTGATCGTGCCGGTCGGCGAATGCTGGCAGGCCGAGATCATCGCCCAGCCGACCGTGGGCAACCAGCGATTCCAGGCGATCTCGCCGGGCGAGCACTACAACGTCAGCGCGCCGGGCCGCAAGATCGAGGCGTGGCGCGACACCGCCACCGACATCGCCGCCTCCGATCCGGCGCTCACCCGGGTGCTGCGCCGCACCGAGAGCGACTTGGGCGCCTTGCAGATGCACGACGAATCCGGCGACGCGCGGCCTTTCGTCGCCGCGGGCGCACCGTGGTTCATGACCCTGTTCGGCCGCGACAGCCTGCTCACCGCGTGGATGGCGCTGCCGCTGGAGATCGATCTGGCGCTGGGCACGCTGCAACAGTTGGCGGAACTGCAAGGGCAGGACGTGAACCCGCTCACCGAGGAGGAACCCGGCCGCATCATGCACGAGATGCGCCGCGGGCCCGCGGGCGGACAGGTGTTCGGCGGCCACATCTACTACGGAACCGCCGACGCCACACCGCTGTTCGTGATGCTGCTGGCCGAATGTCACCGCTGGGGCGCCGATCCGGAGGCGATCAGGCACTTGCTGCCCGCCGCCGACGCCGCGCTGCACTGGATCACCGACTACGGCGACCGGGACGGAGACGGCTTCGTCGAGTACCGCCGCGCCACCGATCGCGGCCTGGTCAACCAGGGCTGGAAGGACAGCTTCGACGGAATCAACGACGCAACCGGCCATATCGCCGAAGCGCCCATCGCCCTGTGCGAGGTGCAAGGGTACGTGCACGCCGCGCTGCTGGCCAGGGCCGAACTGGCGGAGGCTTTCGACGACTTGCGGTTGGCCGGTCAGCTGCGCGAACGCGCGGCGGAGTTGCGCGTCAAGTTCGCCGAACAGTTCTGGCTGCCCGACCGCGGCTGGTATGCCGTGGCGCTGGACGGCGGAAAGCGCCAGGTCGACGCGCTGACCAGCAATGTCGCGCACTGTCTCTGGTCGGGCATCGCCACCGACGAGCACGCCGCGGAGCTGGTGTCGCGGATGGCGGCCCCGGAGATGGATTCCGGCTTCGGGTTGCGCACGCTGGCGTCGAACATGGGCGCCTACAACCCGATGAGCTATCACTGCGGCTCGGTCTGGCCGCACGATACGGCGATCGCGGTGGCGGGGCTGCTGCGCTACCGGCACGTTCCCGGCGCGGTGGAGCTGGCCACTCGGCTGGCCACCGGCTTGTTGGACGCGGCCGCGGTGTTCGACGGACGCCTGCCGGAGCTGTTCTGCGGCTTCCCTCGGTCTCGATTCGCCACGCCCGTGCCGTATCCGACGTCCTGCTCGCCGCAGGCGTGGGCCAGCGCGGCGCCGCTGTTGCTGGTGCGCGCGTTCCTCGGGCTCGATCCCGACGCGCCGACCAGGACGCTCACCGTTCGACCGCAGCTGCCCGCGCGGTGGGGCAAGGTGTCGCTGCGCGCGCTGCGGCTCGGTGCGACCACCGTCGACCTCGAGGCAGAAGGCGCGCAGATCACCGCGGCGCGCTTGCCCGACGACTGGCGGTTGGTGACCCGATGACCCGCACCGATTGCCGCGGGGCGGGAGCGGGTATGCCCCCGATATAAGGACATTGCAAGCCTTCTCGCACTGATACGCAGCACGGGAGGTGCACGATGCAGACATCGCTGGACATACAGGATCTGTGGCGGACCCGGTACCGGGACTGTTCCGCGGAGCCGTCGACGGATCTCGACATGGATCGCGCCTTGTTCATTCGCAGCGTGCACGCCGGTCACGGCCCGGAGTGCCGCCAATATCTCGCGGCGGCGGCGTACTGTCTCGCCCACGGCGACGAGCACTGAACCATCGGCCGCACTCCGGAACGCGGTGTCGGCAGGGCACCGAGCGCCCTGCCGACACCACGCACCGCCGTGACGCCTACAGGATCGCGAAGGCCACCACGAGCCCGAGCGCGAAATGCGCGGCCGCCACCACGAGCACCTCGGTGGTGTAGGTGTCGGCGTGCAGTGCGGCGCCGATGTCGATACCGAGCGCCCGTTCGATGACGCGCACCGAGATGACCTGCGCGACAATGCCGACCAAGCCGAACACCAAGGCGGCGATCAGGCCCTCGGAGAGTTTGCCGCCGCTGCCCACGGCGAAGATGGCGAGCACGACGATGAACGCCATGCTGATCATGCCCGCCGCGGTGACGATGACGGCGTTCGGCTTGCCCGCCACCACCAGCTTGCGCAGCTTGCCCGGCGTGGTCAGGTCGATGGCGTAGAAGCCGACGAGCATGAGCACCAACCCGACGAGGGCATAGAGGACGATCGCGCCCACGCCCTCGCCGAGCGAGTTCCAGTACCCCGATTCCAGGGCGACTGCGGTCATCTTGATCCTTCCGAGATGGATCGGCATGCGGCCGAGATGGGTTCGTGCTTGACGGTGACGATGCTCAGTCGGTGGCGATGCGATGCGGGACGAATGCGGAGCCGTCGTCGGTGATCAGTCCCGCGGTCTCGCGGATACCCAGCCCCGCCGCGGCGTCGCCGACGATCCACGCGCCGAGCACCGGACGCATGTCGTCGAATTCCGGGAGCGGATCGAGCAGTTGGTACACGTAGCCTTCCTCGCCGTAGACGCCGCCGGTCGCGGTCTCCAGTCCGGCGCCGACGATCGTCATGTTGGCGCCCTCGCGTCCCAGCTTCGGTTTGCGGATGTACTCGGTGAGCTCGTTGGGCTGGTCGAGGTAGGCGGGCAGCAGATTCGGGTGACCCGGATACATCTCCCACAGCACCGCCAGGATCGCCTTGTTGCTCAGCAGCGTCTTCCACAGCGGTTCGATCCACATGGTCTCCGGCAGGCTGTCCACGACGCGTTTGCCGAAATCGTCGTCGAGCACCCACTCCCACGGGTAGAGCTTGAAGACCGCCTCCATCGGAGCCTCCGCCAGGTCGACGAAACGCTCCAGCTCGGAATCGAATCCGATCTCCTCGATCGGCAGCGCGATGGTGTCGAAACCGGCCTCGGCCGCGGTCTCCTGCAGGTAGGCGGTGGTGACGTTGTCCTCGCCGGTGGCGTCCGCGCCGGACCAGGTGAAGTGCAGCTGCGACGTGGGCAGCACGTCGCGCAACTCGCCCCACCGCTCGACCAGCTTCTCGTGCAACGAGTTCCACTGGTCGCCGCCGGGGTAGCGGTCGGTCAGCCAGTGCCACTGCACGATGGCCGCCTCCAGCAGCGAGGTCGGCGTGTCGGCGTTGTACTCCAATAGTTTCGCCGGACGCCGTGCGTCGTAGCGCAGGTCGAAACGCCCGTACACGTGCGGATCGGAACGCCGCCAGGATTCGGCGATCGGGCCCCAACTCCATTCGGGCAGGCCGAAATCGGCGTACCGCTCGGTGAGCACGATGTGCTCCACCGCGTTCAGGCACATCGAGTGCAGGAGTTCGACGTCGGCCTCCAAGGCGAGGATCTCCGACATCTCGAACTCGTAGTGCACCGACTCGTCCCAGTACGGCCGCGGCTGACCGCTCGCGTCCCGCCCCGGGGCACCGTAGACCAGGCCTTGGCTCTCGATGATCTGCTGCCAGCCCGGCCGGGGCGTATCCCGTACACGCCGCATCTACGATCCTCCGCCGCTCTTGCTACCCAGGCCGCCGCGCTGGATGGTGGTGCCGCTCTTGGTCTTGATCTCGGCGCTCTTCGGCTTGATCGTGGTGCCGCCGACGGGCGGTTTGCCGATCGTGCCGGTGCCGCCGTAGTAGTAGCGGTACTGCGGCCCGCCGCCGAGGATGATCAAACCGGGATTGATGCCGGTGTCGTTGACGAAGCCAGGACGGCCGTCGCCGCAGTAGTAGTCGTCGACCACGATTTCTTGGCCGTTCTCGGTTTTCATGCACTGGGCCGTGACCCGGTCAGGGGCAGCCAAGGCGCGATAGGCCAGATAGCCGCCGCCGACCAGGGCGGCGACGCCGACGATGGCGACACCGCCGATCATGACGCGTTTGCGGGTGCGCTTCTTGGCCTCCTCGGCCGCGGCGGCTGCGCGCTGGACTTCCTCGGCGCGCTTGCGCGCCTTGTCGCGCGCTCGCGCCTCGGCCACCGTGGGCGGGCGGGGGCGGGTCACGCCCGCTTCTTGGCGTTGGATACTGCCGGGGCGAGGAGGGGGCGCGGCGGGCGGCCGATCGCCGGGACCGCCCCCGCTCGATGGCACTGAAGTGGGCGTCGACCAGTCGCTTTCGGGCTGATCGGCGTCACCCGATGCGGACGTGGGGGTCGATCGGTCGGCGCCACCGGCGGCAGGTGCCGACCTGTCCTGATCGTCGCCGGACGGCGGCGTCGGCGGTTGCCGGTCCTCGGCCGGGCGCTGTGGACCGGACGGCCGCTCGGGCTCGTCCCGCCGCTCGTCACCCGGATCTCGCGTGCTCATCGCTGCGCCCCCCTCGTCGCCCGAACCACCACTACCGCTCCTCGAAACCGGTCAAATCACCCCGCGCGGGCTCCCAGCTTTCCACAACCAACCTGACCTGACCAGGTGTGTCCTCGGAACGCAAGAGGGCCAGCAACCGCTCGCAAGCCGGTCGCGGACCTTCGGCGACCACGTGCACGCGGCCGTCCCTGGCATTCGTCGCATGCCCGGCCAGTCCCAATTCGAGCGCGCGGGACCGGGTCCACCAGCGGAAACCGACGCCCTGGACCAGTCCGTGCACCCAGGCGCTCAACCGAACGGCCTCGTCCATCAGGCCTCGATGTCGAACGACAGCGTCACCTTCGATCCCGCTTTCAACGTCCGCCCCACGGTGCAGACCTTGTCGATCGCGCGCTGCACGGTGACCAGCAACCGTTCACGGGCCTCCTCGTCGAGGTCGCTGAGGTCGAGTTCGAACACTTCGTCCAGCTGCGGGTAGACCTCGTTCTCCCGGTCGGCGTCGCCGGAGACGCGAATGGTGGCGTCGAAGTTGTCGCCGAGTTTGCGCGACAGGGGGAAGTCCGCGCTCAGGCCGGAGCAGGCGGCGAGCGCGATCTTCAGCAGCTCGCCGGGGGTGAACACACCGGGGACGCCCTGCGAACCGATCAGGACCTCGGCGCCGCGGGAGCTGCGGCCGGTGTAGGCCCTGGTCCCGGTGCGCTCGACCCACAACGTGGTCGGCTCCGGCGCGCTCGGCGCCGCGGGGGCGGTGACGGATGTAGCGGTCTGTTCAGCCATGGGTTCGATCCTGCCATTGTCGTCGCAATCAGTTCGCGGGCCTGGCAACGCCGCGCGAGGACGGGCCATTCCGCGCGGTCGGCGGACCGTGGCCGGGATTACTCCTGGAACCGGTATCCCATGCCCGCCTCGGTGAGCAGGTGCTTGGGGCGTGACGGGTCGTCCTCCAGTTTGCGGCGCAATTGCGCCAGATAGACCCGAAGATAATGGGTCTCGGTGGCGTACGACGGCCCCCACACCTCCCGCAGCAGTTCGCGCCGCCCGACCAGCTTGCCGCGATTGCGCACCAGCATTTCGAGCATGCCCCACTCGGTGGGGGTCAGGTGCACGGTCTCGCCGCGCTTGGTGACCTTCTTGGCGGCCAGGTCGACGGTGAACGAGTCGGTGGTCACCACCGGCGCCGAGGCGTCGGGATCGGTGACGCCGCGCCGGACCGCGGCGCGCAGCCGGGCCAGCAGTTCGTCCATGCCGAACGGTTTGGTGACGTAGTCGTCGGCGCCCGCGTCGAGCGCTTCGACCTTGTCGGCGGAATCCGTCCGCGCCGACAGCACGATCACCGGTGCCGAGGTCCAGCCGCGCAATCCGGCGAGCACCTCGATGCCGTCCATGTCGGGCAGGCCGAGATCGAGGATCACGACGTCCGGATGCCGGTCGGCGGCCGCGCGCAGGCCCGCGCCGCCGGTCGCCGCGGTGATCACCTCGTAGCCGCGGACCGAGAGATTTATTCGCAACGCGCGCACGATCTGCGGTTCGTCGTCGACCACGAGCACCTTCGTCGCCACCGCATCGGGCGTCTTCGTCACAACCGCCGCCTCCTGTGTCGTCGCGGACACCTCACTCACCCGCGCTCGTCGTCTCGTGTGCCACGCCCGTGCCGTTCGCGTCCGGCGCCTCGCCGCCGGGCAAGTCGACCAGCATGGTCAATCCTCCACCGGGTGTGGGCTCGGCGTGCACGGTGCCGCCCATCGCTTCGACGAACCCGCGCACCACCGACAGGCCGAGCCCGACGCCGGTCGTATTGTCCCGGTCGCCGCGCCGCTGGAAAGGCTCGAACAATTGCTCCTCGGTGCCGTGCGGTACGCCGGGACCGGTGTCGACGACCGCGATCGCGACCCGGTCGCCCGCGCGTTCGGCGGTGACCCGGACCGTGCCCGCGCGTGGGGCGTGCCGCAGCGCGTTGTCGATCAGATTGGCCAGCACCCGTTCCAGCAGGCCGCTGTCGGCGAGCACCGAGACGTCGCCGACCTCGACCCGCACCCGGTCCATCGCCGCGCGCCGCAGCCCGCGCGCGCCCATCCCGACGCTCACCAGCGCGCGGTGCACCGCCTCGTCCAGGTACACCCGCCGCACCTGCGGCGTGACCACGCCGACCGCGAGCCGGGAGGAGTCGAGCAGATTGCCGACCAGCGCGGTGAGCTGATCCACCGACTCCTCGATGGTCTCCAGCAGTTCGGCGGTGTCCTCCGGGGAGAACTCGATGTCGTCGCTGCGCAGGCTGGAAACCGCCGCTTTGGCGCCTGCCAGCGGGGTGCGCAGGTCATGGCCGACCGCCGAGAGCAACGCCCGCCGCAGGCGATCGGCCTCCAGCAGGGCCGCGGCGGCGCTGGCCTCCTCGGCCAGGCGAGCCTGCCGGACCAGAGCGACGGCCTGGTTGGTGACCGCGTTCAGCACCGGACGGTCGGCGGCCGCCAGCGGGCGGCCGGCCAGCAGCAACCAGTGCACGGCATCGCCCGCCTCGACCACGGTGTCCGCGTCGGAGGGCCGCCGCGGTGGGCCCACTCCCACCTCGGCGAGGACCTGGTCACCCGACACCAGGGCGACCGCGCGCTGCCCGAACACCTCCCTGATCTGTTCGAGCAGCCGGGGCAGATCCGCGCCGTGCAGGATCGCGCCGGAGAACATGGTCAGCAGTTCGGCTTGCCGGGAGGCCTTGCGCGCCTGCGCGGTTCGTTTCGCGGCCAGATCGACCAGCGCGGCCACCGCGACGGCGACGATGAGCAGCACCACCACGGTGATGAAGCTGTTCGGCTCGGCGATGGTCAGGCTGTAGCGGGGTGGCGCGAAGAACCAGTTCAGCAGCAGGCCCGACAGCAGCGCCGAGAAGGAGGCGGGTACGACGCCGCCGAGCAGCGCGACAGCGACCACGCCCACCACGAACACGGCACTGATGCCGCCGAGATCCAGCACCTCGTCGAGGTAGGCGGCGCTCAGCGCGCACACCAGGGCCGGTACGGCGACGGCGGCGAGCCACGCCGCCACCGGGCGGCGCGGATGCAGGGCCGCGTACCGGAATCCGCGGTGGGCCTCCTCGTGCGTCACCATGTGCACGTCGATCTTGCCGGAGCGTTGCACCACCGTGGAGCCGATGCCCTCATCGAAGATGCGCGCCCACCGCGAGCGACGGGAGGTGCCGAGCACCAGCTGGGTGGCGTTCGCCTCTCGGGCGAACTCGAGCAGGGCGGTGGGCACGTCCTCGCCGGTGACGGTGTGCAGGGAGGCGTCCAGGCTGGCCGCAAGCTCCCGCAGCCGGGCCAGCCGCTCGGTGGAGACCCCGGCCAGGCCGTCGCCGCGCACCACGTGCACGACCACCAGGTCGGCGCTGGATTTGGTGGCGATCCGGCCGGCCCGGCGCACGATCGTCTCCGATTCCGGACCGCCGGTCACCGCCACCACGACGCGCTCGCGCGCCTCCCATAGTTCGGTGATCTTGTGGTCGGCCCGGTACTTGGCCAGCGCGGCGTCGACCTGATCGGCCAGCCACAGCAGCGCCAGTTCGCGCAGCGCGGTGAGGTTCCCCGCGCGGAAATAGTTCCGCAGCGCCGCGTCGATCTTCTCGGCGGCGTAGACGTTTCCGTGGGAAAGCCTGCGGCGCAGCGCTTCCGGTGTGATGTCGACCAGCTCCACCTGGTCCGCCCCGCGCACCACGGCGTCGGGCACCGTCTCGCGCTGCTGGATGCCGGTGATCTGCTCCACGACGTCGTTGAGGCTCTCCAGATGCTGCACGTTGACCGTGGAGATCACGTCGATCCCCGCGTCGAGCAGCTGCGCCACGTCCTGCCAGCGCTTCTCGTGCGTGCTGCCGGGCACGTTGGTGTGCGCCAGCTCGTCGACCAGCACCACCGCGGGGGCGCGGCGCAACACCGCCTCGACGTCGACTTCCTGGAACGTGCTACCGCGATATTCGATCAGCTTCGGGGGGATGCGTTCGATGCCATCGAGCAGTTCCGCGGTTTTCTCCCTGCCGTGTGTTTCGACCACCGCGGCCACCACGTCGCGACCGCGCTCCAGTCGCCGGTGCGCCTCGCCGAGCATGGCGTAGGTCTTGCCGACTCCCGGCGCGGCGCCGAGGTAGATACGCAGCTGACCGCGTTTCACGCCTTCATCATCGCGCGTCGCGCCGCCCCGGCCGAACACCCCTGGGTCGTCCCGGCGCGCTGCCCCACGTCACCGCCGCACATCATCGGCCTCGATCCGCACCGGTCGCAGCCGCGGCGTCTGCGCACGAGCGCCGACTGCGCGAATGACCAGCGCGCAGCAGACGAATGCGACGACAAAGATCACTGCCGACATTGCGATCCTCTCTTCCTTCCCGGCGCCGGTCGCGCTGGAATCGTCCCGCCTGGCCGGCTCTCCACTTCTACCGCCGCCAGGCGGGCCGACCTCGATTTTTACGGTGTGTTGACGGTCCGTCCGCGTTCCTTGACGCCATACTTGCGGGCATCGCGGGCCCGTCAACGAACCGCAAATGCCCGGTGCCGGTGCGTCAAGAAGTCGTCAGGAAACGACCGGACGCGCTATCGGGGCGCTTCACTCGCTCTGTCGCGCCGAAGCCCGGCGCGCGGATGGAGGTTGTCGAGTTATGTCGGTCGTGGTGTTCACCGCGCTCACCGTGGCGGCGTTCGCGCTGCTGGGGTTGGTCCAGCGCGGGGTGGAGAAGTTGTGACCGCGAACCTGATCGGTCTCGTTCTCGCCGCAGGCGTCGCGGTCTATCTGGTCGCGGCGCTGCTGTTTCCCGAGAGGTTCTGAGTGAGCACGACAACCGCGGGGATCGCCTTCGTGGCCTCCCTGATCTTGGCGCTCGCGCTGGTACACGTGCCGCTGGGCGACTACATGTACCGGGTCTACGAGGGACGTGCGCATTCTCGCGTCGAACGTCTCGTCTATCGCGCGATCGGCGCGCATCCCGAAGTCGAGCAGCCCTGGCCCGTGTACGCGCGCAGTGTGCTGGCCTTCTCGGCGGTCGGCATTCTCTTCCTTTTCTTCTTCCAGCTCGTGCAAGGCAAGTTGCCCCTGCACCTGAACGATCCGGGCACCGAGATGACGCCCGCGCTGGCGTGGAACACCGCGGTCAGCTTCGTGACGAACACGAACTGGCAGAACTACTCCGGTGAATCCACTCAAGGGCACCTGGTGCAGATGGCCGGGCTCGCCGTACAGAACTTCGTCTCGGCGGCGGTCGGCATGGCGGTGGCCGTGGCGCTGGTGCGCGGGTTCGCTCGCAGGCACACCGGTGACCTCGGCAACTTCTGGGTGGACCTGGTGCGCGGCACGCTGCGCATCCTGCTGCCGATCGCGTTCGTCTTCGCCCTCGTGCTGGTGGCGGGCGGGGCGATCCAGAACTTCCACCTGCACGACCAGGTGGCGCACACGCTGGGCGGCACCGAGCAGACCATCACGGGCGGCCCGGTCGCCGGCCAAGAGGCGATCAAGGAACTCGGCACCAACGGCGGCGGCTTCTACAACGCCAACTCCGCGCACCCGTTCGAGAACCCGGCCACTTGGACCAATTGGGTGGAGATCTTCCTGCTGCTCGTGATCAGCTTCTCGCTGCCGCGCACCTTCGGCCGGATGGTGGGCAGCCGCAAGCAGGGCTATGCGATCGTCGCGGTGATGGGGACGATCGCACTGTTCAGCGTCACGCTGACCAACCTGTTCCAGCTCCAGCACCACGGCACGGTGCCGACCGCGATCGGCTCCTCGATGGAGGGCGTGGAACAGCGCTTCGGTGTGGCGAATTCGGCCACCTTCGCCGGGGCGACCACCCTGACCTCCACCGGCGCGGTCGATTCGTTCCACGATTCCTACACCAGCCTCGGCGGTCTGATGACGATGTTCAACATGCAGCTGGGCGAGGTCGCGCCGGGCGGCACCGGGTCGGGCCTGTACGGCATGCTGATCCTGGCGGTGATCACGGTGTTCGTCGCGGGCCTCATGGTCGGTCGCACCCCGGAGTACCTGGGCAAGAAGATCACGCCGCGCGAGATCAAGCTCGCCGCGTCGTACTTCCTGATCAGCCCGCTGATCGTGCTGGTCGGCACGGCCGCCGCGATGGCGATGCCGGGGCAGCGCGCGAGCACGCTCAACTCCGGGCCGCACGGACTGTCGGAGGTGCTCTACGCGTTCACCTCGGCCGCCAACAACAACGGCTCCGCTTTCGCGGGCCTGACCGGCAACACCGGGTGGTACAACACCGCGCTGGGCCTGGCCATGCTCTTCGGGCGCTTCCTGCCGATCATCTTCGTGCTCGCGCTGGCCGGTTCGCTCGCGCGGCAGGGCACCACTCCCGCATCGATCGGCACGCTGCCGACCCATCGTCCGCAGTTCGTCGGCATGGTCGTCGGCGTGACGGTGATCCTGGTCGCGCTCACCTTCCTGCCCGCGCTGGCGCTCGGGCCGCTCGCCGAAGGAATCCACTGACATGTCGAGTCCCGCGATCGATGAGAACGTCTCGGCACAGGCCGAGCCCGAGCGGCCACGGGGCAAGAGTGTCCCGAACGGCGTGCTCGACCCCAAGATGCTGCTGACCTCGTTGCCGGACGCGGTACGCAAGCTCGATCCGCGCACGCTGTGGCGCAACCCGGTGATGCTGATCGTCGAACTGGGCGCGGTGTGGTCGACCGTGCTCGCGCTGGCGGACCCGACCTTCTTCGCCTGGGCGATCGTCGTGTGGCTGTGGCTCACGGTGATCTTCGCGAACCTGGCCGAGGCCGTCGCGGAGGGGCGCGGCAAGGCGCAGGCCGACACGCTGCGCAAGGCGAAGACCGACACCGTCGCGCGGCGACTGGTCGAGTGGTCGCCGGGCGCGCGGGTGGTCGAGGAACGCGTCGCGGCCCCGGACTTGCGCCGCGGTGATCACGTCGTGGTCGAGGCGGGGCAGGTGATCCCGGGTGACGGCGACGTCGTGGAAGGCATCGCCTCGGTCGACGAGTCGGCGATCACCGGTGAATCCGCTCCGGTGATCCGGGAATCCGGCGGTGACCGGTCGGCGGTGACCGGCGGTACCACCGTGCTGTCGGACCGGATCGTCGTCCGGATCACGCAGGAACCGGGGCAGAGCTTCATCGACAAGATGATCGCCCTGGTGGAGGGGGCCAGCAGGCAGAAGACCCCGAACGAGATCGCGCTGAACATCCTGTTGGCGGCGTTGACGATCATCTTCGTCTTCGCGGTGGTCACGCTGCAGCCGATGGCGATCTTCAGCAAGTCGAACAATCCGGGCGTGCCGGACACCGTGGCGCTGGACGCGCACGGCGTCACCGGCATCGTGCTGGTCTCGTTGCTGGTGTGCCTGATCCCCACGACCATCGGCGCGCTGCTGTCGGCGATCGGGATAGCGGGCATGGATCGCCTGGTGCAGCGCAATGTGCTCGCCATGTCCGGGCGGGCCGTCGAGGCGGCCGGAGACGTGAACACCTTGCTACTGGACAAGACCGGCACCATCACGCTCGGCAACCGCCAGGCGGCGGACTTCGTCCCGGCGCCCGGCGTGAGCAAGGCGGAACTGGCCGACGCCGCACAGCTTTCCAGCCTGGCCGACGAGACCCCGGAGGGCCGCTCGGTCGTGGTCTACGCCAAACAGGCCTACGGCCTGCGGGAGCGCACACCGGGCGAGCTGAGCCACGCGCGGTGGGTGGAGTTCACCGCGCAGACCCGGATGTCCGGCGTCGACGTCGAGGGCCGTCTGCTGCGCAAGGGCGCGGCGAGCGCGGTCACCGATTGGGTGCGAGCGCAGGGTGGTTCGGTGCCGGCGGAACTCGGCGCCACCGTCGACGGCATCTCCGCCGCGGGCGGCACGCCGCTGGTCGTCGGCCAGGTCGACGGCGGCGCCGCCCGGGTGCTCGGCGTGATCCACCTCAAGGATGTGGTGAAGCAGGGCATGCGCGAGCGGTTCGACGAGATGCGCAGCATGGGCATCCGTACGGTGATGATCACCGGCGACAACCCGTTGACCGCGAAGGCGATCGCGGACGAGGCGGGGGTCGACGACTTCCTCGCCGAGGCGACGCCGGAGGACAAGCTGGCGCTGATCAAGCGGGAGCAGGAGGGCGGACGGCTGGTCGCGATGACCGGCGACGGCACCAACGACGCGCCCGCGCTGGCGCAGGCCGATGTGGGCGTCGCGATGAACACCGGCACGTCGGCCGCCAAAGAGGCGGGCAACATGGTCGATCTGGATTCCGATCCGACCAAGCTGATCGAGATCGTCGAGATCGGCAAGCAACTGCTCATCACGCGTGGCGCGCTGACGACGTTCTCCATCGCCAACGACATCGCCAAGTACTTCGCGATCATCCCCGCCCTGTTCGTGACGCTGTTTCCCGGCCTGGACCTGCTCAACGTCATGCGGCTGGCCAGTCCACAGTCGGCGATCCTGTCCGCGGTGATCTTCAACGCCGTCGTCATCGTGGCGCTGATCCCGCTGGCGCTGCGCGGTGTGCGCTACCGGCCGTCGAACGCGTCGAAACTGTTGAGCCGCAACCTGGCCGTCTACGGGCTCGGCGGCATCATCGCGCCGTTCCTCGGCATCAAACTCATCGACCTCGTGGTCCAGTTCCTCCCCGGGATGTCCTGACATGCGCCTTTCAACCTGGATCCGGCAGCATCTCGCCGCCCTGCGCGCGTTGCTCGCGCTCACGGCGATCACCGGAATCGTCTACCCGCTGGCCGTTTTCGCGGTGGCCCAGCTGCCCGGCCTGCACGAGAAAGCGGACGGGTCGCTGGTCGCCGTCGACGGAACGACCGTGGGGTCCGGCCTGATCGGGCAATCGTTCACCGGATCCGACGGTGCGGCCCTGGTGCGGTACTTCCAGAGCCGCCCTTCCGCCGCCGGTGACGGCTACGATCCTCGGTCCACCGCGGCGAGCAATCTCGGACCGGAGGACATCGTCGACACTCCGGCACGCGCGAGCCTGCTCACCACGATCTGCGCCCGCAGCAAGGAGGTCGGCGACCGTGAGGGGGTCGACGGCAGTCGACCGTTCTGCACGAAAGGCGGTGTGGGCGCGGTGCTCTCGGTGATCGGACCGCGTGACGCCGACGGGGACGTTTCGCATCCCGTCCAGGTCGTCAGCGTCAACGAGGCGTGCCCGGCGCAGCCCTTCGTCGCCGCCTATCGCGGCGTCCGGGTCGAATGCGCCGAACCGGGACGGGACTATTCCGCCGGGCGAGTCGTCCCGATCCACGGCGACGCGCCCGCCGATCCGGCGGTGCCCGCCGATGCCGTCACCGCGAGCGGGAGTGGGCTGGACCCGAACATCTCGCCGGAGTACGCGGCCATCCAGGTGTCCCGGGTCGCGAAGGCGCGCGGGATTTCCGAAGAGCAGGTGCGCGCGCTGGTCGCCGAGCACACCAGCGGCCGGACGCTGGGATTCCTCGGCGAGCCGCGAGTCGAGGTGCTCCGGTTGAACCTGGAGCTGGATCGCCGGTTCCCCGGTTGATCCGCGCGGTGCCGCCGCGGGCGGCGCCGGGTGCCGCCGGCGGCGGTCAGTGGCCGCGGGCGATCCAGTCGGCGAGGAAGGGTTTCTCCGCGCCGATGGTGGTGGAATCGCCGTGCCCGGTATGGACCGTGGTCTCCTCCGGAAGCGTCAGCAGGCGTTCGCGAATCGACTCGATGATCGTGCCGAAATCGGAGAACGATCGGCCGGTCGCACCGGGTCCACCGGCGAACAATGTGTCGCCCGTGAACACGACCTTCGCATCGGGCAGATGCAATGCGACGGAACCGGGGGAGTGGCCGGGGGTGTGCAGGACGTGAAGCTCGCTGTCCGACACGGCGATTCGATCGCCGTCCGCCAGCGGCCGGTAGGCCGTGTCCGGGTGGGTCATGCGCCACAGCGGCTCGTCGCCGGGATGCAGCAGGATCGGCGCCGCCGAGCGCTCGGCCAGTTCGGGGGCGACCGTCACGTGATCGTTGTGTCCGTGGGTGCACACGATCGCGCGAACGGTGCGCCCTCCGACCGCCGCGACGATCGGATCGGCGTCGTGGGCGGCATCGATGACGACCACTTCGTCGTCGTCGCCGACGAGCCAGATGTTGTTGTCCACCGCCCAGGTTCCGCCGTCGAGACAGAAGTCGCCGGAGGTGACGACGCGGTCGATGCGGACGGTCACCAGACCACCACCGAACGCAGCACGTCGCCCGCGTGCATCTTCGCGAAGGCCTGCTCGACCTGGTCGATCCCGATGCGCTCGGAGACGAAGCGGTCCAGTGTCAGCCGTCCCTGGCGGTAGAGGTCGATCAGGGTGGGGAAGTCGCGTTCGGGAAGACAGTCGCCGTACCAAGCGGATTTCAGCGCGCCGCCGCGCGAGAAGAAGTCCAGTAATGGCATCTGGAGGGTCATCTCCGGGGTCGGCACGCCGACGAGGACCACTGTGCCCGCCAGGTCGCGACCGTAGAAGGCCTGCTGCCAGGTCTCCGGCCGTCCGACCGCGTCGATGACCACGTCCGCGCCCCAGCCGTCGGTGTACTCCTGGATCTTCTCGACCACGTCCTCGGTGCTCGCGTCGATGGTGTGGGTGGCGCCGAAATCCTTGGCCCACCGCAGTTTCCGGGCGTCGCGGTCCACCGCGATGATGGTGCGCGCGCCCGCCAGCCGGGCCCCGGCGATGGCCGCGTCCCCGACGCCGCCGCAGCCGATCACCGCGACGGTGTCGCCGATCGAGACGTTGCCGGTGTGTATCGCCGAGCCGATGCCCGCCATCACCCCGCAGCCGAGCAGGCCCGCCACCGCCGGGTCGGCGGCCGGATCGACCTTCGTGCACTGGCCTTCGTGTACCAAGGTCTTGTCGACGAACGCGCCGATGCCGAGGGCGGGAGTCAGCTCGGTCCCGTCGGCGAGCGTCATCTTGTTGCTCGCGTTACGGCTGTCGAAGCAGTACCAGGGCTTGCCGCGCTTGCACGCCCGGCACTCGCCGCAGACCGCGCGCCAATTGAGGATCACATAGTCACCCTCGGCCACGTGGGTTACCGCGGCGCCGACGGCTTCCACCACGCCCGCCGCCTCGTGGCCGAGCAGGAAGGGGAAGTCGTCGGTGATGCCGCCTTCGCGATAGTGCAGGTCGGTGTGGCAGACCCCGCACGCCTGCACCCGCACCACCACGTCGTGCGGGCCCGGATCGGGGATCACCACTTCGACGAGCTCGACCGGTGCGCCTTTGCTGCGGGCCACGATCCCGCGGACGGTTTCCGACACCTGTGCCTCCTGAGCGAGTTCTCGGGACGCGGATCCGGACGTTTCATGGACCCGCGAGCCGAACACCTGTCCATACAGTTGTTCTCGGTGCGAACACTACCGCCGGATCGCGGGAAGTCTCGAGTTTCGGCGCGGAATCACGGCAGGGGTTGACATTCCACTTTGGAGGGTTATGCTTAAGTCATATTCCACTATGGAGGGTGGAACCCGTCGATAGGACCAGGCATGGACATCTCCACCGGCACCCGCGCCTCGAATGCCGAACGCGACGCCGTGGTGCGCCTGCTCGGCAGGCATATGGCGGACGGGCGGATCGATCTGCCCGAATACGACCAGCGCGTCGCCCAGGTGTACGCCACCACCGACCGGGAGGACCTGCGCGGGGTGTTGTCCGATCTGCCCGAACTGAGCAAGGACGCGGGCGCACCGGCCTCCGCACGCCCGCGCATCCCGATCTGGCAGCGCATCGAGGGCAGCACCTGGCTGGCCGTGAGCGCGCTGGTGCTGGTCATCTGGGGCGCGATCTCGCTCAGCGTCGGCGCCTTGACCTACTTCTGGCCGGTCTGGGTGATCGGCCCGTGGGGCGCCGTCCTGGCGTTCCGCATGGTGGCCGGCTTCGAGAACGGCCGATTCACCCACCGCGCGAGCTGAGCGTCATTCCTCGGCGCTGTCACCCGGAACATCGAGTGACAGCGCCGTTTTCGTGTCCTACCATCTGCGCCGCGAGGACTCGTGCGGGGGAAGCGAGGTATCGCGGCGTGACCGCCGGTCGTCGCGATGGCGGCGGCTGGGTGGTTGGTCGTAGGACTGTTCCGGTGCTCGGTCGGATGGGGTGGGGCGGTCGCGGTAGGGAGTATCGGGTCGCTCTCGTCGGCCGGTCTCGGACTCGAAGTTCGTGGGCTCCTGGCCACGCCCCGATCGCCGGTTCGCTCGCGGCCATCGGGCATCCGCTTCGTCGTAGTCGTCGCGATGTCCAGCGACGGGTGTTGTGCCGTGCCCGTCCTGCTGCCGACGTCTCGGCAGTTCGGGGCGGCCGGGTGTAGGGCGCGGGCGTGAATCCGTCCCGCCGCCGCGCGGGAGCCGATCGCCGCGCCGAGTGGGTTCGGGTTCGTCACGGCGACGGCGCGACGGCGCGGGCGAACCGTAGTCGTCGGCCGGACGCTTCGCTTGTCCGGTGGGCCGGGGTTTGTCGCCGCGAGTTCGTCGATCGGTATCGGTGCGCCGGGACGAGGACGGTGGGTCGGCGGCTCCGCGCCGGGTGGAGCGAGTTTCGCCGTGCGCGGACAGGGACTCGCGGGATCGTGTCGCAGCGGGTTTTCCGCGGTGGTCATGGTCGTCGGAGGCTTTCGCGGACGCGCGGGCCTCCCGTGCGCCGGCCGCGTCGTTCGGCGGCTTCCGGTGGGATCTGCTCGCGTGGGGCGGCTGCGGTGGACGCCCCGGCTGGAGCACGGGAAGTTCCCGGGTGTCCTGGGTGGCGCTGACGCCTTTCTCCTGATACTTCGCGGGAATGTCGTGAGCGCGCAGCCACGCACCCGGGTCGTGGCGGGCGGCGGCGTCCAGCCACGGAAGGGTGTCCTCGAGCAGATCGAGCAGGTCACCGCGCCCGTCGCCGAGTGCGCCGCGGATGGCGGGGAAGACGTCAGCGGGGAACGTCCACTTCCATTCCGACCGCGCCTCACCGTGTCGGCGGCCGTGCAGGACGAGGTCGCCGGAGCGGGAGATTTTCGCCCGCACCGTTCGCGTGCCGGATTCGATGACGAGTTCGCCGGTCTCGCTGCGGGTGATCTGCTCCGTCTCGTCATGGTCGTCGAGTTCGCCGGGCTCGATGTCGTCGTCGGGGTCGACGCGGCGCATCCACTTCGTCACCGCGCCCAGCGGGAGCAGCGGCTGCCGGTCGTCCGAGTCGCCGGAGCGGGTGATCCGCAATGTCCGCGCAATCCCGGCGACGAGATCCGCGCGCCCGGGGGCTTCCGCGGGTTCGGGCAGGTCTTCGTCCTCGAAGTGAGCCATGGGCGTCGACCGCGCGCCGGTGCCGGTGCGTCCGGCACGCTCGCCCCTGCCGTACCCGGGCTCGGCGGATCGCCCGGCTCGACCGGGAAAATTCCCAGAACTGGGAGTTTCGTCCTCCTCGTCGTCGTCCCACGGCGGGTCCGCGTCCTGCTCCTGCGCCCGCAGTTTGATCTCGAACCACGCCGCGCCCAGGGCGGCCGCACCGAAGGCGGCCGCGATCGCGACCTCCACCCGCACATCGCTCAGCAGCGCGCTCTTGCTGCGTTCACAGGCGTGCAGGAGCAGCAGGCTGCCGAGTACCAGCCCCGCGATCCGGGCAAGGCGGAACCGGGTACTTGTCCCTGGTGAGGGGGCAGACATCGTGGTGCGCTCCCGAAATTCCGCTGGCGAATCAGAGGGATCGTATGTGGCCGGAGGGTGTGGCGTCAGTGCCAGTTCGAGACCGCGCGGAATCGGCGGACCCACGGGTGGGGAGGGTACCGGTGGCCGGCCGAGTGCCGGCGAGCGTTTCCGGGGTCGCGGCACGAGGGCTGAGTGGGTCACGGCGCGGACGCCGACCGACAGTGCCGCCGCCCATGTGGGCAAACCTCGAGCACATCGAAATGCGCGCGAACCGGCGGCGAGTCGATAACCTACGGATATCGCCGAACCACCACTCGGCCGCGCACGCCGTCGGGCCCCGGAGGCTCCCGGTACGCGACGGATACCATGACAGGTCGCCGGATGCGCTGCCGCGACGCGAAACGCCGACCGGGCAGAACACGGAAAGGTCGTCGAACTTGCACCTGAAGAGCCTGACGTTGAAGGGCTTCAAATCCTTCGCGTCCGCGACGACCCTGCGCTTGGAACCGGGCATCACGTGTGTGGTCGGTCCCAACGGATCGGGCAAATCGAACGTCGTCGACGCGCTCACCTGGGTGATGGGCGAGCAGGGCGCGAAGGCGCTGCGCGGCGGCAAGATGCAGGACGTGATCTTCGCGGGCACGGCGGGCCGCGCCCCCCTCGGCCGCGCCGAGGTCACGCTGACCATCGACAATTCCGACGGCGCGCTGCCGATCGACTACGCCGAGGTGTCCATCACCCGGCGCATGTTCCGCGACGGCGCGGGCGAATACGAGATCAACGGCAACTCCTGCCGCCTGATGGACGTGCAGGAACTGCTCAGCGACTCCGGTATCGGCCGCGAGATGCACGTCATCGTGGGGCAGGGTCAGCTGTCGGCCATCCTGGAGTCGCGCCCGGAGGACCGCCGCGCGTTCGTCGAGGAGGCCGCCGGTGTGCTCAAGCACCGCAAACGCAAGGAAAAAGCGGTACGCAAGCTCGAAGCTATGCAGGCCAACCTGGCCCGGCTGACCGACCTCACCACCGAACTGCGCCGCCAGCTCAAACCGCTGGGCAGGCAGGCCGAGGTGGCGCGCAGGGCGCAGACCGTGCAGGCGGACCTGCGCGATGCCCGGCTGCGGCTGGCCGCCGACGATCTGGTCACCCGGCGCGAAGAGCTGGCGAGCCAGCAGAGCAAGGAAGCGTACGCGCGCGAGCAGCAGATCACCGTGCACTCCGAGCTGGACGCCGCCAACGCGGCGCTGGCGCAGCAGGAATTCCAGCTGTCCCGGCTGACGCCGAGCGCCGAGGCCGCCGCACAGCTGTGGTTCCAGCTCTCCGCGCTCGCCGAACGGGTCAACGCGACCATTCGCATCGCCGGCGACCGGGCGCGGCACCTGGACACCGCCGCTCCGGTCAGCGCCGGCCGCGACCCCGAGCAGCTCGAGGCCGAGGCCGACCGGGTCGAAGCCGAGGAGGCCGAACTGCGCGAAGCGGTGGAGATCGCCGCGGAGACCTTGGAGGCGGCCCGAGACCAGCTGGCCGAACGCGAATACGCCGCCAAGGCCGCCGAGCAGGCACACCTGGCCGCCGTGCGGGCGATCGCCGACCGGCGCGAGGGCGTGGCCCGGTTGTCCGGCAAGGTGGACACCCTGCGGGCCAGGGCGCAGTCGGTGGACGCGGAGATCGCGCGACTGTCGGTCGCCATCGCCGACGCCCGTCACCGCGGCGAGGCCGCCCAAGCCGAATTCGACACGGTGCAAGCCGAACTCGCCGAACTCGACGCGGGCGAGGCCGGTCTGGACGCCCAGCACGAGCACGCGGTACAGGCGCTGGAACTGGCCGATCAGCGGGTCACCGAACTGCGTGAACAGGACCGCGACGCGAGCAAGCGAGTCGCATCGCTCGGCGCGCGGATCGAGGCGCTCGGCATGAACCTGGCGCGCCGGGACGGCGTCGCCTGGCTGGTGGAGCACCGCGAACAAGGTCTGCTCGGCCCGCTCTCGGCGCTGCTGCGTGTGCACGGCGGCTTCGAGGCCGCGGTCGCCGCCGCGCTCGGCCCGCTGGCCGACGCCGTCGCCGCCGACACCGGCGAGTCCGCGCACGCCGCGATCCAGGCGCTCAAGGACGCCGACGGTGGCCGCGCCGCCGTCGTCTTCGGCGCCGAGCGCACCGATCGGCCGCAGCCGGGCGCGTTGCCCGACGGCGCCCGCTGGCTGGTCCACGTGGTGGAGTGCCCCGACACGGTGCGCGGCGCGATCGCGGCGCTCACCGCGGGGATCGCCGTGGCCGACGATCTGCCCGCCGCCCGCGCGCTGGTCGCGGTGCGGCCCGAGCTGCGCGTGGTCACCCGCGACGGCGATCTCGCCGGAAACGGCTGGCTGCTGGGCGGTTCCGATCGCGCGCCCAGCCAGCTGGAGATCCAGGCCGACATCGACGCCGCCCGGACCGAACTGGTCGCGGCGCAGCGGCGCGCCGAGGAACTCGAGGCCGCGCTGTCCGGCGCGCTCGAAGAGCAAGCCGATCGCAAGGACGCCGTCGACCACGCGCTGCTCGCCCTGCACGAATCCGACCAGGCGCTGGTGGCGATCTACGAGCGGCTGGGCAGGCTCGGCCAGACCGCCCGCACCGCACACGCGGACAGCGAACGGCTGGTCGGCCAGCGCGACGACGCGGAGACGAGCCGGGAAGAGGCACTCGCCTCGCTCGCCGAACTGGAAGACCGCCTGCGCCACGCGGAACTCGAGCAGGCCGAGGTCGATGCCGACGGTGCGGGCGCGGCGGGCACCGAGTCCGCGGGCCGGGCGCGGGAGGAGGCGGCGGCCGCGCTGGCCGAGGCGCGGGCGATGGAGGTCGAGGCCAGGCTCGCCGTGCGCACGGCCGAGGAACGAGCGGAATCGGTACGCGGCAAGGCGGACTCGCTGCGCCGGGCCGCGCGCGCCGAGCGGGAGACCCGGGCCAGGGCCGAGCGCGCCCAGGCCGCGCGCAAGAAGGCGGCGGAGGTGGCCGCCGCCGTCGCCGAATCCGGCGCGAAGATCGCGGGCGAACTCGAGCGCGTGGTCGCCGAGGCGGGCGCGCGCCGGGACGAACTGGTGCGCAAGCGCTCCGAGTGTGCCGCGCAGGTGGAACAGGTCAAGGAGCGGGTGCGTGCGCTCACCGCGCAGCTTTCCCAGCTCACCGACGCGGTGCATCGGGACGAGGTGGCGAAGGCTCAGGCGGCGCTGCGCATCGAGCAACTGGAGGCGACCATCGCCGAGCAGTTCGGCATCGCGCTGGACGACCTGATCGCCGAGTACGGTCCGGACGTGCCGCTGCCGCCCTCGGCGCTGGAGCTGCAGGAATACGAACAGGCCAAGGAGCGCGGCGAGCAAGTCAGCGAACCCGCGCCGATGCCTTACGACCGGCAGACCCAGGAACGTCGCGCCAAGCGTGCGGAGAAGGATCTCGCCACCCTGGGCAAGGTGAATCCCCTGGCGCTGGAGGAATTCGCGGCGCTGGAGGAGCGGTACAACTTCCTGGCCACGCAACTCGAGGACGTCAAGAGCGCGCGCAAGGATCTGCTCGACGTGGTCGCCGAGGTCGATGCCCGCATCCTCCAGGTGTTCACCGAGGCATACGCCGACGTGGAACGCGAGTTCGTCGAGGTGTTCGCGAAACTGTTCCCCGGTGGCGAGGGCAGGCTGCTGCTCACCGACCCCTCGGACATGCTCACCACCGGCATCGAGGTGGAGGCGCGTCCGCCGGGCAAGAAGGTCAAGCGGCTGTCGCTGCTGTCCGGTGGGGAGAAGTCGCTGACCGCGGTCGCGTTACTGGTGGCCATCTTCCGCGCCCGGCCCTCGCCGTTCTACGTGATGGACGAGGTCGAGGCCGCGCTCGACGACACCAACTTGCGCCGCCTGATCGGCCTGTTCGAGCAGTTGCGGGAGAAGAGCCAGCTGATCGTCATCACCCACCAGAAGCCGACGATGGAGATCGCCGACGCGCTCTACGGTGTCAGCATGCGCGGCGACGGCATCACCCAGGTGATCTCCCAGCGGCTGCGCGGGGAGAACCTGGCCCCGGTCGGCGCGGCGGGCTGAGCCGCGCCGCGCGGTCACCCGCGGCGTGCGGGAAGGCCAGGTACGCCTCGCCGGACGATCATCCCGTCGAACAGGGCGAATAGTCGCCTCGAATCACCCTGCGACGCGCGCGTTTTCGTGGTCGAGCAGCGCTTTGATCTGCGCCGCTCCGGTCTCGGCGAGCCAAGTGTCGAACGTGCGCAGCCCGGGGTGGATCTCGCGGATCTCGTCGACGTCGGCGCGCCAGCCGCCGGTGTGGCGCATGAGGCGCCACGTATTGCCGATCTCCTCGCCGAGCGCGTCCGACTCGGCTTCGGTGACTTCGTGGTAGCGCACCTGATGCCCGGTGGCGGCGCTGATCGCCGCGGCGGCCGCGGGCGGGACGAGCACGTCGCCCGCGAGTTCGAGGACGCGGCCGTGGAAGCGATCCGGGTCGGCGAACGCGAGACCGGCGATATCGCCGATGTCCGCGACGGCGATGACCTTCATCGGACCTTCGGCCGGGAACAGGTGCCGGTGCACGCCGTCGAAGATGCCGTCGACGGGGGACGTGCGCAGCAGGTAGTTCTCCATGAAGCGCACCGGGCGCAGCAGGGTGTACCGCACGCCGCTGGCGATGACGGCGTCTTCGATGCGCTTCTTGCCCCTGGCGCCCCACGAGACGTCGTCGCCCATCGACGCGATGCCGGTGAACACGATCTGCCACACACCGGCCGCACGCGCGGCGTCCACGACGGCTTCTCCGCGCGCGGCTTCCAATTCGACATCCCAGCCTTTGGGGCCGTACGCGGCGGGCGGGACCAGGAACAGTCCGCTGACGCCGGCCAGCGCCGCGGACAAGGTCTCGGGGGCGTCGAAGTCGCCGACGGCGAGTTCCGCGCCCGCCGCGGCCAACTCCCGCGCGGCGGGTGACTGCGCGTCGCGGACCAGCGCGCGCACCGCCCTGCCGTCGGCCAGCAGTCGCCTGGCGGTCACGCCGCCTTGCTTGCCGGTGGCGCCGGTGACCAGGATGAGGTTGTGCTGAGGGGACATGCTCCGCCTTCTCTGCTCGGTAGAATCGGGTTGGTTGACCCGGATTCGAACGATACGGGTGCCTCGACCCGATTGACCAGGCTGCTCAACGGAAGGCCGTAACGAAATGACCGCATCGCTCGCCCAGGGCGCGACGTCGCGAGCCGATGCCCGCCGCAATCGCGCCCTCGTGCTGGCTGCCGCGCAACGCGCCTTCGCGGAGCAGGGCGCCTCCGTGTCGCTCGTCGAGGTCGCCCGCAGGGCGGGTGTCGGCGCGGGCACCGTCTACCGGCACTTCCCCACGAAAGCCGCACTGTTGGAAGCGGTTATGCAGCAGCGCGTCGACCGGTTGGCGAAGATGGCCGCAGACCATCTCGCCGCGCCGGATCCGGGCGCCGCCTTCTTCGACTTCTGCACCGCGGTGATCACCACAACGCCGGACAACCAGGCGTTATGCGACATCGTTCAGTCCGACGACGGCTGGCCTCGTGCGCTTTTGCGCAGCGCGGGGGCACGTTTCCGCGACGCGTTGGCCGCCCTGCTCGTGGCGGCCAAGCGCGACGGGGCGGTCCGGGCCGACATCGAACTCGACGACGTGCTGGCGATCTTCACCGGATGCGTTGCGATCCAACGGCTCCGGAAGGCGCGGGGCGGCATGGACCGTAGCGCCGCCATCGTGCTGGACGCGCTGCGTGCGGAGCCGGTAGGGCTGATGGTGACGAAACGGGATGCGGTGGCCGAAGTCCGTAACGAAACTGTCGATCGTAACGAAAGTGGAGCCGACAGCTGCCCGGTGTGTCACGCGGCGTTGTCCCGCGCTGGGACGGGCCGACGGGCGAGATATTGCTCGGCGGCATGTCGTCAGAAAGCTCATCGCCGGCGCATCGCGGCGGCGCGCTGAGCCGAATGGCGCATTTGTGCCAATCGGTTCTCTGCTGCGCCACGAACCGATCGGACACCGGCCCGCTATTCGGGTGAGCCGGTGGTCCGCGCTGCGCACCGCCGTAGGTGTTACCGGTGGCTCAGAGCAGGTCGCTGACGTCGTCGGGCACGTCGACGGCGTACTTGCGCAGGATGTCCATCGAGATCACTTCCAGGGCGTTCTCGTGCGTGGCGGCCAGCACCACGGGCGCGGCGACGCCGTCCTCGTGCGCGTGCAGCCATCGCACGGCGACCACGCACCATCGGTCACCCGGCTGCAAACCGGGAAAATTGTTCTCCGGGCGCGGCGTGCTCAAATCGTTTCCGATGGAAGCTTGATGCTCCAGGAATTCTGCCGTGACGACGGTGCACACGGTGTGGCTGCCCAGATCCTCCGGCCCGGTACTGCAGCAGCCGTCCCGGTAGAAGCCGGTGAGAGGATCGGTGCCGCACTCTTCCAGCGGCCCCCCAAGCACGTTTCGATCGGTCACGTCGCCGATCCTATTGTCCCTTCGCGAGAAGTTCCGCAGGACAAGAAATCTGGAGGGCTGTGTCGGTGCCCGCTCGCACCTGCCCTCGGCCCGGCACCTGCGATGTTCGCCGAGTTCGCGCCCCCGGCCCCGGCGCGCGACGCGCGCGCCGGGTGCGGCTCGGGGCCGATCCCGTGACGGTCGGTCTGCAAGGATGGTCCGCGTGAGTCCTGAAGTCTGGATCCTGATCGCCGCGGTCGCCGCACTGCTGCTCGTCGTGCTCGTCGCCGGTTTCGTCCGGTACAAGCGTGGCCGCGTGTCGCTGACTCCGCCCACGCAGGAGAAAGAGGTGACCGACCGGTCCGGTGGTTATGCCGCGTCCGGTGGATTCACCTTCAGCCGGGGCGGCGCGGCGACCGAACCGCAACCGGTCGAGCGCACCGACACCGAAGGACAGCCGCACGTCGGCGACGACGCCGCGATTCCACGCGACGCGCCCAAACGCGGCATCACCAACGTTCCGTTGCCGGACGCGGACGTCACCGACGTGTCCGTCGCGCCGGACGTCGTGGAGCCGGCCACCGAGCGCGAGGCGGGCACTCCGGCGGCCGAGACGACAGCTCAGGCGCCCGACCAGCTGGAAACCCAGGAGAGCCCGGCCACGGCCGAGGACGCGACCGCCGAGCCGCCCACCGACACCGCGGAGCCGGAGACCGAACCCGCCACCGAGATCGTCGCGCCCGACACGCCCGCGGGGGCGGAAGCACCCGTCGCGCTGGAGGAGATCGAGCCCACCGCCGGCCGCCTGGTCCGGCTGCGCGGACGACTGTCGCGCTCGCAGAACGCGGTCGGCAAGAGCCTGCTCGGCCTGCTCGGTGGCGGTGACCTGGACGACGACTCGTGGGAAGAGGTGGAGGACACCCTCGTGCTGGCCGACCTCGGCACCGCGAGCACCACCGCTGTCGTCTCCCGGCTGCGCTCGGAGATGGCGGCACGCAGCGTGCGGACCACCGACCAGGCGCGTGCCGTGCTGCGCGACGTGCTGATCGAGCAGTTGCGACCGGAGCTGGACCGCTCGGTGCGCGCGCTGCCGCATCCCGATCACCCGTCGATCCTGCTCGTGGTCGGCGTGAACGGCACCGGCAAGACCACCACCACCGGCAAGCTCGCGCGCGTGCTCGTGGCCGACGGCCGCCGGGTGCTGCTCGGCGCGGCCGACACCTTCCGCGCCGCGGCCGCCGACCAGTTGCAGACCTGGGGCGAGCGGGTCGGCGCCGACACCGTCCGCGGCCGCGAGGGCGCCGACCCGGCCGCGGTCGCGTTCGACGCGGTGGCCGCGGGCGTCGAGCACGGCGTCGACGTGGTGCTGATCGACACGGCCGGTCGGCTGCACACCAAGACGGGTCTGATGGACGAGCTGGGTAAGGTCAAGCGCGTCGTGGAGAAGAAGGCAGCCGTCGACGAGGTCCTGCTCGTGCTGGACGCGACCGTCGGGCAGAACGGACTGACCCAGGCCAGGGTGTTCGCCGAAGTGGTCGATATCACAGGCGTCGTGCTGACCAAGCTCGACGGGACGGCGAAGGGCGGCATCGTCTTCCAGGTCCAGCACGAATTGGGCGTGCCGGTGAAGCTGGTCGGGCTCGGTGAGGGGGCTGACGACCTGGCTCCGTTCGAGCCCGCCGCGTTCGTGGACGCGCTGCTGGGCTGAGCCGTTCCACTCGCCGAGACCGGTCGAAAGAGGTTGCCGCCCGCGGCGTTCCATCCACGAGGTGCGCCGAGGGTGCTCGTTCGATCGCCGCCGCCCTCGGTGCGAGGGCGGTCACACCCCGGAAGTTTGCCGACTCCTCGTGCGCGGTAACGAATGCCCGATTTCCCGAACACCGTGCTCACAGCGCCGGAAAACCGCTGGTGCGCGGGACGAAACCTAGTGGCAACACAGCTGCTCCATCCGTTCACGTAGGTGAAACACGGCAGCTCTACGGATGAAACACCAAGTTAGGACCCTTCTGTTCAGGTCCATTTGCCGGAAGCGGCTGGGCCCGAGATGAGGAGGACATTAAGGTGGCTTTTCCACTTACCGGTGCACCGGATACCGGTGACACCGCTTGGATGCTGGCGAGTTCGGCGCTCGTGTTGCTGATGACGCCGGGCCTGGCTTTCTTCTACGGCGGCATGGTCCGGTCGAAGAACGTGCTCAACATGATCATGATGAGCATCAGCGCCATGGGCCTGGTCGGCGTTCTGTGGTCGCTGTACGGATACTCGACGGCCTTCGGCGACAACACGTTCGGCGTGATCGGTGACCCGACGCAGTTCTTCGGCCTGAAGGGGCTGATCGGCGGCAACTCCGTCGCCGAGGTCAAGGACGCGGCGGGCGCGGTCACCACCGACGCGGTGAACATCCCGCTCGCGGGCACGATTCCGGCGACCGTCTTCGTCGCCTTCCAGCTGATGTTCGCCATCATCACGGTTGCCCTCATCTCGGGTGCGGTCGCCGACCGCTTGAAGTTCGGCGCGTGGCTGGTGTTCGCGGGCATCTGGTCCACGGTGGTCTACTTCCCGGTCGCGCACTGGGTGTTCGACTTCGACGTCAAGGACGCCGACGGCAACGTCGTGCACGAGGGCGGCTGGATCGCCAACAAGCTGCTCGCGGTGGACTTCGCCGGTGGCACGGCGGTGCACATCAACGCCGGTGCGGCCGGTCTGGCCCTGGTGCTGGTGCTCGGCAAGCGCAAGGGTTGGCCGACCACCCCGTTCCGCCCGCACAATCTGCCGTTCGTCATGCTCGGCGCCGGTCTGCTGTGGTTCGGCTGGTTCGGCTTCAACGCCGGATCCGCGGTGACCTCCGGCGGCCTCGCCGGTTCGACCTTCATCACCACCACCATCGCGACCTGCGCCGGGATGCTGGCCTGGCTGTTGGTGGAGAAGATCCGCGACGGCAAGCCCACCTCGCTGGGCGCGGCCTCGGGCATCGTGGCGGGTCTGGTCGCCATCACGCCGTCGTGTTCCTCGGTGAACGTGCTCGGCGCGCTCGCCATCGGCGTCGTCGCCGGCGCGCTGTGCGCCCTCGCGGTCGGCCTGAAGTTCAAGTTCGGTTTCGACGACTCGCTCGACGTGGTCGGCGTGCACCTGGTCGGCGGTATCGTCGGCACCCTGATGGTCGGTTTCGTCGCGGCGCCCGAGGCGGGTGCGGCCAAGACCGGTCTGTTCTATGGCGGCGGTTTCGATCAGCTGTGGCGGCAGGCGGTGGGCGCCGGTGTGGTACTTGCCTTCTCCTTCATCGCGACCCTGATCATTGCCTATATCGTGAAGTTCACCATTGGGCTGCGCGTGAGCGAGGAAGCAGAGTCGGTCGGCTTGGACGAGTCCGAGCACGCGGAAACCGCCTACGACTTCGCCGCTCTGGGTAGCACGGCACGTTCGGCCGTCAAGGAGGCATGACGAACATGAAACTGATCACCGCAATCGTCAAACCGTTCACGCTCGAAGACGTCAAGTCGGGTCTCGAGCAGGCGGGTGTGTTGGGCATGACCGTCAGCGAGGTCCAAGGGTACGGCCGGCAGAAGGGCCACACCGAGGTGTACCGCGGCGCGGAGTATTCCGTCGACTTCGTGCCGAAGGTTCGCGTCGAGGTCGTCGTGGACGATGCCTCCGTCGACAAGGTCGTGGAGGTGATCGTGGAGGCCTCCCGCACCGGCAAGATCGGCGACGGCAAGGTCTGGATCACGCCGGTGGAGGCGATCATCCGGGTGCGGACCGGCGAACGCGGCACCGACGCGCTGTAGCGGAAACGAGTCGAGCGGCGCGCATCAAATGGGCGGTGGGTTGTGGCTAATCAGTACGAGCACGACGGTGATCCGAAGGTCACCGAACAAGGCAACGGCAAGGTGTCCAACGGGGCGGCCGACCTGGTCCGCGCGCGAACCCAACTGCTCGACGGCGGCCAGCCGCGCAATCCCCGGCTGGACGCCCAGTCGCTGCGCCAGGCGCTGGTCGACCTCTACGAACTCTGGCTCACCAGCAAGGGCGCCGAACTGGGCATCGCCCCCGACAGCGGTCTGGCCGTGGTGGCCGTCGGCGGCCTCGGGCGCGGGGAGATGCTGCCGTACTCCGATCTGGACCTGGTGCTGCTGCACGACGACGTCGACCCGGCGCGGGTGGCCGAGGTCGCCGACCAGCTCTGGTATCCGCTGTGGGACGCGCACATCAAACTCGACCACAGCGTGCGTACCGTTCCGCAGGCGCTTCGGGTGGCCGCGGACGATCTCATCGCCGCGCTCGGCATGCTCGAGGCCAGGCACATCGTCGGCGACCAGGAACTGAGCAATCTGCTGATCGGCGGGGTGCGCCGGGAGTGGCGCACCGGCATCCGCTCCCGCTTCGAGGAGCTCATCGCCCAGGCCAAGGCCAGATGGGAGCGCAACGGCGAGATCGCGCACCGCGCCGAGCCCGACCTGAAGAACGGGCGCGGCGGCCTGCGTGACATCCAGCTGCTGGACGCGCTGGCCATCGCCCAACTCACCGACGCCATGCCCGGATTGGGACCGGACGTGCCTGGCGGCGGATTGAAGCAGGCGCACCGTCGGCTGTTGGACGTGCGCACCGAACTGCACCGTGTGGCGGGACGAGCCCGCGACCAGCTGCGCGCACAGGACGCCGACGAGATCGGCGCTGCCCTGCGCATCGGCGATCGGTTCGATCTGGCCCGCACACTGAGCGATTCGGCCCGGACGGTCAGCTACTCCGTGGACGTCGGGCTGCGCACCGCGGCCAACGCGCTGCCCCGCCGGGGATTGGCGCGCCTGCGCCGGATGCCGGTGCGCAGACCGCTGGACGAAGGCGTGGTCGAGCACGCGGGTGAGGTCGTGCTGGCCAGAGACGCCCGCCCGCAGCGCGACCCCGGGCTGATCCTGCGCGTCGCGGCGGCGTCGGCGCAGACCGGCCTGCCGATGTCGGCCACCACCCTCAACCGGCTCTCCGAGGACGCTCCCGAGCTACGCGAGCCGTGGCCCAAGGACGCCCTCAACGACTTGCTGGTCCTGTTGGGCGCGGGCCGCGGCACGATCGACGCGATCGAGGCGCTGGATCGGACGGGATTGTGGGGCAGGCTGCTGCCGGAATGGGGCGCCGTGCGCGACCTGCCGCCGCGCGATGTCCAGCACATCTGGACCGTCGACCGGCATCTCATGGAGACGGTCGCCTACGCGGGCGGGCTGAGCACCCGGGTCGCCCGCCCCGACCTGCTCGCCCTCGGTGCGCTGCTGCACGACATCGGCAAGGGTCGCGCGGGCGATCACAGCGTGGTCGGCGCGGAACTGGCCACCCACATCGGCCGCCGCCTCGGACTGTGGCCGTCGGACGTGCGCACGCTCAGCGCGGTCGTGCGCCATCACCTGCTGCTGCCGGAAACCGCGACCCGGCGCGATCTGTCCGATCCGGAGACGGTGCGGTACGTCGTCGAGGCGCTCGACGGCGATCCGCAACTGCTGGAGCTGCTGCACACCCTGGCCGAGGCGGATTCGCAGGCCACCGGTCCCGGCGTGTGGGGCGACTGGAAGGCGTCGCTGATCGGCGAACTGGTCCGGCGCTGCCGGTTGGTCATGGCGGGCGACCAGCTGCCGACACCGGAACCGATCGCACCGGAACTGGTCGAGAAGGCCAGGGCGGGCGGTGTGCACGTCGATCTGCAGCCCGGTGAGAGCAAGCACACGTATGTGGTCACCGTCATCGCGCCCGACAGTTCCGGGCTGCTGTCCGACGCCGCGGGCGTGCTCGCGCTGCATTCGCTGCGCGTGCTGTCGGCCGCGCTCGGCGTCGAAGGCGCCTCCGCGGTGGACACCTTCGTCGTCGCGCCCAAGTTCGGCGATCCGCCGGACCCGGGGCTGTTGCGCCAGGAATTGATCCGGGCCACGGCCGGCGACCTGGATGTGGCGGCGGCGCTGGCCAAACGCGAGCGCGAGGCGGGCACGATCGGCCGGAGCCGGTACGCGCAGGCCCAACCCCGGGTGATCTGGTCGGACACCTCGGTACCGGGGCAGGTGATCCTGGAATTGCGCGCCGAGGACCGGGTCGGCCTGCTCAGCCGCCTGGCCGCGGAGCTGGCCGGCTGCGGAGCCGACGTCCGTTGGGCCAAGGTGGTCACGATGGGGTCCGCGGTGGTCGACAGCTTCTGCCTCGAGCTGGGCGCCGAGGACAGCCCCGCGCGCCGCGAAACGATCGAGAAAGCGCTTATCGCGGTGGTTCCCAGAACCGCGCCGAAACCGCCTGCTGACGGTGCTCGGGACTCGGAAAATAGTGATTAGCGGCACTTTTATCCGGTGATAAATCTGTTGCGCAATATTTGCTGCATCCCAACTCTCGTCTCGCGAGCTGACCCTACGATCTAGAGCGTCCAGCTATCGCGAGCACGAGGGGAGCAGGTCGATGGCAATTGAAGTCGTTTCGGCATCCACGATGACGAGTGACGAGACCGCGCACATGGCGCGCTGCGTCGGCGGCGACCGGTGGGTGGTCTCCTGGCTTCCTGGTCGCACGCTGACCGGGCGACAGGCGGTTACCGCGATGACGATCGCCTCCACGGTCGCCACCTCGCCCATCCCGAGCAGGGCCGAGTGGGCCGTTCTCGACGGCCTGGCCCTCGAGCTGGGCCTGACCGCCAACGAGGCGGTCTTCATGGTGGCCGAGGAGAACCACGACTACCGCAAAACGGCCAGGCCGCGCCGTCGCGTGCTCGACTAGCGAGCCCGCCGCGCCGGGAAGGACGCACCGCCTGCGCGAACACGCGGGCGATCCCATTACCCTGGGAGAGAATGTGACGTCCCCCGAGATCAGGAGCGCGATCGGTGTTCGAATCCCTGTCCGACCGGCTTACCGGTGCCCTCAAGGATCTGCGCGGTAAGGGGCGTCTGTCACCGGCCGACATCGACGCCACCTGCCGCGAGATCCGCCTGGCCTTGTTGGAGGCCGACGTCGCGCTGCCCGTGGTCCGCGGGTTCATCGGGCGGATCAAAGAGCGCGCCAAGGGCGCGGAGGTCTCCGCGGCGCTGAACCCGGCCCAGCAGGTCGTGAAGATCGTCAACGAGGAACTCGTCGGGATCCTCGGCGGCGAGACCAGGCGGCTGAACCTGGCCAAGAACCCGCCGACGGTCGTCATGCTGGCCGGTCTGCAGGGTTCCGGTAAGACCACGCTCGCGGGCAAGCTGGCCAAACTGCTGAAGGGGCAGGGCCATCAACCGTTGCTGGTGGCGTGCGACCTGCAGCGCCCCGGCGCCGTCACCCAGCTGCAAGTCGTCGGCGAGCGCGCGGGCGTGCCCGTCTACGCGCCGCACCCCGGCACCTCGATCGGTGGCGGTGAGAACCCGCTCGGCATCTCCGCCGCCGATCCGGTGAACGTGGCGCGCGGGGGTGTCGAAGAGGCGCGGCAGAAGCAGTACGACGTCGTCATCGTCGACACCGCGGGCCGTCTCGGCATCGATGAAGAGCTCATGCGCCAGGCCGCGGGCATCCGCGACGCCGTGCAACCGGACGAGACCCTGTTCGTGCTGGACGCCATGATCGGCCAGGACGCGGTCAACACCGCCGAGGCGTTCCGTGACGGCGTCGGCTTCACCGGCGTGGTGCTCACCAAGCTCGACGGCGACGCCCGCGGTGGTGCGGCGCTGAGTGTCCGTGAGGTCACCGGCGTGCCGATCCTGTTCGCCTCGACCGGTGAGAAGCTCGAGGACTTCGACGTCTTCCACCCGGATCGCATGGCCAGCCGCATCCTCGGCATGGGCGACGTGCTCACCCTGATCGAGCAGGCCGAGCAGGTCTACGACGCCAAGCAGGCCGAGGAGGCCGCCCGCAAGATCGGCAGCGGCGAGCTCACCCTCGAGGACTTCCTCGACCAGATGCTGGCCATCCGCAAAATGGGCCCGATCGGGAACCTGCTCGGCATGCTGCCGGGCGCGGGCCAGATGAAGGACATGCTCGCCCAGGTCGACGACAAGCAGCTGGACCGGGTGCAGGCGATCATCCGCGGTATGACCCCGGCCGAACGGGCGAACCCGAAGATCATCAACGCCTCGCGCCGCCTGCGCATCGCCAACGGTTCCGGTGTCCAGGTCTCCGAGGTCAACCAGCTCGTCGACCGCTTCTTCGAGGCCAAGAAGATGATGACGATGATGGGCCGCCAGATGGGGTTGCCCGGCGCCCGTCGCGGCAACGCGAAGAAGGGCAAGAAGGGCAAGAAGGGTGGTCGCGGCCCGACGCCGCCGAAGGTGCGCGGTGGTTTCCCCGGGATGGGCGGCATGCCCGGCCTGCCCGCGGGGATGCCCGACCTGTCCAACATGCCTGCCGGTCTGGACCAGTTGCCGCCCGGCCTGGAGGGCTTCGATCTCAGCAAACTGAAGTTCCCGAAGAAGTAGGCCACTTACGCCGCCCACGCTGTTCGTGGGCGGCGTGCCTGTGTGCCTCGCCGGTCGGTCGCCGTGTGCGCGGCGTCGCTGCCGCGTGGCCGTGCTTCGCGCGAAATGTCCGATTCGGGAGTCGGACACCAGGTTGGCGGCCGCCGACGAGTTCCAGGAGGTTGCGGTGCATCTGCGCGGTGTGGTTCTTCCCGAAGGCGAGGTGCGCGACCTCTGGGTACGCGACGGCCTGGTGTCGTTCGAGCCCGTGCCCGGAGCCGAAACGCTCTGCGGCTCGGGCTGGATCGTGCCGGGACTGGTCGACGCCCACTGCCACGTCGGGATCCGGTACGGCGGGGGCCACGAGGACCACGCAGGCGCCGTCGCACAGGCCGAGACCGAGCGCGACGCCGGTGCCCTGCTGCTGCGCGACGCGGGCTCGCCCATCGACACCCGGTTCGTCGACGACCGCGAGGACCTGCCGCGGATCATCCGCGCGGGGCGCCACATCGCCCGTCCGAAGCGCTACATCCGCGAACTGGGCATCGAGCTCGACGACGAACGCGACCTGCCGGAGATCGTCGCCGAGCAGGCCCGCCTCGGCGACGGCTGGGTGAAGATCGTCGGCGACTGGATCGACCGCTCGGTGGGCGACCTGCGGCCGTTGTGGAGCGACGCGATCCTGAAGGAGGCCATCGCCGCAGCGCACGCCAACGGTGCGCGGGTCACCGCACACGTCTTCGGCGAAGACGCGCTACCCGGCCTGATCGACGCCGGTATCGACTGCCTGGAGCACGGCACCGGCCTGACCGACGAGACCATCGAGATGATGGTCGAGCACGGCACCGCCTTGGTTCCCACCCTGATCAATATCGACACCTTCCCCGGTATCGCCGACAGCGCGGGCAAATTCCCTGTCTACGCCGCGCACATGCGCGATCTGCACCGGCGGGTGCGCGGCACGGTCGCCGCCGCGCACGAGGCGGGCGTGCCGATCTTCGCGGGCACGGACGCGGGCGGTTCCATCCGCCACGGGCGCATCGCCGACGAGATCGCCGCGCTCGGCGCCGCGGGACTGTCCCGGCACGACGCGCTCGGCGCGGCCTCCTGGCAGGCGCGCGAGTGGCTCGGGCGACCCGGCATCGAGGACGGTGCTCCCGCGGATTTCGTTGTCTACGAGGAGGATCCGCGTAGCAACCCCGAGACGCTCACCACGCCGTACGCCGTCGTGCTGCGCGGGCGCGTGTACGGCGGGCACGGTCCGGTCACCGGCCATAGATAACTCGGCACCGTGGCTCACCCGCGCGTATCCGAAAGGGGCGTAAGGTCGGATTTCGTGACAATTCGCCTCGGATATCAGATGCCCAACTTCAGCTACGGCAAGTCGGTGCGCGAGCTGTTCCCCACGGTGATCGCACAGGCCCGAGAGGCCGAAGCCGCCGGTTTCGACACGGCCTTCGTCATGGACCACTTCTATCAGTTGCCCGGCATCGGCACGCCCGACGAGCCGATGCTCGAGGCCTACACCGCGCTCGGCGGCCTGGCCACGGCGACGGAGCGAATCCAGTTGTCGGCGTTGGTCACCGGCAACACCTACCGCAACCCGGCGATGCTCGCCAAGACGGTCACCACGCTGGACGTGGTCAGCGGTGGCCGCGCGGTGCTCGGCATCGGCGCGGGCTGGTTCGAACTCGAGCACCGCTCCCTGGGCTACGAATTCGGCACCTTCACCGACCGCTTCGAGCGGCTCGACGAGGCGCTGCACATCATCCAGCCGATGCTGCGCGGCGAGCGGCCCACCTTCCAGGGCAAGTGGTACCGGGTCGAGGACGCGATGAACGAGCCGCGCGTACGCGACGATCTGCCGATCCTGCTCGGCGGCAGCGGTGAGAAGAAGACCTTCGGCCTGGCCGCTCGCTTCGCCGACCACCTCAACATCATCTGCAACGCGTCCGAGCTGCCGCGCAAGATCGAGGCGCTGCGGGCGCGCTGCGCGGAGGTCGGCCGGGACCCGCGGACCCTGGAGACCAGCTACCTGTGCTTCGTCATGATGGACGAAGACGGTGACCTCGTGCGCAAGCAGCAGCGGGATTACTTGAGCCGCATGGGTATCGACCTGTCGGCCCTGTCGGACGCCGAGCTCGCGCAGAGCCCGGCCGACCGCCAGTTCGTCGGCACACCGGACGAGGTTGCCGAACAGCTGCGGACCCGCGTTCTCGACCACGGCGTAGACGGTCTCATCATCAATATGGTGTTCAACGGGCACGAGCCGGGTGCGGTCGAACTCGCCGGGCGTACCTTCGCTCCGTTGGTGCGCTGACGAGCGCGAACCCGGCGTGAATACCGTTGGCGCTGGTTATGATCGGGCAATGATAGCCCCTCCGTGGCGCGCGTCGTACGGTATTGACGCGCCGTCGGTGCTGTTGTTGCTGGGAGTTCTCGCGGTCGGGTATCTTGCCGCCGCGCTGGTGGTGGCGCTGTTCCAGCAACTGCGCCCGAGCCTGCTGCTCCTGCTGATCGGCGTCGTGCTGGCCACGCAGTTCGGGCTGTTCCTGCACGCGACCCGCCGGGGCAAGTTCCGGGTCTGGGCGCGCCTGCTCGACGACCTCGAACTGCGTGGCGACGAACGATTGCTCGACATGGGGTGCGGGCGCGGCGCGGTGCTGCTGGCCGCCGCGCGCCGCTTGCCCGCCGGGTGTGCGGTGGGCCTGGACCTGTGGTGCTCCGCGGACCACTGCGAGAACACCCCGGCCACCGCGGAGCGGAACGCGCTCGCGGAGAACGTCGCCGACCGGATCGAGTTGCGCACCGGCGACATGACCCGCATGCCGTTCCCGGACGGCGTGTTCGACGTCGTCGTCTCCAGCTTGGCGATTCACGACATCAAGACCGCCGAGGGCCGGGCGGCGGCGCTCCGGGAGGCGTGCCGAGTGCTGCGTCCCGGCGGCAAACTGGTCATCGTCGATATCGGCGACACCCGGGCGTACCGCGCCGTCCTGGCGGCGAACGGCGCGACCGCCCTCACCCTGCGCCCCGTGGGGTGGCAGATGTGGTGGGGCGGCCCCTGGGTCCCCACCCGTGCGCTCACCGCCACCGCCCCGGGCTAGCCGCATCGAGACGCCGAGCCTCACTCCATGGCGCGGGCGACGCCCGCGGCAACGAGTCGCAGCACCCGGAACACGCCGGGTACGACGTACTCGACGGCAGCCTCCTCGCCGAGTTCGCTCGCGATGTCGCGGGTGATGCGGGCGGGTCGTGTGCGGTGGCGTCGGAACAGTCGCATGCCTGGTTATGGCGGGTGGGCATCGTTGTGTGAACACGCACGCGATTTCTGGCGGGATCGTCCGGTCTGGCACAATGGACCACCGTCCTTCCGGACAAGTGTCAGCCCGTCTCCGGTTCCGTACCGCGCGGCGGTCACACACTCGAAAGCGCAAAACCGGGCTCGCAGACCATGCGGGTCGCCGAATTGCGTCGTGACCAACCAACGAAAGGCAGATCAGCAGTGGCTGTTCGCATCAAGCTCACCCGCCTGGGCAAGATCCGCAACCCGCAGTACCGCGTCGTCGTCGCGGACGCCCGCACCCGCCGTGACGGCCGGGCCATCGAGTCCATCGGCAAGTACCACCCCAAGGAAGAGCCCTCGCTGATCGAGATCGACTCCGAGCGCGCGCAGTACTGGCTGGGTGTCGGCGCGCAGCCGACCGAGCCGGTCCTCCAGCTGCTGAAGATCACCGGCGACTGGCAGAAGTTCAAGGGCATCGAGGGCGCCGAGGGCACCCTGAAGGTCAAGCCGGCCAAGCCGTCGAAGCTGGACCTGTTCAACGCCGCACTGGCCGCCGCCGACAACGAGCCGGTCGCCGAGGCGGTCACCCCCAAGAAGAAGGGCAAGAAGGACGCCGAGGAGGGCGCCGAGGCTGCCGAGGCCGGCGAGTAATGAGCGGGCGATACCCGTCCATCCGATATCCGTCGCGAGCCGTGCGCAGACCGGCCCCGACGACGGGTGAGTTGCGTCGTGAGGTGATGGAGCAGTGAGCGCCGTCGTCGCCGATGCCGTCGAGCACCTGGTGCGCGGTATCGTCGCCAATCCCGATGACGTCCGCGTCGAGCTGATCACCGGCCGCAGGGGACGCACCGTCGAGGTGCACGTTCACCCCGATGACCTGGGCAAAGTGATCGGTCGCGGCGGACGTACCGCGACCGCGCTGCGCACCCTCGTCGCCGGTATCGGCGGCCGGGGCATCCGGGTCGACGTGGTCGACACCGACCAGTAGATGGAACTCGTCGTCGGGCGGGTCGCCAAGTCGCACGGCGTGCGCGGCGAACTCGTCGTCGAGGTGCGTACCGACGAGCCGGAGGCGCGTTTCGCGCCGGGCGTCAGGTTGCGCGGTCGGCTGCGGCGAGCGGCGGAGGTTCGCGAGTTCACCGTGGAGTCGGCCCGGGAGCACTCGGGCCGGCTTCTGGTGTTCCTGTCCGGTGTGACCGACCGCACCGCTGCCGACGCGCTGCGCGGCATGCTGTTCGTGGTCGACAGTGCCGACCTTCCGCCTTCGGAGGATCCGGACGAGTTCTACGACCACGAACTGGAGGGGCTGGAGGTACGGCTCACCGACGGCACCGTGGTCGGCTCCGTGCGCGAAGTGCTGCATTCCGCGGCGGGTGAGTTGCTGGAGGTGCGGGCCGCGGACGACGGGCGGGAGATCCTGATCCCGTTCGTCACCGCCATCGTGCCCACGGTGTCCCTCGCCGAGGGCGTGATCGTGATCGATCCGCCCGAAGGTTTGCTCGACCCGGAATGACACGGTGGGCGTCCGACCGCGCGTCGCTCGCCCCGGCCGACGACCTGCGGCCCGGCGGCGCTAGGAGACAGTCATGAAACTCGACGTCGTCACGATCTTCCCCGAATACCTGGAGCCGTTGCGCACGGCGCTGCTGGGTAAGGCGATCGACAAGGGACTGATCTCGCTTACGGTGCACGACCTGCGCCGTTGGACGCATGACGTGCACAAATCCGTCGACGACTCCCCCTACGGGGGTGGGCCGGGCATGGTCATGAAACCGACCGTGTGGGGCGACGCGCTCGACGAGGTGTGTCCCGATGACGCGCTGCTCGTGGTCCCCACGCCCGCGGGGGTGCCGTTCACGCAGGCCATGGCACACACCTGGGCCGCCGAGCGGCATCTCGTCTTCGCCTGCGGGCGCTATGAGGGCATCGACCAGCGCGTCTTCGACGACGCCGCCCGCCGCGTCCGGGTGCAAGAGGTCAGCATCGGCGACTATGTATTGATCGGCGGCGAGGCGGCCGTGCTGGTGATGACCGAGGCCGTGGTCCGGCTGCTGCCCGGTGTCCTCGGCAATCAGCAATCACATCAAGAGGATTCGTTCTCCGACGGGTTGCTCGAAGGTCCCAGCTACACCCGTCCGGTCTCCTGGCGCGGGTTGGACGTCCCGCCGGTCCTGCTGTCCGGCGACCACGCGAAGGTGGCGGCCTGGCGGCGCGAGCAATCACTCGCGCGGACCCGCGAGCGTCGTCCGGACCTGCTCGCGGACCACGACACGGCCGGACCCGAGCGATAATCCCACGCCCGCGCAAGCGCCCCAAGTGTGCGGAGCTCGGCCGCGCGGTCCGGACGGCCGGGGATCAGTCTGCTTCTTGCCAGAGGGTGCGCCGCGCGGGACAGCTGCGTGGGAGCGTGTGCGCCGCGCACTACGCCGAGTGAATGCCAGACACCCACTCCGCGCTGCTCGATTCCGCGATCCGGCTGCTCGACGCGGGCGGCGTCGAGGCGGTGACCCTTCGCGAGGTCGCGCACGGTGCCGCCGACCTCGCCGCGGCGGGTCACCTCGCGGCCGATGGAAAAGGCAACGCCGACCCCACCGACCTGGTCGACGACCTCCTCATCCACCTGAATCAGAATTCTCGAGCAGCCGGGCGTCGCAGGCCGTGCTCGGGCCTTCCCTCGGTGAACCCCAGCGGGAATCTTCGCCGCGTCAGGGCAGCAGACCATGGCGGCGGGCGGCCACCACCGCCTCGTGCCGGGAGTGGGCGTCGAGTTTGACCATCGCGTTGCGAAGGTAGCTCTTCACGGTCTCCGGGGCGAGTGAGAGTCGTTGCGCCGCTTCCTGGTTGGTGCAACCCAAGGCGATCTGGGACAGCACGTCGAGTTCTCGGCGGGACAGTTTCGGACCGTCCGGCCGCGGCTCGCCGGTCATGACCCGGGTGAGGCGCTCGCATACCGCGTGCAGGCGTCCGCGCAGCCGATCGTCCTCGGTCGAGCGCGCCATGCCGCGCAGTTCGGTGTGGATGTCGCGGAGTTCCTCCGTGATCGCCGGTGCCGCGGCCGCCGACGGCGCGGTGACCTCCAGCATGCGCAGCCGACGGTCGACCTCGTCGCGAACGGCGATCTCGGTGGCCAGGCGGCGCCCGGCCTGCACGACGAGATCCGCGGTGCGGTCGCCCAGCGGACTCGCGCCGCGCGTCGCGGCGTAGAGCACCGCGCGGGAGCGCTGGTCCACCACCACGGGCACGGCGAGCACGGAGCGGATGCCCTCGCCGGAGACCGGCCCGTCGTAGTCGTGGGTGATCGAGGAGGCGCGGCGATAGTCGGAGACCGCGGCGGGCCGTCCGGAATCCATCACCCGTCCGCCCAGCCCGGAAGCCCGCACGACGGCCAGACCGCGCAGGCCGTTGGTCAGCGTGCCGACGAATTCCGACAGCAGCAGCGCGTCGCCGTGCACTTCGCCGCCGAACGCCACCGGCACGCCCGCCGCGCTCGCCACCCAGCGGATCTCGGCGCGCAGCGCGTCGCTGTCGCGCGGACGCAGCAGGGCGGTGTGGGTCACGAGACTCACCCCTTTTCGGGGGTAGTGGGCAGCGGGATGTGACCCACATCCTATTGCACACCCGGGTTGAGCTGGATCACAGAACGAGGAGAACTGAAGATGGGCACCGATCTGAATCAGCGGGTGCGCGAACTGCTGGACTGTTACGACCGCGCCGACGCGTCGGCGGCGGACCTGCTGTGTGATCGGCACCCGGCCGACCGGGTCGCCTTCACGATCGTCGAGGCCGACTTGTCCTCGACCGACCTCACCTACGGCGAACTACGCGAACGCTCCGCCCGCTTCGCCGACGCACTCGCCGGACTCGGCGTCGAACCCGGCCACCGGGTCGCCACGCTGATGGCGAAATCCGCGGACCTGGTGGTCGCTCTGCTCGGGATCTGGCGCCGGGGTGCGGTGCACGTTCCGCTGTTCACCGCCTTCGCTCCGCCCGCGATCGCCCTGCGGTTGAACGCCAGTCGCGCCTCGGTCGTCATCGCCGATGCCGACCAGGCGCCGAAGCTTGCGCCGGGACCCGATCTGCCCGACGACCCGTCCTGGCGGCTGATCGTCACCGGAGCGGAGGCTCCCGAAGGGGCGCTGCGGATGGACGAGTTGCTCCACGCTCATTCGGCCACCTCTCCGCAGGCTCAGCCGATCGCGGTCGGCGGTGACGGACTGCTCGTCCAACTGTTCACCAGCGGCACCACGGGCACGCCCAAGGGCGTCCCGATTCCGCTGCGCGCGCTCGCCTCCTTCCACGCGTACCAGGAATTCGCGCTGGACGTCCGCCCCGACGACGTCTTTTGGAACGCCGCCGATCCGGGCTGGGCCTACGGGCTCTACTACGCCATCCTCGGACCGCTGGCCACCGGCATCCGTAGCATCCTGCTGCACGCGGGCTTCTCGGCACCGCTGACCTGGCAGGTGCTGGAGACGTTCGGCGTCACCAACTTCGCCGCCGCACCGACGGTATATCGAGCGTTGCGCGCCGACGGTGCCACGCCGCCCGTGCATTCCCGATTGCGCCGTGCCTCTTCGGCGGGAGAACCGCTGACCCCTGAAGTGGTCGCGTGGTCCGTCGAGTACCTCGGTGTCGCGGTGCGCGACCACTACGGCCAGACCGAGCACGGCATGGTTATCTGCAACGCCTGGCACGAAGACCTGGACACCGAGACCCCGGCCGGATCGATGGGTCGCTCGCTGCCCGGGTGGACCTGCGCCGTGCTCTCCGACGACGCCGACACGATCGCTCCCACCGGCGAATTGGGCCGGGTCGCGATCGACACGGAACGCAGTCCGCTGCTGTGGTTCCTCGGCTACCTCGACGCTCCGGACCGCACCGCGCAGCGCTACACCGCCGACGGCCGCTGGTATCTGACCGGTGACGCGGGCTCACAGGACGCGGACGGCTTCTTCCGCTTCTCCTCCCGCGACGACGACGTGATCATCATGGCCGGCTACCGCATCGGCCCGTTCGAGGTGGAGAGCGTTCTGGTGCTGCACGAGCAGGTCGCGGAGGCGGCGGTGGTCGGCATGCCGGACGAACTGCGCGGCGAAGTGCTCGAGGCGTTCGTCGTGCTGCGTGACGGCGCCGTCGGCGGTGCCGAGTTGGAAGCCGAGCTACAGAGCCTGGTGAAGCGAAAGTTCGCGGCGCACGCCTACCCGCGCCGGGTCCACTTCGTGGCGAGCCTGCCGAAGACGCCCAGCGGCAAGGTGCAGCGGTTCGTGCTGCGGCAGGGCGGTGCCCGATGACTTCGGCCATGTTGCCCCTGCCCAGCTACGCCTCGGGCGTGTCGGACGTCGCGCTGCTCGGCGACACCATCGGCGGCAATCTCGATCGCGCGGTGGCGGCGTTCCCGGACCGGGAAGCCCTGGTGGACCTGCCGAGCGGACGGCGCTGGACCTATCGCGCTCTCGGCGCCGCGGTCGACGCCCTGGCCTGCGGCCTGGCCGCACAGGGCATCGGCAAGGGCGACCGGGTCGGCATCTGGGCGCCGAACCGCGCGGAATGGTTTCTGGTGCAGTACGCCACGGCGAAAATCGGCGCGATCCTGGTCAACATCAATCCGGCGTACCGCACCAGTGAACTGGAGTACGTGCTGTGCCAGGCGGGCGTGCGAATGCTCATCGCGGCCGAGCGGTTCAAGTCCTCGGACTACGTGGCGATGATCGAGCAGGTCCGGCCGAACTGTCCGGCGCTGACACAGGTGCTCGTGCTGGGCACACCGGAGTGGGAGGCGCTGTCGGGCACCGAGATCGACACTGCTCGGCTCGTCGAACTGGGCGCGCGGCTATCCGCCGACGACCCGATCAACATCCAGTACACCTCGGGCACAACCGGTTTCCCGAAGGGCGCCACGCTCAGTCACCACAACATCCTCAACAACGGCTATTTCGTCGGGGAACTGTGCGGATACACCGAGCAGGACCGGATCTGCGTCCCGGTGCCGTTCTATCACTGCTTCGGCATGGTGATGGGCAATCTGGCGAGCACCAGCCACGGTGCGGCTATCGTGATTCCGTCGCCGTCGTTCGAGCCCAGGGCGGCCCTGGCTGCGGTCGAAGCCGAGCGCTGCACCTCCCTCTACGGTGTGCCGACGATGTTCATCGACATGCTCGCCGCGCTGGATTCGACCGCCGCAGACCTGTCCACGCTGCGCACCGGGATCATGGCGGGCTCGCCGTGTCCGGTCGAGGTGATGAAGCGGGTGATCGACCGGATGGGCATGCGCGAGGTCTGCATCTGCTACGGCATGACAGAGACGTCTCCGGTCAGCACCCAGACCCGGCGCGACGACGGCATCGAACGGCGCACCGCCACCGTCGGGCGGGTCGGGCCGCACCTGGAGGTCAAGATCGTCGATCCCGCAACGGGTCTCACGGTGCCGCGCGGCGAACCCGGCGAGCTGTGTACCCGAGGCTATTCGGTGATGCTCGGGTACTGGGACGAGCCGGACAAGACCGCCGAGGCCATCGACGCCGCCCGTTGGATGCACACCGGCGACATCGGCGTGATGGACGACGAGGGCTACGTGGCCGTCACCGGCCGGATCAAGGACATGGTCATCCGGGGTGGCGAGAACGTCTACCCGCGGGAGATAGAGGAATTCCTCTACACCCATCCCGACATCCTGGACGCGCAGGTGATCGGTGTGCCGGATCCGAAGTACGGCGAAGAACTGATGGCCTGGATCCGGATGCGCGAGGGCGCAACGCCGTTGGACGCCACGGCCGTGCGCGACTTCGCCGCAGGCAAGCTGGCGCACTTCAAGATTCCCCGCTACGTGCATGTGGTCGAGGAATTCCCGATGACGGTCACCGGCAAGGTCCGCAAGGCGCAGATGCGGGAACTGTCGCGGCGGCTGCTCGGCCTGGACGACAGCTGAGACGAGGGAGGTTCACCTGGGTGTGGACCGCGTGTCAGGCGGCGACGGTAGTGTCTCCGACGTGACGACAGCGCCCGAGACTGCCAGTGCAGAGTCCACACCCGCCGTGCCACGCTCCGACACCGCGGGCCCAGCCAGCGTGAACCGTCGCATCGCCGAGGAACTCGCGGTGCGCGAGACCCAGGTGCGCGCCGCCGTCGAGCTGCTCGACGCGGGCTCGACGGTGCCGTTCATCGCCCGGTACCGCAAGGAGGTCACCGGCGGCCTGGACGACGCGCAGCTGCGCGTGCTCGACGAGCGTCTGCACTACCTGCGCGAACTCGACGAGCGCAGGGCCGCGATCGTCGAATCGATCCGGGGCCAGGGCAAACTCGACGACGCTCTGCACCGGCAGCTCCTGCTCGCCGAGACCAAGGCCCGGCTCGAGGACATCTACCTGCCGTACAAGCCGAAGCGGCGCACGAAGGCGCAGATCGCGCGTGAGGCCGGGCACGAGCCGGTGGCCGACGCCCTGATCGAGGATCCGAACACCGACCCGGCGCAGTACACCGCCGAGCAACTCGACGGCGCGCGCGCCATCCTGGTCGAACGTTTCGCCGAGGACGCCGATCTGGTCGGTGAGTTGCGCGAACTGATGTGGAACCGCGGGCAGGTCACCTCGACCGTGCGCGCGGGCAAGGAGGAGGCGGGCGCGAAGTTCGCCGACTATTTCGAGTTCAGCGAGCCGTTCGACAAGCTGCCCTCCCACCGCATCCTGGCGCTGCTGCGCGGCGAGAAGGAGGAGGTGCTCACCCTGCACCTCGAACCGGACACCGAGGAGCCGCAGCCGGGCGAGCGCACCGTCTACGAGGGTCGTATCGCCACTCGCTTCGGCATCGCCGACCGGGGCCGCCCCGCCGACTCCTGGCTGCTGGACACGGTGCGCTGGGCTTGGCGGACCAAGCTGCAGGTCAGCCTCGGCATCGATACCAGGATGCGGTTGCGGCAGGCGGCGGAGAAGGACGCGGTCGACGTGTTCGCCGCGAATCTGCGCGATCTGCTGCTCGCCGCCCCCGCGGGCACCCGCACGACGATGGGTCTGGACCCCGGCTACCGCACCGGCGTGAAAGTGGCGGTGGTCGACGCCACCGGCAAGGTGGTCGCCACCGAGGTGATCTACCCGCACAAACCGCAGGGCCAGACCGAGAAGTCGCTCGCGGTGCTCGGCGCGCTGGTGGCCCGATTCGGCGTGGAACTCATCGCCATCGGCAACGGCACCGCCTCGCGCGAGACCGACGCCCTTGCCGCCGAACTGATCTCGCGCATCCCGGAGAACAAGCCCACCAAGATCGTGGTCTCCGAGGCGGGCGCTTCGGTGTACTCCGCCTCGGCCTACGCCTCGCAGGAGCTGCCCGAGCTGGACGTGTCGCTGCGCGGCGCGGTGTCGATCGCGCGCCGGCTGCAGGACCCGCTGGCCGAGCTGGTGAAGATCGATCCGAAGTCCATCGGCGTCGGCCAGTACCAGCACGACGTGTCCGAATCGCTGCTGGCCCGTTCGCTGGGCGCGGTGGTCGAGGACGCGGTGAACGCGGTCGGCGTGGACGTGAACACCGCCTCGGTGCCGCTGCTGTCGCGGGTCTCCGGCATCGCCGGGTCGGTGGCGGAGAGCATCGTGGCGCACCGGGATCAGAACGGCCCGTTCCGCAGCAGGACCGCGCTGCTCGACGTCCCGCGGCTGGGCCCGAAGGCGTTCGAACAGTGCGCGGGCTTCCTGCGCATTCGCGGCGGCGACGATCCGCTGGACACCTCCGCGGTGCACCCGGAGGCGTATCCGGTGGTGCGGCGCATCCTCGAATCGACGGGGCGCGGGATCGCGGAGATCATCGGCAACACCACGGCGCTGCGCTCGCTGCGCGCGGGCGATTTCACCGACGAGCGCTTCGGTGTCCCGACCGTCACCGACATCATCGCCGAGCTGGAGAAGCCGGGGCGCGACCCGCGTCCGGAATTCAAGACCGCTGAGTTCGCCGCGGGCGTGGAGAAAGTCGCCGACCTGAAGCCGGGCATGGTGCTCGAGGGCGTGGTGACCAACGTGGCCGCCTTCGGCGCGTTCGTCGACGTGGGCGTGCACCAGGACGGCTTGGTGCACGTATCGGCGATGTCGCACAACTTCGTCAAGGACCCGCGCGAAGTGGTCAAGTCCGGCGACGTCGTGAAGGTGAAGGTGCTCGAGGTGGACGTCGCGCGCCAGCGCATCGGTCTGTCCCTGCGCCTGGACGACGAACCCGGCACGCCCGCCAAGGGCGGCGACAACCGGCAGCGCGGTCAAGGCGGCGGCCGATCCGGTGGAGGCGATCAGCGGCAGCGGCAGAATGGTCAGAACAGGCAGCAGGGCCAGAACCGCAATCAAGGACAGGGGCGTGGCGGCAATCAGCGCAGGAACGCGCCGGCACCTAGCGGCGCGATGGCGGACGCCTTGCGCAGGGCGGGTTTCGGCCAGTAGCCCGATCCGCAGGAGGAAGTAGCGGCCATGCGACGGTGGCTCCACGAGGACGTGATCGCCCAAGGGCGGCTGCCGTTGCTGTGCTTTCTGCTCGGATTCATCGTCGGATTCCTGTTCATCCGCCTCAGCGTCCGGCTGATCCGCGCGCGCGTGCGCTGGTGGCCGGGCAACCTGCGGGCCGGTGACACGCACATCCACCACATGGTGTTCGGGGTGATCCTGCTGCTGTCCTCCGGCATCGGCATGGTCTCGCAGTACGAGAGCGCCGACGCCGCCACCGCCAGCGTCCTCGCCGCGCTCTTCGGCGTCGGCGCCGCTCTGGTGCTCGATGAATTCGCGCTGATCTTCTACCTGCGCGACGTGTACTGGGAGGAGCAGGGGCGCACATCGGTGGACGCGGTGTTCGTCGCGCTCGCCGTGACGGGACTGCTACTGCTGGGCTTCCACCCGCTGTGGCTGCTGGACATCAACGACTTCCGGCACGATCCGAGCCTCGAGGTCCGCGCCTTCGTCGTGGCGTTCGCCGTGGTCAACCTGGCTCTCGCCGCGATCGTGATCGCCAAGGGGAAGATCTGGACCGGCCTGTTCGGCATGTTCTTCCTGCCGTTGCTGGTCGTCGGTGCGCTGCGGCTGAGCCGCCCTGGCGCGCCCTGGGCGCGCTGGCGTTACGGCGACCGCAGGCGCCTGAGGTACCGGGCCATCGTCCGGGAACGGCGATACCGTCGCCCGGTCATCCGCGCCAAGATCTTCGTGCAGGATCTGGTCGCCGGAAAACCGGACGTCGAGCACGTCCGCACGGCGGCGGAGGCGGAACTCACCCGCACGGTCGTGCCCGCCCCGCCCGCTCCGCACCGCGACCATTCGTTCTGGCACTCCGACCACGGCTCGCCGCGTACGCCCGGCCCGCCGCCCGCCCAGGACGCGATCTCCGGCGAACAGAACCGCTGACGAACGCGCTCAGCGGTGGGTCGGCCGGGCAACGTGCCGCTATGCGTATACGTATACTGCGTCCATGTTGGATCCGCTCAGCCTTGCGGTCGGTGCCGTCCTCGTCGGTGTCGGCTGGGTATGTGGTCGATTCGTGCCTCGGCGAGGCCGGGCGGGGAAGGAGCTTCGCGCACGCTGCGGTTGTGGTCACGACCTGGCACTGCACGACCGCTCCTCGGGCGCTTGTCACGCCGAGATCTCCCGCAAAGGCATCCACGGCCTGCGTGAGTGGGTCGGTTGCCACTGCCGCCGCTACACCGGCCCGATTCCGCTCGAAGAAGTGTTCGCCTCGCCCATACTCCCGCCGGAGTCGTGAACAGATCGCACCGCCTCGGGCGTAACGTGAAGAGACCGCCGGACTCGCCGTCACCAGGGTCGATTTCTTCCTCGGCACGCCGATCTGGCACAATGCTCAGGTTGCCCTGGGTGGTTGTCGACCCGGCGCACCCCATTGATCGGAGCATGAACCGGCCGAGCACGCCCAGTGCCGCCAGGGTCCTCTGTTCGCGCGAAACCATAAGGATGGAAATGAACACCCTTGACTTCGTCGACGAGAAGTCGCTGCGCAGCGACGTCCCCGAGTTCCGGCCGGGCGACACGCTGAACGTGCACGTGAAGGTCATCGAAGGCTCGAAGGAGCGCATCCAGGTCTTCAAGGGCGTCGTGATCCGTCGCCAGGGTGGTGGCATCCGCGAGACCTTCACCGTCCGCAAGGTGTCGTTCGGTGTCGGCGTCGAGCGCACCTTCCCGGTGCACAGCCCGAACATCGACCACATCGATGTCGTGACCCGCGGTGATGTCCGCCGCGCCAAGCTGTACTACCTGCGCGACCTGCGTGGCAAGGCCGCCAAGATCAAGGAAAAGCGCTGAGTTAGCTTTTCGGCACAACAGATCTTCCTCAGCCCGGCATCGGACCTCGGTTTCGCTGCCGGGCTAATCTGTTCGGCGTGGCAGACGAAAGTGGGTCGGTATCGGTGTCCGAATCGGGCGACGAGAGTACGCGGGCGGGTCGCGCCAAGCGGCGATCGAAGAAGAAGCAGCGGCCGTTCTGGCAGGAATTGCCGATCCTCATCGTGATCGCCGCGGTGATCGCCGCGCTGATGGTTACCTTTGTCGGTCGGCCGTACGTGATTCCCTCGGAGTCGATGGAAACCACGTTGCACGGATGCGCCGGATGCACCGGTGACCGCATCTACGTGCAGAAGCTGAGCTACTACTGGGGCGACCCGCAACCGGGCGACGTGGTCGTGTTCGTCGGCCCGCCGTCGTGGAACACCCGCTACCAGTCGATCCGCTCGGACAATCCCGCGGTCCGTGGCGTGCAGAACTTCTTCTCCTTCTTCGGCTTGGTGCCGCCGGACGAGAACGATCTGGTGAAGCGCGTCATCGCGGTCGGCGGCCAGACCGTGGAGTGCTGCGACCCGCAGGGGCGGGTCATCGTGGACGGCAAGCCGCTGGACGAGCCGTACGCCCGGTACCTCGCCCCGTACGTGCCCGGCCAGCCCTACAACGCGTCCGGCGGCCGCGAGTTCAAGCCCGTGAAGGTGCCCGAAGGGCATCTGTGGGTAATGGGCGACAACCGCAACCAGTCCGCCGACTCCCGCGCCCACATCACCGACGAACTGCAGGGCACCATCCCCGTGGAGAACGTCCGCGGCAAGGCGGTGTTCAAGATCTGGCCGCCGGGACGGATCGGTCCGGTGCACTCGGAGAATCCCCAGCAGAACTGATCACGCGAGGCGCTGGATAATTGAACGGTGGGGCAAGGTCGAGTGCCGGTGGGTAACGGTTGGCCGCCGCGTGTGGTGATGCGCAGGGCCGGAGGATTGCGCACGCTCGAGGCGGCGTTGATCCGCAGTGGTCTCGGGCCGGTCGCCGGTGTCGACGAGGCGGGGCGCGGCCCCTGCGCGGGACCACTGGTGGTGGCGGCGTGCCTGCTGGCGCCGAAGGCCTACGACAGGCTGGCCGGCCTCGACGATTCCAAGAAGCTCACCGAGGCCACTCGCGAAGAGCTGTACCCGGTGATCGTCCGTCTGGCACTCGCTTATCAGGTCGTCGTGATCCCGGCCTGGGAGATCGACTCGATCGGCATCCACGTCGCCAATATCGAGGGGATGCGCCGCGCCGTGGCCGGGCTCGGGCGCACTCCCGGCTACGTGCTGACCGATGGGTTCCGGGTGCCCGGCATACCGGTGCCTTCGTTGCCGGTGATCGGCGGCGACGGTGCGGCGGCCTGCATCGCGGCGGCCAGCATCCTGGCCAAGGTCACCAGGGACCGCATCATGGTCGAGCTGGACGGGCGGTTCCCCGGCTACGGATTCGCCGCCCACAAGGGCTACAACACGCCCGAGCACACCGCCGCGTTGCAACGTCTCGGCCCGAGCAGCGAGCACCGGCGCTCCTGGCGCAACGTGCGCGAAGCCGCCGGGTTGCGCCCGGTCGCGGCGGCGGCCGATGTCGCGGACGCCGTACTGGCCGAGGGCTTGGACGAAGCGCTGTCGGAGCACATTCCGAACGGGCGTACGGCTGGCCGAGTAGCTACCGACGCAGCGCATGCGCGATGATGTCACCACACGACGCGATGCGGCGAGAAGGAGGACGTCCCACCCGATGAGTGCCGAGGACCTCGAGAAGTACGAAACCGAGATGGAGCTCTCGCTGTATCGCGAGTACAAGGACATCGTCGGTCAGTTTTCGTACGTGGTGGAGACCGAGCGCCGCTTCTACCTGGCCAATTCCGTGGAGCTGCGGCCGCAGAACGCGGACGGCGAGGTGTACTTCGAGGTGCGGATGAGCGACGCGTGGGTCTGGGACATGTACCGCCCGGCCCGCTTCGTCAAGCACGTCCGGGTCATCACCTTCAAAGATGTCAACATCGAGGAGCTGGAGAAGCCGGACCTGCGCTTGCCCGAGTGAGCCCGCTCGGCGTTCTGCACAGCGACTCGGTTATCAACAGGTTTTCCGATTCCCCCGGTCGGCGGCGCTGACCTGATCCGGCTGCGGCGCACGCTGGCCGGGTGACGGACAAACAGGCGCTCGGCGCGCACGGGGAGGAATTAGCGGCGGACTTTCTGCGCGCCGCGGGGATGGAAATCGTCGCCAGGAACTGGCGGTGCCGATACGGCGAGCTCGATCTGATCGCCCGAGACGGGGATGTGACCGCGTTCGTCGAGGTCAAGACCCGCTCCGGGCTGGGCTACGGCACTCCCGCGGAGTCGGTCACCTTCGCCAAGCGGCAGCGGATCCGGCGGCTGGCGCTGCTGTGGCTGGCCGAGCAGGACGGACCGTGGCGGCGCATCCGGTTCGACGTGGTGTCGGTGCTGGTGGCGCGGGGGCGTACACCGGTCATCGACCATCTCGAGGCGGTGTTCTGAATGGCGCTGGGGCGGGCGCACTCGGTCGCCGTCACCGGCGTGGACGGTCTGCTCGTCGAGATCGAGGCAGATATCGGACAGGGCCTGCCATCGGTCCACCTGGTCGGGCTTCCCGACACCGCGTTGCAGGAGTCCCGTGACCGGATCCGCTCCGCGGTGGCGAACTCGGGGGAGAAGTGGCCCGACGGCCGGGTGGTTCTCGCGCTGTCGCCCGCGACACTGCCGAAGCTGGGCAGCGTGTACGACTTGGCGCTCGCGATCGCCGTGCTGGACGCGTCCGGCTCGGTGCCCTCCGAACGGCTCGCGAAGACGGTGCTGCTCGGCGAACTCGCGCTGGATGGACGGGTGCGGCGAGTGCGCGGCATCCTGCCCGCCGTGCTCGCCGCGCGCAGGGCGGGCTGGTCGACCGTCGTGGTGCCCGCGGTGACACTGGCGGAGGCCGGGCTCGTCGAGGGCATCGAGGTCTTCGGGGCGCGCAGTTTGCGCGCGGTGGTGGCCTGGTTGCGCGGGGAAGGCGCGCTCGACGAGCCGGACGGCGACCTGCCGGACACGGTGCGCCACGGCGGCGATCTGAGCGAGGTGGTGGGGCAGGAAGAAGCCCGCTGGGCTCTGGAGGTGGCCGCGGCGGGCGGGCACCACCTGCTGCTCACCGGGCCGCCCGGCATCGGCAAAACCATGCTGGCCCAACGTCTTCCTGGGCTGCTGCCACCGCTCACGGAGACCGAGGCGCTGGAGGTCACCGCCATCCACTCCATGGCGGGCACACTCGCAGGCGATCACCCGTTGGTCACCGCGCCGCCGTTCGTCGCCCCGCACCACTCGACCTCGGTGACCGCGATGATCGGCGGCGGCTCGGGGACCGCAAGGCCGGGCGCGGTCAGCCGAGCCCACCGCGGCGTCCTGTTCCTCGACGAATGTGCCGAGCTCGGCACGAAAGTGCTGGAAGCGATGCGAACGCCGTTGGAAGAAGGGGAAGTGCGCATCGCCCGGCGCGACGGTGTCGCGCGGTACCCGGCTCGCTTCCAGCTGGTACTGGCGGCCAATCCGTGCCCGTGTGCTCCGGCGCGCGACGTCGACTGCATCTGCGCGCCGCTGGCTCGCCGTCGCTATCTCGGCAAATTGTCCGGTCCGCTGATGGACCGGATCGACATCTGGGTGCGGATGCACGGGCAGTCCGGCGCGGCGTTCAGCACCGATGCGGCCGAGAGCAGCGAGGTGGTCCGCGGCCGGGTCGCTGTCGCACGGCGCGCCGCCGCCGCCCGGTGGCGCGAATACGGATGGCTCACCAACGCCGAGGTTCCCGGCCACATCCTGCGTCAACGATTCCGGTTGCCGCGTGAATCGCTCGCTCCGGTCGAGGCCGCGTTGCGCCTCGGTCGCATGTCCGCGCGGGGTGCCGACCGAGCCATCCGCGTCGCGTGGACCATCTGCGATCTGCGCGGCGGCGAGCTGCCCTCGGCGCAGGACGTACTGTCCGCGTTGAACTTCCGTCAGCGGGGTGCGCAATGAGCGCGACGGTGCCGCCCGAAGGCGCGGACGACCTGCCTGTGGCGGTCGATGTGCCTACCGCCGAGCGTGTGGCTGGGGTCGTGGATGTGCTTGCGTGCGCGAACGCAACTGCGGCCGACAGCGGGTGTGTGGTCGGCGATGTGTCCACCGCCGAGGACGGGCCTCGGGTTGCGGACGTGCTTGCGGGCGCGGACGTAGTTGCAGCCGATAGGGCGTCTGTGGCGGTCGATGTGCCTACCGCCGAGGATGTGGCTGGGGGCGCGGACGTGATTGCGGGCGCGAACGCAAGTGCAGCCGACAGTGCGCCTGTGGCCGCCGATGTGCCCGCGGTGGTGGACGTGCCTCGAAGCATTGATTTATCCGGCGTCGTGAATCTGCCAGCGATCGTCGGCGCCCCTGTGGTCTTCGGGGCAATGGCGGGGGCCCACATGCGCGCAGCCGCAGATGCGCCTGCAGTCGCCGAGGTGGTTGTTCCTGGTGTCGGACAGGCGCGTGAGGCCGTGGACGTGCCCGCGTCAATAGATCTGCCTGCCCGGGCGGGTTTGTCCGTGGTTGTAGACGTGGCTGGGAATACGGAAGGGCGCGAGGTGGATGTGCCTGCCGTCGTCGAGGTGCCCGCGATGGTGGCGGTCTCTCGAGCCGGGGACTCGAGTGCAGGCGCGGATCGCCCTGTGCTCGAGGAGGTGGCTGCTACGGCGAACGTAGTACCGGTTGTCGAGACGCCGGCAGCGGCGGGCGTTCCTGGGGTCGTAGATGCGCCTGCGGTGGTTGGTGTGCCCGTGAGCGGGGCGGGATCGTCGTCCGGTGAATGCGACGACCCGCGGCTCGCGTGGGTGTATCTGTCGCGGGTGGTGCAGGGGCCGTGTGCTCCGTTGTCGGCGCTCATCGAGTCGGTCGGGGTTGTCGAGGCGGCCCGTGCCGTGCGGGAGTGCGCGTTGCCCGAGCCGCTTCGCGGGCCCACGGCGCAGCGGCGCGACATCGACCTCGCGGCGCGGGATCTCGAGATCATCGAGCGGATCGGCGGGCGCGTGGTGACGCCGGACGATCCGGAATGGCCCGCATGGCGCATGCTCGGTCTCGCCCAGCTCGAGCCGGGCAAGGATCGCGACGGCGCGGTACCGCTGGTGTTGTGGGTACGTGGCCCGCGCTCGCTGCTGGAATCCAGTGAACGCGCGGTGGCGGTGGTCGGGGCGCGGTGCAGCACCGGCTACGGAAACCGGGTCACGGGGGAGATCGCGGGCGACCTCGCCGCGCAGGGGTGGACCATCGTGTCCGGAGCGGCGTTCGGTATCGACGGCATGGCGCACCGGGCGGCGCTGGCGGTGGAAGGCCCCACTATCGCCGTCCTGGCCTGCGGCATCGACCGGCCCTATCCGGTGCAGCACGAACGCCTGCTGGCCGATATAGCCGAATCAGGCTTGGTCGTCAGCGAATACCCGCCCGGCGTCACCGCACAGAAGCATCAGTTCCTGGCCCGGAACCGCTTGATCGCCGCTCTCGCCGACGGCGTGCTCGTCGTCGAGGCGGGCCTGCGCAGCGGCGCGCGCAACACCGTCAAATGGGCACGCCGCATGGGTCGTCCCGCCTTGGCCGTGCCGGGTCCGGTGACCTCGGCCGCTTCGGTGGGCTGTCACCGCATGATTCGCGACGGCGAAGCCCTGCTGGTGACCCGAGCCGAAGAAGTCGTCGACGAGGCCGGACCGTTGCGGCTGTCGATCCCCGCGGCGGCAGCGGGCGGCAATCCGGATGATCAGCTGACCGGAGACGACGCGCTGGTCTTCGCCGCGCTGCCGAGAATCGGCTCACGACTGCCACTGGAGGTCGCCCGGCAGTGCGGATTGTCGCTTCCGGTGGTCCGTGCGACTTTGTCCGCTCTCGAATTGGCGGGTCTGGTGTCCAGTGACGAAAGCGGTTGGCACCGAACGGTACGGGGTCGATGAGCGTGTTCGGCGCGGTCGCTTGCCATCCGGACCACGGGTGGGGACGGTGGAGGCATGGACGAACTGCCCGAAGACCTGGAAGCGCTGCTGACGGAGTACGGCAGGCATCTGCGGCTCGGGCGCAACCGCTCGGAGCACACGGTGCGCGCGTACCTGGGGGACGCGCGATCCTTGCTGGAGCATCTGTACGCGCGATCGGCGGATTCGGCGATTCGCGAACTGGACCTGATGTTGCTGCGTTCGTGGCTGGCCCGGCAAGCCGCCGCGGGTGCGGCGCGCACGACCGTGGCCCGGCGGGCGTCATCGGCGCGCACGTTCACCGCGTGGCTCACCCGGACCGGCCGGCTGCCTGTCGATCCCGGACTGCGTTTGGGGTCGCCGAAGGCGCATCGCGTGCTGCCCGCCGTACTCGGGCGGCAACAGGCGCTCGGTGCCATGGACGCGGCGGGATCCGGTGCCGCGCAGCGCGATCCGATGGCGCTGCGCGATCGGGCGATCGTGGAATTGCTGTACGCCACCGGTATCCGGGTCAGCGAGTTGTGCGGGCTGGACATCGAAGACGTGGACCGCGAGCGGCGCGTGGTGCGGGTGCTCGGCAAAGGCAACAAGGAGCGCTCGGCGCCGTTCGGCACGCCCGCCGACGAGGCGGTAGGAAACTGGCTGCGCTACGGACGCCCCGCTTTCGCCACCGCGGACTCGGGTCGAGCGCTGCTGCTCGGCCGCCGCGGCAGGCGCTTGGATCAGCGCCAGGCCAGAACCGTTGTGCACGAGGTGGTCTCGGCCATCCCCGGCGCACCGGACCTGGCGCCGCACGGTCTGCGGCACACCGCGGCGACCCACCTCCTCGAGGGCGGTGCCGACCTGCGCGTGGTCCAGGAACTCCTCGGACACGCAAGCATGGCCACCACCCAGCTCTACACCCACGTCTCCATCGACCGTCTCAAGAAGGTGCACGACCAGGCTCACCCCCGCGCCTGACCCGCTCGTGGGGCGGTGGCGGCGTGCGTGCACGTTGGTTCCGCCGATACCCAAGTGATCGGTCCGGGTGAGGGCCGAGCGAACGAGTGCATGCAGCCCACCTTCGGCGACGCGGCGTCCATCGGCTTCGGCTCTTTGGGGTCACGCGGAGACGGCGGCATCTTGAAGGCGACGACAAACAGCCCGGCTGTCGATGCCAATCACGGCGTCGGCAACCGGTCGGATGGCCGGGCACGCTGTCCTCCGGTACCGCCAGCGGGTGCGTACGTGCACAGTGCGCCGGACCCATGGCTTTGGCCTGTTGGAGCGCGTGCGGCCCGTGGCGTGCCGCTGGGCCTGCCAGGTGTGCGGAGGGCGGTGGTCCGTGTGTTGGCCTGCTGGAGCATGTGCGAGTGTGGGCGGCCCGTGGCGCGCCGCTGGGCCTGCTGGAGTGTGCGTGAAGGCGCGCCGTTCGTGTGTTGGCCTGTGGAGCATGTGCCGAGTGCTGGCGGCCCGTGCTGGCCGTCCTGGAGTGTCTGGGGGCGGTGGTTCGTGTGTTGGCGTGCTGGAGCGTGTGTGAGTGCTGGCGGCCCGTGCTGGCCATCCTGGAGTGTGTGCGTGGGGGCGGCGGTTCGTGCGTAGCCTGCTGGAGTGTCTGGGGGCGGCGGTTCGTGTGTTGGCCTGCTGGAGCGTGTGCGAGTGCTGGCGGCCCGCGCTGGCCATCCTGGAGTGTGTGCGTGGGGGCGGCGGTTCGTGCGTAGCCTGCTGGAGTGTCTGGGGGCGGCGGTCCGTGCCTTGCCCTGCCTGAGCGTGTGGGTGTGTTGGCGGCTGGTGCCCTTGGCTTGCTGGAGTGTGTGGGGTCGGCGGTTCGTGCGTGGGCCTGCTGGAGAGTGTGGGTGAGGGAGGCGCGGCTCGTCCGTTGGCCTACCGGAGTGTGGGCGGCCGGTGCTCTTGGCCTGCTGGACTGTGTGCAAGTGTGGGCGGGGCCAGTGCCTTAGCCTGCCTGCGCGTGTGCGTGGGAGGCCGTGTGGGCTTCATCGAGTGAGCCGCATCCATTTTGCTCGTCGCGCCCCTGCCGAACCTGCATCTTCGGTGCGGTCGCCGATTCCGCCCGGGCGGTGCGCGCAGCCACTTACGCCACCCGGCATAGTCGCAGGTCGCGATCTCCCGGACAAAGGGAGTGAGCGGACAAGCGACAACATCCGCGACCCGTCACGGGCTGACGTAGTAATGCACCCGCGCCTCTTGTCCATCCGAGGTATGCCAACCGCCGGGCCCGCTGTACACCTGCCGCCAACCGTGCCGCTCGTACATCGCTATCGCCGCCGCACTGTCGAAGGCCACGGTGAGTACAGCACGGTGCCCCAGGCTCGCGGCCATGCGCGCAGTCGCGGTCAGCAACTGCGAACCCACTCCCACCCGGCGCGCGGTCGGGACGACATACAGCCGGATCACCGAGACGACAGTCTCCGCGCCGACCGATTCGCTCACGACCTCCGGTATTCCGCCGCCCGTGCCGAGTCCGGCGTGCCCGACCAACGCTCCGTCGTGTTCGGCGACAAGGGCCGCGAGGAGTTTGGGCGGCGACAGCCAGCCTGCCGGGTTCGCAGGCCACACGTCCGGATACCGATCGCTGTCGTGGACGTGCCGCAGTGCCGCGGCGCAGGCGTCGAGATCACCCTCGGTGCGCGGTCGAATGATGACGCTCATCTCGGCCATTCTTATTGCCCCACGCTGGAGGCAGCATTATTCAGACCGATCGGTTGGATTTCCGTTCATTGTCGTGCACTGCGGTCCGGTACTGCCTCGCTCGCGCAGCGAAGTAGTCGAATACGCATGTGATCGGCGTTGAGAAAGGGCACCCTTGAGGTAGCGAATCAGTGCCCGCAGTTCACGGCGTACTTCGAGTGGGAAGACGAGCGATGTCTACGTCCAGCGGACCGGAGGCCCTGCGTCGCGAACTGCACCCACTGGTGGGGCAGTCCGCGTGGCGACGCTCGGCCATCGCTTCCGCCTCGCCGCAGCCCGCCGCACCGGACGGGGCGCGGGAGATCTCCCTCGACGGCGGCGCGTCCAGGATGACGATCGGGCGCTCCGTCGCCGCCGACATCATCGTGACTTCCGACCCGACCGTGTCCCGGCTGCACGCCATTCTCGAGCGGGTGGGCGGATGCTGGACCATCGTCGACGACGGATTGTCCAAGAATGGGACATTCGTCAATGGCGAACGTGTGGGCGGTCGGCGGAAGCTCGGTTCCGGCGACATGATTCGCGTAGGTCGATCGGTATTCGTCTTGCGGGTCGACGAGTCCTTCGACGAGGAAATGACTCTCGCCCATTCACCACTGCCGACCCGAAACTCCCTTACCCCGGCCCAGTATGTGGTTCTCGAGGCGCTGTGCCACCCGTACGACGCGCGCGACGCGTACTCGTACCCTGCCTCCAACCGGCAAATCGCGGACAATTTGTGTCTGAGTCTGTCCACGGTGAAGACGCATATGCGGGCGCTGTTCCGGATATTCCAGGTCGAAGCCTTACCCCCGAACCAGAAAAGGCTGTTCCTGGTCGAACGCGCTATAGAATTCGGCATCATAACCGACCAGGAGAGGTAAGGCTCCGGCTGGGAACGAAATGAAATCCGATCAGATCGGCTGAAAACCGGACCCTGCCCCGCCGCGTGCATTTACGTCCGCGACGACCGCGGTGATGTCGGCGCCGAGTTCCGGTCCGAGACACGGCACCCCCAAGTAACCGTTGACCATGCCGACGAGCGTCGTTCCGACGACGAGCGGAGCGCCCGAATCTCCCTCGGCGACACATGTTTGGCTCCACGTCGAATTGCCGCCCGTCAACATATCGCCGTAGGCAGGCCCGCAGGTCCGGCCGGTCGTCCTGCCTTCCTTGCAGACGGTGTCCGGGAATCGAGCCGGTCCGCCCAGGCCGGTGATGGTGGTTCCGCCCACTTGGTTGACCGGCGTCACCTTCCCCGAATCGAATTCGATGACGGCATAGTCCATGTCGTTGTTGGCGTAGACGATGGTGCCGAGGGTGCCGGCGTCGCGATCGTTCTCCGAGACGATGGCGGCATTCGCCCCACCACAATGCCCCGCCGTGAACCCGACCAGCCGACCACCGGAGTCGCGTCCGATCGTGGTCAGAGTGCAGATGTTCTGACCGCCGACGACGATGCCGGAGCCGCCACCCAGCACGGATGGCGTCGCGGCCTGCGCGGTCCCAGGTGCTCCGAACGGCGCTGTCAGCGCGGCGAATGCCGCCGCAGCGCCCACGAGTTTCCTGAACTTGGTCATCCGGTAATTCAACCGCACTTGTCCGTGCGTCACCGTCGATTCCCAGATGTTCACGTGGCAGGGATACGGCTCGAAACGAATTTCTTCATCGGGGTGGGAATCGATGGTCAGAAGTGATGCGCCTCGGGTCTACGCCCGAGGCGCACTCGTGTTCGACGAGCTTATGACGAAACGCGATCAGGCGGCGCAAACGGCCACGGCAACCGCATTGGCCACCGGCGGAAGCAGCAACAGAGGAGCGCAGAAAATGCCCAGCGGCCAAATCAGGCCCAGTGTCGCGGGCTCGACCTGGACAGGTACCGGATGGTCCGCCACTTGCACCGGTCCCGGTGCTACGTCCGGGGCTGCGGAAGCGAAACCTGACCCGAGGGCGATGATCGGTGCGAGCGCTACCGCCGCCGCCGTTACGCGCATTTTGTTCGTGATCATGATGTCTCCAGTGGTTGATTGCTTCACCAGCCCTCGTTTGTTGAAGGCCTCAGTGTGAACACACAACCAACTCTGCTCGGAGCAAGCGCAAGAGGCCATCAGCCTCCGGGTCGGAATCATTCATACCGGAGGAGGCGAGAAGACATCGGAATCGCTATTCTGCGCAAACGAATGTGGCCGTCGAATCAGGCGGCGCCGCGCCGGACGGTGATCTCACCTGCCCGGCGCGGCCCGCCGAAACGATCAGCCGTGCGCGACCGGAGCGGGATCCGGCTGCTCGGCCGGTTGCGGACGCCGGGCGCGCAGCAGCACCGCGCCGAGCACGGCGGCCGCGATGCTGAATCCGGCGCTGATCCACGCGCCCGTGGACATGGCGGCGGTGAAGGCGTCCTTGGCGGGCTCGACGTAGCCGAGCTGGAAGGCGGCGCCGATGGATTCACGCGCCGCGTCGGGCGCGTCGGCGGGCATGTTCGAGGTGAACACACCGGCCAGCACGCTACCGAGGACGGCGATGCTGATCGCCATGCCGACTTGCTGGATCGTGTCGTTCATCGCGGAGCCGACACCGGCGTGCTCCAGCGGAATGGCGCTCATGATGGCCGCGTAGGCGGCCGGACCCGCCAAGCCGCCGCCCACACCCATCACCAGCATGCTGACCAGCACCCAGAGATATCCGCTCCCGAGCGCGAGGATGCCGAAGGCCGCTCCCATGACGAGCAGGCCGGACACGACGAGTGTCTTGTTGCTCAGCGTCTTGCCGAGCGTCGCGCCGAGGCCGTTGCAGACCGCGGCGGCCACGGCGTACGGGAGCAACGCCAGTCCGGCCTTCATCGGGCCGTAGCCGAGTACGAACTGCAAGTACTGAGTGAGCATCAGCATGACCGCACCCATGCCGAAGACCATCAGCAACAGGGTGAAACAGGTGCCGGTGAAATCGCGGCTGCGGAACACCGCCAACGGCAGCATCGGATGTGCCGATCGGCTCTCCCAGATGACGAAGGCGGTCGCCGCGACAGCGGCCAGCGCGAGCACGCCGACGTTCCATTCCCGTTCGATGATCACGTAGACCGTGGCGCTCAGCGCCACGACGGACAGGACGACGCCGACGAGATCGACCGGTCGCTGCTCGCCGGTGGTCTCCGGCATCAGCACGACGGCCGCGATGATCGCGAGCACCGCCACCGGGATATTGAGCAGGAACACCGATCCCCACCAGTAGTGCTGGAGCAGGAAGCCGCCCAGCGTGGGACCGGCGACGATGCCGACCATGGAGACCGTCGACCACGCCGCCATCGCCGTGCGCCGTTCGTCCTCGGCGAAGCTGGTCATCAGGATCGACAGCGTCGACGGCATCAACAGCGACCCACCGACGCCCATCGCGACGCGGGCGGCCACGACCTGCCACGGTTCGGTCGCCAGTACGGCGGCCAGCGAGGCCATCCCGAACACGGCGAGTCCGGTGATCAGCGCTCGTCGCCTGCCGAACCGGTCGGACAAGCTGCCCGCGGTGAGCAGGAGCCCGGCGAAGACCAGCACGTAGGCGTCCAGGATCCACTGGACATCCGACGGTGTCGCGCCCAGTTCCCGGATCAGCGAGGGGATGGCGAGATTCAGCACGGTGCTGTCGAGCATCAGCACCAGCAAGGACAGACAGAGTACCCCCAGGACCCACCAGCGCCGGGGGTCTCGCACAATGTTCGATTCCACTCGCACAGCGTACGAGAAACTCGAACAGTGTGCGAGCGATTATAAGATCGTGTTGTGACCAAGCAGTTCGCGTCGGTATGGACCAAGCAGCCGCGCCAGCCCAAATCGCCCGGGCTGCGCCGCGAGCAGATCATCGCGGCGGCCGTCGAGATTCTCGACGCCGAGGGGCTGGAGTCGCTGAGCATGCGCAAGCTCGGCGCGAAACTGGGTGCGGGGGCGACCAGTCTCTACTGGCACGTCTCCAACAAGGACGAGTTGCTGGAATTGGTGCTCGACGAGTTCTGGGGTCTGGTCCGGACTCCGGAGCCCGAGGAGGCGTCCTGGCGTGAACTGCTGAACACCTTCGCTTACAACTTGCGCGCGTCCATCAGGGAGCACCCATGGATGGCGTCGCTGGTCGGGCAACTGCCGAGCATCGGGCCCAACTCGCTGCGTTTGAGCGATCGGCTGCGCCGCGCGTTCGTCCGGGCGGGTTTTCATGGCGTGGACATCTATCTGGCCAGCGGCACGGTGATGTGTTTCGTCTTAGGCCAGGTGATTCCGGAGATCGCATGGGACAAGGTGTCCGAGGGGATGGAGATCGACGCCGACGGCGTGCTGCGCGTGATGCAGGACGTGGCCGGCGACTATCCCGAGATGCTGGCGGACTATCGGGCGACCGTGCCGGCCGACCAGGAGGCCGGGCGTGCGATGGCGTTCGACTTCGGCTTGCTCTGCGTCCTCGATGGCCTGGAAGCTCGCCTGCGCAACCTGCGGGAGCCTGGGCAAGAGTCGCGGGCGGCGGGATCTCCCGTGGGTGACGCCGATCGAACGTGAAACAGGTTCTTGGTAGTTGAAACGAGCTAAGAATCGGGATTGTGCCGATAAATTGAAACGTGTTCTATAGACGTGATCCGGTACCGGATCACGCATGGCCACGCGGCGCGCCCGAGCGCCGATGCGCAGAAAGGCGTCTGACGTGAGCACGCACACCGTTCTCGGCCGAGAGGTGCGCATGCCGGTCCGCATCCGGCTCGCGCACGCGTTCATGGCCACCTATCTGGTGCCCGCTGAACGGGCGCAGCGCCTCATCGACTACTCCGGCTTGGGGATTCTCCGGCTCCCGGGCGGGCGGGCGATGTGCACGCTGGTCTTCGTCGACTACGTCGACGGCGATCTGGGGCCGTACAACGAGTTCGGCGTCTCGTTCATGGTGCGCCACCACACCGCGGGGGCGCCCTCCGGAATCGGCGACCTGCGGGCGCTGGTGACCGGGCAGGCCGGCGTGTTCATCCACAAGCTGCCGGTGGACGGCGAGTTCACTTTGGCCGCAGGGCGTGGCATCTGGGGCTTTCCGAAGGAACTCGCCGAATTCGTCGTCGATCACGACGGCCGCACGCCCAGCGGCGCGCTGCACCAGGACGGGCAGCTCATCGCCGATCTCACGGTGCGGCCGGGGTTCGCGACCCCGAACGGCCGCGCCGCGGCGTCCTCGTTCGACGCCTACTCGCACATCGACGGCGTCACTCGCTGCACGCGCTGGGAGATGCGGCCTTCCGGCATGCGTGCGCGTTTCGGCGGGGCGGAGCTGACGCTGGGCGACCATGCGATCGCCGCGGAACTCCGGTCGCTCGGCCTGCCGCGGCGTGCGTCGATGTCGTCGTCCGTCTCGCGGCTGGCGATGACGTTCGAAGACGCGATCTCGATCTGACGTGCCTTCCGCATAACCACCCGGTCACGGGCGGGTGGGGTACGTGGACGGTCCGGCGCGCCTGCGGTTAGCCTGGCTTAGCGGATCGTTTGCCAACGCTCTCAGTTATGGAGTGTGCCCGTGATCGTCGCCGACCGGACCTGCGTCGCTGATGGGCGCTGTGAACAGCGGATATCGCACGATTTCGGGTGGCTTTCGCAAGCTATTTCCGGTACCGGACACGCGTCGAAACTTTGGTTGCTGAGTTATTCGGAAACGTTCGGGTCTTCGGCCGGCCGACCGGACCGCTCGATGGTCAGCGTGCTCGCCCGGACAAGATTCTCAGGACACGTAGCGGAGTCGGTCGCGTTCCCGCCGCCGGTGATGGTGCGCCGCGAGCTGCCCCGATCCCCACTAGCGTGGTGTGTCGTGACCACCGTGCAGTCCGGCGTCCTCCTGCGCATCGGAACACCGCCTGGCGCAACGACATGCAGACCCGCGGGGCGCGAGCGGGGCGCCCTCGCGAGGCGCAGGTGGGCGGACGCCCGATGTCGTTCGACCCAAACCGAGGCGGCGTGACGCTCCCGAACCCGAACCCCGGAGCCGAAGGGGAAGAGGGTGAGGAGGAGCTCGACTACCGCTTCACGCTCGCCAACGAGCGCACCTTCCTGGCTTGGATGCGGACCTCGCTCGGACTGCTGGCCGGTGGCGTCGCGGTGCACACACTGGTTCAGTCGTTCCGGATCGCGGGATTGCGGCGCGCGATCGCGCTCAGCTGCCTGGTCTTGGCGGCGATCGTCGCGATCGGCGCGTACGGGCACTGGCGGCGCATCGGCGTGGCCATGCGGCGCGGCGATCCGCTGCCGGAGACGGTGCTGGTGCCGATCCTGTCGGCGGGCATCGCGATCGTCTCGGTACTGGCGGCGGTGGCGGTGCTGCTGCGGTGAGCGCGCCACATCTGTCCGCCGAACGCACCGCACTGGCGTGGCGGCGCACCGCCGTGTCGGCGATGGTCGTCGGCACGCTGTTCCTGCATCAGGCTCTCGGCAGCGGATGGCGTGCGGCCGCGGTCGCGCCCATCGGCGCCGCGATCGCGATGGCGGCGCTGACGGGGGCTTGTTATCTGCGTAACCGCGGTCTTCGCCGGGGCCGCTATGCCCACGGCAGCCGCGTCATCACCGCGACGGCCGCGGCTGTGGTCGTGGTCGCGCTGGCCGCCGCGGCGGCCGGTTCTCTCGAACCGCTGCCCTGACCGGGTAGCGGCCCAGCAAAGTTGGCCGAGACGACAGGAGGACGACAATGTGCACAGCGAGCGAGCCGAGCGGCTTCATCGTCGCGGAGCACGAGCGTGCGACCGCCGCGCTGCCATTCGCCGACACGACCGATCTGGCCGACGCCGATCGCGGCTTCGTCGCCGCGCTGGATCCCGGGGTGGTCACCTCCGAAGACGGAACCGTCGTCTGGGACAACGACTCCTACTCGTTCCTGCGCGAACCCTGCCCGCCCTCGGTCCATCCGAGCCTGTGGCGGCAGTCCGGCCTCGCGGTGCGACAGGGGTTGTACGAGGTCTGCGCGGGCATCTATCAGATCCGTGGTTTCGACATCTCCAATATGACGCTGGTCGAAGGCGAGACCGGAGTCCTCGTGATCGATCCGCTGATCTCGGTCGAGACCGCCGCGGCCGGTCTCGCGCTCTACCGCGCGCATCGTGGCGACCGCCCGGTGACCGGTCTGATCTACACGCATTCGCACGCCGACCATTTCGGCGGAGCCTGCGGCGTCATCACCGCCGAGGAGGTCGAGACGGGACGCTGCCCGGTGCTGGCGCCCGCCGGATTCCTGGAACACGCGGTGGCGGAGAACATCTACGCGGGCACGGCGATGGCGCGCCGTGCGGGGTACATGTACGGCGCCGTGCTGCCGCGCGGTCCGCTGGGCGCGGTGGGCTCCGGGCTGGGCCAGACCACGTCGGTCGGCACGGTCACGTTGATCCCCCCGACCGTCGACATCACCGCCACCGGGGAAGAGAAGACGATCGACGGCATACGGATGGTCTTTCAGCTCACGCCCGGCACCGAAGCGCCCGCGGAGATGAATTTCCACTTCCCCGACCGTCGCGCGCTGTGCATGGCGGAGAACGCGACCCACACCCTGCACAACGTGCTCACGCTGCGCGGCGCGCTGGTGCGTGACGCGCATGTCTGGGCGAAATACCTGACCGAGGCGATCAACCTGTTCGCCCGTGACTCCGACGTCGTCTTCGCCTCGCACCATTGGCCCACCTGGGGCACCGACCGCCTGGTGGAGTTCCTCTCGCTGCAACGGGATCTGTACGGGTATCTGCACGACCAGACCGTCCGCCTGCTGAACCAGGGCTACGTCGGCGCGGAGATCGCCGAGCTGGTCGCCCTCCCGCCCGCCATCGAGGAGGCCTGGCACGCGCGCGGGTACTACGGCTCGGTCAGTCACAACGTGAAGGCTGTCTATCAGCGCTACATGGGGTGGTTCGACGGCAACCCCGCACATCTGTGGGAGCATCCGCCGGTCGAATCCGCTCGGCGGCACGTGGAATTCATGGGTGGTGCGGAAGAAGTACTCCGCAGAGCGCGGGCCTCCTACGACGCCGGGGACTACCGCTGGGTGGCGCAGGTGGTCAACTATGTCATCTTCGCCGATCCGGACAACGACGCCGCGAAAGAATTGCAGGCCAGCACATTCGAGCAACTGGGCTACGGCGCGGAGAACGCCACGTGGCGCAACTTCTATCTCAGCGGCGCCTACGAACTGCGCTACGGCTCGTTCGGCACGCCCACCAAGACGGAATCGGCCACCATGGCGGCGGCGCTGTCCGTCGACCAGATCTTCGACGCGCTGGCGTTGCGCGTCGACGGCCCGAAGGCGTGGAACCATCGGCTGGTGACGGACTGGATCCTCACCGACCAGGACCGCACCCATCGGCTCGAGTTGCGCAACGGCCGCCTCACCCACTTCGACGTCGCCGCGGGCATGTCCCTGCCGGAAGCAGATGCCGCCTTCACGCTGGCCAAGGCAACACTGATCCGCGTGCTGCTGGCCGGCGACGACTTCGGCGTCGCGGCGGCCGCCGGCGACATCGTCATCGAGGGAGACGTCACCAAGCTCGCCGAACTGGTCGACATCTTCGACGCCCCGGACCCCGATTTCGCGATCGTCACACCGTAGTTCGCGCTTTTCTCATCTCGCCTCGCGGCCGAAGAAATAGCCGACCACGATCCCGGCGAGGCCCGACACCGGCGCCAGGTATTGCGTCAGTTCCTGTGCGGGCAGACCTTTGACGATGCCGAACATGACTCCGGCCACCGTGCCCGCCACCAGCGCGGCGGCGAGTCCTGCGCGGTAGCGCGCCTCCAGGATCTTGTTCCTCGCCTCCGCCTCTTCTTTGATCAGCTCGGTGCGGCGCGACTCGGCCTGCAGTTCATGGTCGCGCCGAGCTCGGTCGACGGCCTCGGTGTCAGCATAGGCCGATGCTTGGTATTCGCGCTTCGCCGTGATGTAGGTCATCATCTGGTCGAACGAAAGGGACTCGACGCCCATCAGTCGAGAAGATTCGATGATCTCCTGGATCTCGGCACGGCTGTCGAGTGCCTCGCCGTAAATGGGCGAGGGGGGATCGCTGTCCACAGGGAAATTCACAGGACCCTCGGCCATTTCGGGTTCGCCGGTCACCGGAACAGTATCGCCCCGTCCGCGCTGCCCTGCTGGTTGATCAAAAGTTCTGATACAAAGCCATTTTCGGTTGTTCCGAACGTACGGCCGTTCCGTCATCGTTCAATCGGACGTCGGCAATGTCGCGAGGTATCGGCCCGCGACGAAGCGCTGGGTCAGCCGCATCACGGGTCCGCCGAGCCGGGCGTACCAGGTGGCTGGGCGGGAGAACGCGACGATCAGCCCGTACACCATGTCGTCGGCGGAGTCGTACTCGACCGCGAACAATTCTTCACCGGAGGCCGGGTGTCCGGGCAGGGTGCCGTAGGCGAAACCCCGCCGGTCGGGTTCGTCGAGGACGTACACCACGCGGCACGGAGCGGTGATCCCGAACGGACCGACTCCGAGCCGCACGGTGACGGCGGTGCCGGGCTCGGCCGTCGGAGTATCGGCGGATCGGAAGATCCCGGTGCCCTTCTGCACGCGGTAGGCCAGAATCTGCGTCCCCGCCTGCTCGAACAGCGCGCGTCCCCGGCCGATGCGCCGCCGCAGCCGTAACCCGTGATAGCCCTCCGGCACCACACCCCGGGTCGCGCCGAGTTCGGAGTACGTGAACGGCTCCAGCCCATCCGCCATGTCCTGATCTTCGCCCCACGGCCTACGGTCTCGCCACCTTCTGCCGCGGACACGCCGGTCCGGGGGCGCCGAGGCCGCCGACCGATGCGCTGCGACGCGGCGGAGCGTCCGACGCTGGAACCAGGACGCACCGGCTTGAGCCGCAGGGGAGTGAGATGCAGAAGCCCTAGGGGGTCCAGATACTCACGGTCGCGGGGGAGACCGCCCTCGACGCGGGCTCCCCAGTGGAGGCACACCGCCACGCATCCCAGGTGCCCGGACTCCAGCGTGCCGATCCGGGTACCTCGTCCGACCCGCCTTCCCACGGGGACTTCGGCGCGAACGGGCTCGTATGTCGTGCGCAGCCCGCCGGGGTGGTCGATGGAAACGACCGGCTTGTCGGCCACCGTTCCGGCGAAAATGACGATCCCCGCTCCCGCCGCGAGCACAGCTTGCCCCTCGGCGCCTGCCAGATCGACCCCGCGATGCCCCGGTAGCCAGTTCTGCGCGGGTTTGTCGAAGTGCCGAACCACCGCGGGGCGCGGCTGCAGGGGCCAGTCGAATCGCCCTTCGGGTCGGGCTGTCGCGGTCGGGGCCGCCGCGACCATTGCGGCGATGCCGAGAGCCAGCACCGAAGAAGACCGCCACCGCATCGCATTCGACCTGGTCATTCGCGCCTCGCCTTGAGGGCCGACTACGACCCGCACAGGGGTGCGGGCGGTGCGCACAGGTCGCTACCGGAGGCGGAACTCGTCTCATGCCGGTCGTCCTCACCGCCACCGAGTCCGGCTTGCCGGAAGGGCAGCGGCGCGCGACGCGGCAGGCCGGACAGAGACGGCAGGCAGACGGAGCCCGTGCAGGCCCCGAGCCCGGGTTTCGCGGCAGGCGTCTCGGCCCCGACCGGCGGCGCGGTCACTATGCCGAGCGCGAAGAACAGCGGAAGAAGAAGGGTTGTCGCGGTGGAGATCGGTTTCATGGCTCAACCCTTCCGCGGTTCCGGCGTCGCCGAGGGCTCGATCCGTGGAATGGGGATAACCCGCTCGACTGTGGAAAGCCGCCGTTCCGCCTGGTCGGAGGCTTCGGATCGGACCGATTTAGATCTGGTGCCCCGAGGTCGTAAACTGATCGAGCGGTCTGTGCGTGCATGGACCGACTTCGCGCGCCACCGTGCTTGTTCATAGCGGCGCTGTTCGAATCGAGCTCGAGACAAATTGGGTTCGCGGCAGCGTGTTCGGAACAGGGAATCGCCGGCTGGTCCCCACCTTCGTGGTCGGGTCCGACGATTCGGTGGCGCCAGGGCAGCGGATCGCCGATTCGCTGCGTCAACCGGCAAACGAAAGAGAGATACGGGAGCTATGGCTGTCGTAACCATGAAGCAGCTGCTCGACAGCGGCGCACACTTCGGACACCAGACCCGGCGCTGGAACCCGAAGATGAAGCGGTTCATCTTCACCGACCGCAACGGCATCTACATCATCGACCTGCAGCAGACGCTGACCTACATCGACAAGGCCTACGAGTTCGTCAAGGAGACCGTCGCCCACGGTGGCACCGTCCTCTTCGTCGGCACCAAGAAGCAGGCCCAGGAGTCGATCGCGGCCGAGGCGACTCGCGTCGGGATGCCCTACGTCAACCAGCGCTGGCTGGGCGGCATGCTCACCAACTTCTCCACCGTGCACAAGCGTCTGCAGCGCCTCAAGGAGCTCGAGGCCATGGAGCAGACCGGTGGCTTCGAGGGTCGCACCAAGAAGGAAATCCTCATGCTGACGCGTGAGATGAACAAGCTGGAGCGCACCCTCGGCGGTATCCGCGACATGCAGAAGGTGCCCTCGGCCATCTGGGTCGTCGACACCAACAAGGAGCACATCGCCGTCGGTGAGGCGCGCAAGCTGAACATCCCGGTCATCGCGATCCTGGACACCAACTGCGACCCCGACCTGGTCGACTACCCGATCCCGGGCAACGACGACGCGATCCGCTCCGCCGCACTGCTGACCAAGGTCGTCGCCTCCGCGGTGGCCGAGGGCGTGCAGGCGCGCGCCGGTCTGTCCTCGGGCGACGAGAAGCCGGAGGCGGGCGCGGGCGAGCCGCTGGCCGAGTGGGAGCAGGAGCTGCTCGCGCAGGCCGCCCCCGGCGCCGAGGCCGCAGAGACCTCCGCCGAGGCCTGAGCGGACTCGTAACCAGCTGTTTCGGCGGCGATCACGAGCCAGTGCCATCGTGATCGCCGCTGTCAACATCCACACTTCTCCAAAGGAGGCTCGCCGAGAATGGCGAACTACACCGCTGCCGACGTGAAGCGGCTCCGGGAGCTGACCGGCTCCGGCATGATGGATTGTAAGAACGCGCTGGCCGAGACCGACGGTGACTTCGACAAGGCCGTCGAGCTGCTGCGCATCAAGGGCGCGAAGGACGTCGGCAAGCGTGCCGAGCGCACCACCGCCGAAGGCCTGGTCGCCGCCAAGGACGGCGTCATGGTCGAGATCAACTCCGAGACCGACTTCGTCGCGAAGAACGCGGAGTTCCAGCAGCTGGCCGAGCGGGTCGTCGCCGCGGCGGCGTCCGCCAAGCCGGGCGACCTGGACACGCTGAAGGCTCTTGACCTGGGCGGCAAGACCGTCGACGAGGCTGTGCAGGCGCTCGCCGCGAAGATCGGCGAGAAGCTCGAGCTGCGCCGCGTCATCTCGCTGAACGGCCCGGTCGCCACCTATCTGCACAAGCGTGCCTCCGATCTGCCGCCCGCCGTCGGCGTGCTGGTCGAGTACACCGGTGAGGGCGACGCCGCGGCCGAGGCCGCTCGCGCCGCCGCCATGCAGGTCGCCGCGCTCAAGGCCAAGTACGTGACCCGCGACGAGGTTCCCGCCGACCTCGTGGAGAACGAGCGCCGCATCGCCGAGCAGACCGCTCGCGAGGAGGGCAAGCCCGAGGCCGCGCTGCCGAAGATCACCGAGGGCCGGGTCAACGGCTTCTTCAAGGACGTCGTGCTGCTCGAGCAGCCGTCGGTCACCGATTCGAAGAAGACCGTCAAGGCTCTGCTGGACGAGGCCGGTGTCACCGTCACCCGCTTCGCCCGCTTCGAGGTCGGCGCGAACTGAGTTTCGCCGCACCTTCAGCGTGCAGGCCCCCCGCCGACCGAACGAACGCCGGTTGACGGGGGGCCTTCTGCTGCCGCTCCAACCGAATAAGGCAGGATAGATGCCGCTCTGCCTTGCTCTACGTCACAGGCGCCTGCCGTGAGCAACGAATCGCCGGAAGAACGACAATCCCTCGCCGAAGGAGACTGGAGACCCATGACGGACCCGGGGACCGATCGCCCAGGATATCGCCGGGTACTGCTGAAACTCGGCGGAGAGATGTTCGGCGGCGGGAAGGTCGGACTCGACCCGGACGTGGTGCAGACGGTGGCCGAGCAGATCGCCGAGGTGGTCGCCACCGGCGTCCAGGTGGCCGTGGTGATCGGGGGCGGGAACTTCTTCCGCGGCGCCGAACTCGAGGAGCGCGGCATGGAACGCGCGCGCTCGGACTACATGGGCATGCTCGGCACGGTGATGAACAGCCTTGCGCTGCAAGACTTTCTGCAGCAGCAAGGCGTGGACACCCGGGTGCAGACCGCGATCACCATGGGCCAGGTCGCCGAGCCCTACCTCCCGCTGCGCGCCAAGCGGCATCTGGAGAAGGGCCGCGTGGTCATCTTCGGAGCGGGCATGGGCATGCCGTACTTCTCCACCGACACCACCGCCGCGCAGCGCGCGCTGGAGATCGGCGCGGACGTGGTCTTGATGGCCAAGGCGGTCGATGGAGTGTTCACCGCCGACCCGCGCGTCGACGAGACCGCGACCATGTACACCGAGATCACCCACAAAGAGGTCATCGAGCGCGACCTCAAGGTCGCGGACGCGACCGCCTTCAGCTTGTGCATGGACAACCAGATGCCGATTCTGGTGTTCAATTTGTTGACCAAGGGCAATATCGCCCGCGCGGTCGCCGGTGAGAAGATCGGCACACTGGTTCGGTCCTGATACCCGCCGACCGCGGATCATGACATGACGACGCTGTGGAGGAAACGGTCGTGATTGAAGAAGCGCTCTTCGACGCCGAGGAGAAGATGGAGAAGGCCGTCTCGGTGGCGAAGGACGATCTCGGAACCATTCGCACCGGTCGCGCGAATCCGGGCATGTTCTCTCGGGTCGTGGTCGACTACTACGGATCGCCGACCCCGATCACCCAGATGTCCAGCATCACGGTGCCGGAGCCGCGCATGGTCGTGATCAAGCCCTACGAGGCGGCCCAGCTCGGGCCGATCGAGACCGCGATCCGCAATTCGGATCTCGGCGTCAACCCCACCAACAACGGGGACATCATCCGCATCTCGGTGCCGCAGCTGACCGAGGAGCGCCGCCGTGAGCTCGCCAAGCAGGCGAGAGGCAAGGGCGAGGACGCCAAGGTCGCCATTCGCAATGTCCGTCGCAAGGCGATGGACGAACTGGGCCGCATCCAGAAAGATGGCGAGGCGGGCGAGGACGAGGTCGGGCGTGCCGAGAAGGAGCTCGACAAGACCACCGCCAAGTATGTCGGCCAGATCGATGAACTGGTCAAGCACAAGGAAGCCGAACTGCTCGAGGTCTGACGCGGATCGGTCGGCAGGAGTGACCGGGCCCGGAGGAGGCCCAAGTCACCGCGAGTGCCGCCCGTGACAGCGCCGAGGCCCGCCCGGGCGGGGGACGAACGGAACGACGAGTTGAGCGACGGGACAATCGTGGCCGAGAATGCCGCCGCGACCGGTGCGGCAGAGGAGCCGCCGGTGAACGGAACAGCCGATGCGATGCGACAACACGCGCACGATGCTGGTGCTTCCGGTTATGAACGGTTAGGCGGTCCCGCGAATCCCGCCGCGGCGCACACCGCTCCCGCCTCGAGTGGTTCGCGGGCGGGTCGCAATCTGCCCGCCGCGCTGGCCGTCGGCTTCGGCCTCGGCCTCTCGCTGATCGCGATCCTGCTGTTCGTGCCGAAGGTGTTCATCGGCGTCGCGGCGGCCGGGGTCGGCGTGGCCACCTGGGAGGTCGCCAAGCGCCTGCGCGAGGCCGATGTGCTCGTCCCGCGGATTCCGCTGATCGTGGGCGGCCAAGCGGTGTTCTGGCTGGGCTGGCCGTACGGCGCCAGCGGTGTCGCGGGCGCGTTCGCCGCGACCACGCTGATCTGCATGGCGTGGCGGCTGTTCGACCACGGCTTACGGACAGCTCCACGAAACTTCTTGCGCGACACCGCTATCACGGTGTTCACGCTCGCCTGGATTCCGCTGCTCGCCTCCTTCGCCACCCTGCTGCTGCTCGAGCCCGACGGCAACCTGCGGGTGCTGACCTTCATGATCCTGGTGGTCTGCTCCGACGTCGGCGGTTATGTGGCGGGCGTGCTGTTCGGCAAGCATCCGATGGTGCCCTCGATCAGCCCGAAGAAGTCGTGGGAGGGTTTCGGCGGCTCGCTGGTGTTCAGTGTGATCGGCGGTCTGCTCACGGTGACGCTCCTGTTGGATGCCAACTCGATGATCGGCGTCGTCCTCGGCGTCGGCCTGGTGCTGGTGGCCACTTGCGGCGATCTGATCGAATCGCAGATCAAGCGCGAACTCGGCATCAAGGACATGGGCACGCTGCTGCCGGGCCACGGCGGCATCATGGACCGCCTCGACTCCATGCTCCCCTCGGCGTTCGTCTCCTGGCTGGTGCTGTCCACGCTGCTGTGATCCGGCGCGTCAGACCTTCTTGGCCGCGCGGCGCAGCTGCAGGATGCGCACGCCGCCCACCGAGGCCATGACGAGCGCGCCGCCGATCATCGACAGCAGCACGGTGACGCCGAGTGGCAGCGAGAAGTCCCAGAAGAAGAAGTGCACTTGGACCTGCTCGAGGTTCTGCACGATGAAGATCAGCAACAGGACCAGGATCAAGACGCCTGCGACGAGTCCGGTCCAGGCGTAACCCGTGCGCGAGGCAAGAGACTTCTTGACCGGGACGGCGGGCGGAACGACCGGCGGGGCGCCCGGCGGCGTCGTGCGCTTGCGCTGTGACAGGTCCGGATCCGGTTCCGGCGGGTGTTCGGCATGCGTGGACATATCTCGATCATGGCCGACGGCTATCACGCCCGCACGCATTTCCTCGGGACGAACCGGGCATGTCGAGACGTGCGTATGTGGTCGAGTGCGGGGGTGTCTGCCGCGGATGGGAGAATGGAACAATTATGACCGTCTCCCTGCCCCTGGTTTTCGACGCTCCGCGCCGTGGCATGCCGCCGCGTCATCTCGCCGACCTCGACGCCGATGGCAGGCGCGCGGCCATCGAAGAACTGGGCCTGCCGAAGTTCCGCGCCGATCAGATCGCCCGGCAGTACTACGCGCGATTGCAGGCCGATCCGGCGCGGATGACGGATCTGCCCGCCGCGGTCCGGGAGAAGATCGGCGAGGCACTGTTCCCGCCGCTGCTCGACGTGGTCAAGCATGTCGCGTGTGACGAGGGGGAGACTCGCAAAACGCTCTGGCGTGCGGGCGACGGCACGCTGCTGGAAAGCGTGCTCATGCGCTACCCCGATCGCGCGACCCTGTGCATCTCCAGCCAGGCCGGTTGCGGCATGGCGTGCCCGTTCTGTGCCACCGGCCAAGGTGGGCTGAACCGTAACCTGTCCACCGCGGAGATCGTCGACCAGGTGCGTGCCGCGGCCGCCGCGCTGCGGGACGGGGAAGTGGCCGGTGGGCCGGGCAGACTGTCCAACGTCGTCTTCATGGGCATGGGGGAGCCGCTGGCGAACTACAAGCGGGTGGTCGCCGCGGTCCGCCGGATCACCTCGCCCGCGCCGGACGGACTCGGTATCTCCCAGCGCAATGTCGTGGTCTCGACCGTGGGGCTGGCTCCGGCCATCCGCAAACTGGCCGACGAGGGATTGTCGGTGACGCTCGCGGTCTCGCTGCACACGCCCGACGACGAACTGCGCGACACCCTGGTTCCGGTGAACAACCGCTGGCCGGTCGCCGAGGTGCTCGACGCGGCCCGCTACTACGCCGACAAGACCGGCCGCCGCGTCTCGGTCGAATACGCGCTCATCCGGGACATCAACGACCATCAGTGGCGCGCGGACATGCTGGGCGAGAAGCTGCACAAGGCGCTCGGCTCCCGGGTCCACGTCAACGTCATTCCGCTCAACCCGACTCCGGGCTCCAAGTGGGATGCCAGCCCCAAGCCGGTCGAGCAGGAGTTCGTCCGCCGCGTCAACGCCAAGGGCGTGCCCTGCACAGTCCGCGACACCCGCGGCCAAGAGATCGCCGCCGCCTGCGGGCAGTTGGCCGCGGAGAACTGAATACTCGGCCGCGCATGATGGGTGGCGGCATAGCCTCGCGCCGCCTACTGCAGGACGAGCGTTTTCCCGACGGAAGCGCTAGCCGCGGTTCTTCGCCGGACGGTTGGTGGCGGCGCGACGTTCGGCTTCCTTCGTCTTGATGCGCTCGTTCTCCGCGCGGACCGCGGCGTAGTTCTCCCGCTCGCGCACGAGCCACTCCGGCGGGTCGGCGAGCAGGGCGTCGATCTCGTCGACCGTGAGGTGGTCGGAGACCCCGGCGCGGGTCAAGCCGGTGTTGGAGACGCCGAGTTTGCGTGCCACCACATCGCGCGGGAACGGGCCGGTGCGGCGCAGTTCGGTGAGCCATTCGGGCGGATCGGCGCGCAGCGCGTCGAGCTGGGTGCGCGAGATCGGCGCGTTGCGGAACTCCTCGGGTGCGGCCGGAAGGTAGATGCCGAGCTTGTTCGCCGCCGTCAACGGCTTCATCATCTGCGGTTTCTTGTCCGGGCTCACCGACCCAGCTTACTGGGCGGCGCGGCGGGGCCCGACCGCGCGGTGGCATACGCTTCCACGAATGAGCCCGTTGGAGTCGATCGATGTCGTGCGCCTGCGCTGGTTCGTCGCGGTCGCGCAGGAGTTGCACTTCGCGCGCGCGGCGAAGTCGCTGCACATCTCGCGGCAGAAGCTCAGCCATACCGTCATCGACTTGGAAAACGAACTCGGCACAAAGCTTTTCGTGCCCGGCGCGCAACCGACCCAGCTCACCGACGACGGCCGCGAATTGCTGGAGCGGGCCCGCGAGATCATCGCGCGCGCCGAGTCGGCGGCGCAGCGGCACGAGCCGGAGGCATCGGCCGCCCTGCGGGTGGGTTTCGTGCCGGGCGTCACGGTGTCCAAATGGACCCGGATCTGGGCCGAGCGGTTCCCGGACATCCCGCTGGAGGTGAGCGCGCTGGCGCAGGCGGATCAGGAGGCGGCTCTACGCGCGGGGAGCGTGGACATGTGCTTCGTCCGGCTGCCGATCGACCGCGAAGGCATGAGCGCGATCCCGCTCTACCGTGAGGTCCCGGTCGTGGTGGTGCAGAAGGAACACCCGCTGTCGGTGTTCGACGAGGTGCGCATGGCCGACCTGGCCGACGAGCGTCTCCAGGACACCTCGGACGTCGATGCGATCGGCGGCGCTCTCGAGCTGGTCGCGGCGGTCGGCGGCGCGGCGATCGTGCCGCACTCGCTCGCTCGCCTGCATCATCGCCGCGACCTCGTCTACCGTCCGATGCTCGACGTTCCCGACACGGAGGTCGCGCTGGCCTGGCCCGCCGGCCGCACCACGGATCTGGTCGAGGAGTTCGTCGGCGTCGTCCGTGGCCGTTCCGAGCGCAGTTCCCGCAGCCAGGCCCGAGCCGACAAGGACGAGTCGCGGAAGAAGCCCCCGGCCAAGAAGGTGGTCGGTCGTTCGGCCCCGGCCAAGAAGAAACCTGCCCGACGCCGCGGACGCTAGCGATCCGTCCGGCGACGGCGCGAACCCGGCCCGGGTCCGCGCCGCCCGGCGATCAGCTCTTGCAGACTCGGTTCAGCTCGTCCGTCGCGGCGTCCATGCTCGTGACCTTGTCGTCGGTCAGAGCGCGGGCGTAGGCGGCGATGGCTTCCTTCTCCGCGCCGTCGGCCTGGATGGCCGAGAGCTTGGCGGCAAGGGACTGCTGCACGGTCGGGTCCAGATTCCCGCCCGACTCGTCGATGGCGGCGTTGATCGCGTCGACGGCCGCGCCGCACGCCGGTGACTGGGCGTACGCGGGCGCGGCAGGCGACAACAGCAGCGAGCCGAACGCACTCGCGGCGAGCAGGGCGGCCGAACAGATCTTGATCATTGCGTCCTAAGTAGTCGTGCGAACAGAAACCGAGGTCCGCGACCCGGCTGGGACGCGGACCTCGGACGCACACGGTACCGGGCCGCAGCCCGCGATACAGGACGAATGAAATTGTGCGAGAGGACTTTTCGGCTAGCGCGGCTTGCGCTGGAGCACCGAGTCGCGGATCAGGATGCCCGCGATCAGGACGGCGAAGCCGACGAGGAAGATGTCCTCGATCTTGCCCTTGTGATTGCCGACCAGCATGGCCAGCAGGATCAGCGCGACGATCCAGCCCGCGATACGGAAGGTACGACGCGACTCGCCGCTCCAGCCCCAGGCGGCGGAGGGAACTTCGGCGGGATCCACGCGAGTGACGACGCGCTCGGTTTCGACGTGTTCGAGTTCCGTGGCGGCCACGATCGCTCCTTAGCTGTTACTTGTACCGATATTCCGGTACGCACTCGATGAGCTGCTGCCGCATATCGTGACATACGACGGTGCGTCGTTGTAAGTCGGCCCGCGCCGGTCGAACACGTTCCCCAGGTAGGACACAATGAAGGCGTGTCCGACATCGTGAGAGTCCTGCTGCTGGGCAGCACCGGATCCATTGGCACCCAAGCGCTCGAGGTGATCGCCGCCAATCCCGACCGCTTCGAGGTGGTCGGACTCGCCGCGCGTGGCGGCAACACCGAGCTGCTCGCCGCCCAGATGGCCGCCACGGGCACACGCAATGTGGCCGTGGCCGATCCGGCCGCGGCCCAGCGGCTGGACCTGCGGCTGGGCGGCCCGGGTGCGGTGACCGAACTGGTGCGCCGCACCGAGGCGGACGTCGTGCTGAACGCTCTGGTCGGCTCGCTCGGGCTGGAGCCGACCCTGGCCACCCTCCAGTCCGGTACCCGCCTGGCGCTGGCCAACAAGGAATCGCTGGTCGCGGGCGGCTCCCTGGTCACCCGCGCCGCCGTCCCCGGACAGATCGTCCCGGTCGACTCGGAGCACTCCGCGCTGGCACAGTGCCTGCGCGGCGGTCGCGCCGACGAGGTCGACCGGCTGGTGCTGACCGCCTCCGGCGGCCCCTTCCGCGGCTGGACCGCCGAGATGCTGGAGTCGGTCGAGCCCGCCGAGGCCAAAGCGCATCCCACCTGGTCGATGGGTTTGATGAACACCCTGAACTCGGCCTCGCTGGTGAACAAGGGACTCGAGCTGATCGAGACGCACCTGCTGTTCGGCGTGCCCTACGACCGCATCGACGTCACCGTGCACCCGCAGTCGATCGTGCACTCGATGGTCACCTTCACCGACGGCTCCACGCTCGCCCAGGCCAGCCCGCCGGACATGAAGCTGCCCATCGCGCTGGCGCTCGGCTGGCCCGACCGGGTGCCCGGCGCGGCCGCGGCCTGCGATTTCGGCACCGCGTCCACCTGGACGTTCGAACCGGTCGACAACGACGTCTTCCCCGCGGTCGAGCTGGCCCGCGCGGCCGGCGAGGCCGGCGGCAGTGTCACCGCGGTCTACAACGCCGCCAACGAGGTCGCGGTGCAGGCTTTCCTGGACGGCGCCATCCGTTTCCCGCAGATCGTCGGCACGGTGGCCGCCGCGGTGGAGGCGGCCCAGCAGTGGCGCGCGGAGCCGGAATCGCTCGACGAAGTCCTCGCCGCGGACACCTGGGCGCGGGAGTTCGCCGCCGCCCGGGTACGCGGCTGACGCCCTTCGGCGCCGGATCGGACGCGCGAAGCGACGGCGTCCTGGCACACTGAACACACAGGACAGAGCTTTGTCCCATTAAGGTGGTCAGAGTGCTCGCGGCCAGGAGCGGACGCGCGCGTGCGGGATATTCGAGCTGCGCATACGCAGGAGGGCTGTAGAGCAAATGGTGTTCGCGTTGGGGTTCGTGCTGTTCGCGCTGGGCATCACGGTGTCGATCGCGCTGCACGAATGTGGGCACATGTGGACCGCCCAGGCGACCGGCATGAAGGTGCGGCGGTACTTCATCGGATTCGGGCCGAAGATCTTCTCGTTCCGCCGGGGCGAGACCGAATACGGTCTCAAGGCGCTTCCGCTCGGCGGTTTCTGCGACATCGCGGGCATGACGGCGCTCGACGAACTGCGCCCGGAAGAACTCGACCGCGCCATGTATCGCCAGGCCACCTGGAAGCGGCTGGTGGTGATGTCCGGCGGCATCGCGATGAACTTCGTCCTCGGCTTCATCTTGATCGTGGTGCTCGCTGTCGGCTGGGGGCTGCCCAATCTGAAGGAACCCCCCGCCACCGCGCTGGGGGTCATGAGCTGCGTGCCGCAAGGGAAGCCGGACGGCTCGTCCGAGTCCTGCACCGGCACGGGCCCGGCGCAGCGCGCCGGATTGCGGCGCGGTGACATCGTCAAAGAGGTGAACGGCGTCAAGGTGGACACCTGGCGGCAGTTCCAGGCCGAGACCCAGAAGCAGACCGGCCCCTTCACCTACCTCATCGAGCGCGACGGCAGCACCCTCACCATTCCGGTGACCCCGGAGCGGGTCGTGCGCTACCCCGAGGGCGGTGGCGAGGGCCGCGTGGTCGGCGCCGTCGGCGTGGCGCCCGAGCGCTACGACCCCGTGCAATACGACCTGCTGGGCGCTGTCCCCGCCGCCGCCGGGTTCACCGGCGACATGTTCCTGCGCACGGTCGACTCGCTGACCGAGATGCCCGCGAAGGTCTCCGCGCTGTGGAACGCGGTCACCGGAGGCGAGCGTGATCCGGAGACCCCGGTCAGCGTGTACGGCGCCAGCAAGATCGGCGGCGAGACCGCCGAACGCGGCCTGTGGAACGTCTTCATCCTGGTGCTGGCCAGCCTGAACTTCTTCCTCGGCATCTTCAACCTGCTGCCGTTGCTTCCCCTGGACGGGGGCCACATCGCGGTGGTGATCTACGAGAAGATCCGCAACACCATCCGCGGTTGGAAGGGACTCGCGCCGGGTGCGCCGGTGAATTACCTGAAGTTGCTGCCCGCGACCTATGTCGTCGTGGTGATCGGCGGTGCGTACATGCTGCTCACCCTGGCCGCCGACATCGTGAACCCGATCAAGCTGTTCTGACCGGCGCCGCCGATCAGGCGGTGTGACCGGCGACGTAGGGTGGCCGTCGCGCGCCACGGCTAGACTCGGCACCGAACCGGCCGGACACGACGAAAGTAGGCAGCCGAAGGTGACCAGCACAATCGGATTGGGGATGCCGACCGCCCCCGCGGCAGTGCTCGCTCCACGGCGTAAGACCCGCCAGCTGATGGTGGGCAATGTCGGGGTAGGCAGCGACCACCCGATCTCGGTGCAGTCCATGACCACGACCAAGACGCACGATGTGAACGCCACCCTGCAGCAGATCGCGGAGCTGACCGCGTCGGGGTGCGACATCGTGCGGGTGGCCTGCCCGCGTCAGGAGGACGCGGACGCACTGGCCACGATCGCCTCGAAATCCCAGATCCCGGTGATCGCCGACATCCACTTCCAGCCCCGCTACATCTTCGCCGCGATCGACGCCGGGTGCGCCGCGGTCCGGGTCAACCCGGGCAACATCAAGGAGTTCGACGGCCGGGTCAAGGAGGTCGCCAAGGCCGCGGGTGCGGCGGGCATCCCGATCCGCATCGGCGTGAACGCCGGTTCGCTGGACAAGCGGATGATGGAGAAGTACGGCAAGGCCACGCCGGAGGCGCTGGTGGAGTCGGCGCTGTGGGAAGCGAGCCTGTTCGAGGAGCACGGGTTCGGTGACATCAAGATCTCGGTCAAGCACAACGACCCGGTGATCATGGTGGAGGCCTACCGGCAGCTGGCCGCGCAGTGCGACTACCCGCTGCACCTCGGCGTCACCGAGGCGGGCCCCGCGTTCCAGGGCACGATCAAGTCGGCGGTCGCGTTCGGCGCGCTGCTGGCGGAGGGCATCGGCGACACGATCCGCGTCTCGCTATCCGCGCCGCCCGCCGAGGAGGTCAAGGTCGGCGGGCAGATCCTGCAATCGCTGAACCTGCGCCCGCGCAAGCTCGAGATCGTGTCGTGCCCCTCCTGCGGGCGCGCGCAGGTCGACGTGTACACGCTGGCCAACGAGGTCACCGCGGGCCTGGAGGGCATGGCGGTGCCGCTGCGAGTGGCCGTCATGGGCTGCGTCGTGAACGGGCCCGGTGAGGCGCGCGAGGCCGACCTGGGTGTGGCCTCCGGCAACGGCAAGGGCCAGATCTTCGTCAAGGGCGAGGTCATCAAGACTGTTCCCGAGGCGCAGATCGTCGAGACGCTGATCGAAGAGGCGATGCGCATCGCCGAGGAGATGGGCGAGGACGCGGGCGCGGGCGAACCGGTCGTCACCGTCGGCTGAGGACGCGCCTACCAGCGCTTTCGGCTTAGTCATACCGCATAGCGCCGGTTCGTGGCAGGCTGTCATCGTGCGGAGTCTGCTGGAGCCGGCGCGACGGGCCAAATACGCCCCTGCGCGGCAGCTCGCTAATCGGGATCTTGCTCAGGTGCTACGTGTGCTGGATGCGGATCCGGTCGCCTCGTGCATGGTCGCGGCCCGCCTGCAAGAGTTCGGTTTGGACAACCGGTGCGGCCAAGGGGAGCTGTGGAGCAGGGGCGGTCCGTCGGAATCGCTGTGTTTCTCGGGTGCGAACCTGGTGCCGTTGCTGGGGGATCGTGGCGCACTTCGCGCGTTCGCCGACCGCGCTATGCGCTGGCCCCGCGTCTGTTCCTCGGTGGTCGGGCGCAGGGAACTGGCGTTGCCGCTGTGGGAGATGTTGACCAGGCACTGGGGTCCGGAACGTGAGCTACGCGGGGAACAACCGCTGCTGGCACTGGCCCAGCCACCACTGGCCACGCCCGACGCGGAGGTACGCCGGGTGCGTCGCGACGAACTCGACCGCTACCTTTCGGCCGCGATCGCCATGTTCATCGAGGAGGTCGGCGTCGATCCGCGCGCGGGTGACGGCGGACGCGGCTATCGCCGCCGCATCCAGAGCTTGATCGAATCCGGCCGCGCCTGGGCTCGTTTCGAGGACGGGGAAGTGGTCTTCAAAGCGGAGGTCGGCTCGCTGTCCCGGCGCACGGGCCAGATCCAAGGCGTCTGGGTGCACCCGGATCATCGGGGGAAGGGGCATGGCACCGCGGGTACCGCGGCGGTCGCGAACGCCGTGGTCGCCTCGGGCCGCACTGCCAGCCTGTACGTGAACGACTACAACGCGATCGCTCGCCGCGCCTACAGCCGCGTCGGGTTCCGGCAGATCGCGACTTTCGCCACCGTGCTGGTCGACTGAGCGTGGCCGACTCCGCGGCGAATCCCGGAGTGCCGCAGGCGTTTGCCCATCAGTGACTATTACCATCGGTGCCGATGTCCACTCGGATGCTTCTCTCGGTCGCCGTCGCGGCCCTCACGGTGGCGGCCGCCGGTTGTGCGAGCAAGCCGCAGGGGCCGGTTCCCGTCGCGGACGCGTTCGTCAAAGCGTTCGCCGAGCACCGGGTCAGCGCCGCCGCCGACCTCACGAACCTGCCGGAAAAGGCAGACGCAGCATTGCGTTCCGCTTGGAATCAACTCCAGGCCGAACAGCTCACGGCGCGCACCGGCGCGGCGCGCGTGACCGGTGACACCGCGACCGTCGACTACACCTACGAGTGGCGGCTACCGAAGAACCGGACCTGGAAGTACTCGGGCCAGTTGCAGATGGGACGCAGCAACGGGCGTTGGATGGTCCGCTGGACCTCCTCCGACATCCATCCCAAACTCGGTGACACCCAGACCATGGCGTTGCGATCCGAGCCGCCGCCGCGGGCGCGGGTGAACGAGCAGTCCGGCAGCGACATCATGGTGCCCGGCAAGGTGTCCCGGGTCGCGTTCGTGGCGGCCGACGCCGCCGATCCGAAAAGTGTGGCCACCGCGCTCTCCGCCGCGCTGTACCGTTTCGACAAGTCGCTGACGCCGCAGTCGATTCTCGACGCGGCCGAGGCCGCGCACGGCGCCTACACGGTCGCGCTGCTCAACGATCTCGAATCCGCTGAGGTGACCACCGATCTGATCGGGTTGCCCGGCGTCACGTTGACCCAGCAGTGGGATCTGGTCGCCACCGATAGGGAGTTCGCGCCCGATCTGCTCACCCAGGTGCGTAAAACGGTGATCGCGGAAGTGGACGGCAAGGCGGGGTGGAGCGTGGTCACCTTGAACGCCAACGGCGCCGACACCGATGTCCTGATGGAGGTGCCCTCGCAACCCGCGCCGTCGTTCTCGCTCAGCGTCGACCGCAACGTGCAGAACGCCGCACAGCGTGCCGTGCAGGCGCGTACCGAGCAGACCATGATGGTGGTGCTGCGCCCGTCCACCGGCGCGATCCTGGCGGTCGCGCAGAACAAGGCCGCCGATCGAGACGGCCCCCTCGCGACGATCGGCCAGTATCCGCCCGGCTCGGTGTTCAAGACGGTGACCGCCGCCGCGGCCATGTCGAACGGCCTCGCGACCCCGGACACGGTGCTGCCGTGCCCGAGCCGAATCGTGATCGGGGAGCGGACTATCCCCAACTACAACCTGTTCACCGTCGGCAATGTGCCGATGTCGACGGCCTACGAGCGGTCCTGCAACACCTCGTTCGCCAAACTCGCCAGTGATCTGCCCGGTACCGCGTTGCACGAGGCCGCCGCGAAGCTCGGTGTGGGGCCCACGTATACGGTGGTGGGGCTGCCGACGACCACCGGTTCGGTGCCCGCCTCGGACGACCTGATCCAGCGCACCGAGGACGGCATCGGTCAGGGCAAAGTGGTGGTCAGCCCGTTCGGCATGGCGCTCATGGCGGCGACCGTCGCGCACGGCTCGGCGCCCGTGCCGTACCTGATCGCGGGGCGGCCCACCCAGGTCGATGGCGACCGTCCGCCCCTCGCTCCCGACGTCATCGAGGGACTGCGCACGATGATGCGCAAGGTGGTCCTGGGTGGTACGGCAGAGCGGATCGCCGATCAGGGCGAGGTCTACGGCAAGACCGGCGAAGCCGAAGTGGACGGCGGGTCGCACTCCTGGTTCGTCGGCTTCCGTGGCGACATCGCTTTCGCGACGCTGCTGGTCGAAGGGGGCAGTTCCGACAACGCCGTCGCGGTGACACGGGGCATGCTGGCGGCGCTGCCACCCGGATACTGACGCATCGCCGCTCGCACTGTCATTCACCGGAGGCCGGCCCGATCAGCAGATGCTCCAAGCTGACCGTGTGGTCGGAGTACTGGTCGACACCGATGACGGCGACGAAGTCGTGATCACCGGCACGCTGTTGCAGAGCCCCCCACGAGTGGGCCAGATACCATCCCGCTCCGGCGGTGCCCCGTGGACCCAAACCGCCGCAATGCATCCAGTAGCGGCCGGGATGCCGATCCGGGCTCGGGCGTACCCGGGCGACGACGCCGATGTTGCGGTCGTCGCCGGAGTCGTACCCGCTTCCGTCGGCCAGTCGCAGATGCACGGAACGGAAACCGTCCTCGGCGACGCTGTCGCGCACGGTGAACAGCGGACGCTCGACGGTGTCCAGATACAACCGCAGGCAGTCGTTGCCGGTCAGCCCGAAGCTGATGCACGGGCGGTCGCGGCGCGCGACGAGATCGCGGTCACTGCGGACGTCGACCGGGATGCTGGTGTGGCGTTGCAGGAAGGAAAGCACATACAGCAATCCCCGCAGATCGTTCTCCGCCACCACCGACGGGAGGTCGACGTATCGGTTCCCGAACGCGCCCCCATGCTTCTGGAACACACGCTGCTGGCCGATGCCCGCCGCTCGAAGTGCTTGCGCGGCGGGCCGTGCCAACTCGAATGCCGAGTACACCAGCGTCGTTCCGTTGGTGATCATCTCGGCGCCGAGGAAAGCCTCGAGTGAGGCCTCGACGCCGGAGAATCCCGTCTCGTGCGAAGGGATGTCGACGGGTGCGGAGTTGGCCATCTGGAACAATCCCTCAACGGTCCAGCCCGGGAACATCCGCTCCAGCACTCGGCAGTGATAGTCGCGCGGCAGCCCGATCATGCGCCCGGACAACCACTGGTAGTACTGCGCCTTCGCCGGCCCGTGCCCGGGCGGGATGGGCGGATCGAGCCGCGCCGCGCACCGGTCGTACGCGGCCAGAAAATCGTGATGACTCTTGAGATGCCGCTCCGCCAGCAGCATCTTGAGTACGGTCGCCAACGAAACCCCCTTAACCCCTGCAGCCTCCGTCCACAATGGCGGAGACTCGTGTCGTAGTCGCTCGACCGCGACGAAGCTGGGCCGCCGGTAACAAGCCTGCCGACGGCCCAGCCGCTTCAGCCGTCAGATGTAGGTGAACGCAAGGCCATTACTGGTTCCTCCTGCAGTGGTGACGGTGAGTTGTACGGTGCCCGTCCCGGCGGGTGTGACCGCCGTGATCTGGAGCGCGGAGTCGACGGTGAACGACGCCGCCGGTGTGCCGCCGAAGTCCACCGAGGTGGCTCCGAGCAGGTTCGTACCGGCGATGACGACCGTCGTCCCGCCCGCCGCCGACCCCACGTTCGGCAGCGCCGTGATCAATGTGGGAACCCCGAGGTAGGTGTAGGCGATTCCGTTGCTGGTACCTCCTGCGGTGGTGACGGTGACCTGTACGGTGCCGGTCCCCGCGGGTGCGACCGCGGTGATCTGCGTATCGGAGAGCACTGTGAACGAGGTGGCCGGTGTGCCGCCGAAGGTGACCGCGGTGGCGGTGGACAGCCCCGTCCCGGTCAGGACGATGATCGTCCCACCGGCTTCCAATCCCACATTCGGCAGCACCGTGGTGAGGGTGGGGAGCGGAATGTAGGTGTAGGCCACGCCATTGCTGGTTCCGCCCGCCGTGGTGACGGTGAGTTGCACCGTTCCGGTTCCGGCGGGTGCGACGGCGGTGATCTGGGTGGCGGAGTCGACGGTGAACGAAGTCGCCGGTGTGGCACCGAAGTCGACCGCTGTGGCTCCGGTCAGCCCCGTCCCGGTGAGAACGACGATCGTACCGCCCGCTTCCACGCCCACATTCGGGACAGCTGCCGTCAGCGTGGGAACTGCGATGTAGGTGTATGGAAGGCCGTTGCTGGTTCCGCCGGATGTGGTGGCGGTGACCTGCACTGTACCGGTTCCGGCGGGTGCGACGGCGGTGATCTGCGTATTGGAGTCGACCGTGAACGAGGTCGCCGGTGTACCGCCGAAGTCCACCCCGGTGGTACCGGT
>NZ_JBHWFB010000003.1:0-477465 GCF_042733915.1 Nocardia sp. NPDC059691 | reverse complement strand
TGCTGGTTCCGCCCGGTGTGGTGACGGTGACCGATACGGTTCCGGTTCCGGCGGGTGCGACGGCGGTGATCTGGGTGGCGGAGTTGACGGTGAACGAGGTCGCCGGTGTGGCACCGAAGGTGACCGCTGTGGCTCCGGTCAGGTTGGTTCCGGTGAGAATCACCGTTGTTCCGCCCGCGGCCGGTCCAGTGTTCGGGACCACCGTGGTGAGGGTGGGCACCGCGACGTAGGTGTAGGCGACGCCGTTACTGATTCCACCCGGTGTGGTGACCTTGACCGATACCGTTCCGGTTCCGGCCGGTGCGACGGCGGTGATCTGGGTGGCGGAGTTGACCGTGAACGAGGTCGCCGGTGTGGCACCGAAGGTGACCGCTGTGGCTCCGGTCAGGTTGGTTCCGGTGAGAACCACCGTCGTCCCGCCGGTCACCGGCCCGGTGCTGGGGGCGATGCTCGTCAGCGTGGGCACCGCCGCGTAGGTGTAGGCGACGCCGTTGCTGGTTCCACCCGATCCGGTGACGGTGACTTGCACGGTTCCGCTCCCGGCGGGTGCGACGGCCGTGATCTGAGTCGGGGAGTTGATCGTGAAAAGCGTCGCGGTGCTGCCGAATCGCACCGTCAGCGGGCCGGTGAACCCGGTACCGGTGATGATGACGCTGTTACCGCCCGCGGTGGGACCGGAAGTCGGCGAGATGGACGTGATCGTGGGGACCACGACATAGGTATAGGGGACCGCGCCGCTGGTGCCGCCGGGACCGGTCACGGTGACCGGGACGATCCCCGTTCCGGCCGGGGTGACGGCCGTGATCTGCGTGTCGGAGACGACCGTGAAGGACGTAGCCGGTGTGCTGCCGAACGTGACCGCGGTGGCGCCGGTGAAGCCGGATCCGTTCAGAGTGACGGTCGTTCCGCCCGCGGTCGACCCCTGATTGGGAGTGATGCTGTTCAACGCGGGAACGGCGACATAGGTGTAGGGGAGCCCGTTGCTGGTCCCGCCCGAGTTGGTGACGGTGACCTGCACGGTGCCGACCGATCCGGCGGGGGCGACCGCAGTGATCTGGGTGGCGGAATCGAGCGTGAACGTGGTTGCGGTACTGCCGAATCGTACGGTGGTGGGACCGCCGAATCCGGTGCCCGTGATCGTGACGCTCGTACCACCCGTGGTCGGTCCCGATGTCGGGGACAGAGAGGTGATGGTAGGCATGACGCCTCCTTGTTGCCGTGGTGATTGTTCCTCTGTCACCGGGGGCGCCGACATTCCATGGCCCGGCTGGTTTCCATCTCACTCCGAGATACGGGGGCTGGCAACATGTCTGGAATCCGTTTTGGTCCGTTTTCGGATAGGTGCCGGCGTGTCTGTTTGCGAAGTGAACTACTTGGCACGCGTTGCGGCAGCGATGTTTTCGGCGGCGTCGCGACGCCGCCGATTGTTTGCCGACGCGAAGCGGGTGGCCGGAGCACGGAGAGCCGCGAACATTCGGCGACCACTGGAAAATGGCCTCGCGGTGTCCCGCTCGTCGAGCTCCTGTCCGCGTCACAGGAACAGTTCGGGCGGATCGTCGAATTCGATGCCCGCCTGCCGCACCCGCGTCACCATCTTCCGATCCCACTCCCGGTGTGCCCGCAGCGCCATGCGGAACTCGCCCATCTGCTCGGACATCTGCTGCGTCTGCGAAATGGCCAGGTCGCTGAGGACTTTCGCCGCGTCGGCCTTCGTCTTGGTCATGTTGGCGTCGACGTCGCCGCGCTTGAACCACGCCGTCACCGCCGCCGAGAGCGCCGATGAGCTGGCGATGAGCACCAGCGCGGCGAAGAGCGGCGACTGCTGTACCAGGTTCATGACGCCTCCCTCACCTTCACCGCGTGCAACGTCCGCACGTCTTGCAGCACCTGGCGGCGCTTCCACAGGAACGCGACGCCCAGCGCGATCGGCAGCGGACCGCCGAGAAACGTGGCCGCGCCGAGGCTTCGGTTCTCGAGCTGCAACAGCAGCAGCTGCGCACCGAAGGCCACCAGCGACCAGCCGAGCGCCCCGAGACCGACCTGCTCGATCAGATACCCCCAGACATGCCGGGCGAACAGACCGACCAGCGTCGTGGCGCAGCCGATCAGCATGAGAACCAGCCACAGCGTGCGGAGCCCCGACGGCATGGCCGCTGTCGCCGAATCAGGTGGCGGCCCGTAGACGCACTGCAAGAGCATCGAGACGCCGAAGACAGCGCACAGCACCACCTCGAAGGGGTCGTGGCGGGTCTTCTCCTTGGTCGCTTTCATGCTGGTTCACCGCTGTCCGGTGGCGCCGGGCTGACCCGGTGGCGTGCCGACTCGACCGCGGGCAGGCCCAGCGCCGCCGCGATGATGGCGAGGACGAATCCGGAGAGGTCGGACGAGACAACGCCCTTGGCGACTCCGTACCCGATCAGCGCGACCAGCAGTGGGTACAACAATGCGCGGACGGGCTCACTGTGCAGGAACGTGATTACTTTGTTCATCGGTTCTTTCCTTTCTTTCTTGCTGCGGCATCGACGGTGCCGCCGGCCGGTCTCGAAGCCCGATGACTGGGGAACTGTGCGCCGCACCCCAGGTGTCGGGGTCCATTGGGACACGGTCGCGAGTTCGGACCGTGTCGGTGTCGTGGAATCCGCCCCGAGCGGGATCTAGTTGAACCCGTGTGCGGTGGATGACGGTTCGTGATGCGATGCTGTCGCCCGCACCACCGCGGTGCTGTCCACTCGAATGCCGGTCGCCACCGTGACACGAGAAGCCCGCGCGTGCCGTCCCGAAGACGGGGAGAGGAATGTAGGCATGGCGCTGCCTCTCTGTTTGCTGGTTCCTCCAAAGCGGGGGTGCCCGAAGCTGGTGTTGGATCGGTTAACTCCGTTATGCCCCAGGAACAGCGCGTCGGCAACGTGCAGGATGATCCGTTTTTGTCCGTTTTCCAGATTGTTGCCACGTGTTGACCAGCGCCGGGTACCGCGCCGGGAACGGATCGTCGGGCCTTGCCCCGGAGTTGTTCTCGCCGACATGGCAGGCCGGGACTGTCGCCTTTGCTGCCGACTGTCCCTCCTCAGAACGGAATCCCGTCGCGCGCAGTCACTATCGGTGCCGAGCCGTTCCACGGCGCGTGGGCTTCCGGGCACGTGGCCGCTGTCGGTCGCCGGTGTGAAGGAAGGATCCTGCTGTTGCGGGACGGTCTGCTCGAGAGGGACTGCGAGAAGCTCGCGGTGAGTCAGGCGCTCAACGCGATCGGGCCGCCGCCGGATTCCCGGCGACGGCCCGTGGGCTGTCTCGATCAGACGTAGGTGTAGGTGACGCCGTTGCTGGTGCCACCCGAACCGGTGACGGTGACCTGCACGGATCCGGTCGCACCTCCGGGAGCGATGGCGGTGATCTGCAACGCGGAGTCGACGGTGAAGGTCGTGGCGGTACTGCCGAACCGGACGGTCAGCGGGCCGGTGAACCCGGTGCCGGAGATCGTGACGTTGTTGCCGCCCGATGCGGGACCCGAAGCAGGGGAGACCGCCGTGATGGTGGGCACCACGACATAGATGAAGGTGACCCCGTTGCTGGTGCCGCCCGGAGCGGTGACGGTGACCGACACGATGCCCGTGCCCGCCGGGGCGACGGCCGTGATCTGCGTATCCGAGTCGACGGTGAACGAAGTCGCCGGTGTGGTGCCGAAAGTGACGGCGGTGGCACCGGTCAGTCCGGACCCGGTGAGCGTGACCGACGTCCCGCCGGCGGTTGACCCCTGGCCGGGGGCGATGGAGGTCAAAGCCGGGACGGCGAGATAGGTGTAGGTGGCCCCGTTACTGGTCCCGCCCGAATCGCTGACCGTCACCTGTACCGCACCGGCCGACCCCGCGGGAGCGACGGCCGTGATCTGTATGGCGGAGTCGATGGTAAAAGTCGTTGCGGTGGAGCCGAACCGCACGGTCAGCGGACCGGTGAACCCGGTGCCCGCGATCGTGACGCTGGTGCCTCCCGTGGTGGGGCCCGAGGTGGGTGTGATCGAAGTGATTGTGGGCACGGCGATGCCTCCTGGTTTCGTGGAGATTGTTTTCTCTACGCCGGGGGGAGGGCGCCCCGACTCACTCAGTGGCCCGGCTCTTTCCATTAGCGCCCACCGCCGCTACCTCGGCAATAAGTCAGCCACTCCGTTTTTGTCCGTTTTGAATCGGCGTTGGTCAGACGTCGCTCAGCGGAGTCCTAGTGGACACAGCGACAGTTCCGAGGCGCCGGGGGCGCCACCGGTCTCCGACAGCACCTGTTTCGAGCCCGCTATCGTGGACCTCAACCGCGCTGTCGAGCGCGTTGCGTCGGAGGGGGATACGTTGACCGAGCGGAGCGGTGCCGGAATCGTTATGTGGGACAGTAGAGCCGGACTCGGCTGGGCTCCCACCGGCACGCTGGTTTGTCCTTCCCGTCGATCCGCGCAGGCAGGAACCGGAGCATGAACGGTCGGCCTCCACTGCTCCCAGCCGGTCCCGGGCGGGTCCTCGACGTCAAGGCCATCCTGGACGGAACCGTCGACATGAGCACCTACCGACGCAGATACCTGGTCATCTGCGCACAGCCTCGACGGACTCTGGCATGGGACATGGGCCTGACCAAGCCCGACCACAACGGAACCCTGTCGACTCTGACCGCCTGCATCGAATGGCTGGACGTGTACTTCGGCTGGGAACTGGTGAGCGTCTTCACCCGCCAGGTCGACAAGTACTACATCCACCACGCGATGCTGCGGCGTCGAGCCCCGCATCAGCAGGGCTGAACCTCACTTCGCCGATCCGGCTGCGCTGTTCGGCGACCATGGTCGGCCGGAGAACCCACAGCCGTCCGGCCCTACATCCTCCGGTTGTGGACGGTCCGTTTGGCGGCGATCCAGCGTCCGGTCGGCTTCATCGCGGCAAGGACGAGAGCGATCAGCACGGGCGTCGCAAGGATGAGCAAAGCCGATTTCCCCGTGTGGTCGACCATGGCGACGACGTAGATCACTCCGAGCACGGAATCGATGATCACCAGCACCCTACCGACTGTGGTGCGAAAGATCAGCAGGACCGCTCCGAGTACATAGAGGATGGCCGCGCCCCCGACCAACCCGAGGGTCAGGGCCATTTCGCCCGACCAGTACTTCCGGTTGTCGTATGCGAATGTGGCCCCAGAGAAGGTTCCGACAGCGCACATCAACCCAATGCTCAGTGTTATCGCAGCCGCGAAGATCGCGGTGGCACCGCTGGGCGGGGGTGGTTCAGGACGGCCGAACCCCGGCGGCGGCAGCTCGCGGCCGACGCCGCCATACGGATACCCCATTGGAATCCCCTCCCTCTTCCGTCGGAACTTGCCTCACCACCGACAGCTTCGGCCGCGCCTCCCGGCCCCGTGGAGCCCGCAGTCCACCGCTGCGGGCTGCGATGTTGTCCACCAACCGGTCACCAACCGACGGAATCCAATCAAACCTCATGGCACGTCGTAGATCTCCCACATCGCGAGTTCGGCCTCCGGAGAAGGAGTGCCATCCCATCGATGCGCTTGGAAGTCGTGGTCCGCCAGATATGACCGGTACTTTATCTTCGCGGCGCCAGTGTCGGCGATGTACAAGGTGCCTGTACGCGCCCCCAGTTCGCTCTTCTTCAAAGCGTGGGCGACGGTGGTCGCTACCGCCCGAAGACCATCAGGATTCGTAGACGCCGGTACGCAGAGATGGACGAAGACGATATCCCTGCCCCGCTCGTCCGCGGCGATGCCGAAGTTCACATCGAACAGGTTGACCTCGGGTGGAAGCCGAAGATCGGCGGCGAATTTCGCTAGATCGGGTTCTTCGATCTTCTGCGTCGGAAAGCAACTGGCTATCTTCGCGGTGGTCGTCGACGATGACACCGTGCTCGTCGTCATCGAGCTGATGTCCGTGTCGGGCGTCGATCCGCAGCCGACGCCCGTGCATGCTACGGCTATCGCTGCAAGGGCTGAAGCGTACCGCGCAAATCGCCGGGTGGTGCGACGTAGCGAGATCATTTGACTGCCAGCTCCCATAGCTTTGGGTCGTCGAAAGTGGTGGAAACGGAGCTCGGCCACGTGTTGTTCGGCAGCCCGCGCGGGTTGTTCCGGAGATTCTTGAGTTCGTTCGCCGCGATCCCCTGCTCTTGCAGATTACCCACGGCAGCGGTGAAGATATCGGCCATCGCGGTGAAGGCTTGTCCGGCCAGTTGTCCTACAACGCCAGCGGCCTCCAGTGCTCCGACTACCTCGGCGATGTCGACGATCAACTCAACTATTTTGGCGTAAAATCCGACAATGGCTTTGACGATCTCAGTGTAGAGCGCATGTCCGCTTCTGGCTAAGGAGATCAGCTGATCGTGCACTTTGTCGCACAGTTCTGCTGTGGTGGTCATCGCCTGTTGCTGGCTCGTACGGGACGCGCTGTACCGATCCTTTGCGGCTCCGGTCCAATGCCCGTCCAGGCTGACGGTAGAGTTCGATTGGGCGTTTTCCGCACCTCGAACCGTACCACCTACAGCTTGCCAGTCGGCCGCGTACTGAATGAACAGATACGGTGCGGCAATTCCCTCGCCGATCTCGACGAATTTATCCATCACCTTCTTGAGTTCTACCTGTGCGTCGTCCCGCTTTGAAGTCACCAGCGCATAGAGTGGCGGCGCCTTCCATTTCAGGCCATCCACCGCGTCGTTCAATTTGTCCGGCAAATTGTTCCAATCGTTCCGCGCTTTCTTGAAGTCGCCGATTGATTTGTCCAGGTCTTCCTTCTTGAGCGTTTCGGTCATATGCTGAAGTCCACATCCAATTTTTTGAGATCGCCTTCACTCGCTTCGTCCTGGCTTCTGTAAGTGGCCGCCGCTCTATGTAGTGCGACACCCATTTCGGTGGCCTCGGCGCCCCCTTCACGAAGGCGATTCTGGATATACGCGGCGGTCTGGGTGTACTGATCCCAGGGGACTTGGAAGATGCCGAACTGAATCCTCGAAAATTTCAGTGGCTCTATTTGGTCTGCAGCATTGTAGAGTGCCTGATCCACGGTGTCGGTCCAGGCTTTCGATGCTCGATCGAGTAGATCCAGTTCTACGGATAGATTGTCTGCCATCAGATCTCGTTCTCGGTGAGTTGTCGAATGTGCTGGGCAAGGCGCTTGGAAATATCCGCCTCAGATTCTTGATCGAGGTGAGGATCTCTGACGAAAACCGGCTTCATCGCGCGGATCTGATCGGCGCATGCCACGATATCGTGGGCGATCGTGAAGGGTTCGGCAGACTGCGCCCATCGCGGATCGAGTCGGATAGCGATAATCCTTCTTTCATTCGCAGTCACGGTGAGAGCGGGCTTATCGGATTCGGTCAATCCGGAGCCGTGCGCTTCGTACGTGACGGGACCTATCAGACGTGCGAAGGTCTCTTGGTATTCATGAGTATCTCGCGTTCGCAGAAGTGCAGGGGCGATATCGTGCAGGGATGGCATCCCCGATTTCGGGATCGAGCCGGACTCGGCATAACGAATTTGCCGTTCATAGAGGGCGTATTTGTATGCGGTCATTATGCTCTCCGCGTAGCGCGACGGCTCCCAGTTGTCCTTCCAGTTGCGACTGAGTTTCACTTCCGTGGGCAGGCAGTCTTCAGCTATTTTCACTGATACCAGCGCGGACTTCTGCGGCAGAGTGAACGTGTCGTGCTCGATACCGGCCGTGTTGCCACCCCGATCTACGGCTGCCGATTCATCCTGCCGCCGACTGTCGTCGTCGGGCTCGTCATCCCAATAACTCGGGTCATCCCACGGAGGCGGGGTGTGTGCCGTCACTTGTCCGCTTTCGAAACCGACAGTGCCTGATACTCGGAAAGTCGCCGTCCAGCGAACTCTACCGGTGCGATATTCATGCTCGCCAAAACTCCCCTCTCGGTAGCCTGTCTACATATTCATACAGGCCGATGAACTCCCCATTGGGTTCCCGACACTACCGGGCGTGCCGGGCCGTCGGCAAGCGGCTGCGCAACGAGTTGTCCACGTATCTACCAACTTTCGGGGCGGGTGGCGGCGAGGCGTTGGAGGGCTTGGTCGATCCAGGTTGTGAAGTGGGTGGTCAGGTCGGTGGGGGTGGTGGGGCGGACGGTGATGTGGTCGGTGCGGTGTTCGGTGTAGCGGCCGTCGGTGGAGATGTCGTGCCACTGGAGGACTTTGGTGGGTTTGGTGTGGGTGTGCAAGGGGGCGGTGATGAGGACGGCGGTGCCGCCGCCGTCGACGGGGCGGCCGAGGAGGCGCTGGTATTGCTCGCGGGGGGTGTTGCGGGCGTTGTCCTGGAGGTAGGTGTCGCGGCGGGGAATCAGGTCGTCGGGGTGGAAGGTGGCGGGTTTCTCTGATCCGGGGGCGCAGGCGGGGATGGCGTTCACGAGGCGTGCCGGGAGTTGTTCGGCGGGGAACATGCGGGCGCGGATGGGGCCGTGTTCGTGTTGGTTGCCCGCTTGGCTGAGGATGACGGCGCGGTAGCTGTCGCGGGCGCCGAGGATCCGGTACTCGCGGATGTCGTCGGGGCCGGTGCTGTTCTTGTGCTTGCAGGTGCCGCCGAGGATTTCGATCCGGAGATCGGAGTCGCCGAGGGTGCGGAAGGCCGCGGCGATCTCGTCTAGTTCGTCCGCGGAGTAGCGCTGCCATACGGCGGTGCGGTGGGCGGCGAAGTCGTCGCGGAAGGCGAAACGGCTGGTGTAGCGCAGTGGGCTGGGGATGCGATCGTGCGCGTCGCCGTACCAGAGAGCGGCGAAATCGTCCGGTTCCCAGGTCCATTCAGCCATGTGAGGTCCAATCCGGCCGCGTCGGAGCGGCCACTATCCACGCACGCCCGCTACCTGTGGATGCGGGCGTGCGCCGAGTCGAGAAGTGTGCGGGCAGTCAATCGGGGGTGCCACCGATGACGCCGCCGGGCAGCGTTCTCGGGGGCTCGCCGAGCAGCTCGTCGGTGTTCTCCTGGGTGATCAGGTAGTCCGGTGTCTTGTGCTCGGATTCATCGTCCTTGCCGCTGCCGCGAGAGCCGTGCGGCATCATGCCCGACGTTCCGCTCGTGCCTCGCAGTCCGGAGGTGGTCCGCGCCGCGGCTGCCGGATTCATTGATGTGTTCGGCGTTCCCGGTGCGCCCGCGATGCTGCGTCCCGGTTGCGGCTGGTTCGTTGTGCCGGGCGTGCCGGGGCTGCCCGGTGTGCCCGGGCTGTGCGGGGTCGGGGTGCCCGTCGACGTGGTCTTCGTCGGGTCCGTGGTGGAGGCGGGAGTCGTCGACGTGGGGTCCACGCCTGCGGGCTTGGTCGTGGTATCGGACGCCGTCGTGTCGGAGGATTGCTGGTTCTGGGTCGACTCGTCGGTGGACTGCTGCTGTTCTTCGGCGCTCGTCGTCTCGGGCTTGCCGTCGCCGTCCTTGTCGCCGGGAGTACCGGAATCGGTGCTGGTAGGACCGTTGCCGGAGTCGTTCGACGAGGGGCCGCCGCTATCGTCGCTGTGGTATCCGCCTGGAGGGGGCGCTGGGATGTCCACCGACGCGGTCGGGCCGACCGGAGTGGGCAGCACCGGAATCTTGCCGTCCATCTCGCTGAACGGTTGTACGTAGTATTCCTGCATCGCGACGCGCGCGGATTGTTCGGCCAGGAAGCGTTCGCTCGACAGGTTCCAGCGCCTCGGATTGAAAATGCGATCCTCGAACGGGATATTGACGAGATCGGGGATGGCCTTCTTCGTATCGGTGATCGCGGTGGCGGCGTCGCGAACCCGGTAGTACAGCTCCTCGAGGGATGTCGTCAGATTCTGCGCGTCGCTGGTGTATTTGGCGATGGAGCTCTTGGACTGCTCCGCTGCGGGGCCGGACCAGGCTTGCGCAATGGAAGTCTGGATGGAGCGCGCGAAAGTCTCAACTCCTCGCTCCCACTCGTTGCGAGCTTGCCAGTACGTGTCAGCTTGGGTGAACGTATCGGTGGGGTCGAGCGGCTTGAACGTGTCGGTGATGCGGGAGTGTTCCCAGCTGTCGGGGTGCTCACCACCGTTCGGGATGCGCTTGTTCTCGTAGCCGCTCATTTGTCCGTTCCATTCGGGAGCCTGGGCGGTGAGAACTGGACACCGACGGGCGGGCGCTCAGGCAGGGTGGTGTTCAACCGGTTGAAATCTGCGGCAAAGTCGCTGTCTACCTGCATGATTCGATCACGGGCGAGCCGATGCACCTCTTGGATGTCCTCGACGATCCGATAGTGATCTTCCATGATCTGATAGACGTTGTTGTTGTCTTCCGCGCCGCGGGCCTTCTTTTTGAATCTATCGACCAAGGTTTGTGCCGAGACCATGTCGCCGTCGCCCTCGCCCAAGCCCCAGTGAGACTGTTTTGAAACAAAATCCATGGACCGCTGGATCTTCTGAATGGCGCTCTTGAAGTACTCGCAATCGCGGTCGATGTAGATGAAGTCCTCTGCGGACATCCGCATCTCTAGCTGGCCCTCTTTGGCCGCGCTCAAAATGTTCGCCATCGGCCGAGGCGGCTGCGCGCTGTCGTCACCCATGTGTTACTCCCTCCCGGTGAGTTCGATCGCTTCAGCGAGTTTCAGGACGTGGCAGGCATTGTTGGCACTACCTTCTCGGCGAGGGTCCGTGCCAGTGCGCAAGTATCCAGGTTCCCCGTATTTTTGCGCGACGGCGGATTGCTGAGGAAAATTTCGAGGCTTCCGCCCTTCATCTCCACGTTGATCGTGCACACTGCATCGGGGTGCTCATCGACCTGTCGTGTCGAGATCGCGCGGCGACCGTTGATCGTGTACTCGCGCGTATCTGCGAACTTCTTGTCCCGCACCATGTCCACAGTGATGTTTGTCGTAGTGATGACCGGGGCGTAGCCGTCAGTCTGGAGCCAAGCGCAACCACGCCACTTGACCCCGCCGGACGCGTTCGAGTCCTGCTTGTCCTTACTGCGCAGGCTCTCTGAATCCAGCACGCTTTGTGGGATGTCGGTGCACGGGTCGTAGCCGGTGGGTACGTCAGGGGCGATGCTGGGGCTGGTGGACGTGGCTACCGTTGGCGCGGCATGATCGGTTGAGGAATCGCAGCCTGGAAGAACGAGTGTGGCACCGAGAGCGAGGATGGTCAGTCGCCGAGATTTCCGCCCTGAAGTCATTGGTTCCCCTCGTGCACCGGTGTGTGGTTCCTGGCCCCTCCAGGGCCGGACCAGCTCCTCCGCCCCCTGCAGTGAATGTTGACGCTACCGGGAGATTTCCCTAGGGCGCAAGCGCGCCGACATGCATCGCGCGTCCCGGAATCTCCGGTTGGATCGAGCACCCTGGACCCCCGACTGGGAGGTCCAGGGACGTGGGCAAACGGCTCCGTCAGGGTTGGTAACGGCCGACTTCTCCGTTGGCTACGCAGGCGGTGAACGAGTCCCACTCGCGCGGAGCGAACACCAGAGCCGTGCCGGTGGGATTCTTCGAGTCGCGTACACCCACCGAGCCTTCGCTCAGGAACGCGACTTCGACGCAGTCCCTTGACGCACTGCTGTAGCTGCTCTTGAACCAGGTGGCTTCAGAAAGGCCGTCGTTCACTCGGCGTACTCCTTGGCGATCTTGCGGATGAGGGCTCGGCTTCGCTCTTGATCCAGTGCCGATCGCTGGATATCGGCGTACGCCTGGCGGTGTTGCCGGATCTCCTCGGGCTTCTCAAGATACAGGTTGCCCGTGAAGCCCTGCACGTAGACAACCGGTGGTTCGGTGAGATGGGCTGTGGGGTGTTTGGGGAACTCGAGCATCGCGAACGGGCCGACGCCGAGCCCTACGTATGTCTCCGCTGCGAGCGGGACCACTCGCACCGAAATATTCTGTTGTTCACCAACTCGTGTCAGATGCCAGAGCTGATCGGCCATGACCGAGGGGCCACCGACCGCCCGCCGCAGCGCGGATTCGTCGATGACGGCATCCATACGCAAAGGGTTTGATTCGCTGTCCAGACGTGATTTTCGTTGCCTGAAGACCTCGATCATTCGTTCGACTTCTGGTCCGGAAATCGTTGGAAAGTCCACCCAGATAAGGGCGCGGCGATACTCATCGGTTTGCAGGAGGCCTGGGAGCAGGGTTGTTTGGTAGGAGACGAGTCGCTCGGCTGTCGCCTCCAGCTCCACGAAGAGGTTGAAGTCTTCAAGGATGGTGTCGTTGAACGCATGCCACCATCCGGTGCGCTTGGTCTCCTCGACCAGGTTGAGCAGGATGGCGGTGCGTTCCTCGGACGCCCCGTACAGCTTGCACAGCCCTTCGATGACCAGCGGATGAAGCCGGACGGACTGCCCGGTCTCGATCCGCCACAGGGTCTGCTTGCTCACGTCGATCGCGTCACGGGCGTATTCCGCGCTGATGCCCGCGTTGATTCGCAGCGCCCGGAGCTGACGCCCCAGCATCCGGCGAGGCAAGGTGGAACCTGTTGAAGTCACGACTAATCCCTTTCGTAGCCGAACTAGTGGTCGGGTACCTAACTGGAACCTTGTGGCGGGGGGCCTTGGAACCTGGGCCGTTTCCGCCCGATTCCACCACTGAGAACATTCCCGCCCAGCGATATCCGGTGCTTCACTGAACGCGCCCGGACCCAATCGAAGAAGTGCTGAAACCTTAACCGCGCCAACGGTTACAGGTCCAGCGACCGGGATTTCGCGTACCGAACTATGTGAATCGAGGCTGGCGAATGAATCATGCGGCATTCGCGGACACTCCCGCGTCCCGCTGCGCGTTTTACCGCCGCACCTGTGGGTTGCCCGCCGGGATACATCCGGAGATCGGCCGCATCGTCGTGAAGGCGGGCGTGGTGGGCGGAATCACGATGCCCGACAGGCTAGGGCAGCGCGTGCGCGACGACATGCTTTTCCGTGGCCAAGCGATCGGGCCGGTGATCGCGCATATCCGTTCTCGCCGATGGACTTTCCTGTGCAGGCCGGATCTGCCCGACGACGTGCGGTTGTTCGCCGCGTTGTTCCGGATCGACGTTTCGATCGTGCCGTTCGGCAGTGAAATCGCGCTGCCGTCACCCGCCGACGTGAACGGCGTATTCCGCCGCTGGGTGGTGGCGCCGCGGGATACGTTTCGTCCGTCCGGGATGGTGATCGTGAACTGCGTGCTGGCCCGCGCGGGTGGGAAAGGTGCGGTATGAGTGAAGGACTGCCGACGCGAAGTCAACTACTGCGCGCCTGTAGAGAAGACGTGCCGCCACCGGGACATCCCGTGCTGCTGCGGGCGCGCACCTTGGCTGACCTCCATATTCGCCGCATCCGGGTGGATGGGGAATGTAGTTGCGGCGGCGATGAGCGCCGGTCACGGCTGATTCGGGACATCGACCGCTGGGTCGAGGTTCGTTTGCCCACCGCGCGCGGCGGAGCCTATCTGCACACCGAATCGTTCGGCTCGGTGGTCGACCGCCTGGCGCGGCTCAGCGCGTACGCGCACGCGGCCATGGCCGACGACCAGGAGTGGGACCTCTGGTTCGCGTGGGAGCGGCTGGCCGAATCAGCGGTCGCTTACGAAGACCTGGTCAGCGAGCTGAGCAGTGGGCGGCGCCGGTTGCCGAGCACCTTCCGGCCGGGGTCAATTCCGTAGCAGAGTGGCGGCCAGGTGATGTTGCAGTGGTTCGCCGACCGCCGCCATCCGGAGTGTGTAGTCGATGGTGTCGCCGGAGAGGTGCAGCGATCGGCCGAGGGCAGTCACGAGTTTCGCCGTGCTGCTGCGGCCGAGGGCGGTGGAGTTCAATTCCATGCGCAGCGTGCCGTCCTCGACGGCGAGCGAGCCCTCGCAGATTTCCGTGATGCCGGTGGGATGGGCGAGGATCAATTCGACGCGGTCGGGGCGCGGGCAACGCAGATAGCCCGTCTCGGCGTGCAGCGGCCTGCCGTCGTCGGTGGCGCGGGTCTTCTGCCGGTAGGTGAGGAACGGGCGGCCGAGATGGCCGAACCGGATTTCCTCGACGTAGCCGAACGGCTGAATGGTCGGGTATTCACCCTGCCCATTACCGCGCCACGTGCCGAGCAGTGGAGCGAGCGGAGCGATATCGGGGTGCAGGGCAATCGCAGGCTGGGGTTCGACCACGGCGAACAGCCTAAACCCGTACTTGTCGAACCGTTCGGGTACTCCCTAATTTGCCGCAGGCTAAGGTTAGCTTCGCCTTATCACCAATGTGGTGTGGTCGGAAAGGAAACAAGAAGTTGAACGGACGCTGGAATGAGTCGCGCCGTGGCGGTACGCCCCGGTCGCGGACCCGAAGTGGTCTGCTGCGCGCGTCGGCGCTTGGCGTCGCGCTGGTCGTGGCGGCCGGCTGCTCGGACTCGAAGTCGGACGAGGTGCCCGCGCTCGACGGCAACAAATACGTCCAGACCAATCTCGCGGCCAACAACGCGGAGTACAAGGCGCAGTTCGTTTTCCCCGACCTGGTGAACGCCTGGGGGCTGGCCAACCGCCCCAAGGGCGCGGGCGGGCACTTCTGGGTCGGCGCGGGCGGCAAGTCGTTCCAGTTCGTCGGCGACGTGACCAAGTCCTCGGACGACAAAGTGCACAAGCTGTTCCAGGACCCGCTGAAGATCGTCACCATCCCCGGCGCCGACGCCGACACCTCGGACAAGAGCGCGGGCAAGACCACCGGCGTGGTGTTCAACCCGGCGCCGATCACCTCCGATCTGTTCGTCGTCCACGATCAGCCGGTGGAGGAGGAAGGCGGGCCGCTGAACGGTTCGGCGCGGTTCATCTTCGCCACCGACTCCGGCAAGATCTCCGCCTGGACCGAACTGGGCTTCGAGGGCCGGATCGTGCGCCACGACGGCCCCGCCAACCTGGTCTTCGACGGCCAGTCGCAGGGGATGCAGTTCTTCGGGATCGCGCTGGCTCCCTCCGGTGACAAGCTGCTGGCCGCGGACTTCGGCGCCGACCCGCAGGTGCGGACGTTCGACAAGAACTGGCAGTTGATCCCGACCACCGGCTTCGCCAACCCGTTCGCCACCGGCGACGCGATCGACCCGGCCGCGCCGGAGAAGGGCAAGAAGGCCAAGCCCGGCGATCCCGCGCCGTTCAACGTCTCGACCATCGGCAACCGGGTCTTCGTCGCCTATGCCACCACCCAGCCGGACGAGAAGGACGCGACCAAGTTCGATGCCGGTGAGGAGGACTCGCTGGACAAGGACAAAGAGGGCGGGAAGCCGGACAAGGGCAAGCTCGCCGAGTTCGACGCAGGCGGCAAACTGGTGCGGATCATCGACGACGGCAAGCGCCTCAACGCCCCGTGGGCGGTGACGATCGCGCCGGACGGGTTCGGTCCGCTCAGCGGCAAACTGCTGGTCGGCAACTTCGGCGGCGCGGGGCACGTGCTGGCCTACGACGACACCACCGGCAAGTTCGCCGACTACCTGCGCGATGCCGACGGCAAGCCGGTCGCCATCGAAGGACTGTGGGCGCTGATGTTCGGCAACGGCGAGAGCCTCGGTGACGCCGACTCGCTGTACTTCACCGCGGGACCGGACGACGAGAAGGACGGTCTGTTCGGCAAGCTTCGCTTGAAGTAGTCGCGCTCCGCAGCAGCCCGCACCGAATCGGTGCGGGCTGCTCGCGCTTCAGCGGCCTCCGGTCGGGGCCGAGGCCCGGGGTTCGGTGCGCCGTTCGCGGATAGCCGACTCGACTTCGTCGACCGCCGTTCGGATCGTCGCCCCGTAGCCGTCGTCGGCGAGCGTGTGCAGACGTGTGCGAGCGGCATCGATTTCACGCTGTGCGGCGTCGAACGAGCCGAGCCTGCGATAGTCGTCGGCGAGATTGAGGTGCAGCGACGGGTAGAACGCGGTCACCCGCAGTGATTCGTCGAAGGTTCGAGCGCGAGCGTCCGAAAGGCTGTCGGCGGCGTCCAATGCGCGGATGTCCCAGGTGAGTGCTTCGGCGGCGTCGTCGTACAAGTCGGCCAGGTAGTGGGCGAGGGTGCACCGGTACAGGGGGTCGCCCTGTGGGCCGAGCGAGGCCCATACGGCGAGCAGAGCTTCCCGCGCGTCGTCCGGACGGCCCTCGCGGCCGAGCGCGACAGCGCTGGTGATGGTGTTCATGGTGTGGTCGTGGGCCGGGTTCATGCGGATCTCCTTCAGGTGGGGGATGGACGCGGAGCGTTTCGTGTGCGAGGCCGGATGGCCGGCTTCGGCGCCGGGTGGCCGAGCGATCGGAAGTAGTGGCGGGCGCTTGCGATCCCGAGAAGGGTGACCGATCGGAAGTAGTGGCCGCAGGCGGCCAACTGCGACCGCGAGATGGGCGTTCGGATCGTGGTGCCGCCTGGGTGGGAGGGACGCGGTTGCGCGAGTGCAGTGGTTGCGCGAGTAATGGCCGTCGGCGCGTATGACCTATTCGGTGGCGTTGTGGTGCGGGGGCCGGACCGGCATGGCCAGGGTGGTGAGGTCGCCGTCGGTGGCGGAGCGCAGAACCACCGGCTGATCGGCGGCGATGATGTCGAGCATGAGATCGGGGCCGAGCGCGGTGTGGACGGCGGGCAGCAGTGTCGCGGGGTCGAACGACAGTGTGACGGCGGAGCCGGTGACCTTGGCGGGCAGGCAGTGCACATCCCCCGACACCGATATCGAGATTTCCGTCGGCTGAATCGCGAATCGCACTGCTTCGTCCGATTTTTCGAGAAGATCCAGCAGCAGATGCCGGGCGACGACCGCCCTGGTACGCACCGGTCCCAGTCCGGCCAGTAAGGCGCGGTGGTCGGGGAAGGGAGCGTCGATGACGGCCGGTCGGTGTTCCGCGCCGCCTCCCGTCAGAAGCAGCCCGCCGCCGGACGGTGCGGCGACGACTTCGTCCATGCCGCGTAATCGGTCGGTGATCGACTCGAGTCCGTTGGAATCGAGTACCACGGACCACTCGCCGCCGTGCTGCCGGTTCGCCACCACGGTGCGCGTGGACAGCCGATAGCGATCGGTCGCGGTCAGGGTTACCGCGTTGGCGCCCGCTTCCAGCAGAACGCCCGCCAGCACGGGTATCTCGCGAGTACGGGCGACGGCGGTGCGGATCTGATCGAGCGCCTCGGCCAGCGTCGCCGCATCGATCGCCACGTGCGCGCCGAGCGACTGTTCGACCACGGCGGCGACGCGCGCGGCCTCCTCCGCTCGCCGCGTCAGTTCCGCGACGTGACGGTCGAGCAGGCATCGTGCCCGGTCGGTGTCACCGGCGAGAATCTCCGCGATGGTGTCCAGCGGCAGATCGATCGAGCGCAGCTGCCGGATGAGCACCGCCCGCTCCCGCTGCGCCTCGGAGTAGTAGCGGTATCCGGTCAGTGGATCGACTCTGGCTGGAACGAGCAGGCCGCAGTCGTCGTAGAACCGCAGCGCGCTCGCCGTGAGCCCACTGGCCCGCGCGAGCACGCCGATCGTGATCAACCCTGTCGACTCCGTACTCACCACCCGGCCATCATGGAGCCTCAACCAACTCGAAGGTCAACTTCTCGGCCGGGGCAACGAACCGCAGTCCATGTGTTCCGCCGTCGGAACACGACGCGCACTCCGCTGAGCTGCGGGAGGAGCCGAAGTTCTCGCAGCCCGCCAGGGCGCAGTGCACGCGCAGGGGTGTGGGAAAACGCGCCTTCCTTCGTCCTGACCATGCTGTGATTCGCGTCTCGTGCATACAAGGTCGCCCCTCGCCGAACCGTAGAACGTCGAGTGCGGCGCGAGTCAGTCGGCCCCGGCCTCGACGGGGGTCACGCGCCAGCGGCGCGACCAGTCCCAGACCGATCCGAGTGCCGTGCCGAGTTCGGCGCCCGCGGTGGTCAGTTCATAGGACTTGTCGGGGTTCTTCGCGATCAGGCCCGCGGATTGCAGGTGTTGCAGGCGGACCGAAAGCATGCTCGAGGAGCAGTTGCCCATCCGTCGGCGCAGTTCGAGGAAGCCGAGGCGGTCGGGTTCCAATTCCCACAGGATGCGCAGGATCCAGCGTTGGCCGAGTAGGTCCATCGTGGCCAGCAACGGCGCGTTCGCCGGGTCGTCCCGCCCACGCGGCGGCTTGGGTTCGTTTGCGCTTCTCATTTAGAACCAGCATAGTGGTTCTGAATCAGAAGCACTGGCCCGGGGGCCGGGCGGACCGAAAGGGTGACGATGGACGACAGGACCGGTCGGCGAATCGTTCTGATCACGGGCGCCTCCCGCGGGATCGGCGCGGAGACCGCCCGGGTGCTCGCGACGCGCGGCGACCATGTGGTGATCAATTACCGGGAGAAGGCGAAGCGGGCCGACGCGCTGGCGGAGTCGATTCGGCAGGCGGGCGGCAGTGCCTCGACGGCGGGCGCCGACATCGCCGACGCGGATTCGGCCCGGGCGCTGGTCGCCGGGGTCGCCGAGGAGTTCGGCCGTCTCGATGTGCTGGTGCTGAACGCGTCGGGTGGGCTGGAGCGCGATGCCCGGCCCGACTACGCCATGGCCCTCAATCGTGACGCGCAGGAACGGCTTGTGCGGCTTGCCCTGCCGCACATGCCTTCCGGTGCGCGGATCGTTTACGTGACCAGCCATCAGGCGCACTTCCACGGCCGCAAGCCCGTCCCCGCCGACTACGAACCCATCGCCGCCAGCAAGCGCGCGGGCGAGGACGCGCTGCGCGCCATGATCCCGGAACTCGATGCCATGGGCATCGCCCTGCACGTGGTCTCCGGCGACATGATCGACGGCACGATCATCGTCCAACTGCTGGAACGCCGAAATCCCGACGCCGTCGCCGCGCGCCGCGAGCACGGCGACTTGCCCACGGTCACGGAGTTCGCCACCGCGGTCGCCGATGCCACCGCCGCCACCGCCGACCCCGGCCACACCATCTACATCGGCGGTCTGGATTATCTCGACGCGCAAGAGATCACATCCTGAAGCGATGCCGATCCGCAGGCGTGGCGCATTCCGGCCGTGGGCGGCAACCGGCCACGCCGCGTGTCGATCCCGCCGCGGGGAATAGAAGCGCTCCGGTAGTGCCCGGGAGAACCATCCGGAACGCGCGCTTCGAATTTCGCACCAATCCCATCAGACGCCAGCGCCTCGAGTGCGGAGACGCCCTGCGGCGCGAAAGCTGAATTGCCCAGAGTCGAAGCGCTTGCCCATGTGTGACGAGGTCGCCCTTGCGTTCGGCCTTGCCTCATGAAGAAGTGCGGCGGTGCAGTGCCGATCCGAGCGCATGCGGGCGCGTAATTCGGTGGTGAGTTCCCGGTGCGGCTCGGACGATCGAGTGATGGTGGATTACGAGGGCACCGCTCTGCGGATCGGATGGGCCGAGGCGCCGGAGCCGGTACGGACGGAAGTAGCGCGCGTACTCGGAGACGCCGTCCACACTGCCGAGAATCAGCGCGGAGGGTTCAGCCACGGTGTGGCAGCGCGCTTGCGCACCGTCGGCGGTGGTGCTGCCTTCGTGAAGGCGATCGAGGCGGAAGACGGTCTCGCGGTGATGTATCGGCAGGAAGCGCGGATCGCGGCTCGGCTCCCAGCGACGGTGCCCGCACCGCGATGCCGGTTCGCGACGGAGATCGCGGGGTGGTTCGTCGCGGTTTTCGACGATGTCGAGGGAGCGTTTCCCCGACTCGGCGAGCCGGGGGAGTTGCGAGACACTCTCGAGCTGGTGACGCGATTGGCGACGGAGCTGACTCCGAGCCCACTGGCTGATGTGCCGACGGTTGCGGAAGCCTACGGACCGGAGCTGACCGGCTGGCGAACGTTCGTGACGGAGGGGCCTCCGGCGGACTTGGACAGTTGGTCGCTTCGTCACCTGACGAAATTGGCCGAACTGGAAGCCGCGTGGCCGGCGGCCGCGGAAGGAAACACTTTGCTGCACACGGATCTTCGGCCGGACAACATGCTGCGGCGGCCCGATGGTGCGGTGCTGGCGGTCGATTGGGCCTGGGCCTGCCGGGGCGCCGCGTGGATCGACCTCGTCGCGCTCGCGCCGTCGATCGCGGCCGCCGGTGTTGATCCGGATCCGATCATCGCCACCCATTCAGTGACTCGCGACGTGGACCCCGTGGCGGTCGACGCTTTCGTCTGCGCGCTCGCGGGGTATTGGGCGGCGGCTTGCCGGAAGCCGGGTCCGCCGCGTTCGCCGCGGTTGCGTGAGCATCAGTCAGGGTTTGCCCGGCTCGCCGGAGCGTGGCTGGCGTGTCGTCTCGGCTGGCAATAATCCCAGTAGATATGGCTCTATCGTCGAAAAACGCAAGGTCACTGGATGTTTGCCAAAACTTTGGGGGGTGGTGTGTGACCGGATAAATCGGTCAATGGGCGTGTCGCGTGCGCGGAAGTGATCGAATTCGACGCGACCCGGACCACTCTCGGTCACGCTGGGCATATGTGGATGTTCGGGCAGTGCCGGGACACCGGCGAGGCAAGGCATCGCGGGCGCGACCGAGACGCGTCCACGCTGGTCGGAATGGGGGTCCGGAGAATGGAACAGGTGTCCGAGGCCAGGGTGATTCCGGGCAAAGAACTCCTGCTGGCTGCCTTCCGGGGCTTGCCGCACATGGATCATCCGATGCTGGAAGCGGCCGGAGAACTGGCTCAGCTGCATCAGACACGCGAACGCACTCCCGCGAGCCGGTGCGACAAACTCGACCGGCGTCGAGTGCAACTCGTGCGCGGCATCGACCGCTGGGTCACCCTGGCGACGCCGATCCCGCCGCCGGCCGCGCCCGAACACGCCGAGACCGTGGGCCACATCGTCGACCGGCTGGCCATGCTGGCCGCTCAGGCGTTCGTGGCGCTGGCGCACGCGCCGGAATCGGTCTTCTACGACGCATGGGTCCGAATCGACGAATTGGCCGACGGTTACCAGGATCTCATCGACGACCTGCGTGCCGGAGCCAGACGACTACCCGACGGGCGCTACGACCGCTGGTAGCTACCGACCCCGCCCGAACAGCCGGAACGAGCGGCGGCGCCGACGTGGCAGAGTCGCGTACACCATGGTCATGTCGGCGAAGACCTCCGCCTCCCGCTCGCGATCGACGCCGAACTCGGCACGGCCGAGGACGTGTTCGATCGATTGCGGCGAAATCGAGGGCAGGACGACGGCCAACGAGGGCGGCAACGGATCGCCGCGTTCTTGGTCGTTGTGGTGACCCAAGAGCATGTGACCGATCTCGTGCAAGATGACGTGATCGGCGTTGCGGCCGGTCGCCGCGGCGTCGTAGACGATGATGTCGTCGTGCTTGCGTGCCACCCACAGGCCGCCTCCGCCGCAACCCATGTCCGCCAACATCGCCTTGGGCACCGGATGCAGGCTGATCGAGCGTCCGCGATGGGCGGCCACCGCGGCCAGGTAAGCGGTCAGATTCCACGGGTTCGGGAGGGGCACGGTCCGGGTGGCATCGCCGAAACGGGCTTCCATGCTGGTCATCGGCGCCCACCTTACCCATCGGTCGGCGACTAGTCATCTGCGGAATCCGGGCATACCGACAAAAGGTGATCCGCGGCGCGACAACGCGATCGGTCACTCAGCGGATGACCCGCTGTCCAAGGGTTGTGCCCGCATGGCCCGAATGGCCAGGTAGTTCAGGCCCCACAGTGCGACCCCGATGGCCAGCAGCACGCCGGCGATGGCGTACTGCGCCGGATTCCGGTCGGTGAAGGGTGTGACGAGAAAGCCGCAGCTGAGCGCGCCGACGACCGGCAGCGGCGTCGGTGTCTTGAAGTGCTTGTGCGACACAGGGTCTCGGCGCAATACGAGCACCGCGACGTTGACCACCGTGAACACCGCCAGCAGAAGCAGGGCGGTGGTGCCACCGAGTTCGGGTACCTCGCCGACGAACAGGATCAACCCCAGCGCGAGCAGCGTGGTGAAGACGATGGCGGTGACGGGCGTCCGGCGCCGCTGGTGCACGCGGCCGAACGGCCGGGGCAACACGCCTTGACGAGCCATGCCGTAGATCAGTCGGCTGGCCATCAGCATGTTGATCAGCGCCGAATTGGCGACGGCGAACATGGTGATGTAGGCGAAGATGTGGGTCGGGAAGCTCGGCGCGCCGACCTGGACCACTTTGAGTAGCGGCGTGTCGCCTTCGCCGAGTTGGTCTGCGGGCACGAGTGCGACCGCGCTGATCGATACCAGCACGTAGATGAGGCCGGTGATGATCAGTCCCGCGAGCAGCACTTTCGGGAAGATGCGGGTGGGCTCCTTGCACTCCTCGGCCATGTTCACCGAGTCCTCGAAACCGACCATCGCGTAGAACGCGAGCGTGGTGGCCACGATGACGCCACCGACCGCGTTGCGCTCCCCGGTGTCGAATTCGACGATGCGGGAGAAGTCGCCGTCGCCCACGCCCAATGCCCAGCAGCCGATCCCGATGACGATCAGCAGCCCGGTCAGCTCCACACAGGTGAGCACCACGTTGAGCTTGACACCCTCGCTCACCCCGCGCAGGTTGATCGCCGCCACCACGGCCATGAACAGCAGCGCGATCACCGTCACCGCGGCGCCGCTGCCGAGATCCGGATCGAAGGCCTCGGCGAAGTTGGCCGCGAAAGCCCGCGAGGCCGTGGACGCGGAAGTGATGCCGGAACTCATCACCGCGAAAGCGACCATGAACGTGAGGAAGTGGATGCCGAACGCTTTGTGCGTGTAGAGGGCCGCACCCGCGGCGTGCGGGTACTTGGTGACCAGCTCCAGATAGCTGCAACCGGTGATGAGCGCGACCAGGAACGCCACCAGGAAGGGCACCCAGACCGCCCCGCCGACTTCGTTGGCCACCTTGCCGGTGAGCGCGTAGATGCCGGTGCCGAGGATGTCGCCGACGACGAACAGCAAGAGCAATCCCGGCCCCATTACCCGTTTGAGTTCGGGCCCGGAGTCGGACGTCGGATCGGCTGTGACTTCGGACATGCGTCCTCCCCTCGGCAGTAGGGCGAGGGTACCCATTCCGAGACGGAATAGTCGTGCGCCGGGCCGTGTTTCGCCTGGATTTCACCTGCCAGGGGCGGGCTGCTAGTCCTCCCGATCCATCTGCCCCGCGGCCTCCACGATCATGGCCGCGGAGTCGCGCGGGCTCAGCGCCATGGCGCGCAGCTGATCGAAGATCACGCCGAAGCGACGGATCTCGGAGTGGCCCTCGATCAGCTCGTCACCCGCGATGCCCTCCACATAGACCAGCTCGGGATCGGCGGGGTCGGGGAAGTCCAACAAGGTGAACGAACCCGCCATGCCGGGGTGCGCGCCCGCGTCGAACGGCAGGATCTGCAGGATCACGTTCTTGCGCTTGATCTCTTGCAGCAGTCGCTCGAGCTGCCCCCGCATCACCGCGGGCCCGCCGACGGTGCGGCGGATGGCGGCCTCGTCCAGGACGACCCAGAGTTCGAGCGGGTCGTCCTTGGTCAGGTTGACGGCGCGATCCATCCTCGCCTTCGCCCTACTCTCCATGACCGACGCCTCCAGCTTGGGCATGGAGGTGTCGATCACGGCGGTGGCGTACTCGTAGGTCTGCAAAAGTCCTGGAATGAAAGAGGTTTGGTAGTGCCGCGCGGACAACGCCTCGGACTCGAAATTGATGTAGGCGGCGTAGACCTCCGACACGCTGCCCTCGTAGGCGCGTGACATGCCGGGCTTCAGCGCGTCGGACAGCAGCTCCAGCGCGTCCTCGCGCTGCTCGTCGCCGATGCGGTAGAGGTCGAGCATCGCCATGAGGGTGCGCCGCTGCGGCCGCGCCTGCGCGGTCTCGATCCGGTACAGCGTGGTGACGTTGATCCCGGTCTTCGCGCTGACCTCTTCTTTGCTGAGCTGAGCGTTCTCGCGCATCTCGTGCAGCATCGCCGCCAGCCGCCGCAACCGGACGGTCAGTACGGTGCGCTTGCCTGCCATCAGTCCAACCCCTTCGGTGTGCGCACTTGCTGGAACGTGTTCTGACGTTCGACCTCGAATGCGGCCTGCGTGCAGCGGATCTGTGCCGGGTGTGGGCACAGCAACAGAGACTACCTCCCGTGATGCACCTTATGGTCGGGGTTTTCGTGTGCGTTTACGGCCGCTGGGCGATATCGCGGGGCGAACCGGACCGACCGCTCGGTTGCGGGGGTGTGTGGAGACTCGCCGAACTGTGCGGAGCCGCTTTCCGGGCGGTGGGAACGCCGCGCTCGAACGTGATCGCCGGACGACGCCGCGCGTCCGTGCGGGCCGGGAGAGGCCCGGCTGCCCCGCCTGGGCGACGCAACGCGGCCGGTGTGGATTCCGGCTCGGGGCGTGGGCAATAGCGCTGACCGCCCGGCATCACGCCCATTGCGGATTAATTGCCAGTACATTCATGCATATGCACTAGGTCCATAGTGCCGAGCTAGATGGCATTTTCGTGATGATGCCGAAAGTTTGCCACAATTTGGTTTCATCTCGTGTTCCCGGCCGTGGCCCTCGGACGCCGATGGATAATGACCGCGTGACGAGGATGGACGACCTCGCGCTGAGAAGCGCCTCCGCGATCGAGAGCGTCATCGCGGGCACGCCGCAGAGCGTGGGCAGCTTCCGCTTCTGGTTCGAGGATCAGCGATGGGAATGGTCGGACGCGGCGGCCGCGATATACGGCTACACCGAGGGGAGTGCGCGACCCAGTACGGAGCTGTTGCTGGCGCACAAGCATCCCGACGACCGCGCTCTCGTCGCCGAGTCCATCGCCTCCGCCGTGCGAACCGGTGAGCCGTTCTGCGGACGTCACCGCGTCATCGACACCGCCGGGCGCACCCATCACGTCATCGTCGTCGCCGATCGCATGCTCGACGACCAGGAGTCGGTGGTCGGCACCGCGGGCTATTTCATCGACGTGTCCGGCACACTCGAGGAGAACCGGCAGGAGATCCTCGACGACACGCTGCCCGAACTGGTGCAATCACGGGCGGTGATCGAGCAGGCCAAGGGTGTGCTCATGGTGGTCTACGGCATCAACGCCGAACAGGCCTTCCGGGTGCTGCAATGGCGCTCCCAGGAAACCAACATCAAGTTGCGGACCCTGGCGCAACAACTGGTCGGCGAGGTTCCCGCGATGGGTGGCGGTCCTGCGGCGCAACGGGCGCGCTTCGACCATCTGCTGCTGACCATGCACGACGTCCTGGCGTCGAAGTGAGCGCCGTACCGGTGACCGATACCCGATAGGCGGCCCTACGGGGAGGTCGCGTCCGGCGACATCGGCACCGGAGCACCCTGCGCGTCCCGTACCGGCCGTTTGCCTCCATGCGCCATCTCGACTCTCGAGCCGTGGCGCCGCGCTGCGGACCGAGCTCCCGTTTGCCGCGGTGTCGCCGTCAAATACGCGATGCACCAATGCCATTCAGGGCGCGAGTGTTGCGTGATCTTCGCCCTTCGACCGGTCCCACTACCGATAAGTCGGAGACAATTCATTAGAAGTAACCATAGTGGGAGGGAGTCGTTGTGGTCAGTGAGTACACATCGGCACTCGAGCGGGAAATCGTCGACATGCGCGGGCAACACGAGATGTTGCTGCGGACCGGGCGGCAGTGGTCGTTGCGCGCGATGTTCGGCACACCCGACTGGGACATCATCGACTACTGCCGCGACTTCCGGCCCAATCGGTTCGGGGAGCAAGCCTGTGCGGAGGTGGAACGTTTCTGCCGCGAGCACGGCATCTGGCTCGAGCCCGCAGGCCCGCACTACAACAGCATGACGCCCTATCTGCACCCCGGCGCCGTCAGCGCCGAGCGGATGACGATCATCGGCCTGTACAACGCGATCCTGTTCTGGCTCAACGACACCGTCGGCCGGGAGAAGTTCGGGCACCTCGGCGACGACGAACAGCGACAGGCGCGGGTGGCGATCGATCGGCTGTGCGCGCTCCTGTGCACGGGGTCGGTTCCGGCGGACGCCACCCCGTTGGAGACCTCGACCTCGGCGTTCCTCACGATGCTGTCCGCCCGCGCGGACGCGGACTGGCTCGATCGGTTCATCGAAGCCACCGTCGCGCACCTGCGGCCCGCGATCCAGGACCAGAACGCCCGGGCGCGCGGTGGGTTGCTCAGCGTCGCGGAGTACATCGATCTGCGGGCTCAGGTCTCGGGTATGTATCCGGCGATCGCGCTGTGCGAGTTCGGCCGGGACGACTATCTGCCCTGGGAGCTGATCCGGCGGACGGGGCTGGCCGGGGACCTCCTCCGGCTGCGGGTGCTGACCGTCGAGATCGGCGCGTTGATGAACGACGTGTTCTCCTTCGAGAAGGAGTGCATCGTCGATCTGGCGGATTTCAACTTGATCCCCGTGGTGTTGCTGAACCACCCCGGATACTCGCTGGAGGACGCCGTGCGGGGCGCCACCGAGATCGTGCGCGCGCGCCTGGCCGAGTTCCGGGAACTGTGCGCGGTCGCCACCGAACGATGCGATCGACTGGCAGCCGCGGACGCCGCCTTGGCGTCCACCGTCGCGACCCACCTCGCCGATCTGGTCGCCTGCGTCCAGGCGACCTGGGTCTGGCAGGTGAAGACTCTGCGGTACAAGGGGGCGTCGATCTTCCGGGAGAACGGGTTGCAGTTATAGCTCCACTCTCACCATTCCTGGGAATGCTTCCAGGCGGCAGTACTCGACGGTCTCGAACATGTGTGGATACGATGCGTCGGGGGCTATCTCCGGCCTGAATGGTGAGGGGGTTGCGGTGGAACAGATCGAACTCGCCAGGATGGCGAACATGTGGTGGCGCGCTCTGCAGGCCGTCGCCGGTGGGTCCGCGTCTGTACCGGACCCCGAGCTCGCGCTACTCGGGATGGTCGAAGAGCTGGCTTCCGGCTTGGAAGCCGAACCCTTCGACGCGAGCGTCGGCAGGCGTGTCGGCGCGTCGCTGGCCTCCGCGGGACTGGACGACCCGGCCGTGCCCAGCACGTCGGCCCAGGTCCTGTACGGGCTGGCCGAACAGGCGACGGCCCCGGAGGCCGGCCGGCGGCTCGCGGCGCTGCTCGCGGAGGTCGGTCAGGGATACGAAGCCCAGCGGCGCGCGAACGAGGACGCGCACCGATCCGATGACGAGCGGTTCCGTGTGGTGTTCGACAACGCGGCGATCGCGATCGCCATCGGTGACACCGACGGTACGTTGCTGGATGTCAACCGGGGTCTGGCCGAGATGATCGGAGTCCCGGTGGAAAGCTTGCGCGGGGTGTCGGTCTACGACTTCGCGCACCCCAACGACCGCGAGGGCATCCGCACGCTGGTGTACGAGAAACTGGTCCCGGCCGGTGCGGGCACGGTGAAACTGGAACAGCGCATCCGGCGCGCCGACGACAGCTACGGGTGGGCGTCGTTCGCCATCACCTTCGTCAAGGGCGCGGAGGGGCAGAGCGATTACCTGCTCGCGGTCGGCGAGGACGTCACCGAACAGCACCGGATGCGCGAGGAACTGCACCGGCAGGCCCGGCACGATCCGCTCACCGGACTGCCGAACCGGCGGCATCTCATCGAACGGATCGACGCGATGATCGACGAGGCGCGCAACGGCGATCGGGCGGGATTGTGTTTCGTCGACATCGACCGCTTCAAGCACATCAACGACCGCTACGGCCACGGCACGGGTGACCAGATATTGACCGCGGTCGCCGGACGCCTGCAGGACAGTGTGCGCGGATCCGGGTGTCTGGTCGCCCGCATCGGCGGGGACGAGTTCGTCGCGCTGATCCCGCCGCCCGCCAGCGATCACCGGGTGGCCACGGTGGCGAACAGCCTGCTCGAGGCGCTTGTCGACCCGATCACGGCCGGTGACCGGCGACTACGCATGTCGATCAGCATCGGCGCGGTCGTCACCGCGGTCGCGGGCGCGGACGCCGAATCGCTGCTCGACGCGGCGGACACCGGCCTCTACCGGGCGAAGGCCGACGGCAAGGGCCGGTGGGTGTTGCACATTCTGGACACCGATACTTCGCTCGGTCCGCAACCGGTGTTGTGAGCGGCGGAAGCGATCCACCGCCTGTCGGCGCGTGACTGTCGCGGCCGAGCGATGTCCGGGGTCCGCGTTCGAGCAGAGGTATCGCGGCGGGTGGCGGCTCAGGCGGCCGATGGCGCTCAGCGGGCCAGCAACCTGCGCAGGAACGCGGGCGGGATCATCGGTCGTTCCTCGTCCCAGAGGCCTTCGCGCAGGTCGTAGTCCAAGCTGTGCAGCAACGACATGATCCAGGGACCCTCGTCGAGCAGCGGCCGGATGAGACCGGCATCGGCGTACCGGACCACCACCGGGGCCAGCTCGTCCTTGGCCGCTTCGGTCTTTCCCGCCGCCGCGAGGCAGGAGGCGAGCAGCAGCGATGCCTGTGCCGCGGCGCGGGGACGTCGATCGGGGTCGATCGAATCCCGCAGCTGACGGGCGCGCGTGGACGCGGCGGTCACCCTTTTGGCGGCCCCCGAACGCAGCAGCATGCGGATAGCGGAGTCCTCACGCATTTCCGCGGCCATCGTGGCGATGCCGCCCTCTCCGGCCGGCGGTTCGGTGACGTAGGTGGCCGTCAGGCCCAGCCGGACCTGCTCGTTGGCCACGCGGGTGGCCAGGCGCGGCAGCTTCATGGCCCGCGCCAACTCGGCGCCTTCGTCCAGCCGTCGCGCGGCGGCGGCCAGGTCACCGCGCAGGGCTTTGATCCGCGCGCCGGTGGCGTAGTTGGCCATCAGCAGGTCGACCGGGCCGCCCTCGGTGCCGAGCCTGCCCGCTTCGTCCAGCAGGCGCTCGGCCGCGGCGAGCTGGTCGCGTTCGTAGAGCAGCTCGCCGAGCAGGGCGCCGGCCAAGCGAGCGGCATAAGACCGCGGGCCCGACGAGGTGGTGGATATCTCGACCGCCGTGCGGAAGCTGTGTTCCGCCGTGGCGATGTCGAGTTGTTCCCTGGCCGCGATGCCGACCAGGCAGTGGCTGTACATCAAGGTGAACGTGCTGCGGTTCTTGCGATAGAAGGGGGTGGCCCAGTCGTTCCACTCCCGTGCCCGCTCGTAGTCGAACTTGGTGATCGCGGAAAACGCGGCGAGGTTGGCGGCCGCGCACAGCGCCCACGGCCCCAACGTGTCGGCCCGGGCCAGGCATTTGCCGACCACGGCGTCCAGTCCTTCCGGGTGGTCGCCGAAGGCGCGCTCCACGCTCTCGATGAGGTCGGCTTCGAGCGCGACATCGGGATCTGCGGCGGGCTCGTTCTCCAGCGATGCCCGCACCAGCCGTAACGCGGCATGCAGTTCGGTGGGCCGCCGCAGCAGCACGTGCGTCCAGGCGACGCCGACCTGAAGCATGGGGCGGCCGGCGGCGATGCCGGGCGGTAGCTTGTCGAGCAGTCCCAGGAACGTGGCGAGCTGCCCGTCCTGCACCAGAGCGCGGGATTTCGCCTCGAGGAGGTCTGCGGCCATGTCGCCGTCGTCGGCGGCCAGCGCGTGGTCGATGGCCTCGCTGAGCATCCTGTTGTCGCCGAACCACGAGGCTGCCTTGCAATGCAGTTCGCGCACGCGCTCGGGATGGTCGCGCTCGAGGCGCTGGCGCAGGAACTCCGCGAACAGATGGTGGTAGCGGAACCATTCGCCGCCTTCGTCGACGCGGCGCAGGAACAGGTTACGGCGTTCGAGATTCTCGAGGAGTGCCTGCCCGTGCGGGTCCCCGGTCAGCGCCGTGGCGAGGCCGCCGGAGATCCGTTCGGGAAGCGAGGTGGCGAGCAGGACCTCGCGCAGTTCGGGCTCGACGGTGTCGAGCACGTTCTCGGCCAGGTACTCCGCGATGGCGTGATGACGCCCGGACAGGTGGGCGATCAGCGAGGCCGGATCGGGATGCTCACGCAGCGACAGCGAGGCCAGCTGCAAGGCCGCCGCCCAGCCCTCGGTGTAATCGCGCAGCTCGGCGCTCTCGGTATCGGCCAGGGTGAGCCCGGTCTGCTCGGTGAGGAAGGCCCGCGCCTCCCCGGCGTCGAAACGCAGTGCGGCGGCGTCGATTTCGACGAGTTGGTGACGAACGCGCAGGGTGCCGAGCGGCAGGCCCTCCAGCGATCGGCTGGTCAGGATGATCTGCAGGTGCCGCGGCCCCTGGTCGATCAGGTAGAGCAGGGCATCGACGGCGGCGGGGTCGGTGATCCGGTCCCAGTCGTCGATCACCAGGGCGAACCGCTCGTCGCGTTCGTCGATGGCGTTGATCAGCGTGGTGAGCACGTAGCGCGCTGCGCTGGTGTCGCCCTCTTCGAGGACCGGGGCAAGGCCGGGCGCCAGCGCGGGGCTCACCCGGTTGAACGCCTCGATCAGGTGGGTCAGCAACCACACCACGTTGTTGTCGTCGCGGTCGACGTTCAACCAGGCCACGGCCACTTTCTCGGTGTCGGCGAGACGCTTGGCCCACTGGGCCGCGAGCGTGCTCTTGCCGAACCCGGCCGGGGCGTGGATGACGGCGAGGCGGGGCCGCGGCTCGGTCTGCAACGCGTCGATCAGGCGCTCGCGCTGGACCAGCGGCCGGGTGGGCATCGCAGGGCGGAACTTGGTCTCGGGTGTCGGCGGCGTCTTGGGGTGGGGAGTGGGAAAACGCGCTGTGGCGGTGAGCGGCCGCGTGCTGAGGTCTTCGGGCGCGGGCTGCTCGCCGGTGGGCAGGGTCATGTGCTCGACCGGCATGTCGTTACCGCGCTGGATCTCGCGCAACATCTCGCCGAAGGCGGCGGCCGAGGGCGGACGATCCGCGGGATTGTGCGCCATGCTGGCCTCGATGGCGGCCGCGACCTCGTCGGGGATGCCGTCGAGCCGCAGGTCCGGCAGCGGATCGGCGGAGATGCGCAGGAACTGCGCGACGATCTGCTCACCGGAACGTCGCTCGTAGGCCGCGTGGCCGGTGATCATGGCGAACAGCGTCGCGCCGAGCCCGTAGACGTCCGAGGCGACGGATGGAACGCCGGAGCGCAGCACCTCCGGGGCGGTGAACGCGGGCGAGCCGGTCACCACTCCCGTGGTGGTCTCGAAACCACCTTCGACGCGGGCGATCCCGAAATCGGTCAGTTGCGGTTCGCCGTAGTCGGTGAGCAGGACGTTCCCCGGTTTGATGTCGCGGTGCAAGATCCCGGCCCGGTGCGCGGTCTCCAGAGCGCCCGCCAGCTTGACGGTGATCCCGATCGCCTCGGGCAACGGCAGAAAGCCTTCCCGGCGGATACGGTTCTCCAGCGAACCGTGCGAGTGATACGGCATCACCAAGTAGGGGCGCCCGCTGCGGGTGGTGCCCACCTGGAGGATCGGCACGATGTTCGGATGCCCGGACAGGGCGCCCATGGCCTGCTGCTCGCGCAGGAACCGCTCGACGTTCTCCGGCTCCAGATCCGGCCGGGCGGTGAGGACCTTGACCGCGACGCTGCGGTTCAACGCCCGCTGCCTGCAGCGGTAGACGACGCCGAACCCGCCTTTGCCGATCACTTCGGGGTCGTCGAGACCCGCGCCCTCCAGTTCCCGCTCGATACCTGGAGGTCGATCGTGCTGTGTGGCGAACGGGTCCGAACCTGCCATGGCCCTGCTCTTGTCGGCTGTCTGTGGTCCTGCGGTAGATACCCAGTTTATGCCCAGCGAACCCTTTCCCTGGTTATTACGGCTGATATAGACCATGAGGTGGGGAGGGTATTATCGCCGGTTTCGGGGGCGGGTGCGGTGTGGCTGACGCGACTCGGCAATATCTGTACGTCGCGATGGGAGTCGCTGTCTCGCACCGTTTGTCGCGAAAGTACCTTTCCGCGGCGCGCGTCATAGCGGGGGTGTCCGGGGCGCTATGACGTATGTCAGAATCCGCGCATGACCATCGACGTCTGGGCGCAGCATCCGACTCGGAGATTCCTCGCCCACGACATGTTCGCCTCGCTGCGGCGGTGGACCGGGGCCGTGATACCGACCGACGAGATCCCGCTGTCGTTCACTCTCGACGCGATGGATGCCGCAGGCGTCGACCGAGCGCTCATCTCGGCGTGGCACGCGCCGGAAGGCGTCCTCATCTCCAACGACGAGGTCGCGGCCTGGGCGGCCGAGGCGCCGGAGCGCCTGCTCCCCATCGCGTCGGTGGATCTGCGCAGGCCGATGGACGCGGTACGGGAGCTGCGCCGCCGCGTGGACCAGGGCTTCAAGGGGCTGCGGGTGCTCCCGTGGCTGTGGGAAGTGCCCCCGACCGATCGGCGCTTCTATCCGTTGTTCGCCGCGTGCGTCGATGCGGGAATCCCGTTCTGCACGCAGGTCGGGCACACGGGACCGTTGCGGCCGTCGGAAACCGGGCGCCCCATCCCGTACATCGATCAGGTCGCGCTCGACTTCCCGGAGCTGACGATCGTCTGCGGGCATATCGGCTATCCGTGGACCGAGGAGATGATCGCGGTCGCGCGCAAGCACGAGAACGTCGTCATCGACACCTCGGCGTACACGACGAAACGCCTTCCCGCGGAACTGGTGTCGTACCTGAAGTCCGGTAGCGGCCGCCGCAAGGTGTTGTTCGGTACGAATTATCCGATGATCTTCCCGCAGCACGCGCTCGACGGCCTCGCCGCGCTCGGTCTGGACGACGAGACTCGCGAGCTGTACCTGGGCGGCAATGCCCGACGCGTTTTCAGACTGGCCGGTTGACCGACTAGCGCGGCGGCGTGTCGGCGGTGTGTTGCGCGGCGTTCCGCGGCTGGGGGCCATAGGATTCCCCGGCGCGCATCGTGAGGAGGTCGAATGCTCTGGGTCGTACAGGTGTTCGCCGTCGCGGCCGCCTTACTCCATGTCGGCATCTTCGTCATGGAGTCCGTGCGGTTCGGCGACCCCAAGGTGTACCAGGGGGTATTCCGGGTTTCCGGAGCCGAACTGCCCGCGGCGCGGCCGTGGGCGTTCAATCAGGGTTTCTACAACCTGTTCCTCGCGGTGACGACACTGGTCGGCGTGGCCATCCTGCGGACAGTGCCCGCGGCGGGATGGGCGCTGGTGCTCGCCGGCTGCGGGTCGATGCTGGCTGCCGCGGTGGTGCTGGTGGCGCACGACCGCCGGTTCGCCAGGGGCGCGGTGGTGCAGGGCGCCTTGCCCGCGCTGACGTTGCTCGCCGCCGTGAGCCAGCTGTGAACGTGGCCGCGTAGTCGGCGAGCGGCTGAGGATCGGTGCGACGCTTCGGTATCGGCGCGAGTGGCACGGCGCTCGGCGAGGGGGTTTCCACGTCGTAGGGAAGGTCGACAGCGCACTGGCGGCTACCGAAGGTACGCGGCGGTGGGCGAATTCGTGCGCACGGATCTGCGACCGGCGGTGGGGGCGGCCGGAACTCGGAACGAGTGGTGGTGCTCGTCACCGCCGATCGGCACCGGAAGCACCCGATCGGTGAGCCGAAAAGGGTTGCGACCGGTCTGCTCTGGGCCTCCGCGCGCCGTAAGGAGCCCTTGACCGCAGAAATGCAGACGCAATCTTGCGTTCTTGCATCTGTACGTGCATGATCCAGCTAGCCTAGTTGTGACAACCCATCCGATGGCCGGGATAACCGAATCGAGAGCCAATTATGTTGGTACAAAGAGCGTTGGGGTCGGGTCAACTCGGAGTGCGGCGGTGAGCGCGCCGACGGTCGGCGCCTTACCGACCGCGCCGCAATTGTTGTGCGCTTTCCAGGGACGGCGTTTCCAAGACCGGGAACTGCTGCGGTCCGCACACGCACTCGCCGAGCTGCACCAGCGCCGCGCGCAGGTGGTGGACGCCGCACTCATCGCCGAAATCGACTGTCGGCGACTCGAACTGATCGACGACATCAACGACTGGGTCGCGCAGGAGATCCCGCAGCATCGCAACGGCGCGTCGTTGCACACCGAAAGCCTCGGCGCCGTGGTGGACCGGATGGCGCGTAGCTGGGTGGATGCCAATCAGGTCATCCACATCGAGGGCGGGCGCAGCGACAATACCCATAAACATTGGTACCAACTGGCCGAACTCGTCGACGGGTACACTGACCTGGTAACCGACGTGGCCGGTGGCCGCCGCCGTTTGCCCGAACAATGAGTTCGTCGCGACGGTGGTCTCGTCCGCGGTAGTGACACTGCCCCGCAGCGTCACTCGTCCGAATGGCGACGTCCCGGCGCCGAGTCCCACGACCGGCGGCTCCAGCCGGGCGCTCATGTCGCCGGCACAGTGACGGCGGGCGCAACGGGGCGCCCCGCCCGGCGTGCCGCGTGGTCGACTGGCGCGGCACGCCCGTGACGGATTCGCCTGCGTGGCAATTATTCAGCGACTGCGACTCGGTTGCCCGCGCGCGCTGCCCGGCGGGCGCGGCGCCGGCGCAGATAGCGACGGATCCGGCTTGCGCAGAAATACACCAGCGCCAAACCGATGACGAGCAGCACCGCCGCGATCACCGCCGCCGCCAGAGGGTGGAACACGGCCAGGGTGACCACACCCGCGACGGTCACGTCCTCGGCGGTGCTGACCACGATGTTGCTGGCGGGCTCGGGCGAGGTGTTGACGGCCATGCGCGTTCCGGCCTTCACCAGGTGGCTCACCAGCGCGGCGGTACCGCCCACCGCACCCGCGGCGAGTTGTGGCAGCGAACCGTCCTGTCCGGCCAGGAGAGCCGCGACCACGGCGCCCGCGATCGGCCGCACCACGGTGTGCAGAGCGTCCCAGAACGAGTCGAGATAGGGGATCTTGTCCGCCACGGCCTCGATCAGGAACAACACTGCCGCCGCGATCAGGACATCGGTGCGCTGCAATCCATCCGGTACCGAATCGGTGAATCCGAACCGGCCCAAGATTCCGAGCAGCAGGACCACCGCGTAGGCGTTCACGCCGCTGGCCCAGCCTGCGGTGAAGATGAGAGGTAGTGCGGACACGCCGCCCATGGTATGGCGACCGGGAGTGCAGTGTCGGCGGCGTGCTCTCGTTGCCAGGCTGCCGAGCCGAGCAAGGGGGTGGACTCCGCTGCCCGCCGCGGCTACCGGGTTGGGGCGACCCTACATGCTCGACTCAGAGGCAGTGCATGCCCATTCCGTACGATCACGGACCAGCAGGCTAGCCGAGGTCCTTGCGGCCCTGCTCGATGAAGTCGCTCATCAAAGAATCGAGCTTGTTGATGAAATTCATGAGCACCGTATCGAGGGCGGCGCCGTCGAGCTTCCGTTCATCGCTGTCGGAAGGGGCCTCGGTCCTGATCGTATATTTCTGTACGAAGGGCATGTAGTGCTTGTCCAGCAATTCTTTGGTCTCTTCGGGAAATTTGGCCAACAGGTGGATCATGTCTTCGCTGGATGTCATGGAGGCCATATAGAGAGTGGACAGGAACTTGTTCATGCGCTGGCTGAACTCGACTGTCGCGGAGCGGAAGCCGTCGAGGTTGTCCACGCGAAGGAGACCGGCCATCTTTCCCGTCTGCTCCACGAAATTGAAAGTGCTCGCAAGAAATTCGTAGTATGACTTTTGGCGATTCTCGCGAGTCACCTGTATCAACGCTAGTTGCTGGTCTCTGTCTGCCTTGTTGACCGTGACGTACACGGCCGCCGACGCCGACACGACACTGGAGATCAGTGCAGCGCACAGGGCCGCTATGAGCGCGTAGCGTCCACTTCTGGTGGTCGCGTCCGCCTCGCGCGGGTGCACGTCCTCTTGCGCGGCCGGTGCGGTCGTGGAGTTTTCCTCGGACTGGTCGGGGGGTATCTCGGGCGACGAAGCCGCTTCATTTCTGTCCCGGTGCGGTGGAGAAGCTGGTTCAGTGGCCATTTTCACTCCCACCGGAAGAGGGCTTTCGGTCGACAGATGATCTTATGTGGACGGAGGACGTGGTCGGCGGAATTACTCGCTCGGGTGTCGCCTATGCCGACGTGCCGGGGATGGCTCGTTCCGAGGGTGTGCCGATGAGCACGGTGCTCGTGGTCCGGCCCTGTCCCCGCAGGCCCTCGGCACCGGTGGGGTCGGCCGATTACGCTGTTCGCTATGTCTGTCCGCACCCGCAAGCCTCTCGTCCCCGGAACGCTGTCGCCCACCCGCGAAGTACCGCGCACCATCGAGCGCCCGGAATACGCGTGGAAGAAGACCGCCAACGAGGGACGCGAGCCCTGGGTGCAGACCGCCGAGACGATCGAGAAGATGCGCATCGCGGGCAAGATCGCCGCGCAGGCGCTGGAGGAGGCGGGCAAGGCGGTCGCCCCCGGTGTCACCACCGACGAGCTGGACCGCATCGCGCACGAGTACATGTGCGACCACGGCGCCTACCCGTCGACCCTCGGTTACAAGGGTTTCCCGAAGTCGTGCTGCACCTCGCTGAACGAGGTCATCTGCCACGGCATTCCGGACTCGACCGTGATCGAGGACGGCGACATCGTCAACATCGACGTCACCGCCTACATCGACGGCGTGCACGGCGACACCAACAAGACCTTCCTCGCCGGTAACGTCGACGAGGAGGTGCGCCTGCTCGTCGAGCGGACCGAGGAGGCCACCATGCGGGCCATCAAAGCCGTGCGTCCCGGTCGAGCGCTGAACGTGATCGGCCGCGTCATCGAGTCCTATGCCAACCGTTTCGGCTACGGCGTGGTGCGCGACTTCACCGGCCACGGCGTCGGCCCGACCTTTCACAGCGGGCTCGTGGTGCTGCACTACGACCAGCCCGCGGTGGAGACCATCATCGAACCCGGCATGACGTTCACCATCGAGCCGATGATCAACCTCGGCGGCATCGACTACGAGATCTGGGACGACGGCTGGACCGTGGTGACCAAGGACCGCAAGTGGACCGCGCAGTTCGAGCACACCTTGGTGGTCACCGATTCCGGGACCGAGATCTTGACCCTCCCGTGACCGGGGGCCCGGCCGTGCGCCGGAGGACCGGCCCGCGATGAAGGGCGCGCTGCTGGTCGCGGGCACGACCTCGGACGCGGGGAAGAGCGTCGTCGTGGCCGGGATCTGCCGGTGGCTGGCGCGGCGCGGCGTGCGGGTCGCGCCGTTCAAGGCGCAGAACATGTCCAACAATTCCGTGGTCACGCTCGACGGCGGGGAGATCGGGCGGGCGCAGGCGTTGCAGGCTCAGGCGTGCGGGCTGGAGCCCAGCGTGCGGTTCAATCCCGTCCTGCTCAAGCCCGGCAGCGACCGCCGTTCCCAGCTGGTGGTGCGGGGCAAGGCGATCGGCACCGTCGGCGCCGAGGACTACTTCCGGCATCGGCGGGAATTGCGCGATGTGGTGGCCGCGGAACTCGCCGCGCTGCGCGCCGAATTCGACGTGGTCGTCTGTGAAGGCGCCGGATCGCCCGCCGAGATCAACTTGCGCGCGACGGATCTGGCGAACATGGGCCTCGCGCGCGCGGCGGGCCTGCCGGTGCTGCTGGTCGGGGACATCGATCGCGGCGGCGTGCTCGCCCACCTGTTCGGCACCGTCGCCATCCTGGAACCCGAGGACCAGCGACTGATCTCGGGTTTCATCGTGAACAAGTTCCGCGGCGCGGTGGAGCTGCTACAGCCGGGACTGGAGCGTCTCACCGAACTCACCGGTCGCCCGACCCTCGGTGTGCTGCCGTACGCCGAAGACCTCTGGATCGACGCGGAGGACTCGCTGGGCACCCTCGCCGACGCGCCGGTGGGCCGCCCCCGGCCGCCGGTGGGCGAGGAATGGCTGACCGTCGCCGCGATCCGGCTGCCGCGCATCTCCAACTCCACCGACGTCGAGGCGCTGGCCTGCGAACCGGGCGTCGCGGTGCGCTGGGTGACCGAGCCGTCCCGGCTGGCGAACGCCGATCTGGTGGTGCTGCCCGGCAGTAAGGCGACGGTGTCGGATCTGCGGTGGTTGCGGCGTACCGGCATCGCCGACGCGCTGATGGCGCGCGCCGCCGCGGGCGGGCCGATCCTGGGCGTGTGCGGCGGATATCAGATGCTCGGCACCCGCGTTCTCGACCGCGTCGAGTCCGGCGCGGGTGCGGTGGACGGACTCGGGCTGCTCGACCTGACCGTCGAATTCGCCGAACCGAAGGTGTTGCGCCGCAGTGCGGGGCACGCGGCGGGCGTCGCCGTGCGCGGCTACGAGATCCATCACGGCCGCGTCACGCACCGCGGCGACCCGGCGTGGCTCACGATCGACGGCGAGCCGGAGGGCAGCGTCCGCGGCGCGGTGTGGGGCACCCACCTGCACGGGCTGCTCGAGTCCGACGAGTTCCGCCGCGGGTGGCTCCGCGCGGTCGCCGCCGCGGCGGGCCGGTCGGGATTCGCTGTGGCCGAGGATGTTTCGGTCGCGGGGGTGCGCGCCGCGCAACTCGATCTGCTGGCCGACCTGATCGAAGGTCACCTCGACCTCGCCGCGCTCGAGCGCCTGGTCGCCGAGGGTGCGCCCGCCGGTCTGCCGATCATGGCCACCGACGTGATGCTCGCGAGCGACCGTATCGGTTGACGGGAGCCACCCCGCGCCTTACCTTGCAGTAAGGAATTCGGCTCCAGGTAAGGCTGAGTCGAGCGAGTGCGGTCGGGTGCGAGGATGATGGCGGCGGAGAAGAGACCCAACAGCCGAGGGGGCAATGTGGTGTCGGCGACGGTGACCAGTAAGGGGCAGATCACCATCCCGATCGACGTGCGTGTGGCGATGGGATTGCGTACCGGAGTGCGGGTCGCCTTCGTCCCCACGCCCAGCGGCACCTACGAACTGGTGCCCGAAACGCGCACGATCAAGTCGCTGAAGGGCATCGTGGGCTGGTCCGGCTCGCCGATCGGCCTCGCGGAGATGAACGAGGCCATCGCGGGCAACGTGGTGGAAGGGAAGGCGCAATGATCGGCCTGGACGCGAACGTGCTGATCCGCTACCTCACCCAGGACGACCCGGAGCAATCCGCCCGCGCCAATCAGGTGATCGACGGGCTCAGCGAGAGCAAACCCGGCTACATCACGATGATCGTGCTCGCCGAGATCCACTGGGTGCTGCGCCGCGGCTACAAACAGGATCCCGAAGCGGTCACCGACGTGTTGCTCGGACTGCTCGATTCCAGCGAGATCGTGGTCGAGCGCGCCGACACCGTTCGCCAGGCGCTGCGCCGGGCCGCCGACGGCGCGGACTTCGCCGACGCGCTGATCCAGCAGCTCGGCCAGGAGGCCGGGTGTGACCTGACCGTCACCTTCGACCACAACGCAGGTGAGCGGGCCGGGATGCGCCTGCTCGCCTGATTCCGCCACCCCGGACCCGCCGCCACGGCGCCGCGAGCCGTGTAGCGTGAATCGGCATGGAATCTCGGCAGATCACGGTGGGTGACCGGGCGTGGACCGTGCGGATCGACGGACCGGAATCCCGGCACAGCGTGCTGCTGCTGCCCGACGCGGGCGAGCCGGCGGACGTCTTCGATCGGGTGTGCGCTCGCCTGCACACCTCGGATCTGCGCACCTTCGCGGTGGAGTCGATCGACGGCCTCGACGCGGCCGGTGTGACCGCGATCCTCGATGAGCTGGGGTTGCCGTGGGTCAACGTGGCCGGATGCGGCGCAGGCGCCGTGCTGGCCTGGCAGGTGTGCGCACAGGGCTTCGGCCGCTTCCAGAGCCTGGTCGTGGCCGATCGCGGCCACCCGGCGACTCCCGGCGCCGACGGAACGGTGGTGGATGCGTCCACCGGTCCGGTCGAGGTACCCACCACGCTCTTGGTGACCAAGAATCTGCCACGCTCGGTGGCCGACACGTCGGGGCGGTTCGTCTACGGCGAATTCCGGGTGGTCGAGGTCGACGTCACCGACGTGGCCACCGAAGCCGACCACGAGCTGGCCACCGAGATCGTGCTACGCACCAGCCTCTGGTGACTTCGCGCCCTGGTAGTCCGCGAGCCAGTCGAGCCAGCTGTCGAGCTCGCGGAACGCCTGGGCCAGCGGTTCCGGGCCGGACAGGAACACGTCGTGCTTGGCGCCGTCGATCGGCACCATGTTGGTGCGGTCGCCAAGGCAACCCGACCAGCGCTGGATCTGTTTGACGTCGAGCACCGCGTCGGCCACGGCCACGGCGGGACCGTACTGTTTGGCGAACTTGGTCATCCGGGAGCGCAGGATCAGGGAGGGCACCCCGATGTCCAGGCCCTGGTGCAGCCGCGCGTGGCCGTTGCGGATCGCGCGCAGCCAGCCGAGCCGGACCGGGAAGCCCTGCAACGGCTTCCAGTCCAGGTTGTACTCCCACTCACCGGACGCCGAGTGGTGCAGGCTGTCGCCGTAGGTGCTGATCTTGCCGCCGGGCAGCTGGACCATCTTCCGGAACCGTCCCACGGCCTTGATGATCGGCGTTCCGATGCTCCGGTAGTACGCGGGACCCTGCAGGTCGAACCACGGGCTGTTGAGCACGACGCCGGTGATCCCCGCGGCGGCCGTGCCCTGGGCCCGATTGAGCCGGTCCAGCCACAGCGACACGACCAGGCCGCCGGTCGAGTGGGCGTTGAGCACGACGGGAGCACCGGTCTCGGCCCGGACGATCCGCAGCGACTCCGCCAGCTCGCGATCGTAGAAAGCGAGATCCGTCACATAGTGGGGGGTCTGCCCTTCACGCAGCGACCGCCCGCATTTACGCAGGTCGAGAGCATAGAACTGGAACCCGCGCGCGGTGAAGTGCTCGGCCAGATGCTCCTGGAAGAAGTAATCGGTGAAGCCATGGACATAGAGCACCGCGCCCGCGGTCTGCTCGACGTCGCCGGACGGGACGTAGCGCACCAGCGTGGCGGCCACCTCGCCCTCACCGTCGGGGTCGGGACCGAGGTCCAGCGTGCGCTGCTGATAGTGCGGGCCGAGGACGTCGGGGCGCCAGCCTGCGCCATCCGGGGAGGTGCTGACCGGCTCGGCAAGCGACTGTTCGTTCGTCACGCGACCAATCTATTGGACGGTGTCGAACGCGGACAGTCCGCGGCCGCCGCCCGGCCGCCGAAGTGACGACCGTCTCTGTCGCATTCCGCACATTCCGCAGGTTCGCTGCGGGGTGGCGGCGTGGTGAGGTGCACAATTGGGCTTAGGTGAACGGCGGGTAACCTGACTCCCGCCATGCCGTTCGGAACCGGCGGACGCCGGAACCGAGCCACAACTACACCGTGCCCAGGCTGGTCCACCCGCCCGGTGGGCCCGCGCAGACAAGGAAGTCGATCTACCCGTGCCGAACGCTGCCATGACTGAAAAGACCGATGTAGTACTCATCGGTGCCGGCATCATGAGTGCCACCCTCGGCGCGCTGCTGCGGCAGCTGCAGCCGGACTGGTCGATCTCCCTGTTCGAGCGGCTCGACGCCGCCGCCGCGGAGAGCAGCGATCCGTGGAACAACGCGGGCACCGGACACTCGGCGCTGTGCGAGCTGAACTACAGCCCGCAGGCGCCCGACGGCTCGGTGGACATCACCAAGGCCGTCGACATCAACGAGCGCTTCCAGGTCTCCCGCCAGTTCTGGTCCTACGGCGTGGAGAACGGCATCCTGCGCGATCCGTCCGCCTTCATCAACCCCATCCCGCACGTCAGCTTCGTGCACGGCGCCGACAACGTGCAGTACCTGCGCAAGCGGTACGAGGCGCTGGCGCCGCACCCGCTGTTCGAGGGCATGGAGTACATCGACAGCCCCGACGAGTTCTCCCGCCGCCTGCCGCTGATGGCCCGGGGGCGCGACTTCTCCGATCCGATCGCGTTGAACTGGACCGACGGCGGCACCGACATCGACTTCGGCTCGCTCACCCAGGAACTGCTCGCCTACCTCGGCGCCTCCGGCGCCGACCTGGCCTTCGGGCACGAGGTGCGTGACCTGTCCAAGCAGTCCGACGGATCCTGGCTGGTCACGGTCCGCAACGTACGCACCCGCGAAAGTCGCACGCTGATCAGCAAATTCGTCTTCGTCGGCGCGGGCGGCGGCGCGCTGCCGCTGCTGCAGAAGGCGAATATCAAGGAAGCCAAGGGCTTCGGCGGGTTCCCGGTGAGCGGTCAGTTCTTCCGCTGCGTGAACCCGGCGCTGATCAACCAGCACGAGGCCAAGGTGTACGGCAAGGCCGCGGTCGGCGCTCCGCCGATGTCGGTGCCGCATCTGGACACTCGCGTCATCAAGGGCAAGCCGGGCCTGCTGTTCGGCCCGTACGCGGGCTGGACGCCGAAGTTCCTCAAGGACGGCAAGAACACCGACCTGTTCAAGTCGGTGCGGCCGAACAACATCTTCTCGCTGCTCGGCGTCGGCGTCACCGAACTCGGCCTGACCAAGTACCTGGTCAGCGAGCTGCTGAAGTCGGAGGCGGGCAAGGTGATCACGCTGTCGGAGTTCATCCCGCGCGCCGAGGCCAGGGACTGGGAGCTGATCACCGCGGGCCAGCGCGTGCAGGTGATCCGGCGCAAGGGCGCGGGTGGCGTGCTCGAGTTCGGCACCGCCGTGATCGCCGCCCAGGACGGCACCATCGCCGGTCTGCTCGGCGCGTCCCCGGGCGCCTCCACCTGCGTGACCGCCATGCTGGACGTGCTGCAGCGGTGCTTCCCGCAGGAGTACGCCGAATGGACGCCGAAGCTGAAGGAGATGGTGCCCTCGCTGGGCGTCAAGCTCTCGGAGGACCCGGCGCTGTTCCACGAAGTGTGGGATTGGACCTCCAAGGCGCTCAACCTCGTCGACGGCGGCGACAACACGCCGAGACGTGCAGGGGTCGCGGCGAACGCCTAGGTTGTGATAGCAAGGCGCGATGATGTCAACGGTTGCTCTCAAACGCTCCTGGGCGCAGGATCTCGATACCGCGACGCTCTACCAGCTGTTGAAACTTCGCGTCGAAGTCTTCGTCGTCGAACAGAAGTGCGCGTACCCCGAACTGGACGGGAAGGACCTGCTTCCCGAGACCCGGCACTTCTGGCTCGATGACGAGGGCGAGGTCATCGCCACGCTGCGGTTGTGCGAAGAGCACCGCGACGGGGTGAAGAGCTTCCGCATCGGCAGGCTCTGCACCGCGGCTCCCGCTCGCGGACACGGGTACACCACGCGACTGCTGCAGGCGGCGCTGGCCGAGGTGGGCTCGGCGACGGTGCGCCTGAGCGCGCAGAGCTACCTGATCGACCTGTACACCAAGCACGGCTTCAAGGTCGACGGCCCGGAGTTCGAGGAAGACGGCATCGCGCACGTGCCGATGCGCAGGGGAGGCGAGTAGCCAACCCATCCGCCATTCGCACCCGCTCCGGAAGTCTCCGGGGCGGGTGCGGCGCTTTCGCGGCCCGCCCGCATCGGTTCTGAATCGAAGGGCACTGTCGGATGGGCGCGGGCGCGCCCTTAGAGTTGGGGCGTGTCCCTGTCCCATGCCGAAACAGTGCCTACGTCCGATCAGCGCGGCCGAACACTTTCCACCTCGGACGGTGAGGCGGGATTTCCCTTCTCGGCGGTGGTCGGGCAGGAACGGCTGCAACTGGCGCTGATTCTCTGCGCGGTGCATCCCGGTATCGGCGGGGTGCTGGTGCGCGGCGAGAAGGGCACCGCGAAATCGACCGTGGTGCGCGCGCTGGCGCAGTTGCTGCCCCCGGTGGTGGACGAGACCGGCGCGCGGCCCGCGCGCTTGGTGGAGTTGCCGGTGGGCGCGACCGAGGACCGCGTGGTCGGCTCGCTGGACTTGGAGCGGGTGCTGCGCGACGGGGAGCAGGCGTTCCGTCCCGGCCTGCTGGCCGCCGCCCATCACGGTGTGCTGTACGTCGACGAGGTCAATCTGCTGCACGACCATCTGGTGGACGTGCTGCTGGACGCCGCGGCGATGGGCCGGGTGCACATCGAGCGCGACGGTGTGTCGCATTCGCACCCGGCGCGATTCGTTCTGGTCGGCACCATGAATCCAGAAGAGGGCGAGCTGCGTCCACAGCTGCTGGACCGATTCGGCCTGACCGTGGACGTGGCCGCCTCCCGGGACGTGGACGTGCGCATGGCGGTGGTGCGCCGCAGGCTGGACTACGAGGCCGACCCGGCCCGATTCGCCGCCGGGTACGCCGAGGCCGACCAGGAAGTGGCCGAACGGATTCTCGCCGCTCGCGACCGACTGGGACAGGTGGCGCTCAACGATGTGGAGCTGCGCCGGATCGCCGCGCTGTGCGCCGCGTTCGACGTCGACGGCATGCGCGCCGACCTGGTCGTCGCGCGCACCGCGACAGCGCACGCCGCATGGCGCGGCGGCGACGCGGTGACCGAGCACGACGTGCGGGTGGCCGCCGAACTGGCGTTGCCGCACCGGTGCAGGCGCGATCCGTTCGACGAGCCCGGCATCAGCGAGCAACAGCTCGACGACGCCATGCGCGACGCCGCCGCGGAGGTGCAACGCGAACAGCCGTCGTCCGCGCAGCAGGACGCCGGGGAGGCCGACGGTGCGGTGACGGACGACGAAAGACGGGCTCGTCCCGGGGACGACCCGGACGACCCCCTACCGCCGGAAGGTCCGGGCGGAGGCCATGAAGACCCGTCGCCGCCGGTCGGTCCGGGTGGCGGGCGCTCGGGTGAAGGTCGTACCGGCACACCGGTTTCCGCTGGTGCGCGGACACCGCGCTGGGAGGTGCCCGGTGTCGGCGAGGGCGCTCCGGGGCGCCGCTCACGCGCGGAATCCCGGCACGGGCGAGCGGTGCGTTCCAGCACCGACACCTCCTCGGGGCTGCACCTGCTCGGCACCGTGTTCGCGGCCGCGCCGCATCAGCATGCGCGCGGGCGGGCCGCCGGGCCGTTGCGGCTGGCCGCCGAGGACCTCCGTGGTGCGTATCGGGAAGGCCGCGAAGGGAATCTGGTCGTGTTCGTCGTCGACGCCTCCGGCTCGATGGCCGCCCGCGACCGGTTGTCCGCGGTCACCGGCGCGGTCGTCACGCTGCTGCGCGATGCCTACCAGCGCCGCGACAAGGTCGCCGTCGTCACCGTGCGGGGTGCCGAGGCCGAACTCGTGCTGCCGCCCACCTCGTCGGTCGACATCGCGGTGCGCCGGTTGTCCGGGATGCGCACGGGCGGGAAGACGCCGTTGGCCGCGGGCCTGCTGAAGGCGCGCGAGATCGTGCTGCGCGAGCGGGTGCGGGATCCGCGCCGCAGGCCCATGCTGGTGCTGCTCACCGATGGTCGCGCCACCGGAGGCGCGGACCCGGTTCCCCGTGCCCGCGCCGCGGCCCGCTCGCTCGCCAGGGACGCGGTCACCTCGATCGTGGTCGACTGCGAACGCGGCATGATCCGCCTCGGTCTCGCCGCGGATCTGGCTCGCGACCTGCGCGGCGGATATCTGCGGTTGGCCGAGCTGACCGGCGATTCGGTCGCCGATGTCGTGCGGTCGAGTTCCGCACGCCCGAGTGGTGCGGTTCGAGCGGCGTGACCACGACTTTCGATCGGCGTGTCCGCTGCGTGCCGCTCGGCGGCACTCGCCTGGTGGGCGGCGCGATCGGTCGAGCGGGCACGCGCCCGTTCGGTCCGGGCCGGTTGTGTGAGGTCGTGGCTTCCGACCTGGACACGCTGTAGGTCGAGAGCAAGGAGATTCGATGCCCAAGGGTGTTCCCGAGACCGTTCCCGACGACGGACTGACCACGCGGCAGCGGCGCAACCAGCCGGTGCTCGCCGTGCACACGGGGCCGGGCAAGGGCAAGTCGACGGCCGCGTTCGGGATGGCGCTGCGGGCCTGGAACCAAGGTTTCGACGTCGCGGTGTTCCAATTCGTGAAGAGCGCCAAATGGAAGGTCGGGGAGGAAGCCGCCTTCCGCGCTCTCGGCACACTGCACGAGCAGACCGGCGCGGGCGGGCCGGTCGAATGGCACAAGATGGGCGAGGGCTGGTCCTGGACCCGCAAGCAGGGCACCGAAGACGACCACGCCGCGGCCGCGCTGGCGGGCTGGCAGGAGATCGCCCGCCGCCTGAAGAATGAACAACACCGCTTCTACGTCCTCGACGAATTCACCTACCCCCTCAAATGGGGCTGGGTGGACACCGCCGAAGTAGTCGAAACCCTCCGCACCCGCCCCGGAAACCAACACGTCGTCATCACCGGCCGCGACGCCCCCCAACCCCTCATCGAAGCCGCCGACCTGGTCACCGAAATGACCAAACTCAAACACCCCATGGACGCGGGCCGCAAAGGCCAACGAGGCATCGAATGGTGATCTCCGCGAGTGGCACATGGCTGCGGCGAATCGCGAGAGGGCCGCACGAGGGTGTGCCACTCGCGAAGCGGAGGCGGGGATGAGAGCCGTTGTGGTGGCGGCGCCTGCGTCGGGGAGCGGGAAGACGACGGTGGCGACCGGGTTGGTGGGGGCGTTGCGGCGGGTGGGGCATCGGGTGGCGCCGTTCAAGGTGGGGCCGGATTACATCGATCCGGGATATCACGGGTTGGCGGCGGGGCGGCCGGGGAGGAACCTGGATCCGGTGCTGGTGGGGGAGGAGCGAGTTGTGCCGTTGTACCGGCACGGCGCACGGGGGTGCGATCTCGCCGTGGTCGAGGGCGTGATGGGGCTGTTCGACGGGCGGATCGATGAACACTATTCCGGCGCGGTGGCGGAGGGTTCGACGGCGCAGGTCGCGGCGCTGCTCGGGGCGCCTGTGGTGCTGGTGGTGGACGCGCGCGGGCACAGCCAGAGCCTGGCGGCGCTGCTGCACGGATTCGCGACCTTCGACAGCGGCGTCCGGCTCGGCGGTGTGATCCTGAATCGGGTCGGCAGTGAACGGCACGAGCAAGTGCTGCGCGCCGCCTGCGATCGCGTCGGGCTGCCGGTGCTCGGGTCGTTGCCGCGCCTGGCCGAACTCGAGGTGCCTTCCCGGCATCTCGGCTTGATCCCGGCCGTGGAACACGGTTCGGCCGCGACAGCGGCGGTGGCGGCGATGACGGACCTCGTCGCCGCGCATGTGGACCTGCACGCCGTCGCCGCACTCGCTCGCTCGTCGGTGGCGGGACCCGCGTGGGATCCCGCCGCGGCCGTGCGTGGGCTCGAAGGAGTAGCGGACTCCACGGCGTCGCTCGGTGAAGCCGGTGACATGGCGGCGTCGACAGTTGTCGGCGGTGATCGGGACTCGCGCGTCTCCACGGAGCCTGGTGGTATGCCGCGAGCCGACGAAAGCACGGACGGCGCGATCGTCATCGGCGGACCCGCCGATCGGGAGGGTCCGCTGATCGCCGTGGCGGGTGGCCCGGCGTTCACGTTCGGCTATGCCGAGCACCGCGAGTTGCTGACGGCCGCGGGGGCGCAGGTGGTCGTCTTCGATCCGCTGCACGACGAATTGCCCGCCCGGACAGCGGGAATGGTGCTGCCAGGTGGCTTCCCCGAGGAACACGCCGCGGAGCTGGCCGCCAATGCCGGCCTGTTGCGGGCGGTGGCCGAAGCCGCCCGCCACGGGATGCCGGTCCATGCCGAATGCGCCGGGCTGCTGTATCTGACCCGCTCGCTGGACGGGCACCCGATGGCCGGGGTGGTGGAGGCCGACGCCGCGTTCGGGCCGCGCCTGACGCTCGGTTACCGAGACGCCGTCGCGCTCGCCGACTCGCCGTTGTGGCGGGCCGGGGAACGGGTCCGTGGGCACGAATTCCACCGCACGCGCCTGGTGTCCGCGCCGCCACGGAATCCGGCGTGGGGATGGCGCGGAAGCGCGGGAGAGCGCGTCCAGGAAGGGGCCCTCAGCGGCAACGTGCATGCCTCGTACCTGCACACACATCCGGCGGGGAATCCCCAGGCGGTGCGTCGATTCGTGACGGAGACAGTGCGTTTCGCGAGTTCCCGTGCCGTCCGCTGAGATCGTCGTCGGCATCGGCCTGCGACCGCGCACTTCGGCCCGCACGATTCGCGCTGCCCTGCACGAGGGCGTAGGCGACCATCGGATCGTGTGCCTCGCCACCATCACGCGGCGCTCCGCCGAACCCGGACTGCGCGCGGTCGCCGCTGACCTCCGGGTGCCGCTACGGTCCTACTCCGCCGACGAACTGGCGGCGGTCACCGTCCCGAACCCGGGAGACCGGACGCGTGCCGCCATCGGCACGGCAAGCGTCGCGGAGGCCGCGGCGCTGCTCGCCGCCGAAGGCGGGCCGCTGGTGCTGTCCAAATGCGTCGTGCACGGCGTGGTGCTCGCTGCAGCGCTGTACGAGCGGTAGAGCCGTTCGACCCTGCGGCCCCTGTTTCAGGGTGCGACCGAGCCCCAGTCGGCGAAGCCCGTGGGGTCGTGGCGGCCGATGCTGGCGTGCTCGAACAGGCCCCAGCCTTCGGCGTCGCCGCAGCGGGCGCGGGCCACGTGGTCGGTGACGCCGTAGGGGATGCGGGCGGCGATCCCAGGGTCGGTGAGGTCGTAGCGGCTGGAGGAGGACCAGTCGCGGCCTTTCCACTGGCCGTGCTGCCAGTCGGGATCGCCGCCGTAGCCGCACCCGACGTGCAAGGGAACGCCCGTGCCCGGCGTGATCTCGATCTCGAGGGGTTTGCCGTCCGGCGTGGTCAGCTCCAGTCGCGCCCCGACGGGAAACCTTGTGCCGGAACGATAGTCGATGGCGATGCGGGGCCAGCCGAGCTGTTCGGTGCGTCCGTCCGGCCAGATCCGGGTCGCGTCGTTGAGGGTGCGCCTGCCGTCCGGCTCCTCCTGCACGATGACCACGACGGCGAAGTCGTCGAACCGCAGCGGCACGTAGAGCCACCAGAATCCGCCCGAGGGCTCGGCGGCCGCGCGTCCGGGCGGCTCGGTCTCGCCGACCGGGCGGATGCCCCACGAACGATCCCTGGTCCCGGTCCACACCGCCGGGTCGACCGTGATGTCGTCGCCGTCCACGTGCAGCGTTCCCGCCCACGAGCCGACCTGCGCGAATCGGGACGCGTCGATGATCGGCCGGTTGCCCGCGAGGATCAGGTGCGGTTGTTCCTGCACGGCGGGGAAGGCCCCGGTCCAGGTCAGGTCGAAGCCGAGATCGTCGTGCTCGCAGACCACCCGGATGCGCCGCAGCGGTTCGATCACTTCGACGCGGTAGCCGCCGACGCGCTGGTCGAGGCTCCGGTCGCCGAGCGCGTCGGAGAAGCGCACCGCGCGCACCGTGTCGCCGCGCCGGACGGCGGCGTAGGCGTCGGTCACCCCGAGGTTGGGGTACACGCCGAGACCGGTGATCAGGAACGTGCCGCCGTCGCGGTCGTGCGCGTTGAAGTAGCTGCGGTCGTAGAAGTTCCGATCGCTACTGGCCACCCGGGCCAGCGACAGCGGGGTCTGGTGGATCGGGTACTCGTCCAAGGGCACAGGCATGATCAGTCCCATTCGTAGGTTCCGTCGAGCAGCGCTTCCAGGCTTGCCCGGTGCATGACGTAGTCGTCGCGGTCCGGCGTGTCGGTGTCCTCGCCGAAGTGGATCATCCTGCGTTTCACCCGCGCCATCACGATCGCGTGCCGCAGCGCGGCGTACACGAGGTAGAAATCGAGATCGCGCACCGTGTGACCGGTCAGCTCCTCGTATTTCGACACCACGTCGTCGCGGCGGAGGAAATCGGGGAGCCCCGGCTGCCCGAAGCGGGTGGCCAGATCCTGGAAGAACCGGTGGATGAAGATCACCCAGCCCAGGTCGAGTTCCCGCGGCCCGAGGGCGGCCATCTCCCAGTCCAGCACCGCCACCGGGTCGAATTCGCGGTAGATGATGTTGCCCGGGCGGGCGTCGCCCCAAGTGAGCACATCCGGACCGGGGTCGGCGGGCCAGTGCTCCTCCAGCCAGGTGAAACTTCGCTCGATGAGTGGGATCTCGTAGCCGTCGTCCGCGAGCGCCCACCGGTACCAGGAGCGCTGCGCGGCGACGTGCCTGCGCAGCGAGTCACCCGGCCCGCTCAGCATCGGGAAGTGCGCCGCCGGGTCGGGGATGCCGTGGATCTTCGCGATCACCTCGACGGTGTTGTGGGTGAGCCGAAGGCGGTCGGCGGGATCGGCATCGAACAGCCAGCCGATGAACACGTACGGCGGGTTGTCCGTCGGCACCCGTCCGTCCACCCGGCGCATGACGAAGAACGGTGCGCCGAGCGGCGTTTCGTCGTTCTCCAGCCAGCACAGGCCCGGCACCGGCACGTCGGTGGCCGCGGCGACGCCGGCCATCACCTGGTACTGGGTGGCCAGGTCGTAGGTCTCGAAGACCGGGAACGATCCGGCCTCGGGCGCCATCCGCGCCACGAACGACCCGCGCTCCGCCCGACCCCCGACGGTCCATTCGGCGTCGAACAGAATCGAGGTGCTGGACATGCCGCCGGACTGCGGACGCGACAGATCCGAGATGCGCGGCAACTCGTCCGCGGCGACCTTCGTGTTCAGCCAGCGCGCCAGGTTCCCGGCGAGCGTGTCCAGGTCGCGTTCGCTGACGGTCAGCTGCTGTCGCTGTGCCGGGTCCGGATCGTCGGTCATCATTGTCCTCCTGACACGTGCGGCCCGGGTGCACCGCTGGCGGTGCGCCGGGATACGCGACTGTAACGCGTTCTAGTTATTGACGGGCCGGAACCGGGAACGAATCCCGGCGCCGCTCGGTGCGGCGGGCACGTAGGCCGAAAGAAGTACCCGGAAATCCAGGGTTTTCCCGGAGGTCATCCCATGACCTGGTCGGATACTTTCGGCTGGCCAATCTGTCGGCCTGCGAGGGGAGCGGTGTGCGTACCGTCGAAATGGAAGTCCTGACGAGCGGCGAGGCGCGAACCGGTGGCGAGCGGCGGCCGTGGAGCCTGCCGGCCCGGATCGCGTTCCGCTTCGTCTTCGCCTACTTCGGTCTGTTCTGCCTGCTGTTCGCCCAGATCCTCTTCGTCTTCACCGGGATACTGAGCAAGTGGCTGCCCGAGAGCGCGATCCTGTGGCAGATGCGCACGACGAGCCCGCTGGTCGGGTGGGTCGGCGAGCATGTCTTCGGGGTCGAAGCCGTCTTGCACGAGAATTCGGGCAGCGGCGACCAGGCCGCGATCTGGCTGCTGATCTTCTGCGAACTCGTCGCCGCGGCGCTGATCACGATCGTCTGGTCGATCCTCGATCGCCGCCGCCGGGACTACACGGCACTGCGCAACTGGTTCCTGGTATTCATCCGGCTGTGCCTGGGCGGCCAAATGCTCTTCTACGGTCTGGCCAAGGCGATTCCGTCGCAGATGCCCGCGCCTTCGCTGACCGCGCTGCTGCAACCGTACGGGACGATGAGCCCGGCGTCGGTGCTCTGGAACCAGGTCGGCGCCGCGCCCATGTACGAAATCCTGCTCGGTACGGCCGAGGTGCTCGGTGGCCTGCTGCTGTTCCTCCCGCGCACCGCGACGGCGGGCGCGTTGCTCAGTCTGGTGAGCATGGCGCAGGTCTTCGTGCTGAACATGACCTACGACGTGCCGGTGAAGATCCTCTCGTTCCACTTGCTGTTGCTCTCGCTGGTGGTGCTGGCGCCGCAGGCCGGGCGGTTGGCGAACCTGCTCGTGCTGGAACGCCCGTCCGAACCGGCCGCGCAGCCGCCGCTGTTCGGTTCCCGCCGCGCGAATCGGATCGCGGCGGTGGCGCAAGTGGCTCTGGGCCTGTGGGTGCTGATCGGTGGTGTGTACATCGGCTGGCACACCTGGCGCGAGTCGGGTGACGGCGCGCCGAAGCCTGCGCTCTACGGCATCTGGACCGTCGGCGAGTTCACCAGGGACGGGCATCCGGCGCCGCCGCTGCTCACCGACGAGGGCCGCTGGCGGCGGCTCGTCTTCGACCGCCATGGCACGACCGTGCAGAAGATGGACGACTCGTTCGTGCCCGTCGTGGCGGTGGTCGACGAGGCCGCGCACACCATTGTTGTGTCGGAGGCTTCCGCGTCGGCAGGCGCTCCGCCCGCTCGCCTCGGCGCCTTCACCTTCACCCGACCCGGTACGGACACGCTGTCGTTGACAGGTGAGCTGAACGGAACGCCGGTGACCTTGTCGATGGACCGGATGGACCTGAATTCCTTCCCGCTGCGCGGCCGGGGATTCCACTTTGTTCAGGAATACCCGTACTTCCGCTGAAATCCGTTACGGCCACGGCTCTTTTCGATACCTTCGGTCTGCATCGACTCGGACTGGAGGGCCGTCGTGACCGAAGCGATCTTGGATCGGACCGACGCCGCCGCTAGCGCGGAGGACGCCGGGGTCCGGCCGTGGAGCGGGGCGACCCGGGTGACGTTCCGTTTCGGCTTCCTGTACTTCGGACTGTTCTGCCTGGCGTATCCGTCGATCGTCCCGGAGTTCCTCGGACTGACGCGCGAATGGCTGCCGGACTGGGTGAACTACGGCGCGGCCCGCGCGCTGCGTCCGGTGGTGGAGGGGGTCGGGACGCGCGTGTTCGGCGCGTCCGTCGCGGCGAACACCGCTTCGATCAGCGGTGACCAGGCGTACTTCTGGGTGCTGGTGTTCGTCGTCCTGGTGGCCGCGGTGTTCGGAACCCTGCTCTGGAGCGTGCTGGATCGGCAGCGGCCGCATTACCGCGCCGTGCAACCGTGGTTCCTGCTGTTCGTGCGTTTGTGCCTGGCGGGGCAGCTGGTCTCCTACGGCATGGCGAAGGCCGTCCCGACCCAGATGCCGCCCACACCGCTGAGCCGATTGCTCGAGCCCTACGGGAACTTCAGTCCGATGGCGGTGCTCTGGAACCACATCGGGGTGTCGCCGCAGTACGAGATCCTGCTGGGCTCGGCAGAACTGCTCGCCGGTGTGCTGCTGTTCGTACCGCGCACCGCGCTGGTGGGCGCCATGCTCGCCTTGGTATGCACGACACAGGTGTTCGTGCTGGACATGACCTACGACGTGCCCGCGAAAATCCTGTCGTTCCACCTGATGTTGCTGTGCCTGGTGCTGCTCGTTCCGGAGGCCGGGCGTCTGGCGAACGTGCTCGTACTGGACCGGCCCACCGGACCGTCGACGACACCGCCGTTGCTGCACTCGCCCCGGGCCCGTCGGATCGCGGCCGCGGTGCAGATCGCGCTCGGGGTGTGGCTGGTGTTCTCGAACGCCTACACCGGCTGGGAAAGGTGGAACGAAGAGGGAGCCGGGCGGCCGGAACCTCCGCTGTACGGCATCTGGGCGGTCACCGACTTCAGCGTGGACGGCAACCCGCTTCCACCGTTGAGCACCGATCAATTACGTTGGCAGAAAATCGTTTTCGACCGGGACGGGGCGACCGTGCAACGAATGGACGGTCAGTTGGTCCCGGTGCTCGCCATGGTCGATCCCGGCGCGCGCACGCTTGTCATGGCCGCGCCGCCGACGGCCGTCGGCGGGGGACCGCAACCGCTGGGCAGTTTCGGCTTCGACCGGCCCGCGCCCGAACGGCTGACCTTGACGGGCACGCTCGCCGGGCAGCCGGTCTCGGTGGCGCTGACCCCGGTCGCGCTCGAGGACTTCCCATTGCGCAGCCGCGGTTTTCATTGGGTGCAGGAATATCCGTATTTCCGCTGAGCCGCCCGCTGCTCGGGTCAGGCCTCGAGATCGTCGGCGAATCCGATGTCCTCGTGCCACAGCGCGGGATGCTCGGCGATGAAGCGGGTCATCAGGTCGATGCAGCGCCGGTCTTCCAGAACGGTGACGGCGACGCCGTGCCCGGCGAGCCATTCGTGCCCGCCGGAGAAGGTCTGCGACTCCCCGACCACCACCGAGCCGATGCCGAACTGACGGACCAGGCCGCTGCAATACCAGCACGGCGAAAGCGTGGTGACCATGATGGTGTCGCGGTAATCGCGGCGACGTCCCGCCGCGCGGAAGGCGTCGGTCTCGGCGTGCATGCTGGGGTCGCCGGACTGCACCCGGCGGTTGCGGCCACGCCCGAGCAGGGTGCCGCCCGCGTCGAAGAGGGCGGCGCCGATCGGGATCCCGCCCTCGGCGAGCCCGCGCAGCGCCTCGTCGTAGGCCACGTCGAGCAGTCGTGCCGGTGTCGGCTGCTTCATCGGTCCGCCTTTCCGAGCTGGACGACTACACCGCAACCTACCGCCGCGGACCGCCGAATCGCTTGTTACCGCTGGTCACAGTAGGTTTGCCCGGCCGTGCGGTCGTTGCGTCGTCCGTGCGGGCGTGCCGGTCGATTGCCGGGGCCCGACGGTCACGCCGTAGGCTCGAAACTTGTGCCGAACACGTCAGACGCAACGCAAGAGCAGCCCACCGGCGACCCGAACTACCTGGTCGGGCTCGATCTGCACGGACGGCGTGTCGTCGTGGTCGGCGGTGGGTCGGTGGCGCAGCGCAGGCTGGGCCTGTTGATCGCCTCCGGCGCGGACGTCCACGTCGTGAGTCGTGCCGTCACGCCGGCGGTCGAGGGAATGGCGAGCTCCGGGCAGATCACCGTCACGCTGCGCGATTACGCCGACGGCGACCTCGACGGCGCCTGGTACGCGATCGCGTGCACCGACGAACCCGAGACCAACGCGGCGGTGGTGGCCGAGGCGACCCGGCGGCGGGTCTTCTGCGTGCGGGCCGACACGGCACGGCTGGGCACGGCGGTCACCCCGGCCACCGCGCGCTACGACGGGCTCACCCTCGGTGTGCTCGCGAGCGGGCAGCACCGGCGCTCGGCGGCCGTGCGCAACGCGTTGCTGGAAGCCCTGCAATCCGGTGTCGTGAGCGACGACTCGACGCCGATCGCGCCCGGTGTCGCCCTGGTGGGCGGTGGGCCCGGTGATCCCGACCTGATCACCGTGCGCGGACGGCGGCTGCTGGCCAGGGCGGATCTGGTGGTGGCCGACCGGCTCGCGCCGCCGGAACTGCTCGCCGAGCTCGGGCCCGAGGTCGAGGTGGTCGACGCCGCCAAGATCCCGTACGGGCGGGCGATGGCGCAGGAAGCGATCAACAACGCGTTGATCGAAGGCGCGAAGGCGGGCAAGTTCGTGGTGCGGCTCAAGGGCGGCGACCCGTACGTGTTCGGGCGCGGGTACGAGGAGCTGGAGGCCTGTGTGGCCGCCGGGGTCCCGGTCACGGTGGTGCCCGGCGTCACCAGTCCCATCTCGGTGCCCGCCGCCGCGGGTATCCCGGTGACCCATCGCGGCGTCACCCACGAGTTCGTGGTGGTGAGCGGGCACGTCGCGCCGGATCACCCGGATTCGCTGGTGGACTGGCCCGCGCTGGCCCGGCTGCGCGGCACCCTGGTGCTGATGATGGCGGTGGAGCGGATCGAACAATTCGCCGCCGCGCTGCTGGAGGGCGGTCGTCCGGCGGGTACCCCCGCCACCGTCATCCAGGAGGGCACGCTGCGCACGCAGCGCGTGCTGCGCGCCGATCTCGGCACGGTGGCCGCCCGGGTGCGCGCCGAGGGCATCCGCCCACCCGCGATCGTGGTGATCGGCCCGACCGCCGGTTTCTCCGCCGACGCGCTCGTTCCGCACGCCGACTCCGCGGCGGGCTAGCGTCCGCGGCGGTGCGGCGATCCGATTCCGCGAGACCATGGCCGCATCGACCGCCGCCCGTCCCGGTCGCGGTGGCACCCGTGCCGGTGGCCGCCCGCCGAGTGCGCGCGTCGTCGCTCGCGGGCCGGCGCCCGATCCGCCCCGCGACGTGCCGCACAGCAAGTCGCCCGGTCGACCGAGGGCCGGCAGTGGAGCGGACGAGCCGGAGACCTTTCGGCCCGCCCGGATCACACGGTCCGCTCCCCGTCGTGCGCCCGGCCGGGCCGGTGGGCGGACAAATACGGCAGCGGCATCAATTACAGTGACTCACTGTGCTTCGGAACCCCGCTGCGACGATGCAGTATCCAGTGACGCAGCGGGCCTTCGGGCTCGCGATCCTAGTCCTGAGCGGATTGCAGCTCATGGTCGTGCTCGACGGCACGGTCGTGATCTTCGCGCTGCCGCGGCTGCAAGAGGAAATGGGGTTGTCCAGCGCGGGCAGCGCTTGGACGGTGACCTCCTACGGGCTCACCTTCGCGGGTCTGATGCTGCTCGGCGGCAGGCTCGGTGACGCGTTCGGCCGCAAGCGCATGCTCGTGGTCGGTGTCGCGGTGTTCACGCTGGCCTCGCTGTTGTGCGGATTGGCGCAGAACCAGGCGATGCTGCTCGCCGCGCGGGCCTTCCAGGGCGCGGGCGCGGCCGTCGCGGCGCCGACCGCGTTCGCGCTCGTGGCGACGACCTTCGCGCCGGGCAAGGCGCGCAACCAGGCGATCGCGATCGTCGGGTCGATGGTCGGCATCGGCTCCGTCGGCGGCCTCGTGGTCGGCGGCGCGCTGACCCAGTTGTCGTGGCGGTGGATCTTCCTGATCAACGTCCCGATCGGCGCGCTGATCATCCTCGGCGCGGCCTACAAGCTCGCCGACACCGAACATCACCGTTCGGCCCTCGACATCCCCGGCGCGGTGCTCGGCACCTTCGCCTGCGCGTCGATCGTTTTCGGCGCGACCGAGGGGCCGGAGATGGGGTGGGGGCACCCGGCGATCATCGGTTCGCTGATCGCGGGCGTCGTGCTGCTGATCGTCTTCGTGGCGCTGGAACGGCGGGTGGACGACCCGCTGCTGCCGTGGTCGCTGTTCGACAGCCGTGACCGCGTCGCCACCTTCCTGCTGATCTTCCTGGCCGGCGGCGTGCTGGGCGCGATGACCTTCTTCGTCGCCCAGTTCATGCAGAACGTCATCGGGTACGGGCCGCTCAAGGCGGGCGTCGCGGCGATTCCGTTCACCGTCGGCATCGGCATCGGCGGCGCGGTGGCCTCCAAGGCGGCGCTGTACATCGCGCCGCGCTGGCTGCTCGCGGGCGCGGCCGTGGTGCTCGGTGTCGGACTGCTGTTCGGCTCCACCCTCGACGGCGAGGTCATGTACTTCGCCACGCTGCTGCCGCTGCTGGTGGTGATCGGCTTCGGCGTCGGCATCGCCATGGTGCTCGCACCGCTGTGCGTGCTGGTCGGCGTGCCGCCCGCCAATATCGGCCCGCTGGCCGCGGTCGGGCAGATGTTCATGAACCTTGCCACCCCCGTGGCCATCGGCCTGCTCACCCCGATCGCCGCCTCCCGCACCCTCTCGCTCGGCGGCCGCACCGAGAAGGTGGCCGGGATGACGTCCGCGGAGATCGCCGCGCTCGGCAACGGCTACACCCTGGTGCTGTTCGTCTGCGCCTTCGCTGCCTTCGCGGCCGGGCTGGTCGCCCTGACCCTGCGCTTCACCCCGCAGCAACTGGCCATGGCCCAGCACGCCCAAGAAGAAGCCCAGCAGGCCTGAACTCAGAACCTCCCCGCTACTCGACGGGGTGTCACGCGCACGATGACGCGCGGGCCGTCGTTGACGGAGGCGGGGTTGAAGTCCACGTACTTCTGTCCGGTGTACTTCGCCGACAGCTCGTTGGGCAGCGTCTTCTCCGGATCGGGCGTGAGGGTCGCGCTGCCCCGGATCTCCGCGTAGACGTACGGGTTGTCCGGCGGATTGATCAGCACGGTGATGCGCGGGTCGCGCGCGAGGTTCTTGCCCTGCTGGCGATCCGTCGTGGTGGAGAAGAGCAGGTCGTTGCCGTCGCGCTTCAGCCAGATCACGGTCAGGTGCGGCTGCCCGTTGGGGCCGATCGTGGCCGCGGTGGCGAAGACCTTCTCTTCGTCCAGGTACTTCTTCAGTTCGTCGGAGAACTCAGCGGTAGTGGTCACGCTCTGAGCGAACAGCGCCAGACGGCCCCGCATTCCCGTCGGCCGCGAAAGACGCTGTCACTCAGACGGTGTGCCGGTCCGCCGCCGCCAACGCGTGGTCCAGAATCGCCAGACCCTCCTTCGCCTCGGTCTCGGTGAGCACGCACGGCGGCACGACGTGCAGCCGGTTGAAGTTCACCAGCGGCAGCAACCCGGCCGCCCGGCATGCCGCGACCAGTTCGGTCATCGCCGGGCTCGAGCCGCCGTACGGTGCCAGCGGCTCGCGGGTTTCCCGGTCGCGGACCAGCTCGACCGCCCAGAACACGCCCAGGCCGCGCACTTCGCCGATGCTGGGATGGCGTTGCGCGAGTTCCCGCAGACCCGGTCCGAGCACGCGGGCGCCGATGTCGGCGGCGTTCTCCACGATCCGCTCCTCGCGCATCGCGGTGATGGTGGCCACCGCCGCGGCCGTGGCCAGCGGATGCCCCGAGTAGGTGAGCCCGCCGGGGTAGGCCCGGTCGGCGAAGGTCGCGGCGATGGCCGGACCGATCGCGACCCCGCCCAGCGGCACGTATCCGGAGTTCACGCCCTTGGCGAAGGTGAGCAGGTCCGGCACGACGCCGTCGAAATGCTCGAGGGCGAACCATTTGCCGGTCCGGCCGAAGCCGCACATCACCTCGTCGGCGATGAACACGATCCCGTACGCGTCGCACAGGGCACGCACGCCGGCCAGGTATCCCGGCGGCGGGACCATGATGCCCGCGGTGCCGGGGACCGTTTCGAGCACGATCGCCGCGATCGTCTCCGGCCCCTCGAACGCGATGGTCTGCTCGAGATGCGCGAGCGCGCGCTCGGCTTCCTCGGCCTCGGTGGTCGCGTGGAACTGGCTGCGGTACAAGAACGGTCCGAAGAAATGGACCACGCCGGTGTTGCCGTGGTCGTTGGGCCAGCGCCGCGGGTCGCCGCGCTCGGGTTGGCTCGCCGTGCCGTCTACGTGCCGCTGGCCGTCGAGGTCGCCGCGGCGGCCGAGTCCGATCCGCTGGCCGGTCAGCGCCGCACGGCGGGCATCGTGGACGCGGTGACGCACGGGCTGGGGCTGGCCAAGGTGACCGCGCTGGTCGCCACCGAGCCGGGCGACCGGGTGTCGTTGATCGTCGCGCTGCCCCGGGCCGGCGATCCGGACGAGGCATTGGCCGCCGCGTGCGCCGCGATGCTCGGCGAGGTCCGGCGCGTCGACGGAGTGCGCGGGGTGGTGATCGGCGCGGGCACCATTTCGGAAACACTGCTGGACACCGCCTACGGCCTCCCGCACGCCGCGCACGTCGCGGAAGTCGCGCTCTCGCTGCGAACTTCGGCGTCTCGGCCGTTCTACCGCAGCGGCGACGTGCGGCTGCGCGGACTGCTGTCGCTGATCCGGGCGGAGCCGGGCGTGCAGCGCTTCGCCGAGACCGAGCTGAGCGCGCTGCTGCGCTACGACATCCGCCACGACGCCGATCTGACCCGCACGCTGCGGCAGTTCCTCGATCTCGCGGGCAACAAGACCGAACTCGCCCGCAGGCTCGGAATCAGCCGCCCCACCCTCTACGAACGGCTCGCCCGCATCGCGCGCATCCTCGAAGTCGATCTCGACGACGGCGAGTCCCGCACCTCCCTGCACACCGCGCTGTTGATCCGTGATCTGACGGCGAGTCCGGGTCAGGGGTGATCCCGGTCGCCACGCCGTTGTCGCGCGACCGCGGTTCGCGTGAGACTGGGCCCAATTGTTCCGGACGCCCACGGCGCGGCGCCGGTACGAGGAGGCGGCCCGAGCCAACCTCGCGGCCGAACTCGCCGCGCTCACCACGGAACAGCCGGACGCGCTCAGGTGATGATCAGAAGTTCGGTGGCAGAGGCGATCTCGGCTCGCAACCCCGCTTTGGCCGCCACCCGTGCGACGCCCCGCACGTCGGCTGGTTCGGCTCTGGTGAGCACGAGGGCACGCGCCAGCAGACCCTTGTGGTGTTTGTTGAAATGACTCACCACCGTGCGCGACCCATCCGGATGCTCGGTGAGGACGTTGGCGGTGATCGCGCCGGGCACCCGCCCCAACTGCTGATAGGTGCCCGAGCGCAGGTCGACGACGAGTTCGCCCGCCGCCTCGGCGTGCAGCGCCGCCGCGAGCTCGTCGCGCCAGACGGCCGAAAGAGTCGGCAGACCGGGTAGTTTCGAGCCGCCGGACAGACGGTACGCGGGAATCGGGTCACCGGCGCGGACCGCGCCGAACAGCGCGGAGCCGATGCCGAGCCGGGCATCCGCCTTGGCCCGCTGCGCCTTGGTGAACGAGCGCGCGTCGAGCGCGTCGTAGAGCACGCCGGTGTAGCGCTCCAGCGCGGGCCGCGTCGGCGAGGTGCGCAGCGCGGCGTTGCGGGCGATCTCGCCGTCGGCCCCCTTGCCGAGGCCGAGCGCGTGCCGGGAGCGTTCCGGGTCGGCCGCCAGGCGCACCACTTCCTCGATCAGCCGGGCGCGCACCGCCGTGAGCTGCGGCATCGCCAGCGAGTCCAGGGTGAGCGGCGCCCCGGCGCCGCCGTCGGACTTGGTTTCGGAGGGAGGCAGCAGGACCAGCACGAACGAATACGGTAATGCGCTGGGACCGGCGTCCGGCCAGCGACTACCCTGTGCTTCCGTGATCACCCGCCTCTCCCGCCTGTTCCTGCGCACTCTCCGCGACGATCCCGCCGACGCGGAGGTGCCCAGCCACAAACTCTTGGTCCGTGCCGGCTACGTGCGCCGCGTCGCCCCGGGTGTCTACTCGTGGCTGCCGCTGGGCCTGCGTGTGCTGCGCAAGGTCGAGGACGTGGTGCGCGCGGAGATGGACGCGATCGGCGGGCAGGAGATCTCGCTACCCGCGCTGCTGCCACGCGAACCGTACGAGACCACCAACCGGTGGACCGAATACGGCGACGGCCTGTTCCGGCTGCGCGACCGCAAGGGCGCGGACTACCTGCTCGGGCCCACCCACGAGGAGCTCTTCGCGCTCACCGTGAAGGGCGAGTACAGCTCCTACAAGGACCTGCCGGTCACGCTGTACCAGATCCAGACCAAGTATCGCGACGAGGAGCGCCCGCGGGCGGGCATCCTGCGCGGGCGCGAGTTCGTGATGAAGGACTCCTACTCCTTCGACCTGGACGAGGACGGCCTCAAGGCCAGCTATCACGCGCACCGCCAGGCCTACCAGCGCATCTTCGACCGGCTGCGGGTCAAGTACGTCATCGTGGCCGCCACCTCGGGCGCGATGGGCGGCAGCGCGTCGGAGGAGTTCCTGGCCGACAGCCCGGTCGGCGAGGACACCTACGTGCGCTGCCCGGAATCCGGCTACGCGGCCAACGTGGAGGCGGTGGTCACGCCCGCTCCCGAACCGCTGCCCATCGAAGGACAGCCCGAGGCGGTCGTGCACGACACCCCGGACACTCCCACCATCGCGACGCTGGTGGACTGGGCCAACGGCGCGGGCATCGCCGAGCGCTACGGCCGCCAGGTCACCGCGGCCGACACCTTGAAGAACGTGATGGTCAAACTGCGCCACCCCGACGGGAAGACCGAGATCGTCGGCATCGGCGTCCCCGGTGACCGCGAGGTCGACGACAAGCGCCTCGGCGCCTCGGTCGAACCGGCCGAGGTCGAGTTGCTCACCGAAGCGGACTTCGCCGAGAATCCGTTCCTGGTCAAGGGCTACATCGGCCCGAAGGCGTTGCAGGCCAACGGCATTCGGTACCTGGTCGACCCCCGCGTCGGCACCGGCACCAGCTGGATCACCGGCGCCGACGAGCCGGGCAGGCACGTCGTCGGCCTGGTCGCGGGCCGCGACTTCGTCCCGGACGGCACCATCGAGGCCGCCGAGGTCCGTGACGGCGACCCCTCGCCCGACGGGCGCGGCACCCTGGTGGCGGCCCGCGGTATCGAGATCGGCCACATCTTCCAGCTCGGCAACAAGTACACCGACGCGTTCGAGGTGGACGTGCTCGGTGAGAACGGCAAGCCGGTGCGGCTGACCATGGGGTCCTACGGCATCGGCGTCTCCCGCATGGTCGCGGTGATCGCCGAGCAGCAGCACGACGACAAGGGGCTGCGTTGGCCCGCGGCGGTCGCGCCCTACGACGTGCACGTCGTCATCGCGAACAAGGACGACGCGGCCCGCGCGGGCGCCGAAGAGGTGGTGTCCGGCCTGCACGCGCAGGGCTTGGACGTGCTCTTCGATGATCGCACCGCCTCGCCGGGCGTGAAGTTCAAGGACGCCGAGCTGCTCGGCATGCCGCTGGTGCTGGTGATCGGCCGCGGCTGGGCCGAGGGCAAGGTCGAGCTGCGCGACCGCTTCACCGGCGAGACCGAGGAACTGCCCGCCACCTCCGCGGTGGACGCGGTGGTGGCCAGAGTTCGCGGCTGACTCGTTTCCCCGAACGGCCCCCGGCAGAAAACGCCGGGGGCCGTTCGCTATCGGCACGAAGGCCGCAGGAGAATGCGCACGCGGGAACGGGACGGTGTCCACCTACGCGACCGTAACCTGAATTCGCTGGTCACAGATCCGCAGACCTTGTCCATGCTGCTGTTACCCGCTGGTAAGTTAACCCGCATGACAAACAGCGACGTGCGGTTGTTCAACCCCGCCACCTATGATCCGCAGCAGTTCGACGCCGAGACGCGGCGCCTGCTGCGCGCCACGATCGAGTGGTTCGAGGGGCGGGGCAAGCAGCGTCTGCTCGCCGACGACGCGAATGCGGTGTGGACCGCGGACTTCCTCGACTTCGTGAAGAAGGAGAAGTTGTTCGCCACCTTCCTGACCCCCGCGGCGTACGCGGACGGTGACCCGGACCGCCGCTGGGACGCCGCGCGCAACGCGGCGCTGTCGGAGATCTTCGGCTTCTACGGTCTGGCGTACTGGTACGCCGAGCAGGTGACCATCCTCGGTCTCGGCCCGATCTGGCAGAGCGACAACGAGGCGGCCAAGAAGCGCGCGGCCGCCGACCTGGCCGCGGGTGAGGTGATGGCGTTCGGTCTGTCCGAGCAGACCCACGGCGCCGACATCTACAACACCGACCTGGTGCTGACCCCGACCGAGCCGGGAAGCGCGGACGCCGAAGCCGGAATCCTCTTCCGCGCCAACGGCGAGAAGTACTACATCGGCAACGGCAACGTGGCCAGTATGGTGTCGGTGTTCTCCCGCCGCGCCGACCTCGAAGGCGCCGACGCGTATGTCTGGTTCGCCGCCGACTCCAGGCACGAGAACTATCGCCTGCTCGGCAATGTCGTGCACCAGCAGATGTACGTGAGCACCTTCCGGCTGGAGAACTACCCGGTGCGCGCAGAGGACATCCTGCACACCGGCCCCGAGGCGTTCTCCGCGGCGCTGAACACCGTGAACGTGGGCAAGTTCAATCTGTGCCACGGCGGGATCGGCATGGTCGAGCACTCCTTCTACGAGGCGATCACCCATGCGAACAACCGCGTCCTCTACGGCAACCCGGTCACCGAATTCCCGCACGTGCGGGCGAATTTCGTCGACGCCTACGCGCGCATCATCGCGATGAAGCTGTTCAGCGACCGCGCGATCGACTACTTCCGCGGCGCGAGCCTGGAGGATCGCAGGTACCTGCTGTTCAACCCGATGACGAAGTCCAAGGTGACCTCCGAGGGCGAAACCGTCATGACGCTGCTGCTGGATGTGCTGGCCGCCAAGGGATTCGAGAAGAACACCTACTTCGCCGAGGTGCAACGGCTGATCAGCACGCTGCCCCGGCTCGAGGGCACGGTGCACGTGAACGTCGGGCAGATCCTGAAGTTCATGCCCAACTATCTGTTCGACCCGCAGGACTACCCGGAGATCGGCACCCGGCAGGACGCGGCCGACGACGCGTTCTTCTGGCGCCAGGGCCCGGCGCGGGGCGCGGGCAAGGTGCGCTTCGCCGACTGGGCGCCGATCTACGACAAGCACGCCGACATCCCGAACGTGAGCCGGTTCTACGAGCAGGCGCAGGCGCTGCGCACGCTGCTGACCACGGCGGCCCCGGACGCCGCGCAGCAGAAGGACCTGGACTTCATGCTGACCATCGGCCACCTGTTCTCCCTGGTGGTCTACGGCCAGCTGATCCTGGAGCAGGCCGCGATCACCGGCTTGGACCGCGACCTGATCGACCAGATCTTCGACTTCCAGGTCCGCGACTTCAACGGCTACGCCACCGCGCTGTACGGCAAGCCGTCGGCCACGCCGGACCAGCAGGGCTGGGCGGCATCCGCGTTGCGGCCGCCGGTCGCCGATCGCCCGCGCTTCGACCGGGTGTGGGCCGAGGTCGCGTCCTACGACGGCGCGTACGAGATGCGGCCGTAGGTCGGTTGTCGAGCGAACGGCGGCCCGGGGCGCCCGCGGCCGCCGTACGCGTCGTTTCCTTTGCGGCGCATCAGATCTCGGGCAGTCGGCCCGGTCGACGGGTCAGGCTTTGCCAGGAAACGCGACCGTGGGCGGATTCGCGCCGAGAATCGACTGCCACGCGGCCAGCCGGACGGCGGCCTCGGTGAGCGCTTCGACGCCGGTGCGCCGGATGGCCATGGAGTCACCGCGCTCGACCACCGACCGCCAGGCCACGGCGGTGTCGGACTCGACCGTCACGGCCAGCTTGGCGGCCGAGATCGGATCGGTCACGGCGAACGGCACCGTGTAGGCCGCGTCCGGCGGCGGCACCGTCGCGCCGCTCAGAGCGAGGGCGTCCACCGTGGTGTCGCGGCGAGCCCGGTGCGCGGCGGTGTGCTCGGCGACCAGCCTGGTGCGCTCGGAGGAGGCGTAGGCGGCGATCACCCCGTAGGCGTACACCGCGCCGTATTCGGCGTTCAGCGCGCCGATGAGCGCTCGGCGTTCGTCCTCGGTCATGCCAGCAACACCCCCGTCTGCACCGCGCAGGCCGCGCTGATCGAAGCGAGCAGACCGGCCCGATAGCCGGTCAGGGCGCGGGCGAGTTCGGCCGCCGATTTCTGGGAGGCGGTGAGCTGCGTGCGCAGCGTCTCGACGCTCGGCGGCGGGGTGGGCGGCACGGCGCTGCCCGAAGCCACGGCCGACGGGCCGGACGCACCGGCGCGGGTGCGGTGCGCCGGTTTGGTGCCGTCGGCGTAGACGCCGATCGCGCGGTCGATCTCGGTGCGCAAGGCGTCGGCGTGGGCGGTGCGCTCGGCCGCGATCGCCGCCAACGCGGCGTGCCGGTCGGGCGCGACGGCGATGGCCGCGGTCGCCGCCGCGGCGTCGGATCGGGCCGCGACCTCTTGTGCGGCAAGCGGATCCGGCTCGTGGACCACGTCGTCACCGGTGCAGCCGACCAGCGCGCCGAGGGCGATCACCCCGGCCGTTCCGCCGCAGGCGAGACGTAGCGCGCTGCGACGATCCAGGGTGGCGCGGCGGTGCTCGTGCCGGTCGGAGGGCATGCCGGTAGTGCGCCCGGCACGCGGCGGGGCGGGAAGGCGGATGGGCACGGCACTATCGTGCCAGACTCGCGGGGCGTCGCCGGACGAGCATCGGCCGTGGCGTGCGGACTCCGAGACCGCTGGTCCTTTACACTCTCGTGGCGCGTTACGCTAGACCTTCGGTAGAGAAATTTCCCGCCGCGTCACAACTGAACCAGGAGCCGCCCACATGCCGATGCCGACCGAGGAAAGGGTGAGCCAGCTAGTAGCTGGTCTCGTCGAACGCCGAGGATTCGATCTCGAGGGCGTCGAGATCTCGACGGCGGGCACGCGCGTGGACGCGCAGGCTCGGGTGCAGGTGACCGTGGACCGCGACACCTCCGATCTGGACTCCCTGGCGACTCTGAGTACGGAGCTGTCGGCGCTGCTGGACGACGCGGGGGAGTTCGGCGAGACGCCCTACCTGCTGGAAGTCACGACCCCCGGGATCGACCGCCCGTTGACCGCCGACCGGCACTGGCGTCGGGCGCGCGGGCGGAAGGTGCGCGTGCGACTACACGAAGGCGCACAGCCCCCTGAGGGGTCGGCGACCTTCGAGGCCAGGGTCGGCGCGCTCACCGGTGATTCGGTGGCGCTGGTGCTCGGCGGCAAACGCGACCCGCACCGGGTGACGGTCCCGCTCGCCGACATCGCCACGGCCGTCGTCCAAGTCGAGTTCTCCCCGCCGAGTGCTCGAGAGCTGGAACTCACGGGCGGAGTCGTTCCGGGGCGGCCCGCTCCGGGTGCGGACGACGCGGTGGCGGTCGAGGACGCCGCGCAGCTCCGAGGAACACCGAATGCACTGTCCGAATCCGTAACAGCGTCCGATTCGCCGACCGAAGGGATCGTGGAATGAACATCGAAATCGAAGCCCTGCGCGCGATCGTCGCCGACAAGGGGATCTCGATCGAGACCGTGATCTCCGCGATCGAGTCGGCGCTGCTCACCGCGTACCGCCACACCGAGGGCCACCAGCCCAACGCGCGCATCGACATCAACCAGAGGACCGGCGTGGTCCGGGTGATGGCGCGTGAGGTGGACGCCGACGGCAACGTGATCTCCGAATGGGACGACACCCCGGAGGGGTTCGGCCGGATCGCGGCGACCACCGCCAGGCAGGTCGTACTGCAGCGGCTGCGCGACGCGGAGAACGAGAAGTCCTTCGGTGAGTTCTCCACCCACGAGGGCGACATCGTCGGCGGTGTGGTGCAGCGCGACGCGCGCGCCAACGCCCGCGGCACCATCGTGGTGCGCATCGGCAGCGAACTGCACGGCGCGGAGGGCTTGATCCCGCCCGCCGAGCAGGTGCCCGGCGAGACCTACGAGCACGGCGACCGGATCAAGTGCTACGTCGTCGGGGTCTCCCGTGGGCCGCGTGGACCGCAGATCACGCTGTCGCGCACCCACCCGAATCTGGTGCGGCGCCTGTTCGCGCTGGAGGTGCCGGAGATCGCCGACGGCTCGGTGGAGATCGTCGCCGTGGCGCGCGAGGCGGGGCACCGATCCAAGATCGCCGTGCGCACCACGGTGCCCGGCGTCAACGCCAAGGGCGCCTGTATCGGGCCCATGGGACAGCGCGTGCGCAACGTGATGAGCGAACTGGCCGGCGAGAAGATCGACATCATCGACTACGCCGACGATCCGGCGACCTTCGTCGGCAATGCGCTCTCGCCGTCGAAAGTGGTTTCGGTCACTATCGTCGACCCGGAGGCAAGGGCGGCCCGCGTAGTGGTCCCCGATTTCCAGCTTTCCCTGGCGATCGGCAAGGAGGGGCAGAACGCTCGCCTGGCCGCGCGGCTGACCGGCTGGCGCATCGATATCCGCAGCGACGCCGCGCCCGACATGGGCGGATCCGTTCGGACGGAGGCGCATCGCAGTTGACCGGAGCCCGCCCGCGGAGTGCTCGGGATGACAGGTTCGTAACTTCCGCGGGGGAGGGGTTCGGCGTTCCGAGCGTGGCAGCGGTAGAGTGGTCCAAGGTTCAGTCCGAGTCTTCGGTTTCCATGCCCGACCGCACCACCGAGCAGCACCAGGCGCCCCGGCGCCGAGCGGCTCCGGTACGGACGTGTATCGGGTGCCGGAAGCGCGAGCTGGCCGTCGATCTGTTGCGGATCGTGGCTCGGGACCGTGAGACCGGAGACGGCTCCCACGTCATCGAGATCGTTCCCGATCCGCGGCGCAGACTTCCCGGACGGGGTGCCTGGCTGCACCCCCTTTCGGCTTGTCTGCGCGCGGCAGAGCGGCGCCGAGCGATCGGCAGAGCACTACGAGTGTCCGGACATCTGGATATCTCAGCCCTGGAGCATTACCTCGAGAACAGGCACGAGCACTCATGAGCACACCGTGAAGTACCAACGATGAACGTCCATCGGAGATAACCCGAGGTCGTGCGGGCCGCCGTCCCCAACGGTGGCGCTGCTCGGCCTCTCAGTGAGGAGAGCAGTGGCAGGCAAGGCCCGCGTGCACGAGTTGGCAAAAGAACTCGGTGTCACGAGCAAGGAACTACTCGCAACGCTCAAGGAGCAGGGCGAGTTCGTGAAGTCGGCGTCCTCGACGGTGGAAGCTCCCGTCGCTCGCCGGCTGCGTGAGTCGTTCGCGGCGAAATCCGCCCCGTCCAACGGCAACAAGCCGGGTGCACGCCCCGGACCGTCCGGTCGTCCGGCCCCCAAGCCCGCGGGCGGAGGCCCGCGTCCAGGTCCCCGTCCGCCGGCGCCCACTCCGGCGCCCACCGCGCAGGAGACCGCCGCTCCGGCCGCGCGCACCGGTGAATCCCCAGCCGTGAAGCCGGGCCCCGCCGCGCGTCCCGGACCGTCCCCGGCGCCCAAGCCCGCCGCCCGGGAATCGATCAACCCGCAGGCCGCCGCGGCTTCGGGCGCGAGCGCGAGTTCCGCGCCCGCCCCGGCCGGTCCGCGTCCGACGCCGGGCGGCCCGCGCCCCGGGCAGCAGCAGCAGCGTCCCGGCGGCCCCGGCCAGGGTGGACATCGCCCGGGTGGCGCGGCTCCCGGCCCGCGTCCTGGGCCGAAGACCCCGCGTGTCGGTAACAACCCTTATTCGTCGGCTCCCGAGCGTCCCGCGCCGCGTCCGGCCCCCGGTCAGGGTGGCCCGCGTCCCGGTCCGTCCCAGGGTGGTCCGCGTCCCGGCCCCGCTCAGGGTGGCCCGCGTCCCGGTCCGTCGCAGGGTGGTCCGCGTCCCGGCCCCGCTCAGGGTGGCCCGCGTCCGGCGCCCGGCCCTGGTGGTCCGCGTCCCGGCGGCCCGCGGCCGAGCCCCGGCTCGATGCCGCCTCGTCCGAATCCCGGCGCGATGCCGTCGCGTGCGGCGCGTCCCGGCGGCGCCGGAGGCCCCGGTGCGGGTCGTCCCGGTCGTCCCGGTGGCGCCGGTGCCGGTCGTCCCGGTGGCGGCGGTGGCGGTGGCTACCGCGGTGGCGGTGGCGGCGCTCCCGGTGCCGGTGCGGGTGCGCCCGGTGCCGGTGGTGCGGCCGGTGGCTTCCGCGGTCGTCCCGGCGGCGGCGGTGGCGGCGGCGGTCGTCCTGGCGGTCCCGGTGGCCGCGGTGGTGCGGCAGGCGCGTTCGGCCGTCCCGGTGGCGCGCCCCGGCGTGGCCGCAAGTCGAAGCGGCAGAAGCGGCAAGAGTACGACTCGATGCAGGCGCCCGCCGTCGGCGGCGTGCGGCTGCCGCGCGGCAACGGCGAGATCATCCGGCTCGCTCGCGGCGCGTCGCTGTCGGACTTCGCCGAGAAGATCGACGCGAACCCGGCCGCGCTGGTGCAGGCCCTGTTCAACCTCGGTGAGATGGTCACCGCGACCCAGTCGGTGAACGACGAGACCCTCGAGCTGCTGGGCAGCGAGATGAACTACGTCGTCCACGTGGTCAGCCCCGAGGACGAGGACCGCGAGCTGCTGGAGTCGTTCGACCTCACCTATGGCGAGGACGAGGGCGGCGAGGAAGACCTCGAACAGCGTCCGCCGGTGGTGACCGTCATGGGTCACGTCGACCACGGTAAGACCCGCTTGCTGGACACCATCCGCAAGGCGAACGTCCGCGAAGGCGAGGCAGGCGGCATCACCCAGCACATCGGCGCCTACCAGGTGCTCACCCACCTCGGCGACGAGGACCGGCTGATCACCTTCATCGACACCCCGGGTCACGAGGCGTTCACCGCCATGCGCGCCCGTGGTGCGAAGGCCACCGACATCGCGATCCTCGTGGTCGCCGCCGACGACGGCGTCATGCCGCAGACGGTGGAGGCGATCAACCACGCGCAAGCGGCCGACGTGCCGATCGTCGTGGCGGTCAACAAGATCGACAAGGAAGGCGCCAACCCGCAGAAGGTGCGTCAGCAGCTCACCGAGTACGGCCTGGTCGCCGAGGAATACGGCGGCGAGACCATGTTCGTCGACATCTCCGCCAGGCAGAACATCAACATCGATGCGCTGCTCGAGGCGGTCCTGCTGACCGCGGACGCGGCGCTGGACCTGCGGGCCAACCCGGACATGGACGCGCAGGGTGTGGCCATCGAGGCGCACCTCGACCGTGGCCGCGGCCCGGTGGCGACCGTGCTCATCCAGCGCGGCACCCTGCGGGTCGGCGACTCGATCGTGGCGGGAGACGCCTACGGCCGGGTGCGCCGGATGGTCGACGAGCACGGCGACGACGTCGAGGCGGCGCTGCCGTCGCGGCCGGTTCAGGTCATCGGCTTCACGTCGGTGCCCGGCGCGGGTGACAACCTGCTCGTGGTCGACGAGGACCGGATCGCCCGGCAGATCGCCGATCGGCGCAACGCGCGCAAGCGCAACGCGCTGGCCGCACGCAGCCGCAAGCGGATCAGCCTGGAAGATCTGGATGCCGCGCTGAAGGAAACCAGCGAGCTGAACCTGATCCTCAAGGGCGACAACTCGGGTACGGTCGAGGCCCTCGAAGAGGCGCTGCTCGGGATCCAGGTGGGCGACGAGGTGCGGCTGCGGGTGATCGACCGCGGCGTCGGTGGCGTCACCGAGACCAACGTCAACCTCGCTTCGGCGTCGAACGCGATCATCATCGGATTCAACGTCCGCGCCGAGGGCAAGGCGACCGAGCTGGCCAACCGCGAGGGCGTCGACATCCGGTACTACTCGGTGATCTACCAGGCCATCGATGAGATCGAGAAGGCCCTCAAGGGCATGCTCAAGCCGATCTACGAAGAGGTCGAGCTGGGGCGGGCCGAGATCAGGGCGATCTTCCGTTCGTCGAAGATCGGAAACATCGCCGGTTGCATGGTCACGTCGGGCTCGGTCAAGCGCAACGCCAAGGCGCGCCTGCTCCGGGACAACGTGGTGATCGCCGAGACGATGTCGATCTCGTCGCTGCGCCGGGAGAAGGACGACGTCACCGAGGTCCGCGAGGGCTTCGAATGCGGTATGACGGTCACCTACTCCGACATCAAGGAAGGCGACATCATCGAGGCCTACGAACTGCGCGAGAAGCCGCGCGACTGATAGACCGAGACGAGTCCGGGCGCCGCGCGAAGTGCGCGGCGCCCGGCGGGTCTTCCTGACTGGGGAGGGTGTGGGTGTACCTGGGTGCACTGGAGTTCGACCTGCTGCTCGGCGATGTGCATTCACTGAAACAGAAGCGCTCGGTGATCCGGCCGATCCTGGCCGAATTGCAGCGTTTCGGTGTGAGTGCCGCCGAAGGCGGGGAACACGATCTATACCGTCGTTCGCTGCTGGGCGTGGCCATGGTCAGTGCGGGCATGGATCATCTGACCGAGGTGCTGGACAAATGTGAACGGCACGTCGCGGCCCGTCCGGAGTTACAGTTGCTGGCGGTGCGCCGCCGAATTTTCGGGCCCGAGGACTGACCGCGGCGCAGCGACGGAGCTCGGGTGGCGGCCGCGAGCCACGCTCCGACCGCCATCGAACAGAGTTGATAGTGAGGAGGAAACGGCCATGGTGGATCAAGCCAGGGCACGCCGACTCGCCAAGCGGATCTCCTCGATCGTCGCGACCGCGATCGAGTACGAGGTGAAGGACCCGCGGCTGCGTTTCGTGACCGTGACCGACGCCAAGGTCACCGGCGATCTCCGGGAGGCGACGGTGTACTACACCGTGATGGGTGAAACCCTAGACGCCGAACCGGATTACGACGGTGCGGCGGCCGGACTGGAGAAGGCCAAGGGAGTTCTGCGCTCCAAGGTGGGCGCGGGTACCGGGGTGAAGTTCACCCCGACGCTGGCATTCGTACTGGACACCGTGCCCGACGCGGCACGGCAGATGGAGGAACTGCTCGCCAGGGCGCGGGCCGCGGACGACGAGGTCGCCAAGGTGGCCGCCACCGCCAGGCCCGCGGGCGACGCCGACCCCTACAAGGTCGAACGCGACGCCGACGAGTGACATGCGGTAGTCGATGACGACGATGCGAGAAACGGCCGGCTTGGACACGGCCGTGGCGGCGCTCGACGCCGCGCGCTCGGTGACCATCGTCTGCCATGTGCAGCCCGATGCGGACACCATAGGAAGTGGTCTGGCGCTGGCGCTGGTGCTGCACCGGCGCGGCGTCCCGGTGCAGGTGTCGTTCGCCGAGCCCGCGGAATTGCCCGTATCCATGCGGTCGCTGCCCGGCGTACGGCACCTGGTGGCGCCCGCCGAAGTGCGCGCCGAGGTCGACCTGCTGGTCGCGGTCGACTGCGGCAGCGCGGGCAGGCTCGGTGCGCTCGTCGACCGATTGTCCGGTGCCGCAACGACACTGGTGATCGATCACCATCGGTCGAACACGCGGTTCGGAGCGATCAACGTGGTCGATCCCGCCGCGGAGTCCACCACGAGCCTGATCGCGCGACTGCTCGACGCGTGGGGTGTGCCGATCGATGCGGACGTGGCGCATTGCCTGTACGCCGGTCTGGTCACCGACACGGGTTCGTTCCGGTGGGTGCGGCCGGGTACCCACGAACTGGCGGAGCGGCTGCTGGCCACGGGAATCGACGGCGCGCATATCGCCCGCACCTTGATGGACACGCACCCGTTCGGATGGCTGCCCATGTTGGCGCGGGTGCTCGGGACGGCGCAGCTCGTCCCGGAGGCGCGCGGCGGCGTCGGATTGGTGTACGCGTTCGTGCGGCGCGACGACATCGACGACGTGCGTTCGGAGGAAGTCGAGAGCGTCATAGATATCGTGCGCACGACCGCCGAAGCGGGAATCGCCGCGGTGTTCAAGCAATCTCGTGTGGTGCCGGATCGGTGGACGGTATCGCTGCGCTCACGGGACAGCGGAGCGTGTGCGGGCGACGGGGTGGACGTCGCAGAGGTGGCCACGACACTGGGTGGTGGTGGGCATCGCTTCGCGGCCGGGTATACCGCACACGGCGCGCCCGAGGACCTGATCGGCGCGCTGCTGACCGCGCTCGGATGACCGTGTTCGATCCTCGGCGAATGCCGGGTCGGCTCTCATCAAAACGTCCCGACCCGACGGGTTTTCGAGTGCTGAGGCCGAATTCGTCGCCCGGACGAGTCCGCGGATCGACCGGGGCGGTGTGCGGATGCGGCGCGCTCCTGGCATGTGCGGGGCGCCCCGCGTTCGCGCCCGGTGCCCTGCGGGCGCTTGCCTGTCGAGTGGCGCGGGAAGTCGAGCCGGTTCGCCCGCCTCGCCATCCGAACCCGGTTCGGCGTCGTGCCACATGTCCGGAATCACCGGTGATGCGACCCTCTCCGCGACCGGAGCCGGACGCCGCCGAGTTTGTCGGTGGGCCGTGCCAAGGTGGGAGCCGGATCGCAACGACGGTGGTCTCGGAGGACGACATGCGGGGGAGGTGTTCGTGAGCGCGCAGGGTTCCAGTGGGGCGGATATCGGTGACCAGGTCCTGCGCGCGAGCGAGCCGGAAACCGTCGACCGGGCCGCCGCCGCCGGGCCCAAGCGCATTCTCGGCCTGGCGTTGCCCACCCTCGGTGTGCTGGTCGCCGAACCGATCTACCTATTGTTCGACCTGGCCGTGGTCGGCAGGCTCGGCGCGCTCGCGCTGGCCGGGCTCGCCGTGGGCGGGTTGATCCTGGCGCAGACGAGTTCGCAGCTGACCTTCCTGTCCTATGGCACCACCGCGCGCTCGGCGCGCCGTCACGGCGCGGGCGACCATCAAGGAGCCGTCGCCGAGGGCGTGCAGGCCACGTGGATCGCGGTGGCCGTCGGCGTCGCGATCCTGCTGCTGGTCCAAGCGTTCGCCGTGCCGGTGACCAGCGCCATCGCGGGCGGTGGGGACATCGCGGCGCAGGCGCTGGACTGGGTGCGGATCGCGCTGTTCGGCGTGCCGCTGATCCTGATCTCCATGGCGGGGAACGGGTGGCTGCGCGGCGTCCAGGAGACGCGCAGGCCGTTGGTCTACGTCGTCGCCGGACTCGGGGTGTCGGCGGTGCTCTGCCCGGCGCTGGTGCACGGACTGTTCGGCGCACCGCACCTGGGTCTGCCGGGCTCGGCCGCGGCGAACGTGGCGGGTCAGATCGTCACCGCGGGCCTGTTCCTGAAGGCGCTGATCCGCGAGGAGGTTTCCCTCGCCCCGCACTGGTCGGTGATGCGTGCCCAGCTCGTCCTCGGACGCGACCTGATCGTCCGCAGTTTCGCCTTCCAGGCGTGCTTCGTCTCGGCGGCTGCCGTCGCCGCGCGTTTCGGCGCCGCGTCGGTGGCGGCCCACCAGTTGGTGCTGCAGCTGTGGAATTTCCTGGCGCTCGCCCTGGACGCGCTGGCCATCGCCGCGCAGACGCTCACGGGCGCGGCTCTGGGCGCGGGTGATGCCACCGGCGCCCGAGGGATCGCCCGGCGCGTGACCCGCTGGTCGGAGATCTTCAGCCTCGGGCTCGCCGCCTGCTTCGCGGCGGGGGCGGTGGCGATCCCCGCGCTGTTCACCGATGACCCGGACGTGCTGGAGCGCGCGCACGTGGTGTGGTGGTTCTTCGTCGCGCTCATTCCCGTGGCGGGCATCGTCTTCGCGCTCGACGGCGTCCTGCTCGGAGCCGGTGACGCGGCCTACCTGCGCACCACCACGCTCGGAGCGGCCCTGCTCGGCTTCCTGCCCGCTATCTGGTTGTCGCTGGCCTTCGACTGGGGCGTCGCCGGAATCTGGTCCGGCCTCGCCGCGTTCATGCTGTTGCGGCTGATCGCCGTCGCGGGGCGGGCGCTCTCGGGCCGGTGGACCCTGGTCGGCGCCGAAGTGCCGAGGTGAGCGACACCCGGCTCGGCCGGTGCGCGCGAATCCGAAACGATGTGCCAAGGTAGGTGTGGTGATACCCAAGTTGATGGCGGTGAGCGACATTCATGTCGGGCACCAGGGGAATCGGCCGGTCGTCGAGCAGATCAAGGCGGACTCGCCGGAGGACTGGCTCATCGTGGCCGGCGACGTGGGGGAGAAGACCGACGACATCCGGTGGGCGCTGGAGCTGCTGCGCCGCCGGTTCGCCAAGGTGATCTGGGTGCCGGGCAATCACGAGCTGTGGACGACGGCCAAGGACCCGGTGCAGATGGTCGGGGTGGCACGCTACGACTACCTGGTGTCGATCTGCCGCGACCTGGATGTGTTGACGCCGGAGGATCCGTTTCCGGTGTGGCAGGGCGCGGGCGCGGAAGAACACGGCGGAGCGGTCACGCTGGTTCCCATGTTCCTGTTGTACGACTACTCGTTCCTGCCGGAAGGAGCCACCACCAAAGCGGAGGGTCTGGCGATCGCGCGTGAGCGCAACGTGGTTGCCACCGACGAATTCCTGCTCTCGCCGGATCCGTACCTGACCAGGGACGCGTGGTGCCACGCCCGGGTGCAGGTGACCAAGCGCAAGCTCGACGCGCTCGCCCCGGGCACCCCGATCGTCCTGATCAACCACTTCCCGCTGGTGCGGCAGCCGACCGACGTGCTGTTCTACCCGGAGTTCGCGCTGTGGTGCGGCACCGAACTCACCGCGGACTGGCACACCCGTTACAACGTGGTCTGCTCGGTCTACGGTCACCTGCACATCCCGCGGACCTCGCACTACGACGGCGTCCGATTCGAGGAGGTCTCGCTCGGCTACCCGCGCGAGTGGCAGCGCCGTGGCCTGCCCGAGCGATTGCTGCGCCAGATCCTGCCGACCCCGCAGTATCCGCCGGGCACGCTGAACAAGTGGGGCGGACACTTCCAGGTGACTCCCGAAATGGAAGCCGCCGCCGCGGAGATGCGCAGCAAAGCGCAGCAGCGGCGCGGGCTGGCGTAGTCCCACGCACATGGCGCTGCGATCCCACCCGGTGCGGCTCGACTACGCTCGTCGGTGATGATCGAGAACATTCTGCCCGCGGGTGTGGCCTCGGCCGAGTTGCTGGCGTACCCGGAGGATCTGCGGCCGCATCCGGCGGAGGAGCATCTCATCGCCAAGTCGGTGGAGAAGCGGCGCCGTGACTTCATCGGCGCGCGGCATTGCGCCCGCCTTGCGCTCACGCAACTCGGTGAGCAGCCGGTCGCGATCGGCAAGGGCGAGCGCGGCGCTCCGGTGTGGCCGCGCGGAATCGTCGGCAGCCTGACCCACTGCGACGGCTACCAGGCCGCCGCGCTCGGTCACAAACTGCGGTTCCGTTCCATCGGCATCGACGCCGAGCCGCACGCCACCCTGCCGGACGGCGTACTGGACTCGGTCAGTCTGCCGCCGGAGCGGGAATGGCTGAAGACCACCGAGTCCGAATTGCACCTGGACCGGTTGCTGTTCTGCGCCAAAGAGGCCACCTATAAGGCGTGGTTCCCGCTGACGCTGCGCTGGCTCGGCTTCGAGGACGCGCACATCACGTTCGAGATCGAGGACAGCTCCGCCGCTTCCGGGCGCGGCAGCTTCCATACCGAACTGCTGGTGCCGGGGCAGACCACCGACGGCGGCACGCCGCTGCTCGCGTTCGACGGTCGTTGGCTGATCACCGACGGGTACATCCTGACCGCGATCGCGCACGTCTGATGGACGGACTCGGCGGGCTGCTCGTCATCGACAAGGCCGGTGGCTGGACCAGTCACGACGTCGTCGCGAAGTGCCGGAAGCTGCTGCGCACCAAGAAGATCGGCCACGCGGGCACGCTCGATCCGATGGCGACCGGTGTGCTGGTGCTCGGCGTGGAACGCGCGACCAAACTGCTCGGCCTGCTCACCCTGACCACCAAGGCGTACACCGCGACCATCCGGCTGGGGCAGGCGACCAGCACCGACGACGCCGAGGGCGAGGTGCTGGCCACGACACCGGCCGGTCACCTCGCCGACGCCGACATCGCCACGCGCACAGCTGAACTGACCGGGAACATCGAGCAGGTGCCCGCCACGGTCAGCGCGATCAAGGTGAACGGCGAACGTGCCTATGCCCGCCACCGTGCGGGCGAGGACGTGCAGTTGGCCGCCCGCCCGGTCACGGTGTCGCGGTTCGACGTGCTCGCGCGGCGCGAGGTCGGCGATTTCGTCGACCTGGACGTGGTGGTCGAATGTTCCTCGGGTACCTACGTGCGCGCGCTGGCCAGAGACCTGGGCGCCGGGCTCGGCGTCGGCGGCCACTTGACCGCGTTGCGCCGCACCAGCGTCGGGCCGTTCACGCTCGAGCATGCACGCACCTTGGACGATCTGGCCGCCGCCGCTGAGTCCGGCGTGCCGCCACTGAGCCTCGATATCGATGCCGCGGTGCGAACGGCGTTCCCGCGCCGCGACATCGATGACAAGCAGGCCGACGATCTGCGCAACGGACGCTGGCTCGCTCCGGCCGGAATGCCCGGCGTCTACGCCGCCATCGATCCGGAAGGCCGCGCTATCGCCCTGCTCCGGGAATCCGGTAATCGCGCGTCCTCGGTGATGGTCGTCCGCCCCGCCAATCTCTGATCCCGGGCGATAGTGGTTGACCACCTCGCGGCGCTTGCTCGGCACTGTGCAATGCTCGCACCTGCCCGTGCCGCAGGATTCGAGCCTCGTCTGCTGATTTCCGTGACCGGCTCCGGCCCGCCGCGGGCGTTCATCACATAAATACCGCCGCAAGGAAATTCGCGCAGTGTGGGAAAGTCGGCTGCGGCGGCAGTGGCCGGGTAGCGGTCGCGGTGAGTCGGCGTTCAGGAGCCGATCTGGTGCCGGAGGCGTTGCACGGCGTCGTCCATGTGCTCGACGAGCAGAGCGCGGGCGCGTGCGGGGTCGCCCGCGCCGATCGCGTCGCGCAGGCCGATGTGTTCGCGGGACTGTTCCCGCAGGTCCGGATAGGTCGTCTGCAAGGCGCCCAAGCACATGCGCGTCTCGATCAGCAAGGTGCGAGCCGCGCGTACCAGCCGCGGACTGGCCGCACTCTCCACCAGCGCCTCGTGGAAGGCCTGGTCGGCCTCCGACACGCCGACCGCGTCGCCGCGTTCGGCGCACGCGATCATCTCCTCGACGCTGGGACCGAGCGCCTCGTAGGCGATGGGGCGGCGACCGTCCAGGATCAGCTCCAGTGCGCCGCCCTCCAGTGCCGTCCTGGCCCGGTAGATGTCGACGACGTCGTCGAGGCTCAATTCGATGACGAAGATGCCGCGGTGGCGGATGCTGCGCAGCAGACCCTCGGACACCAAGCGCTGCATCGCCTCGCGCACCGGCCCGCGCGAGACCGCGAACCGCGCCGCGAGGTCGGCCTCGCCGAGCTGCGACCCTGGCGCGAGACTGCCGCGCATGATCGCCTCGCGGAGCCGATCTGCGATCATCTCCGCGGTCGACTGCCGGTTCACCGGCTCGAAATCAACGACGGACATCGATCTGCCTTTCCGCGAACAAGGTCCCGAATCCGGGAACGACCGGCTCGGCGCCGGCCAGCCGCAGCCCTGCCCAGATCGTGACCTGGTTGGCCGTCAGCACCGGTTTGCCCAGCGTAGCCTCCAGGTCCGGCAGCACCGCCACGGTGTGCATCGCGGTGTCGGGGATGAGCAGCGCCTCCGCGTCGGGATGGTCGTTGTCCGCCGCCAGCCGCAGCACCTGGGCCGGGGTGAGGGTGCCGACCTCGGCGGCGGTGTCGATCCCCGCGCTGGACATCGAGACGACGTCGATGCGCGCGTCGGCGAGGAACTCCACGAACAGCCGGGCGACCTCGTCGGGATAGCTGGCGGCGACCGCGACGGTGCGCAGTCCCAGCGTGTGCACGGCGTCGGCGAACGCGATGCTGGTGCTGGTCGCCGGGACGCCCGCGACCTCGGCCAGCGCGCGCACCTGATCGCGCGCGCCCTCGGGTCCGTAGACGAAACTGCCCGACGTGCAGGCCCAGACGATCGCGTCGGGGCGGTGCCGGGCGAGCAGCGAGGCGCCGAGGCGCAATTTCTCCGGGCTGCCCAGTTCGAGCAGTTCGGGGACGGCGTGCAGATCGGTGCCGTAGATGTGGGCCACCGGAAGGTGCGCGCCGAGCGCTGCCGCCGCGAGCGGGTAGTCGTCCTCGGCCGCGTGGTCGGGGTAGATGAAACCGACGGTGGGTGCGTGCATGTGATGTTCTTCCTTCAGAAAACGTTGAGCAGCCACTTGCCCGGGCCCATCATCGGGAGCTTCATCCGGCCGAGACATGCCCACATGGTGAGTTGGTTGGCGGTGAGCACCGGCTTGCCGAGGGCTTTCTCCAGCGGCTCGATCACGTCGTACGTGGGCAGGTTGGTACAGCTGACGAAGACGGCCTGGGCCTCGGGGTCGTCGGCGCCGACGATGCGTTCGGCGATCGTGCGATAGCTGACCTTCCAGATGCCGCCGCCGAGCCCGAGGTGATCGGAGCGCACCACCGTGCACCCGGCTTCGGCGAGGAACTCGTGCAGCCGGTGGGTGAGGATCTCGTCGTACGGGGTCAGTACCGAGATCCGGGTGAGGTCCAGATGGCGGATCGCTTCGAGCAACGCGCCCGAGGTGGTGACCGCGTCCAGCGCCCCGGCACGGCAGATGGTGTCGCGCAACGACTTCTCGTAGGCGAGGCCTTTGATGAAACTGCCCGATGTGCACAGGTAGGCCACGACTTCGGGTTCCACGTGCAGGACGTTGCGGGTGGCCGCGGTGAGATGCGCCGCGTCGGAGACCAATTCGGCCATCTCCAGCGACACCGGAACCGGTTCGTAGGGGGTACGGGCCAGGTGCAGACTCACCTCCAGAGGCGCCCAGCGCCAGAGCTCTCGTTCGAGGGCGAGGTCGAACGGTGCGATGATCCCGATACCCCGTTGTGCAACGGGCCCTTCGAGGTCGGGAAAGCTCAAATCCACTACGGCCCCTCTCGCGCTCAGCCGGGACGACCTCCGAACACGATCGGATTGTTGACAATCATACGATGTGATCTTAGTGTGTCAATGTGGAACAGGGCCCGATTGTCGTCGTCCTGCACAGTGACAGTGTGCCCGACGACGAACGAATGGACCGATTAGCAGGCCGCGCCGCCATCCGGTACACCGAGGCGCCCGGGTTGGCGAACGCCCTGCGCGGAGCGGAGATCTTGTTCGTCTACGACTTTCGCACCCGGGCGCTGCCCGGCGCCTGGCATGCCGCCGACCGGCTGCGCTGGGTGCACATGGGATCCACCGGCGTCGATCCGGCGATGTTTCCCGAACTGCGGGCCAGTGACGTGGTCGTGACCAACACCAGAGGCGTCTTCGACGCCGCGATCGCCGAGTACGTGCTCGGGCAGATTCTCGGTTTCGCCAAGGACCTGTCCGGTTCGTTGCTGCTGCAACAACGGCACGAGTGGCGGCATCGGGAATCCGAACGGGTCGCGGGGTCGACGGCGCTGATCGTGGGCACCGGCTCGATCGGGCGTCATATCGCCCGATTGCTGCGCGCGGTCGGCATGACCGTGCGCGCCGTCGGCAGGCGGGAGCGCGCGGCGGACCCGGATTTCGGCGAGGTCACCACCGATCTGCACGCCGAACTGGCCCGCGCCGATTACGTCGTCGCGATCGCTCCGCTCACCGAGCGGACCAGGAACATGTTCGACGCCGCCGCTTTCGCCGCGATGAAGCCGCACGCCAGGTTTGTCAACGTCGGCCGCGGGGAACTCGTTGTGACCGACGATCTCGTCGCCGCGCTGCGCACCGGATCGATCGCCGCGGCGGCGCTCGATGTGGTGGACCCCGAGCCGCTCCCCGCCGATCACCCCCTGTGGGAACTGCCGAACGTCCGGATCACCCCGCACAACTCCGGTGACTTCATCGGATGGCGCACCGAGATCGTCGACGCGTTCACCGAGAACTTCGACAACTGGATCGCCGGACGTCCGCTGGACAACGTGGTCGACAAAAGGCTGGGGTACGTGCCCGGCTGAAGGAGCCCATCCATGAGCTACCCCGACAAGAACCAACCCACCGACCCGACCGCCATGACCGCGGTCGAACTGGTCTCGGCCTACGCGGCGGGCGCGCTGTCGCCCGTCGAGGCGACCGAGGCGATCCTGCGCGCGATCGCCGATCGCGACGGCGCGCTCAACGCCTTCTGTCTGGTCGATCCCGATCGCGCGCTGGTGCAGGCGAAGGACTCCGAGGCGCGCTGGCAGTCCGGTCATGCCAGAGGGCTGCTCGACGGCGTGCCGATCTCGATCAAGGACGTCTTCCTGACCGAGGGCTGGCCCACCCGGCGCGGCTCCACGTCCATCGACCCGGCGGGACCATGGCTGGTGGACAGTCCGGTGGCCGCGCGGCTGCGCGAGGACGGCATGGTCTTCCTCGGCAAGACCACCACCCCGGAGATCGCGTGGAAGGCGGTGACCGACAGTCCGCTGGCGGGTGTCACGAGGAATCCGGCCGACCCGTCCACCACCGCGGGCGGCTCCTCCGGCGGCAGCGCCGCGGCCGTCGCCGCGGGCATGGGCCCGGTGTCGGTGGGCACGGACGGCGGCGGCAGCGTGCGCATTCCGGCCGCCTTCTGCGGCATCGTCGGCTTCAAGCCCACCTACGGCCGGATTCCGCTGTTCCCGGCCAGCCCGTTCGGTTCGCTGGCGCATGCGGGACCGATGACGCGCACCGTCGAGGACGCGGCGCTGCTGATGGACATCCTGTCGCTACCGGATCCGCGAGACCCCACCGCGCTGGCTCCCACGCTCGCCGCCTTCCGCGCCGAAATGCAACGCGACGTGCGGGGATTGCGCGTGGCGTACTCACCTGCGCTCGGCTACGCCACGGTCGACCCCGAGGTCGCCGCGATCGTGGAAGCGGCGGTGACCCGGCTGGCCGACGCCGAACTCCGGGTGAGCGCCGCCGATCCCGGATTCGCCGATCCGCGCGAGGCGTTCGAGCTGCTGTGGGCGGCCGGCGCGGCCACCATGCTGTCCGGGTACCCGGAAGGTACGCGCGAACGGGTGGATCCGGGCCTGCGCGCGGTCTGGGAGCGCGGTGAAACCGTCACCGCCGTCGAGTATCTCGACGCGCGTAACGTCGCGGCCCAGATCGGTATCACCATGGGCGCCTTCCACAACGACTACGACATCCTGATCACTCCGACGGTGCCGATTCCCGCGTTCGAAGCGGGACACGACGTGCCACCGGGCAGCGGCCTGCGCAGCTGGCCCGAATGGACGCCGTTCACCTACCCGTTCAACATGACCCAGCAACCCGCGATCAGTATCCCGGCGGGCACGACTCGCGCGGGTCTACCGGTCGGGATGCAGATCATCGGCCCACGCCACTCCGACGATCTGATTCTCGCGGTAGCCCGCTACGCCGAATTCGTGCTGGCTTCCTGAAAGCGAATGGCCCCGCGGAAGACCGCGGGGCCACTCGTCGCCGTCGCTCAGGCGCGGGCGAAGGCGAGCGTCTCGCCCTGCACACCGTGCAACCACAGCGTGTTGCAGGCCGCGGCCATCTCGGCGAGCCCATCCTCGATGGTGGCGAACACATTGCCCGGCACCCACCCGAGGTCGCCGTTGATCAGCAGATTGTTGCGGCCGTAGAACAGCGCGAGATCGGTCGCCCCGCGCTCGTGCTCGGCCGCGGAACCGGGCTCGTAGCCGTAGGCCGGATTGCCGATCTCCCACGGCTCGAAGTCGAACAGGCACACATCGCCGGGGATGGGCGTGACCGTCGGATTCTCCCGATGCGGGGCCGCGCCGATGCGCGGGAGCAGGGTGTACACCTCGTTGCGGGCGTACTTGGCGTGGAAGGCGTCGCCTTCCAGCGGCAGCGCGTTCCACACCGCGGCGCAGGTCTGCGGCGCTTCTTCGTCCAGCAAACGGGCGCGGCAGGTCACCGCGGCTTTGGTGAGCGTGATGGTGATGTAGCGGGCCATGCGGTCCTGCTTCCTGATCGGGCCCGCCGGGCGGGCACTGCGGACGGGTGGGGTGCGCGCTACAACTCGGCGAGCACCTCGGACCAGATCGCCAGAGCGTCCTCGATCTGAGTATCGGTCACGATCAGCGGCGGAATCATCCGCACCACGTTCATGTGCGCGCCGCAGGTCAACAGCAGCAGTCCCTTGTCCACCGCCGCGCGCTGGGCGGCCGCGGCGGTGGCCGTGTCGGGCTCGCCGGTGGCCGTGGTGAACTCGGCGCCCACGAGCAGTCCGAGGCCGCGGACGTCGCCGATCGCCTTGGTGGCGCTCTCGCGCATACCACGCAGCAGTTGCGCCCCTCGGGCGGCCGCGTTGTCCACCAGCCCTTCGGATTCGATCACGTCGAGCGTGGCGATCGCCGCCGCGCACGCCACCGCGTTGCCACCGTAGGTGCCGCCCTGCGAACCCGGCCACGCCCGCGCCATCAGTTCGCGCGGCGCAGCGATGCCGGACAGGGGAAAGCCGCTCGCCAGGCCCTTGGCGATGGTGATCACGTCGGGCCGGACACCGAAGTGCTGATGCCCGAAGAACTTCCCGGTGCGGCCGAAACCGGTCTGGATTTCGTCGAAGACGAGCAGGATGCCGTGCCGGTCGGCGCGTTCGCGCAGCCCGTGGAAGAACTCGGTGTTGCCGGGGACGTAACCGCCCTCACCGAGCACCGGCTCCACGATGAACGCGGCGGTCTCGGCGGGCGAGGTGAGGGTGGCGAACAAGTAGTCGAGTTCGCGCAGCGCGAAGGCGGTGGCCTCCCGCTCGCTCCATCCATAGCGGTAGGCGGTGGGGAAGGGCGCGACGTGCACGCCCGGCATGAGCGGGCTGAACCCGGCCGAGAAACGGGTGCCCGAGGTGGTCATGGTCGCGGCGGCCACGGTGCGGCCGTGGAAACCGCCGTGGAAGACGACGACGTTCGGCCGCCCGGTGGCCTGGCGCGCCAGTCGCAGTGCGGCCTCGACCGCCTCACTGCCGGAGTTCGCGAAGAACAGCGTGTCCAGTCCTTCCGGAAGGACCGCGCCGAGCCGTTCGGTCAGCTCCAGCAGCGGCCGATGCAGCACGGTCGTGTATTGGCCGTGGATCAGCGAGGCCACCTGTGCCTGCGCGGCGGCGACCACCTTCGGGTGGCAGTGGCCGGTGCTGGTCACGCCGATGCCGGCGGTGAAGTCCAGGTAGCGGCGTCCGTCGGTGCCGTAGAGATAGCACCCCGCGCCGTGGTCGACGGTCACCGGAGTGGCCTGTTTCAGGATGGGCGAGAGCTCGGTCATGGTGATTCGCCTCCGGATGCGGGCGGGATGGAGGGTAATTGTCTATTGTCGGATTGTCGACAATATGCATAACATGGCCGCACGGGTCGCAGCAATGGCCGGACGCTGCGCGCTGCCGAAAGGAGCCACCGACCATGCTCACCGAAAGCGCGCTGAGCGCGCCCGAACGCGCCGCGATCGACACGGTCCCGCGCGGCTTGTTCATCCAAGGGCAGTGGCGTGCGACGACCCGCACGCTGCCGGTCTTCGATCCGTCGACGGGTGAGCTGCTGTGCGAAGTAGCCGACGCGACCCCGGACGACGGTCGCGCGGCGCTGGACGCGGCGTGCGCGGCGCAGGCCGACTGGGCAGCCACCGCGCCGCGCGAGCGCAGTGATCTGCTGATGCGCGTGCATCGCGCGTTGCTGGCCGACACCGACCGGCTTGGGCTGATCGCGACCCTCGAAATGGGCAAGCCGCTGGCCGAGGCGCGCGGTGAGATCGCCTACGCCGCGGAGTTCTTCCGCTGGTTCGCCGAGGAAGCCGTCCGCCTGGACGGCGGGTACATGCCCGCGCCGACCGGCGGCTCGCGTTTCCTGGTGGCCCGGCAGCCGGTCGGTCCGAGCCTGCTCATCACGCCATGGAACTTTCCCGTCGCCATGGGCGCGCGCAAGATCGCGCCCGCGCTCGCCGCGGGCTGCACCTGCGTCGTGAAACCCGCGGAGCAGACGCCGCTTTCGATGCTGGCGCTGGCTCAGGTGCTGGCGGACGCCGGGTTGCCCGCCGGGGTGGTCAACGTCGTCACGACGGCGGATCCCGCCGCGGTGATGACTCCGCTGATCCTCGACGACCGCTCGCGCAAGCTGTCGTTCACTGGCTCGACGGCGGTCGGCAAGCAGTTGCTCGCGCAGTGCGCACAGACGGTGATGCGCACCTCGATGGAACTGGGCGGCAACGCGCCGCTGCTGGTTTTCGACGACGCGGATCTCGACGAGGCGGTCGAGGGCGCGGTGGCGGCGAAGATGCGCAACATCGGTCAGGCGTGCACCGCCGCCAATCGGATTCTGGTTCAGCGCGGTGTCGCCGAGGTCTTCGCACGCAGGCTCGCCGAGCGGCTGGCGGCCCTGCCGATGGGCCGGGGCACCGAGCCGGACGTCGTGGTCGGCCCGCTGATCGATACCGAGGCCGTCGCCAAGGTGCAGCGCTTGGTCGACGACGCCCGCGCCCGTGGGGCCGGGGTGCTCACCGGAGGGGCGGCCTGGGACGGACCGGGCACTTTCTATCCCGCGACCGTCCTGGTCGACGTACCCGACGACGCCGAGTTGTGCCACACCGAGATCTTCGGACCGGTCGCCGCGATCGGCGTCTTCGACACCGAGGACGAAGCCGTGCGCCGGGCCAACGACACTCCCTACGGGCTGGTGAGCTACGTGTTCACCGAGAATCTCCGGCGCGGACTGCGGGTGTGCGAGGCGCTGGAGACCGGGATGGTCGGACTCAACCAGGGCGTGGTGTCGAATCCGGCCGCGCCCTTCGGCGGCGTCAAGGAATCCGGGCTCGGACGCGAGGGCGGGCTGACCGGGATCGACGAATTCCTGGAGACCAAGTACATCGGAGTGCGACTGTGAAGGAGTGCCAGTGAGCGAGTACCGCATCGCCACCATCCCGGGTGACGGGATCGGAGTCGACGTCACCGCGGCGGCGGTACGTGTGCTCGACGCCGTGCTGCCCGGTCTGGCATGGACCGAATTCGACTGGTCGTGCGAGAACTACATGCGCACGGGCGCCATGATGCCGCCGGACGGCGCGCAGCGGCTCGCGGGCTTCGACGCGATCCTGCTGGGCGCTGTCGGCTTTCCCGGTGTGCCCGACCATGTTTCGCTGTGGGGCCTGCTGATCCCGCTGCGCCGCGCCTTCGGTCAGTACGTCAACCTGCGCCCGGTGCGCCTGCTGCCCGGCACGGAATCGGCACTGCGCGGCCGCACCGCCGACGATCTGGACATCCTCATCGTGCGGGAGAACTCCGAGGGCGAGTACTCACGGATCGGCGGCATCCACAACGAGGGCCGCCCCGACGAATTCGTGCTCCAGGAATCGGTGTTCACCCGCACCGGATGCGAGCGGATCATCCGCTACGCCTTCGAGCGGGCCGCCGAGCGATCCGGGCGATTGTGCTCGGCGACCAAGTCGAACGGGCTCATCCATTCGATGCCCTACTGGGACAGTGTGTTCGAACGCGTCGCAACCGAGTATCCCCAGGTGCGAACGCGGCAGATGCACGTCGACGCGCTGGCCGCCGAAATCGTGCTGCACCCGGACCGGCTGGACGTGATCGTAGGCTCGAACCTGTTCGGCGACATCCTCTCCGACCTCGCCGCCGCGGTGACCGGCGGGCTCGGCTTGGCGCCGTCGGGCAACGTCAACCCCGAGCGCACCGGCCCCTCGATGTTCGAGGCGGTGCACGGCAGCGCGCCCGACATCGCCGGTCAGGGCATCGCGAACCCCGTCGCGCAGGTCCTCGCGGGCGCGATGCTGCTGGATCATCTCGGCGAGTTCGCCGCGGCGGCCGCGGTGGACCGAGCGGTGTGCGACGTGCTCGCCGCGGGGGAGGTCCGCACCCCGGACCTCGGTGGCACCTCGACCACCGACGAACTGGGCGACGCCATCGCCACCCGCGCGGCCGAGTTGGTGCGTCCCGCCCTCAGGGCCGACCTGGGCTGAGTCCGCGGCCGGAACCGCCTCGGAAACCGGGGTGTTCGGAAGCGGTCTGGGCGGGATCGTTTCGCCGTTTTCCGGGCACGGGCTTCGCGGTGGTCATCCATCGCCGGGCTCGAGTCTTATGCGCCCGCGCGTGGCCGGCGGAGGGGCTGCGTGACCCCGGTCCTGCGCCATGCCGTTACCCGGTGCGGCACCGATGGCACGCCCGGCGGCGTCCGAGCCCGACGCTGCCCGCCGCACCCGCTACCGCCGGTTCGACGGGGTGGGCCTGATCTGTGGAGCCCCGGTCAGGCGGTGAGCCAGATGGCCTCGGCGGCGGGGCGCCCGAGGTCGGTCGGTGACTCGGTGGCGCCGATGCGGATGGCGATGGTGCCCGCGAAGTCACGGCGTTCGACGACGGCGATGGCGGTATCCAGGGCGATGCCGACGGAGTCGAAGTAGCGCAGCATGTCGGGATCGGCGTCGGAGATGCGCGCGACCCGGCCGGATTCACCGGCATGGAAGTCGCTGAGCTGGCGCGCGGGCGGGGTGGGCACCGCGCCGTCCACCGACGGGATCGGGTCGCCGTGCGGATCGCGATCGGGGTATCCGAGTTTGGCGTCGATCCGCGCCATCAGCAGCTCGGAGACCGCGTGCTCGAGCACCTCGGCTTCGTCGTGCACCTCGTCCCAGCCGTAGCCGAGCTCGTTCACCAGGAAGGTCTCGATGAGCCGATGCCTGCGCACCATCGCGACGGCGGCTCGGCGGCCCTCCGGGGTAAGGGCGATCGCGCCGTAGCGGGCGTGCTCGACCAACCCTTGGTCGGCGAGCTTGCGGACGGCTTCGGACACGGTCGAGGCCGATACGCCGATCCGTTCGGCGAGCAACTTGGTGGTCACCTTCTCCTGCGACCACTCCTGCGCGGTCCAGATGACCTTCAGGTAGTCCTGGGCAACCGACGAGAGCACAGGCGCGATCGTCGCGGTACCGCCGTGCGCATCGCCCGGCGCCGGGGCGTCGGCCAACTCGCGTCGAGTGGCGATATCTCGTTTACCTGGCACATACCCGAGCTTAGGCACTGGCGAGCCGATACACACATCCCCGAGCTGTCGTCGGCCGATCGACAGCGAATCGCTATTCGCCGTTCACCCGCCCGGAAGAGGGCGGATCGGCGCCGTGCCGGGTGGGGTCATACCGTTCTCTACAGATCCGGTGCGTTCCGATGATCGGCCACGCCATCGAATCGGCGACCGGCCAACCGGGCGGTCGCGGGCGCGCCGACCGGCTCGCCGGACAACTCGTAGAACGTCGCCGTGGCGCGTCCGGTGAACTCGTCGCCGGTCACGTCGAGTTCGAAGGCGACGATCCCTTTGCGGACTACGGCGGGGTCGGTGCGATCGACGGTGAACTCCAAGAAGGCGCCGGTAACCCGGTTGCCCGCGCCGTGCCAGGTGCCCATGCCGTTGCTGTCGCTCGTGGCGCGATTGCCGTGGTCGGGATTCGATTGCAGCATCGTGCCGCCAGGGTGGAACTGCATCACGTGGTAGCCGAACGGAGCGCCGTCGGCGCGAACCTCCCAGGTGCCGAGCACCGGATGCCGATCGCTCATGCCGTGTCCCCGCAGACGGCCGCAAGCGCGGCGATGCCGCGATCGATATCGTCGCGCGGCACGTTCGCGAAACTCAGCCGCATGGTGTTGCGGTGCCCGGTGACGTCGTCGGCGTAGAAGGCGCTGCCGGGCAGGAACGCGACTCCGTGCCGCAGTGCCCGCGCCAGCAGCGCGTCGGCATCGAAACCCGGCGGCCCCTCGACCCACAGGAACATCCCGCCCTCCGGCTCGACCCACCGGAACCCGGCCGGGAAATGCCGCTCGAGCGCGACCGTCAACGCGTCCAACTTGGCCGAATAGGCGTCGACGACATGAGCGAGGTGCGCGGCCCCGTCCGGACTGCCGAGAAATTCGGCCGCAATCGCCTGGCAGTACGTCGAGGTCTGCATGTCGATGCCCTGCTTCAACGCGAGCACGGTCCGTAGCAGATCCGGGGGCATAACGGTGATCCCGACGCGGATCGCAGGAGCGAGAGTTTTCGACAGGGACGTGATGTACACCGAGTTGTCCGGCGCGAAAGACGACAACGCGGGCGGTGCCACACCGCGATAGCGCAGGTCGGTGTAGACGTCGTCTTCGATGACCAGCGTGCCGTGGCGGACGACGATCTCGGCGATTCGTTCGCGCCGATCGACAGGCATCGTCCGGCCGGTCGGATTCTGGAAAGTCGGCAGTAGGTAGACGAACGCCGCGTCGTATCGAGCCAGGGCTTCTTCGAGCGCTTCCGGAAGGATGCCGAATTCGTCGGACGGCACCGCCACGACGGTCGCTCCGTGACTGCGGAATTCCTTGACCGCCGGACCGTAAGTGGGGGTTTCGACCAGAACCACGTCCTGCGGGTCGAGCAGCGCCAAACACACGTTGTGCAATGCGCCGGAGCCGCCGGTCGAGATATGCAGGCGATCGAGCGTGCACTGAACGTCGCGGCCGTGCAGAAGGTTTCGGGCTTCGTCCAACAGCGGAGCGAATCCCTGGGTCATGCCGTATTGGAGGACGGCGCTGCCGTATCTGCCGATGACCGTTTGCGCCAGCGTCGCCACGAGCTCGCTCGGCAGCAGAGCGGGATCGGGCGCTCCGACCGCGAAGGACACCACGTCGGGGCGGCCTGCCAGTGCCGCGAAGATATCGTCGATGGGACCGCTGGTCACCTCGGCCGCGCCGCGGCTGCGTTTGCCGACGGCCATGTCAGGCGCCCGCCGGCCCGCGCCGCCGCAGGCGGGCAACGGCTTCGGGCACGTGGGCGTCGTATTCCGGCGTCAGCACCACGTCGTCGTTGAACAGGGGATCGGTCCGCATTTCCACCGCGACCAGGTCCTCGGCATCGTCGAGGTTCACCGCCACGTGCACGACGCCGTCGGGGATGTAGATGAACTCACCGGGACCGTGGAAATAGGGCGTCAGTTGCGGGCCGATCAAGGTGGCCGCTCGCCCGCGCAGGCAAACGACGACGATCTCGCTGTGCGCGTGATAATGCGCTTTCGACATCGCTCCCGGGGCCATGTTGACCATGCCCGCCGAAATGCCGGTGGCGCCACAGGTTTCCGTGGTGATGCAAGGAATGAGGCGTTGTCGTTGCCGTCCGATTGTTTCGGCCGAATCGGACGGTTTGATCACACGCACGTGCTTGACTGCGCTTTTCATGGCTACTCCGGGGCATTCCGTCATCGACGAATTGGACGCTAGACCATTCCCGCTGCTGGTGAGACGAGCTTGCGGGACCGTGGAAAACCCGGGGCATATCGGCGCTTTCGCGAATCCGTCCGGTTAGTTTCCGGTGCGCGAAGACTTCCGCGGCGATGTCGGCGACCCCGACGTAGCGGCCCCGCGGCGCGCCGTCGTGCGACGGCCACGGCGACCTGCCGGTTATCCCACCGCCGCGGTTGCAGCACGAGTCGTGCCGCGGTTCGGATGATCCGACCGGTTCGCGGCGTATCCGGCCGCGCGGCGCACGACCTGCGCGCGCACGCGGCGCCCCGGCGCGGTTCGCGCTTCCACGTCGGCTCACGGCAGCGCAACCGTTGTGTGAGATCAGCACGCCCGAATACTGTTCGCTACCTGATTTGCGTAGGCTGCGCACTGTGCAGAGATGGCGAAGTCTCGACGAGGTGCCCGCGGACTGGGGGCGCTGTGTCCTCACGATCGGTGTGTTCGACGGTGTGCACCGCGGCCACGCGCAGTTGATCAGCCGGGCCGTGAAGTCCGCCGCCGCGCGCGGCGTGCCCGCGGTGCTGATGACGTTCGATCCGCACCCGATGGAAGTGGTCCGCCCCGGGTCGCACCCCGCGCAATTGACCACCCTGACCCGCCGCGCCGAACTGGCCGAGGAACTGGGTGTCGACGTGTTCTGCGTCATGCCCTTCACCCAGGAGTTCATGAAGCTGACTCCGGCGAGCTATGTCCACGACCTGCTGGTGGAGCGGCTGCACGTGGTGGAGGTGGTGGTCGGCGACAACTTCACCTTCGGCAAGAAGGCCGCGGGCACGGTCGAGACCATGCGGGAGCTCGGCAAGCGATTCGGTTTCGAGGTCGACGGCGTGACGCTGCTCGCCGAACACGCCGTGACCTTCTCCTCGACTTATATCCGCTCGTGCGTCGACGCGGGGGACATGGCGGCCGCCGCCGAGGCGCTCGGGCGTCCGCACCGGGTGGAGGGCGTCGTCGTACACGGTGACGGCCGCGGCAAGCAACTCGGCTTCCCGACCGCGAACGTCGCGCCGCCGATGCACGCCGCCATTCCCGCCGACGGCGTGTACGCCGGGTGGTTCACCGTGCTCGGCCCCGGCCCCACCATCGGCACCGTCACCCCGGGCGAGCGGGCCATGGCCGCCGTCTCGGTGGGCACCAACCCGACCTTCTCCGGACGCGCCCGCACGGTGGAGGCGTACGTGCTCGACGGCGAGGCGGATCTCTACGGTCAGCACGTCGCGGTGGACTTCGTCGAGCACATCCGGGGCCAGCGCAAATTCGACTCGGTGGACGAGCTCATCGAGTGCATGGGCCGCGACGTGGAGACCGCGCGCAAAATCCTCACCGCCGTCGACGCCCGCTGAGCGTCGGGAAATCCGAACTCGAGCGGATCGCTGTAGCGGCGGGTCTCGTGCTCGATCAGCGCGGGCGAGCGTCGTTGCCCGGATGGGACTCGGTCGGCCCGCGATTTCGGCGGGAAGATCCCGGTCCGGTAGGGTGGTCCCTCGGGTTTGCTGCGGTCCGCGGTGGCGCCCACACCCGGGTAACCGGACATTCGAGCGCGGAACTGAGAAACAGGAGTGGATGCCCCATGGCACTGACCACCGAGCAGAAGTCGGCGATTCTCGCCGAGTACGGCCTGCACGAGAAGGACACCGGTTCTCCGGAGGCGCAGATCGCGCTGCTGTCCAAGCGCATCGCCGACATCACCGAGCACCTGAAGAAGCACAAGCACGACCACCACACCCGCCACGGCCTGATGGCCCTGATCGGTCGTCGCAAGCGGCTGTCGAAGTACCTGCAGGACAACGACATCAACCGCTACCGTTCGCTGATCGAACGGCTCGGGCTCAGGCGCTGATTTCCAGCGCCTGCGGCGCTGGGTGTTCGCGGCGCCTTCATGGCTCGCGTCCGAGCGGCCACTGCTGGCGACTTCGTCGCGGACGCAGCGGCCACTCGGACGCGAGCCGGGCCGCGAACGGCGGATGCTCGGTCTCGCTTCGCTCGGAAGACGTGGTCGAGGCGAGCTGAGCGCGTCGGGCGGCGAAGGCGTGGTGTAGGTGTATGCCTGCCGTGGCGGGGCCGCGTTGTTCGAGAAGTATCCGTCTGGCAGAGCCGCGTTGTTCGGTATGTTTGTTCGCCGTCTGGCAGAGCCGCGTCGGTAGATAATTCCTGCCCTGGACGTTCAGGTCGCTGTGGGCCGTCGTTCGTAGCTGCCGGGGCCCGGGGCCACACCTACATGATCTTGACGGTGATTTCGTCGTAGACGGTGATTCACTCGGATTCGACACGGGCCACGTGGTCTGCGGCCCATGCCGCGTCAGGTGTTCGCGGCCGTCTCGGTTCGGCTGTGGCTCGCGCGGTTGCCTGCCATGGCTATCGGGCGTCCGGTTCGCCGATGGGCGGAGTGGTAGGCGGCTGCTCGACACGGGGGTGTCCGAGGCGGTCGCTGGTTCGGCCAACGGGGAGACGTACAATCGCACCGTTGGTTATATGTGTACAGGGGTGCGGATTGCCCCCGTCGCACGACAACATTGCACAGCCGTATGCACCCGTCGCGTGGCGTCGGTCTTCGGTAGTGGCCTATCGGCAGCGAGTTGGCGCCGTCGGGCTTCGATCGATGACCGCCTCCGCGTCGCCGTGTCCAAGGGGATTCGGCCGGGTGTGCGCGCCGCAGCCAGGAGGGTCGCCGCGCGTCCGTACCCGGTACGGCTGACGACAGCCGGATCGCGCCAGCGTGCGCTGGAGCCGGCGAAGACGAGAGGTTGAGAGAGAAGAATGACCGAAACAACTGAACGCAAGAGCTCGGCCGTCGAGGTCGAGCCGGGCGTGTTCGAATCCGTAGCGCTGATCGACAACGGCAGCTACGGCACCCGCACCATCCGGTTCGAGACCGGACGCCTCGCCAGGCAGGCCGCCGGTTCGGTCGTCGCCTACCTGGACGACGAGACCATGCTGCTGTCGGCCACCACCGCGGGCAAGCAGCCCAAGGACCAGTTCGACTTCTTCCCGCTGACGGTCGACGTCGAGGAGCGGATGTACGCCGCGGGCCGCATCCCCGGGTCGTTCTTCCGCCGCGAGGGCCGCCCCTCCACCGACGCGATCCTGACCTGCCGCCTGATCGACCGTCCGCTGCGTCCGTCGTTCGTCGACGGCCTGCGCAACGAGATCCAGGTCGTGGTCACCGTGCTGAGCCTGGACCCCAAGGACCTCTACGACGTGGTGGCCATCAACGCCGCGTCCGCGTCCACCCAGATCGCGGGACTGCCGTTCTCCGGCCCGGTCGGCGGCGTGCGCGTCGCGCTGATCCACGACGGGGCGGGGTCCCAATGGGTCGCCTTCCCGACCACCGAGCAGCTCGAGGGCGCGGTATTCGACATGGTCGTCGCGGGCCGCGTGGTCGAGTCCGGTGACGTCGCGATCATGATGGTCGAGGCGGAGGCGACCGAGAACGTCATCGCGCTGGTCGACGGCGGTGCGCAGGCGCCGACCGAGGCCGTCGTCGCCGAGGGGCTCGAGGCCGCCAAGCCGTTCATCGCCCGCCTCTGCCGCGCGCAGCAGGACCTGGCCGAACTGGCCGCCAAGCCCACCGAGGAGTTCCCGCTCTTCCCGCCGTACGGCCGGGATGTGTACGAGGCCGTCGAGGGCACCGCGAAGCGCGAGCTGGGCGAGGCGCTGAGCATCTCCGGCAAGCAGGAGCGCGAGGAGAAGATCGACGAGATCAAGCTCGCCGTGCTCGACCGCCTGGCCGACGACTACGCCGGGCGGGAGAAGGAACTGGGCGCGGCATTCCGCTCCGTCACCAAGAAGCTGGTCCGCCAGCGGATCCTGTCCGACGGCTTCCGCATCGACGGCCGCGGGCTGGCCGATATCCGCGCGCTGTCCGCCGAGGTCGCCGTGGTGCCCCGGGCGCACGGCTCGGCGCTGTTCGAGCGTGGCGAGACCCAGATCCTGGGCGTCACCACGCTGGACATGGTGAAGATGGCCCAGCAGGTCGACTCGCTCGGCCCGGAGACCAGCAAGCGCTACATGCACCACTACAACTTCCCGCCGTTCTCCACCGGCGAGACCGGCCGGGTGGGTTCGCCCAAGCGCCGCGAGATCGGCCACGGCGCGCTGGCCGAGCGGGCGCTGATTCCCGTGCTGCCCAGCCAGGAGGAGTTCCCTTACGCCATCCGTCAGGTGTCGGAGGCGCTGGGATCCAACGGCTCCACCTCGATGGGTTCGGTGTGCGCCTCCACCCTGTCGCTGCTCAACGCCGGCGTGCCGCTGAAGGCGCCGGTCGCCGGCATCGCGATGGGTCTGGTATCGGACACCATCACCAACGACCAGGGTGAGGAAGAGGTCCGCTACGTCGCGCTGACCGACATCCTCGGCGCCGAGGATGCCTTCGGCGACATGGACTTCAAGGTCGCGGGCACCCGCCAGTTCGTCACCGCGTTGCAGCTGGACACCAAGCTGGACGGCATCCCGTCGCAGGTGCTGGCCGGCGCGCTGAGCCAGGCCCACGACGCGCGCACCACGATCCTGGACGTGATGGCCGAGGCCATCACCACCCCGGACGAGATGAGCCCGTACGCGCCGCGCGTCACCGCGATCAAGATCCCGGTCGACAAGATCGGCGAGGTGATCGGCCCCAAGGGCAAGGTGATCAACCAGATCACCGAGGACACCGGCGCCAACATCTCCATCGAGGACGACGGCACCGTGTTCGTCGGCGCGACCGACGGCCCGTCCGCGCAGGCCGCGATCGACGCCATCAACGCCATCGCCAACCCGCAGCTGCCGAAGGTCGGCGAGCGCTTCCTGGGCACGGTCGTCAAGACCACCGCCTTCGGCGCGTTCGTCTCGCTGCTGCCGGGCCGCGACGGTCTGGTGCACATCTCCAAGCTGGGCAACGGCAAGCGCGTGGCGAAGGTCGAGGACGTGGTGAACGTCGGCGACAAGCTGCGGGTGGAGATCGCCGACATCGACAACCGCGGCAAGATCTCGCTCGTGCCGGTCGAGGAGAACGCCGAGGAGACCGGCGACGACACGGCCGATGCGGGTTCGGCCGGGACCGAGTAGTACTTGTCTCTGTGACGAAGAAGAAGACGACAACCCCTCTGCTCAGCACCGGGCAGGGGGGTTCGTCACTCGAGCTGCGGGCGGACTCGGACAGCGGCGTGCGGCGTACCGTATTGCCCGGCGGATTGCGGGTGGTCACCGAGCATCTGCCCGGGGTGCGCTCGGCGTCCGTGGGTGTTTGGGTCGGTGTCGGGTCGCGTGACGAGGGCCCGACCGTCGCGGGAGCTGCCCACTTCCTGGAGCACCTGCTGTTCAAGGCGACGCCGACGCGGTCGGCCCTGGACATCGCCGAGGCGATGGACGCGGTCGGCGGCGAGCTGAACGCGTTCACCGCGAAGGAGCAGACCTGCTACTACGCGCATGTCCTGGACGACGACCTGCCCCTGGCGGTCGACATGGTCTCCGACGTGGTGCTCAACGGCTTGTGCCGGGCCTCGGACGTGGACGTGGAGCGGCAGGTGGTGCTCGAGGAGATCGCCATGCGCGACGACGACCCCGAGGACCTGGTCGGCGACTCCTTCTTGGCGGCGTTGTTCGGCGATCATCCGATCGGGCGTCCGGTGATCGGCTCGATCGAATCCATCGAGGGGATGCGGGCCGCGCAGCTGCGGTCGTTCCACCTGCGGCGGTACCGGCCGGACCGGATGGTGGTCGCGGTCGCGGGCAACGTGGAGCACGACCACACCGTGGAATTGGTGCATCGTGCCTTCGAGAACCGGCTCGACCTGGCGGCGGCGCCCGCCCGGCGGCGCGAGGGCCGGTTCCGCCCACACGGCGACCCGCAGCTGCACTGGAGTCATCGCGACAGCGAGCAGGCTCATCTGGTGTTCGGCGTGCGCGCCTTCGGGCGGCACGAAGGCGACCGGCGCTGGCCGCTGTCGGTGTTGAACACCGTGGTCGGCGGCGGGTTGAGTTCCCGTCTGTTCCAGCGCATCCGGGAGGAGCGCGGACTGGCCTATTCGGTGTATTCCAGCGTGGACACCTTCGCCGACACCGGAGCGTTCTCGGTCTACATCGGCTGCCAGCCGGAGAACCTGGGTCAGGTGGCGGCACTGGCTCGCGGCGTTCTGGAGGAAGTCGCCGCCGACGGCATCAGCGACGCCGAGTGCGCCCGCGCCAAGGGCTCGTTGCGCGGCGGGCTGGTGCTCGGTCTGGAGGATTCGGCCTCGCGTATGAACCGGTTGGGGCGCAGCGAACTCAGCTACGGCAACCACCGCACCGTGTCGGAGACCTTGGCCCGCATCGACGCCGTCACGACCGAGGAAGTGTCGGCCGTCGCGCGGACCCTGCTGGCGCGGCCGTTCGCCGCGTCGGTCGCCGGACCGTACAAGCGCACCCGTGATCTGCCCGCTGCCGTCCGGCGGCTGGCGCCGAGCTGATCCGCACGCGGGCGCGGGGTTGCCGCTTGGCGGAGCATCCCCCGCCGCGATACTGTTTCGGCCGCCCGGCCGTCGGTTCTTCGCCGGAGGGCGCTGAACTCGATTGTCCGGGTGTCGGATCCGGCGATCTCTGGCAAGGAGTCGAGATGAACCGAACAAGTCGTGCCCTTCGCGTGCTCGGCGCGGTTTCGCTGCCCGTCGTCGTGCTGGCCGGGTGCGGCGGAACGGACGCGGACGCGGGCAAGCCGGGTGAGCCGACCGAGGCCGCACTGCGCGCGGAAGCCACGAAGATGACCGAGGCGCTGGCGAGTCACGACTACGCCGCCGCGTACCGATTCCGTTCCGCGCGTTGCAGGCTCACGCTCAACGAGGACGACTACGTGGCGTCCATGGCGCAGCTGTACGACGGCAGGGACCTGAAGTCGAAGCCGTCGGAGATCACCGTCACCACCTCCGGATCGACCGGGACGGTCACGGTCAAGAATTTCGACGCCCGCGCCGCCCAGGACGACTCGAAGCCCAAGACCTGGACATTCGTCGACGGGCAGTGGCGCTTCGACAACTGCTGACCGCAGACCCGCTCGGCCGGGTCATTCCGGCCGGGCGCGGTTGGCGGCCGCCACGATCGTCGGCACCAGTCCGGGCAGAGCGGACTCGAGGTCGTCGGTGCGCAGACGCTGGCAGGTCTGGCCGTCGATGACCAGGCGCTCGATCACGCCCGCGTCGCGCAGGATCTTGAAGTGGTGGGTGGCGGTCGACTTGTTGATCACCTCGTAGAGCGCGCCGCAGCGGACCGCCGTTCCCGCGTTGCTGAGCCGGCGCACCATTTCCAGGCGCACCGGGTCCTGCAGCGCGCTGAGCACCGCGGGCAGCGTGGCCACCGGGGGCGCCTGCTGGTCCGCGTCTCGGACATCGACCATGATCTGGCTCACTCTCGGGTTTGATGATCGTCGTACCGGATGTATCGTCGCTGCTGTTCGATCATCATCAAACCTACCTGATCGGAGTTCCGATGGCAGCGACGATGGCGGTGGCCGTCGACGAGCAGACCTCACAGCGCTGGGCTTACGCCCTGGTGCTGGCGGCCAGCGGCGTGGCGCTGGGGGTTTCGGGCGTTCCCGCGCCGCTCTACGGCATCTATCAGAAACAGTGGCATCTCTCGCCGCTCACCACGACCATCGTGTTCGCGGTCTACGCGGTGGCCGCCCTGGGCGCGGTGCTGGTATCCGGGCGGATCTCCGATGTGGTCGGCCGCAAACCGGTGCTGCTCGGCGCCTTCGCCACGATGGTCGCCGGATTGCTGGTATTCGTGCTCGCCGACAGCGTGCCCATGCTGCTGCTGGCCCGTGCGCTGCACGGCGTCGCGGTCGGCTCGACCGTGGTCGCGGGCGCGGCCGCGCTGCTGGATCTGCGTCCGCACCGCGGCGCGCGGTCCGGGCAACTCAGCGGCGTCGCGTTCAACGTGGGAATGGCGGTGGCGATCTTGGGCTCGGCGCTGCTGGCCCAGTACGCGCCGCATCCGTTGCGGACGCCGTACGTCGTGATCACCGTCGTCTGCCTCGCGATCGGCGTCGGCGTGCTCGCGCTGCGCGAACCGCATTCGGCCCGGGTGGCCGGGCGCATCCGGATCGCGAAACCCGCCGTACCGCCGGAGATTCGGGCCGACTTCTGGTTCTCGGCCATCGGCGTGATGGCGGCCTGGTCGGTGCTGGGCGTGCTGCTGTCGCTATACCCGTCGCTGGCCACGCAGCAGACCGGCATTCACAACTTGGTCTTCGGCGGCGCCGTCGTCGCCTCGACCGCCCTCTCCGGCGCCACCGCGCAACTGTTCGCGACCGGCGTGCCCGCTCGACGGGCCGCGATCCTCGGCGACACCGGCATGGCGCTGGCGCTTGTGCTGACGGTGCCCGCGCTGGCCACACACAACTGGGTGGTGGTACTCGCCGCGGGCGTCGCACTGGGCGCGACCTTCGGACTCGGTTTCGGCGGATCGCTGCGCCACCTGTCGGATGTCGTGCCGCAACACAAGCGCGGCGAGACCATGTCGGCGTACTACTTGCTCGCCTATTCGGCCATGGCGCTGCCCACCATCGCGGCCGGTTGGGCGGCCACCACCTGGGGCCTGAGCACCGTGTTCCCGTGGTTCGTCGGCGTCGTGGCCGTCGCCTGCCTGATCGCGGCCGGTCTCGGCCTGCGCCGCGACCGGTCTGGGGTCGTACGGGCATAGCGGCGATTGGCTTTTTGCCACGAGTGTCCGCTAATGTTCTGTGTCGCATCACGGTCACCGCGATGCGAATGCGGATGTAGCGCAGCTGGTAGCGCATCACCTTGCCAAGGTGAGGGTCGCGGGTTCGAATCCCGTCATCCGCTCCACGAAATCACCCGGCCGCTCCGCCGGGTTCACGCGATCACATCCAGTCGATGGTCACTCGCCATCCCCCGGTGGACCTGCTGTGCGGTACCGGCCAACCGGCGTAGAACGTGTATCAGTCGCCTGGTGAGCGGTTCCCCGGACTCGCGCGGATGCGAGGCATCGATCGCGCTCGTCTGTCCCATGCGACCTCCTGTGGAGACGATCCGACGGCCCGGCACGAATGTCGTCGTTCTACCCGGGGTCCGACGGCACAAACCGCGCCGCATCCGAGACGGAATGTTTCGGCGCGGTCGGTCCGGGCATGTCCGCACGTGCGGGCTTCGCCGTGAGGCCCGGATCGGTAACTGCGCGTTCCATCCAATCGTCCTCGGCGAACGGAGACAGCAGTGCAGATCGCCACGGTGTCCGAGCATGCGGGCCCGGCGGCCGGATCCGGTGGCGACGGCTGTGGCGGGAGCGCCGCCGAAGCCCGGCACCTGTCGGCCGACTTCGGGCTTTCCCAGCTGGAGCGGCCGTGATGGCAGCGGGCGACCCGCTCGTCGTGATCGGCGACGCGCTGCTCGACATCGATGTCGAGGGCCGCGCCGACCGATGCAGCCCGGATACGACCGCTCCCGTCGTCGACGTCGCGCACCGGACGTTCCGCCCCGGTGGCGCGGGATTGGCGGCCCGGCTCGCCGCGGCGCAGGAGCGCGAAGTGGTGCTGATCGCGGGCTTCGCGGCAGACGAGGCGGCTGCCCGGCTGCGCGGGCTGCTGGACTCGCACGTGCGGGTCATCGCCCTTCCCCAGCGCGGTTCGACGGTCTGCAAGCAGCGAGTGCGGGCGATCGGCCCCTGCGCCCCGAACGGCCACGCCCGTGCCCGGCAGTCCCGGCGGCCCATCCTGATCACCAGAATCGACTCCGGCGCCGGGCAGGTCGGCGCCGACCTGCTTCCCGACGAGGCGGTCGCCGTGCTTGCGGCGGCGCGCGCGGTCCTGGTCTCGGACTATGGTGGCGGCGCCGCGGCCCACCCGCAGATCCGTGGGCTGCTGCGCGCCCACGCCGACCACGTTCCGATCGTCTGGGACCCCCATCCCCGCGGCCCCGTACCGATCCCGGGCGCGGCCCTGGTCACCCCGAATCACGCGGAAGCGCTCACCCTGCTGTCCGGGCGGCTCGACGACGGACCTGACCTGTGGAGGCTCGCCAAAGGGTGGGCTGTCGGGGCGATCGCGGTGACCCTCGGAACGGAAGGGGCCCTGGTCTGCCTGCGCGCGTCGGGCAAACGCCTGCGCATCCCGCTTCCGTCCGTGGCCAGGGCGCCGGATGGCGCCGACACCTGCGGTGCGGGGGACAGCTTCGCCGTTGCCGCGGCAGCCCGCTTGGCCGAGGGGCGTGGACCGGAGAGCGCGGTGCGCCGCGCGGTGCTCGCGGCAGCCGAGTTCGTCGGGTCGGGCGCCGCCGCCGCGTTCTCGGAGACGGAAGCGGCGACGGTTTCCGGAGCGTCCGCCGCCCGCGACCGGCTGTGGACCTGATCCGCCTGCCTCGAAAACCTTGTGTGCCAAGCGATCACCCCAAAGCTCGGAAACCGAGTCCTTCCTCGCTTTTCCGGCGGTAACCGAACCTCCTCGTGCCCGAGCCCGACGCGGATGACATACTGGGTTCGCAGGTCACCGGCTGCCGTCACGATGTGTGCGCGCGCCGGCCGTTGAGTCAACAGCGGATTCTCGGCCGAACGCGCCCGTGTCCGCGCGATCCCGTCGAAGGGATGGCGGCGGTGCCGTGGTGTCGCGGCGCAAGCCCCCTGTACCTCGGAGAGGCATTGCATTCATGACTCAACACATGCAACCCCACATGTCCGACGTGCTCGCAGATAGCTCCATACCGTCGGACCAGCCCGCGGTGGGAAGCTTCCGGTTCTGGTTCGCCACCCGTCGCTGGGAATGGTCGGCCGAGGTGTATCGCATGCACGGCTACCGGCCCGGTGAGATCGAGCCCACCACGGAGTTGTTGCTGGCGCACAAGCACCCGGACGACCGCACGCACGTCGCCGAGATCATCGAGCGCGCCATCGATCGAGGGGAGACCTTCTCGAGCAGGCACCGGTTCATCGACCTGTCCGGTCAGGAACACACCGTGCTCGTCGTCGCCGACCGGATCCTGGACGACACCGGCACCGCCGTCGGCACCTCCGGTTTCTACGTCGACCTCTCCGACACCATCGCCGAAGCGCACCAAGCCATGCTCGCCGCGACCCTGCCCGGACTCTACGAGAATCGCGCGGTGATCGAGCAGGCCAAAGGGGTGCTCATGCGCATCTATCAAATCAGCGCAGATCAGGCGTTCCAAGTGCTGCGCTGGCGTTCTCAGGAGACCAACACCAAATTACGAGCGCTCGCCCAGCAACTGATCGCCGAACTTCCGCTCGTCCCGCCGCCACCTGCGGACCTGGTCGCCGCGTTCGACCACATCCTGCTCACCGTCCATCACCGGATACCGCCCGACTGATCGTGCGGGAGGCGGCTCCCCGGCGGTGCGGGCATTTCGTTTTTCGGACCGATGTTCCGTGGGACTTCGTCTATCGCGCTGACATGCACGTCGATGGCTGTCAGGCTCGAGCATGCGGTCTCGTGCCGACACCGGCCGCGGGAGGTGCGCATGACCTGTGGGTACGGCGTGAAAGGCATCCGGACCGCGGATGGTCTGCTCGTGGTGACGTACGGTGAACTGGACGCGGCGAACGCCGACGAGTGCTTCACCGCGATCATCGATGTCGTCGAAAACTACTGCGACACAACCGCGAATCCCACTTCGGTCGTGATCGACCTCTGCGGGCTGCGTTTTCTTTCCTGCGCGGGCGTCAGTATGGTGCTGCGGCTGGCGAGATGGGCTGCGCGAGCGGGCATCTCGGTCGGCGTGACCGTGCCCGACGACGGCCCCGTGCGGCGCATCGTGGACGTCCTCGGAGTGGGACGGAGCGTGCCGGTCGTCGCGTGCCCGGCGCCTGCGGTACACGGCGGCGCCCACGACCCGCGCGAGTGCCGTTCGTCCGGAGTTCCGCTCCGGCGGCGTCCGGCGCTGACCCGCGGTCCCGAGAACGCAGATCCACGCTGTCGGCCGTCCGATTTACGAACAAGACCGCCCACGAGCGCTTGAGGCAGCCGCCGGGCGGTACCCCGCGATCATCGCCTTGTTCACCACCGGTGAGCGCGTCGATCGCTGGACAACGGGAATCGAGGAAGCTCATGTCATTGGCGACCGCGAACCACAGGACCGCCACACCCCGCCGGACGCGGCGCGGAACCGACAGCTACGACGGCATCGAACCGTGGCTGGAGAAACTGTCCGCGATGGACGAGAACGATCCCGAACGCTCGCGATTGCGGGAAGCGATTCTGCGGCGGTGTCTACCGCTCGCCGAGCACATCGCCCGTCGCTTCGTCGGTCGCGGGGAAAACTACGACGATCTGTACCAGATCGCGACTGTGGGGCTGGTGCTCGCGGTCGATCGGTTCGACCCGGCGCGGGGACCGTCGTTCCTGTCGTTCGCGGTCCCCACGATCATGGGCGAGGTGCGTCGCCACTTCCGCGATCACAGCTGGGCGGTGCGGGTGCCGCGCCGGATCAAGGAGATCCAGTTGACCATCGGCCCGGCCGTGGAGCGGCTCTCCCAGCGCCTGGAACGGATGCCGACCGCTCTGGAGATCGCCGTGGAGTTGAACCTCGACCTGACGGAAGTCACGCAAGCGCTGCTGGCAGGCAACGCCTATTCCACGAACTCGATCGACGCCGTCGTCGAGGACGACGAGACCGGCAGCACCTCGGTCCGGATCGCGGAGACCTTCGGCGAGGAGGACCCGTCCTACGAGTTGACCGACGAGGCCCTGGCGATCGCTCCGCTGCTCGCCGAACTGCCCGAGCGAGAGCGGCGCGTGCTGCACATGCGCTTTTTCGAATCGCGCACGCAAGCACAGATCGCCGCGGTGCTCGGCGTCTCGCAGATGCACATCTCCCGGGTTCTGGCACGGACGCTCGCCGAGCTGCGCGAGCGCGCCATGCGGGACTGACCGCGGTCGCCCGGACTCGTCGCGGGCCGAAGGCCCCGCCGCGTCACGCGCTGAGCGTCGTGTGCGGGGGTCGGCCGTACGCGCCGCGATAGGCGGTCGCGAATCGTCCCGGGTGAGCGAAGCCCCAAGCCGCGGCGATGGAGGTCACTGTGTGCCCGTCGTCGGGCGAGAAGTCGCGCAGTTGTTCGTGCGCCCCGCGCAGGCGAAGCCGCCGCAGATACGCCATGGGCGTGGTGTCCAGATGGCGGCGGAACGCCAGTTGCAGCGCACGGGCGCTGACATAGGAGGCCGCGGCGATGTCGGCCACGCTGATGTCCTCGCACACATGTGCCTCGAGGTACGCCACTGCGCGCCGCACGGTGTCGGGGTGGGCGTCGTTGCGGTCGCTCGCCGTCGGATCCAGGTGTGCGGTGCTCGGCAGGGTGTGCAGCACGGTGGCGGCCAGGTACTGCACGGCGGTGGATGCGATCAGCGGCGTCTCGCTGGCCACAGGATCCGCGGCGACACCGCGCATATGCCCCAGTACGTCGGACAGATGCTTCGCCGCGACCGCGGAGACCGGGCGATGACCCGTCAGGCGAACCGGCTCCAGGTCGTGCTCGGGGCTCGCGGCCGCCACCCGGGTCAGCAGCGCGGGATCGAACATCGTGATGCGGTAGCGGGCGTGGTGGACCACCCCGGAGTACGGCAGGTCCGGTGGCGTGAGCAGCCCGAGTTCACCGGGCTGGAAGAAGTCGGTGGTGCCGTCGGCATAGTTCTCTTCGATCGACCCCGAGTCCACCTCGCACAGGCAGATCTTGCCCAGCGGCTGAGCGTCGTACTTCATGTCGAAGCTCAGGTCGAGATCATCCAGGCTGACCGGACCGAGCATTTTCCGGGTGATGTCCGTGCGCACCGCCACACCGGTGCTGGTGCCGATCCGCATCCTGGTGTAGTTGGAATTGAGGAATTCCTCTGTGTCGCCCAAACTGTCGCTGTGGAAGGCCAATGACTCCATTGCTGCGACACTCCTGCTGTTTCGATAAGGCATCCCGCCCAGCACGTCGTAAAAGGTTTGTCGAGCAACTCTGCTTCGACGTGCGGCCTGGTCACAACCGTGGTCGATTCAGGCGAGGCGCGCGGTTGGTACCACCAACTGCGATGAGGCTCCGATCCCGCACGCACCGAGATGAGGTGAATACCCGCTCCGGCTGCGTTTCAACCGTCGGGAGACTCCTACTCTACCCGCCGCGCGGCGATCGCACCGGGCGCCTGGGACGGGCACGCGCGGGTGGCGCGGGCATCGACGTGTTTCGTCCGCACCTGAGCGGCCACCCTGACCACGAAGGGCGCGGTGGCGTCCTTCTACAACGCCGTCCCGAGAGACGAGGAGGCCCTATGGTTTCGCAGGACACGATCGCGCAATTGCGCCAGGACATCACCACCGCCTCGGACGCGGGTGACGAGGTGAATGCCGAGCGCCTGCGCCGTGAGCTCGCCGAAGCGATCCGGGAAGCCGACAAGAGCGGCGAGACCGAGCAGCGGTGACGGATCGGCGGACGCGCAGGCCGGCTGCTGCCGGCCCGGGCGCCGCTCAAACCCCGCGCTCCCCGGTGTGGCTGCCCACGGGGGCGGTGTGTGGGCGGGGGGGTCGCCGGAGTTCGGGGTGCTCGGAACTCAGCTCGCGCATCAGATCGCCAAGCCCGTCGGCTATGGCGTTGAGCTTCTGCTGGATGGCGGCGTCGGAGCGGCTCTGGGTGTTCTGCAGCAACGCGACGAGCAGGAACGTGATGATCGTCGTCGCGGTGTTGATGACCAGTTGCCAGGTGTCGACGCTCGGCAGCAGGAAGATCGTCGGCGCCCACACCAAGACCAGGATCACACAGAAGACGAAGAATCCCGCTTTGGAGGCCAGTGCGCTGGCCGCTGTCGCGAAGCGGTCGAACACCGACAGTTTCCCTTTGATGTCCGACGGCATGGTGGCGGGCTTTCCTGCGACGGGGCTTTCAGTGCGCTGAGCCATGCGAATCCTCTCGAAAATGCCCGATCCAGACGAGCTTCGATTTACCTGACCGGCCGGGTTCAAACGCCGTGTGCGGCGCGGCTGTGTCACCGATGCGCCGGCGCTGCCCCGCGAAACCCTTGCGGTTGTCGCTCATTCGTCGGGCTCGTCGCGCGGCGGCAAGTAGGGCTCGGCCTCCTCGGGGTGGCCGCTTGCGATGCTGCGCGCACGCGCGAGTTCGGCATCGAGTTCCGCCCCCAGCAGGATCGCGATGTTCGAGATCCACAGCCAGACGAGGAAGACGACCACGCCACCAAGAGAGCCGTAGACCCGGTTGTAGGAGCCGAAGTGGCCGACATAGAAAGCGAATCCCCAAGACGCGCCCGCCCAGAGGAGAACGGCTATGGCGCTACCGGGCGTCAGCCAGCGGAATCCCGGCTGCCGCACGTTCGGCGCCGCCCAGTACAGCAGTGCGAAGACCAGACCGATCAGTGCCATCATCACCGGCCACTTGACGATGCCCCACACTGTGATCGTCGCGTGCCCGAGGCCGAGCCACCGGCCGATCTGCTCGGCCAGCGGACCGCTGACGACGACGCCGACGGTGCAGGCGCCCAGCAGGACCACCACCGCGGCGGTCAGGGCGACCCGCACCGGCACGGTCTTCCAGACCGGCCGCCCCTCCGCGATGTCGTAGATGGCGTTGGTCGCGCGCATGAACGCGCCGATGTAGGCGGACGCGGTCCACAGCGCCGACGCCAATCCGAGCAACGCCAGCGGTCCGGCGGGTGCTTGCGCTTGCTCTATGTTGTTCACCGCGTCGGCGAGCAGATCGGTACCGCTGCCCGGCGCGATCTCGCGCATGGTGTCGATCAGCGCTTTGGTGTCGTCGCGTCCCAGCATGCCAAGCCCTGCGGTCAACACGATCAACCCCGGAAACAGCGACAGCACGCTGTAGTACGTCAGCGCCGCGGCCCAGTCGGTGAGATTGTCCCTTTGGAACTCGCCGACCGACCGCTCGACCACGCCCCACCACGACCGCCACGGCAGATCCGCGGGCCCGCGCAGCCGGCGTCGCACCGCAAACCTCTTCTGCAATCCCTGCGCCACCCGCCTCACCTCCGCTCGCGACGGATACCCGGCAGGTGGGCTCCGAAACAGATTCGGAGCCAGTGATGTTCGATGATTTCGGCGCACTCGATGGGTGCTGGGCGGGGTGTGCGGAGGGCGGAAAATCCGTTGTTCCCCGTAACACGGAACCGTAACGTCGCTCGAGTTTGTCCACCGATCGACCGAAGGAGACCCATCGTGGAACCCGTCACCGAACGCGACATCAGGTCGTCGTTCGTCAACTGTTCGAAAGGCGACGCCAAACGGCTGCCGGTACCCAAGGACCTGGACGAACGGCCCTGGGCGGATCTGGACTTCCTCGGCTGGAGCGATCCGTCTCTGCCCGGGCGCGGCTACCTGGTCGTCCCGCGGGACGACCGCTTGGTGGGCGTGGCGCTGCGCTATGCGACCGGCGGCACCGGCCGGGCGCAGATGTGCACGATCTGCCTGACCACCCATACCGGCGGCGGGGTCTCGCTGATGACCGCGCACAAGGCGGGCGAATCCGGCCGTAGGGGCAACTCGGTCGGCACCTACATGTGCACCGATCTCGCTTGCTCGCTCTACGCGCGCAACAAGAAGCGCCCCGCGCTCGGAAGCCGATACCGCGAGGATCTCACGCCAGAAGAGAAGATCGAGCGGGTGCGCGACAACCTGAACACCTTCCTGGCGAAGCTGTACGCCTGATCCTCGCGCCCATCCACCGGCAGCCCGTGCGCTGCCCGCCAGAACGGAGGTAGATGCCATGTGCCGACATTCGACAACCGCACTATCGAGCCACCTCGAGTCGCCTACCCCGCAACGGGACTCGGGGTGGCCGTGATTCCTCGCCGGTCGAGTCGGCCCGAGCGCCCGGGTCGTCCCGTCCGGCGAGGAATCACCGCTCCGGAGATCCCGAGCGCATCAGCCCGCCGGTTCGTCGCGCGCGGGTTCCCACACCGCGCGCAAGCTGGGGGCGCCGGGGACCAGATCGGGCAGGTCGGGGATCGAGCCCGCCTCGGCGACGATCGGAGCGATGATCGCCGCGTGCTGTTCACGGGCCAGCCGAGCCGCCTGTTTGCCCGCTTCGGTGACCGAACGGCCCAGCTGTTCCGGTGTGCCGCGCAGCGCGGTCGGCGCGAACCGTACGTCGACGAGGACGCCCGCCGCGTCAACGGTCACCTCCACCGACTTGTCCGCCGACGCGGCCGTGCACCGCACGGCGGCCAGCTTGTCGCGCGCCTCCGACAGGTGGGTGCGCTGCTCGGCGAGCGCATCCAGGATGTGGTCCACCTGGTTGCGGATTCCGCTGTTGGCGGAGCGCAGCCCGTCGCGTTCCCACCGGTCCACCGGCACCGACCTCCTCGAGTCCACCTTGTTCCCGACCGTCGAACCGCGTCCGGGAACGAGGTCGAAATTGTCCGGCAGGCGGGACGCGAACGCATCGCGCGCATCCCGATGCTGGGAAGGGTCAGGTCGGTGCGGACTCGGTCTCGTGCACCGTCAGCCAGCGAACCGCGCCGGGGTCATCGGTGGTCAGCACGGCGGTCACCCGGCGGCTGGTGACGTTTCCGGCCGTCCGATGTGTCTCCAGGAACCGCACCACCGCGATGTCGCCGGAGCGCAGGAGTTCCTCGACTTCGGACACTTCGATCGCCAATCCGGGCAGAGCGTTTCGCGCGCCGCGGACACCCGCGAGCAACGCGCCGCGCCCGAGTACTTCGCCACCGGTCGTCACCATACTGAACCGCTCGTGCTGCGCCGCGGCGAATCGCTCGAACACCTCCGCCTGCGCTTGCGACCCGAGCCACGTGGCGAGGTCGGCGTGCAACCGCTCGACCGCATCCACCAGATCCACACCCATGCGCGGCATCGTACGCAGGCGGCGCCCGACGTGGCGAGGAGCGGCGACCGTCCCATGTGCCCGGACCGCAGGGCGCGGTAGCGTCGGCGGCATGAAGATTCGTGGAGCGGTCCTGGAGCAGATCGCGGCGCCGGCGCCCTTCGCCGAGTCGGCGCCCATCACCGTGTGCGATCTGGAGCTGCGCGAGCCGGGGCCGGGAGAACTGCTGGTCCGGATCGAGGCGGCGGGGATCTGCCATTCGGACCTGTCCGTGGTGGACGGCAACCGGGTCCGGCCGGTGCCCATGCTGCTTGGCCACGAGGCCGCGGGCCGGGTGGAAGCGGTCGGTCCCGGTGACGGCGATATCGCGGTCGGGCAGCGCGTGGTCATGACGTTCCTGCCGCGGTGCGGTGAGTGCGCGGGGTGCGCGACCGACGGTCGCACGCCTTGCGTGCCCGGCAGCGTCGCCAACAACGCGGGCGAATTGCTCAACGGCGGCAGGCGGTTGTCCCGTGACGGCGCCGAGGTGCACCACCACCTGGGTGTGTCCGCTTTCGCCACCCACGCGGTGGTGGATCGCAGGTCGGTCGTGCCGGTCGAGGACGACGTGCCCGCCGAGGTCGCCGCCGTCCTCGGTTGCGCCGTGCTGACCGGCGGTGGCGCTCTGCTGAACTCGGCGCGACCTGGCGCCGGTGACCGGGTGATGGTCGTCGGCCTGGGCGGCGTCGGGATGGCGGCGGTGCTGGTCGCGGTGTCGCTCGCCGCCGAGGGACACGAGGTGATCGCGGTCGACACCGTGCCGGAGAAGCTGGCGCTCGCCCGGGAATTGGGCGTGCACGCGGCGTACACCCCGGCCGAGGTCGCCGAGCTCGGTGTGCAGGCCGAGGTGGTGGTCGAGGCGGCGGGCAACGTCCGTGCCTTCGAGACCGCCGTCGCCGCGACCGCTCCGGGCGGCACGACCGTGACGGTCGGACTGCCCGCTCCCGACGCCCGTGCCAGCATCTCGCCGTTGGCGCTGGTCGCCCAGGGGCGCTCCATCGTCGGCAGTTACCTCGGTTCCGCGGTGCCGTCGCGGGACATCCCCGAGTACGTCCGCATGTGGCGGGCGGGACGTCTGCCGGTGGAGCGGCTCGTCTCGGCGCACGTCGGGCTCGACGAAATCAACCGCGCCATGGACGAACTCGCCGCGGGCCACGCCTTGCGGCAGGTCATCGTCTTCGACTGACCCGGTGCGCCGCCGGAACCCGCTCGACCGCGGGCGTGCGGCGCGCGTCGCTCAACCGGCGGGCCGGTCCATCCGGTCGACGAATCGCTCCAGCAGGCGGGCGAACTCGGCGCGCTCGGCGGGGGTCCAGTCGGCCATGGCGGCGGCCATGGCGGCGCGCCTGCCCGCTCTGGCCGCGGCCACCGCCTGGTTCCCGGCGGCGGTCAGGCGCAGGACCGAACGCCGTCCGTCGCGCTGATCGGCGACGCGTTCCAGCAGGCCGGAGGACACCGCCTGGGCTGCGAGGCGGCTGGCCCTCGGCTGATCCACGCCGAGCGCGGGAGCGAGCGCGCCGACCGTGTCGGCCGCGCCGTCGGCCACGGCGTCCAGCGCGCGGAACACCGCGACGGGAATCGCCCCGTCGCTCAGCGCACCGCGTGTCTGCCTGCGCCGGATCCGAACCATCGCCGCTTCGACGGCGACGGTGATCGCATCGTCCTCGTCCATTCGCTCACTTTGTCATGCCCGGAATTTATATGTCATGCTACATGCAGTTGTTGATATGCATAGATTGGAAGTGGTCATGGCCGTTCATCGCCCCATCGGGTACTGGCTGGTGGAGCTCGATCGACTGATCAACCAGCGCTTCGACGAAGACCTCGCCTCGGGTGGACTCACTCGCAGGCGCTGGCAGGTGACGCACTCGCTGGCCGACGGACCGCAGCGCGCCGATGACATCCGCGACGCGCTCGACACGTTCTGGACCGACGACTCCGAATGGCCGACCGAACTGGCCGGACTCGTCGCCGACGGGCTGGTCTCCGACGACGGGGGCGTGCTGTCGCTGACCGCTGAGGGCCGCATCACTCACGACCAGGCATTCGTTCGGATCGCCGAGCGTAGAAGGCAATTCGCGGAGGGAATCAGTGACGAACAGTTCGCCGCGACCGTGCGGACCCTGCAGCGGATGGTCGAGAATCTCGGCGGCGCGCCGAACTCGGAGATCGGGGAACCGCAGCGGGCGCGATAGGCGGTTGCCGCCCTTTCGCGGGGCACTGTCGGGCGGCGGGCTCGCGGTCGGCCTAGCCCATTAGGCTGATCCCGACCGGAAACGGAACGAGGAGGTGCGGTGGCCATTCGGGTCGGAGTGCTCGGAGCGCGAGGCAAAGTCGGACAGGCGATCTGCGCGGCGGTGACGGCGGCGGACGATCTGGAACTGGTCGCCGCCGTCGACAAGGACGATTCGCTCGACGGGTTCGCCGCGGCGGATACCCAGGTGGTCGTCGACTTCACCCACCCCGACGTGGTGATGGGGAATCTGAAGTTCCTGGTGGAGCACGGCATCCACGCGGTGGTCGGCACCACCGGTTTCGACGAGGCTCGCTTGGCGGAGGTGCGGAGCTGGTTGTCGGGTCGCCCAGAAGTCGGCGTGCTGATCGCGCCGAACTTCGCCATCGGCGCGGTGCTGACCATGCGTTTCGCCGAGCAGGCCGCCCGGTTCTTCGAATCGGTGGAGGTCATCGAGTTGCACCACCCCAACAAAGCGGACGCGCCGTCCGGCACCGCCTACCGCACCGCGGGCTTGATCGCCGCCGCCCGGGACAAAGCGGGCCTGAACCGCAGTCCCGACGCGACGACAACCGAGCTGGAGGGTGCGCGCGGCGCCGAGGTGGACGGGGTGCGGGTGCACTCGGTGCGGCTCGCCGGTCTGGTCGCCCACCAAGAGGTGCTGTTCGGCACGCAGGGTGAGACGCTCACGATCCGGCACGACTCGATCGACCGCTCGTCGTTCGCCCCCGGTGTGCTGCTCGGCGTGCGTGAGATCGCGAACCGCCCCGGCCTCACCGTCGGACTCGACCCGTTCCTGGACCTGTGAGCCGGCGGCGAGCGCCGCGGCGGGCCGGAGCGCGACCGTGAGCGGCTCGGAGCCTGCCGAGCGCAAGGGCAGCGGGGAAATCGTCAAGGTGGTCGCGCCGATCGCGGCGCTCATCTTGGTGCTCGTGTTCTATTTCCTGCTGCTCGGCCGGATCGCGTTCAGCCTGATCGGTTCGGGCGATGTGGCGGCGATCGTGATCGGCGTCGGCGTGCTGATCCTGCCGCTGCTGGGCGTCTGGATCGTCGTGGCCACGGTGCGTGCGGCCCTGGCGCATCAGCATCTGGCGCGGCGCATCCACGACGAGGGCCTGGAACTCGACACCTCCGCGTTGCCGCGCCTGCCGTCCGGCCGCATCGAACGCTCGGCCGCCGACGAGCTTTTCGCGACGGTCAAGGCGGAGTGGGAGGCCGACCCGGACAACTGGCGCGTCTCCTACCGCCTCGCGCGCGCCTACGACTACGCCGGTGACCGCACCAGGGCCCGCGAGACCATGCGCCGCGCGGTCGCCTTGGAACGGCACGAGCGCGGCACCGACTGACGAACGCGCGGGCCGATACCATCGCAGGGTGGCCCGGTTGCTGATCATCCATCACACGCCGTCCCCGCACATGCAGGCGATGTTCGAGGCCGTCGTCTCCGGGGCCACGGACCCCGAGATCGAAAACGTGGAGGTGGTGCGCCGAGCCGCGCTGGCCGTCACCGCGTCCGACGTGCTGGCCGCCGACGGATATCTGCTGGGCAGTCCGGCGAACCTGGGATACATGAGTGGTGCGCTCAAGCACGCGTTCGACACGTTCTACTATCCGTGCCTGGACTCCACGCGCGGGCGTCCGTACGGCATGTATCTGCACGGCAACGAAGGCACCGAGGGCGCCGAGCGCGGGGTGGCGAGCATCACCACCGGACTGGGCTGGGAGCAGGCCTCCGCCGCGGTCGTGGTCTCCGGTCCGCCCGCCAAGGAGGATTTGCAGCGGTGCTGGGAGCTGGGCGCCACGCTCGCGGCCGGGCTGATGCCCTGATCCCCCGAATTCTGGTGTCTGACCATGGCGCACCATTGCCCGGCATACTGTCTGCGATGTTGTCGCGGTGGGGATGTGGACGAGTACCTCGGGATGGGAGAGCCAGGTGACCTGGGCCGAAGGGAGCGAGAACGCCCCGCGCCGAATCGGATTGGTCGAGGACCACGAATCGGTCGCGATCGGTCTCGCCGCGATGCTCGCGCGGGAAACGGATCTCGATCTGGTGCTGACCGCGGGCACCGTGCCGGAACTGCTGTCCGCCGCCGACGGCGCGCCGAAGCTGGATCTGGTGGTGCTGGACCTGCGGCTGGCCGACGGGTCCTCGCCCGAGGACAACGTGCGCGCCCTGCGTGACCGCGGCATCGAGGTGCTGGTCTTCACCGGCGCGGACAACGCCTTCCTGGTGCGGTCCGCCGCGCGCGCCGGGGTGCTCGGTGTGGTGCGCAAGTCCGAGGACGTGCCGACGGTCGTCGCCGCCGTGCGCCGTGCGGCCAGCGGCGAACAGGTGGTCACCACCGACTGGGCGGCCGCCATCGACGGCGATCCGCAGTTGTCCGACGTGGGCCTGAGCCCGCGCCAGGAGGAAGTGCTCACGCTGTACGCGTCCGGGGAGAAGGCATCCCGGGTCGCGCGGTTGACCGGTCTGTCCGAGCAGACGGTCAACGACTATCTCGGCCGGATCCGGCAGAAGTACGCCGACGCCGGTCGTCCGGCGCCCACCAAGACCGACCTCTACAAGCGGGCGGTGGAGGACGGGTGGTTGCCGGTTCCCGAGCGGCAGCGCGGATGACCGCGTCCAGCATGCTGGACACTCCGTCGCACCCCCGTTCCCGCCCGCTCGACCGGCCGCGTGCGAGCCGTTGGCGTCGCGGAGTCGTCGCGCTGTCCAGGGAGAAGGCCTCCGAGGGCGCCGCCGATCGCATCCTGCGCCGGTTCGGGTTCGCCATCGGCATCGCCGGCGTGATCGCCGCGATCGTGGAGCTGCCCGAGATCGCCGATCAGGGCCGCTTCGTGCCCGTTCAGTGGACGATCGTCGAGGTGGTGCTGGCGTTCGGACTGTTCCCGGTGCTCGCGGTCGTTTCGGTCGGTATGGGCCCGCGCGTGATCCAGCGGGTGGCCGGTGCGGCGGCGGTGAGTTTCCTCGGGGCGATGGCGGTGGTTCCGGTGGCGTACGCGGCGCCGAATGCCGAAGCGGCTTCGGTGTGGCTGTATCGGGTGTTGGCACTCGGCGTGCTCGCGGCCGTGCTCGCCTGGCGTCCACCGCTGGCCGTGGCCTACCTGGTGGTGGGTGCGGCGTTCAGCGCGCTGGCCAATCTGGTCGTGCTGCGGGAGACCACCGCACTCGCGCTGCTGGGCGATTTCGCCAGGGCGGCGGGACTGAGCGCGCTGTTCCTGTGGTGCGTGATCTATGCCAGGGCGGCGGCGGCGCGAGTGGATCGTGAGTCGGCGATCGAGAGCAGCCGCGCGGCGGCGGTCGCGGGCACGGCGGCCCGGGAACGGGAACGAGCGCGATTCGCCGCGCTGATCCATGACGCCGTGCTGTCCACTCTGCTGGATGCCTCTCGCACCGGGACCGAATCTCCGGTGCTGCGCCGCCAAGCTGAACGGACCCTGGAACAACTCGACGAGTGCCGGGGCGCCGAGATCGAACTCGACCGCCTGGACGCGCAATCCGCGATCGGGTTCCTGCGCTCGGCCGTGCACGAGGTGAACCCCGGTATCCGGCTCACCACGCGACGCTGGGCCGGATTCGACGATCTGCACCTGCCGGTGGACGCCGCGAGCACGATCGCGGCCGCGCTGGCCGAGGCCGTGCGCAACAGCCTGCGGCACGCCACCGTCGTCGGACGAGAGGTGCGCCGGACCGTCACTGTGACGATCAGCGCCGGCGGGATTCGCGTGGTGTTCCGCGACGACGGAGCGGGCTTCGACCTGAGCGCGGTGCCCGTCGATCGGCTCGGCATCTCGGTGAGCATCCTGGGCCGCATGCGTCAGCTGTCCGGCGGCGCCGGGTTCGTGGAATCCGAGCCGGGCGAGGGAACGACCGTGACGCTGGTGTGGGGCGGAAATGGCTGAGACGGAAACCGAATTCGGGTTGCGCGATCTGCTCGGGCTCCGCGACCGCGCGGCCTGGTTGTTCCTGGTCGTGCTCGAAGCGACCATCGTGCTGTACATGGTCCGGAACTTCTCGGAATCGCCGGTGGCCGCGGCGGTCGCGGCACTGGTCGTGCTGGCGCTGGCCGGTGTCGTGGTGATGGCGGCGCCGACCGACCCGCTGCCTTGGCCCGCGACCGTGTTCGTCGCCGCCTCCGGACCGCTGGCCACCACCCTGACCTCGTTCGATGTCGAGCACGGTTGGTCGAAGCAGGTGTGGACGGCGTTCGCCGCGTCCTACGTGCTGGCCGTGCTGGTGCTGCGCGGACGATCGGCCGCGGCCTGGCTCGGTGTCGCCGGCATCGGCGTGGTGATCGCCGTGGTCGGTGTGGTGGCGGGCCTGCGGGAGGGCGTCGTCGTCGGTTCGATCGTGCCGGTCGCCACGGTCGCCGGGGTTTCCCTGTTCGCGGCGATCATGCGGCCCACCCAGCGATCGCTGCGGCTGCTGCGCGACGAAGCGGCCATGCGCGCCGCCGCCGAAGCCGCCATGGCCGCGGAGAACTCCGAACGCACCCGTCAGCTGGCTCGGTTGGACGCGGTGGCGCGCCCGATCCTGGAACGCATCGCCGACGGCGACGAACTCACCGCCGCCGAGCGGGAACAGTGCAGGCTCCTGGAAGCCGAACTCCGCGACGGGCTTCGGGCCCCGCAGCTGGCCACCGACCAACTCAGCAGCGCCGCCCGCGGAGCGCGCTCCCGCGGTGTCGAGGTGATCCTGCTCGACGACGGCGGTTTCACCGGCGTCCCGCATCGGGTGCGCCAGCAGGTGATCGACGCCGCCACCAAAGAACTGGACGCCGCCAACGACGGTTCGGTCACCGTCCGCATCCTCCCGACCGGCCGCCGCATCCTGGCGACCGTCCTGGCCACCGCGTCGGACCGCGACCGCCGCACCGAGATCGACGCCACGGGCGCGGTCACGGTATCCACCTGACCTGTCGGTGCCCCATGGCATCGTTGTCGGTTATGCGGAAGATGGGTGCGGCGGCGGCGCGGCGAACGGCGTTGGCGGCGCAGGGCTTCGGGGCGCGCAAGCCCGGTCGGATCACGCGGCGGACGGTGCTCGGCGTGCTGGACCGGACGCAACTGCTGCAGCTGGATTCGGTGTCGGCGGTGGTGCGGGCGCATTACGCGCCGGTGTTCAGCCGGATCGGGCCCTACGACCGCACGCTCCTGGATCAAGCCGCGTGGAGCAACGGCTCGCGGCGGCCACGGTCGCTCGTCGAGTATTGGGCGCACGAGGCCGCGCTCATCCCGGTCGAGGACTGGCCGCTGCTGCGCTGGCGGATGCGGCGCTACGAGCACGGGCGCTGGTCCGGCATGCGCAAGGTGGTCGAGCGCAATCCGACCTTGGGCAAGGACATCCTGGACGTGATCACCGCGGTGGGCCCGGCCACCGCGGGTGAGGTGGAGCGTCACCTGGAGCTGGACAAGCCGCGGCCGAAGGGCTCCTGGTGGAATCTCAGCGATACGAAGATGATCTGCGAGCAACTCTTCGCGGCGGGCGCGCTGTCTGTGGCCACGCGTGTGGGGTTCACCAGGCACTACGATCTGACCGAGCGGGTGCTGCCCGCCGAGGTGCTGGCACGCGACGTCACCGAGCAGGACGCCGTTCGTGAGCTCGTGCTGCGTGCCGCCACCGCGCACGGCATCGGCACCGAAGCGGACCTGCGGGACTACTACCGCCTCCAGCGCACCCAGACCGAACCCGCCATCGCCGATCTGGTGGACGCGGGCGAGCTGATCCCGGTGGAGGTGGCGGGCTGGGGGAAACCGGCTTATCTGCGGGCGGGCACTCCCACGCCGCGTCGCATCGAAGGCGCGGCGCTGCTGTGCCCGTTCGACCCGCTCATCTTCTTCCGCGCCCGTACGGAGCGGATCTTCGACTTCCACTACCGCATCGAGATCTACACCCCGGAACACAAACGGGTGCACGGGTATTACGTCTTCCCGTTCCTGCTCGACGGCGAACTCGTGGGCCGCGTCGATCTGCGGGCGGAACGCGCGAACGGCCGGTTGTGGGTGCCGGCCGCGTTCGCCGAGCCCGGCTACGACACTCCGGCCACCGCGCAGGCCCTCGGCGGCGCGCTGCGCGAGCTGGCGGACTGGCTCGAACTGGACGAGGTCGCGACAGGCGATCGCGGCAATCTCGCCGCATTGCTGTAGCGCGTTCGGGTCAGATGTCTCGTTTGGGCCCGTACCCGCGCATCTGATCGCGCAATGCTCCGTGGACGGCGCTCGACAGCCACGAGTTCAGGGACTGACCACTCTGTGCGGCAGCCTCTTCCGCACGCGCCTTCATCTGTTCCACCAGCCGCAGCGTGACCCTGCTGATGTCCCCGGTCATCTCCTCGAAGGAGGGGCTCTGCTCGCCCACCGTGCTCTTGCGCACATCGATGGAGGCGTCGGTGCCGTCGACCGAGACGTGCACCGTGCGGTCGCCGAGCGCGGCGCTGACCTCGGCGGCGAGGTCCGACAGCGCGGCGAGCAGCGCCAAGCGGGCCGGGCCTTCCGTCGCCGCGGCCAGTGCGGCCGCCGTGGCCTGCGTCTTCTCGTCACCGAGCGCCGCGGCGGCGATCAGGTTCTCGCGCAGTTGGCCGGTGTATTTGTTCAAATCCATGATGTCAGTGTGACGTCATGAATGACATCGGGCAAGCGGCGAAATGACATCATCGCACCGTCGTCGATATGGATTCGCGTCCTTGTTGCGGCCTGATCGCCGACGACGGTGTCGAGGGCGTGTCCCCGACCGGGTAGCCTTTCTGACCATGAAGAACGGTGAATCGACGCCAACGGAGCTGCGTGCGTCCGGCACGGTAGGTGTCGCTATGGTGACCCCCTTCAGCGCCGACGGCAAGCTCGACGTCGATGCCGGGGTCGCGCTCGCGGCCCGCCTGGTCGACCGCGGCGTCGACCTGCTCGCGATCTCGGGAACCACCGGTGAATCGCCGACCACCACCGAATCGGAGAAGGCCGATCTGCTGCGCGCCGTCGTCGACGCCGTCGGCAAGCGGGCGACCGTGATCGCGGGGGCGGGCACCTACGACACCGCCCATTCGATCGAGCTCGCGCGCAACGCGCAGCGGGCGGGTGCGCACGGTTTGCTCGTGGTGACGCCGTACTACTCCCGGCCCTCGCAGGAGGGACTGATCGCTCATTTCACCGCCGTCGCGGATGCCACCGATCTGCCGGTCACGCTGTACGACATCCCCGGACGGTCGGTGGTGCCGATCGCCAGCGACACCATCCGCAAGCTCGCCGAGCATCCGCGCATCGTCGCGGTCAAGGACGCCAAGGGCGACCTGAACATGGGCGCCGAACTCATCGCGAGCACCGGCCTGGCGTTCTACTCCGGTGACGACGCGCTCAACCTGCCCTGGCTGTCGGTCGGCGCGGCCGGATTCATCAGCGTCATCGGACATCTCGCGCCCGAACGGCTGCGCGCGCTGCTGGAGGCGTACACGGCGGGCGAGGTCGTGCGCGCCCGCGAGATCAACACCACGCTGCTGCCGCTGCACGCCGCGATGGCCAGGCTGGGCGGCGTCGCGATGAGCAAGGGTGGTTTGCGGCTGCTCGGCGTGGAGGTCGGCGAACCGCGCCTGCCGCAACTGATGCCGACCGGCGAGCAGCTGGAAGTGCTCGCCGCGGACCTGCGAGCGGTGGGAGTGCTTTCGTGAGCGAGTCCCTACCCCGTCGCCGCCGTCGCGGCGCGTCCCGTCCCGCCGGAGCGCCCGCCCCCGCCGCACCGGCCGAGCAGACGCCGTCGGAAACCGTCGCGCTGCCCGAACCGGCGCTCGACGAGACGACGGTGCCCGCCGTTCCAGCCGAGCAGCCCGCGCCCGCGCAGGCGCGTCGACAGACCAGGACGCAGGATGCGGGATCCCGGCGAGCGGGCCGCGGACGGGGACAGTCCGGTGCGCGGCGGGTCGAAGAGCCTCCGGCGCAGGCGGATCCGATCGCCGCGCACGACCGGCTCGGCGCTCCGCCCGCCCTCCCCGAAAACGGCCTGCGCGTGGTCGCCCTCGGCGGCATCGGCGAAATCGGCCGCAATATGACGGTTTTCGAGTACGGCGGCCAACTGCTGATCGTCGACTGCGGCGTGCTGTTCCCGGAGGACCAGCAGCCCGGTGTCGACCTGATCCTGCCGGACTTCCGCCCCATCGAGGACCGGATCGCCGATGTCGTGGCCGTCGTGCTCACGCACGGGCACGAGGACCACATCGGGGCGGTGCCGTTCCTGCTGCGGCTGCGGCCCGACATCCCGGTCGTCGGCTCGAAGTTCACCCTGGCGCTGGTCGCCGCGAAGTGCCGGGAACACCGCCTGCACCCGAAGCTCATCGAAGTGACCGAGGGGCAGCACACCGCGCACGGCCCGTTCGGCTGCGAGTACTTCGCCGTCAACCACTCCATTCCCGACGCGCTCGCCGTCGCCATCCGCACGCCGGCCGGCGTCGCCCTGCACACCGGTGACATCAAGCTCGACCAGCTTCCGCTGGACGGGCGGCTCACCGACCTGGCCGGATTCTCCCGGCTCGGTGACGAGGGCGTCGATTTGTTCCTGGTGGACTCCACCAACGCCGAGGTCCCCGGCTTCGTCACCCCGGAGCGGGAGATCGGCGGCGTGCTGGACTCGGTGATCGGCAAGGCACGCGGCCGGGTCATCGTCGCATCCTTCGCCAGTCACGTGCACCGCATCCAGCAGGTCGTCGACGTGGCCCAGAAGTACGGGCGGCGGGTGTGCTTCGTCGGCCGCTCGATGGTCCGCAATATGCAGATCGCCCAGGATCTGGGCTATCTCACCGTGCCGGAGGGCGTGGTCGTCGACCTCGACGTCGCCGCCACCTTGCCCGGCCATCGCTTGGTGCTGATCTCGACGGGTTCGCAGGGCGAGCCGCTGTCGGCGCTGTCGCGGATGGCGCGCGGCGACCACCGGCAGATCAACATCCGCCCCGACGACCTGGTGGTGCTGGCCTCCTCGCTCATCCCGGGGAACGAGAACTCGGTGTTCGCGGTGGTCAACGGCCTGGCTCGGCTCGGAGCCACGGTGATCACCCAGCAGAACGCCAAGGTGCACGTCTCCGGGCACGCCTCGGCGGGCGAGCTGCTGTACCTGTACAACGCGGTGCGTCCGACCAACGCGATGCCGGTGCACGGCGAGTGGCGCCACCTGCGTGCGAACGCGGCGCTGGCGGTGGCGACCGGGGTGCCGCAGGAGCGGGTGGTGCTCGCCGAGGACGGCGTGGTGGTCGACTTGGTCGACGGCATAGCCTCGGTCGTCGGCCGGGTGCCGGTGGGACACGTCTACGTCGACGGGCTTTCGGTGGGCGACGTCGGGGAATCGACGTTGTCGGACCGGCTGGTGCTCGGCGAGGGCGGTTTCATCGCCATCACCGTCGCCATCGACGAGACCACCGGTAAGGCGGTGAGCACGCCGGAGCTGAGCGGACGCGGCTTCTCCGACGATCCCACCGCACTGCTCGATGCGGCCGAACTGGTGGAAGCCGAACTGCTGCGGCTGGCGGGCGAGGGCGTCACCGACACCCATCGCATCGCGCAGGGCGTGCGCCGCGTGGTGGGCCGTTGGGTGGCCGATACCTACCGTCGTCGTCCGATGATCGTGCCGACGGTGATCGGCGTCTGACCTTCCGCACAGCGAAAAGCGCCGGGCAGCCCAGCTGCCCGGCGCTTCTCACGCGGTAGCGGCTTACTCCTGGCAGGCCGCGGACTCGATCTTCGCGCTCTTGACGATGTTGCAGGCGAAGGTGTGGTCGACCTTCCACTGGCCGCCCTCGGACACGAATTGGATGAACGCGCTGTCCACCGGGGTGCCGTCGATGGTGACCTTGGCGTCGGCCTTGAGCTTGCCGTCCTTCGGGTCGCCCACGTTGGTGACCTCGACGGTGACCTTCTGCTTCTTCGCGGCGTCGACGAGGTTGGCGACCAGATAGGGATCCTGCTCGGCGGCCTGGATCCAGCTGATCTTCTCGGTGTTCGGCACGTTCGGGTCGAACGCCTTCTGCAGCCGCTCGTTGAGCTGCTGCGTGGTGGGCTTCGGCAATACGGGCGAGGACGGCGTGGTCGGCGCGGAGCCTGCCTCCTTGTCGCCCTTGCCCGAGCCGCCCTCCAATTCACCCGCGGGGTGCCCGGGAGCGGCGCTGGTGCTCGGGGACGAGGAGTCGTCGTTGGAGGCGCAGGCGGTCAACGAGCACGCCAGTGCGGTGAGGACGACGGCCACGGTGGTCCGGAAAGTGCGGTGCTTCACGTTGTTTCCTTCTCGAATTCCGGGCGTCAGCCGTGGTTGGACGTGCAGTTCCAGTGCACGATGTAGGCATCGGAATCGTTGTGCGCCAAGGCCTGGCCCTGCGCGCTGCGCCGCGACGACGCGTACCCCCAGCTCCAGGTGCCGGTGCCGCTGGAGTACGCCACGGCGCCGCAGCCGTTGCGGAACCAGACCACCGACTGGCAATCCCCTGCGCCACAAGAGTTGATCGCGCGTTGCTCCGCGGCAGCCGAGTTCGGGTAGTCGTAGGAGTACCCGATCAGACCGGTGGAGGTGGACAGCGCGATCGCGCCGTAGTTGTTGGTGTAGGCATTCGCGGCAGGCGCGCTGACAGCCAGCGCGGCACCTACCGCCGCGAGCGCGGCCACACCGGTAGCAAACTTCTTCACGAGGATTTGCCCCTTCTTGTCATTGGCCCACGACCCGATGGACCGAGTGACAAGGTACAGAGCCGATTCTCATTACGCTAGCCGGAGATTTCCCGGCAGGGAGAGCCGCGAATGCCATGCTATGGATGCACGTCGATCGGCGTGGCGCCAAGTGTGGCCCACGGTCAGCTGCCTCGCAACCCGGAGTCGGGACTCACGCTGCCTTTTTGTGCGGTGAAACCCGCTGAACCGCAAGGTCGTAACGATCCGGTTCCGGATGAGGCCGAGGCGCGGCAGTGCTTCGGTTTCCGCGGTCGGCCGCGCGCTGCGGTCAGATCCCGGTGCGGGATCGGCTGGTGGCGCGGCGGTTGCGGTGATCGCGGTGCGTCGCGCCGCGCGGCAGCATGGCCGAGCGGTCGGTATGTTCAGGGTGTGACTATGGCACAGCGGGAACGCTGGGGAATCGTCGCGGCGATGGAGGCCGCGGGACCGGACGCGCGGACGCTCTGCGGTACGTGGACGGTGCGGGACTTGGCCGCGCACTTGGTGGTTCGCGAACGGCGGCCCGACGCCGCGCCGGGCATCCTGCTGAAGCCGCTTGCGGGGTATCTCGAGCGCGTGCAAGCGAAGGCGGCGGGCAAGCCGTTCCCCGAACTGCTGGAGCTGGTGCGTACCGGCCCGCCGTGGTGGTCGCCGCTGCGACCGGTCGACGCCGTGGTCAATCTGTCGGAGATGTTCGTCCATCACGAGGACGTGCGCCGCGCCGAGCCCGGTTGGCAGCCACGTGAACTGCCCGCAGCCGACGAGGAACAGCTGTGGTCGGTGCTGCGCAAGATGGCCAGGATGGCCTACCGCAAGGCGCCGGTCACGGTGGAGCTGGCGACGCCGGACGGCAGGCGCACGGTGGTGCGGTCCGCCGCCGAGGATGTCGTCACGCTGACCGGCAAGCCGTCGGAACTGGTATTGCATGCCTTCGGCCGGGACGAAGTGCGGCTGGAGACCGCCGGATCTCCCGAGGCCGTTCGGGCGGTACTCGAGTCCGACCGGTCGTTCTGATTTCCGCGCCGCCACCCCGTCGCGCGGGACCCGGGGGATCGGCGAAAAGCCGCCAGAGGCGCAACGGCACCAGTGTTGCGGATGGTCCGGATGGGGCGATTGCGGCTAGCCTGGGGCCATGGCAGGTAAGTCCCGCAGCACCACGACCAGTCGGGCGCGGGCGGGATCGGCGCGGGGGAGGACCACTGCGGCGCGGTCTCGCGCGGCCACGCCCCGCACGGCCACGCCCCGCGCAGCCACGCCCAGGGCGACCGCCACGCCCCGCCGACGCGCCACCGCGGCCCGGCGCCCGGCGCGCCGTCCGTCCGACACGGCTCCGCTGACGGTGATCACCCGGGGTATCGGCAGCGGCTGGACCATGCTGGCCCGCGGGCTCGGCGCCACCACACGCGCCCTGAGCCGTGCGGGCGAGATCGAACACGGACATCGGCGCGACGGCGTAGCGCTGGCGCTGATCGCGGTGAGCGCCGTGATAGCGGCGGCGGTCTGGTTGTCGGCAGGCGGTCCCATCGGCCACCTGGTCGAGGACGTGATCCGCGCGATCTCCGGATCGGCCTCCGCATGCCTGCCGTTCGTCGCCTCCGGAATCGCCGTCGTCCTGATGCGCACCGAACCGCGCCCCGAGATCCGGCCGCGGCTGGTGCTCGGCGGCCTGCTGATCGGCCTGCCGGTCCTCGGGCTGTGGCACATCGCCGCGGGCGCCCCCACCGACGCGCACGGGCGTTCCCGCGCAGCCGGTTTCGTCGGCTTCGTGACCGGCGGGCCGCTGACCGACGGCCTCACCGCCTGGCTCTCGGTCCCGATCCTTTTGCTGGCCATCGTCTTCGGCGCGTTGCTGGTGACCGGGACGACGGTGCGCGAGGTCCCCGCCAAGCTGCGGCGCTACCTCGGCACCGAGACAGGTGGCGACGAATACGGCGAATTCGACGGCGAGCATAGAGACTACGACCCGGCCGACTACGACGCCGACGGATTCCCGGTGCATCGCGCCACCGCCAAGCGGCGCGGTCGCACGCCCGCGGAGAACTACCCGCCCGACGAGTTCGGCGATCCCGACGCGGTCACCGAGTCGCTGGGCGAGCCCCCGCTACGCGACGCCAAGCAGATCGGGGCCGAGGAACCCGCGCCGAAACCGAAGCCGAAGAAGCAGCGCCCCGCCGCGGTGGTGGAGGATCAGACGCCACCGCCGCCGAAGCAGCTGGAGTTCGTCACCGACCGTGAGGTCGAAGGCGACTACACGTTGCCGCCGTTGTCGCTGCTGACCGACGGGGATCCGCCGAAGAAACGCAGCGCCGCCAACGAATCGATGATCGAGGCGATCACCGAGGTGCTGGTGCAGTTCAAGATCGACGCCGCGGTGACCGGCTTCGTGCGCGGCCCGACGGTGACGCGCTACGAGGTCGAACTCGGGCCCGGCGTGAAGGTGGAGAAGATCACCGCGCTGGCGCGCAACATCGCCTACGCCGTCGCGACGGAGAACGTCCGGCTGCTCGCGCCGATCCCCGGCAAGTCCGCGGTCGGCATCGAGGTGCCCAACGCCGACCGCGAGCTGGTCCGGCTGGCCGACGTGCTCAAGGCGCCCTCCACGCGCACCGACCACCATCCGCTGGTGATCGGTCTTGGCAAGAACATCGAGGGTGAGTTCGTCTCGGCGAATCTGGCCAAGATGCCGCACCTGTTGGTCGCCGGTTCCACCGGTTCGGGTAAGTCCAGCTTCGTGAACTCGATGCTGGTGTCGCTGCTGCAGCGGGCGACGCCGGACGAGGTACGGATGATCCTGATCGATCCGAAGATGGTGGAACTGACGCCGTACGAGGGCATTCCGCACCTGATCACGCCGATCATCACCCAGCCGAAGAAGGCCGCGGCCGCCCTGGCCTGGCTGGTGGAGGAGATGGAGCAGCGCTACCAGGACATGCAGGCCAACAAGGTGCGCCACATCGACGACTTCAACAAGAAGGTGAAGTCGGGGGCGATCACCGCGCCGCTGGGCAGCGAACGGGTGTACCGGCCCTACCCGTACATCCTCGCCATCGTCGACGAGCTGGCCGATCTCATGATGACCGCTCCGCGCGACGTGGAGGACGCCATCGTCCGCATCACGCAGAAGGCTCGTGCGGCCGGCATCCACCTCGTGCTGGCCACGCAGCGGCCATCGGTGGACGTGGTGACCGGTCTGATCAAGACCAACGTGCCCTCCCGGCTCGCCTTCGCGACCTCCTCGCTGACCGACTCGCGGGTCATCCTCGACCAGCCCGGCGCGGAGAAGCTGATCGGCATGGGCGACGGCTTGTTCCTGCCGATGGGGGCGGGCAAGCCGACCCGGTTGCAGGGTGCGTTCATCAGCGACGAGGAGATCCACGGCGTCGTCGACTTCACCAAGAACCAGGCGGAGCCGGAATACCAAGAAGGCGTCACCGCCGCGAAGGCGGGCGAGAAGAAGGACGTCGACCCCGATATCGGCGACGATCTCGACGTCTTCTTGCAGGCGGTGGAACTCGTGGTCACCTCGCAATTCGGGTCCACCTCCATGCTCCAGCGCAAGCTGCGCGTCGGCTTCGCCAAGGCGGGACGGCTGATGGATCTCATGGAGACCCGGGGCGTGGTCGGCCCGAGCGAGGGGTCCAAGGCGCGCGACGTGCTGGTGAAACCCGATGAACTGGAAGGGTTGCTGTGGTCGATCCGCGGCGGCGGGGACGGCGGCGACTCCGACGAGTCGGAGTGATCCGGCTGGTTCCCTCGGCGAGATTCGAACTCGCATCTACCGGAATCTAGGTCCGGCGCCTCTACCGATTGGGCTACGAGGGATCGGTCGGGGTTCCGACCTGAAGGATTGGGCACGGACGGAGGGATTCGAACCCCCGGCCCGCGGTTTTGGAGACCGCTGCTCTACCGGCTGAGCTACGTCCGTTCGCACGAAAAAGGGGTCGCTCCTGGCGATTCGCCGCGGAGTGACCCCTTTTCGATACGGTCTGCGAAAGACACGTTCAGGGGCGGCTCCGCGCGGCTCGCCAGGAGACGGACCAGGCCGATAGCGCGGTGCCGGTGCGCGAGACATCGCTCGGCGACACCTGTCGCTCCGCCGTCCCGGTCATCGTCTCGCCTTCCTGTGGTCTGATCTTCGCCGGCTCAGAAGGTAACACCGGATGTCGGTGTTGGGAACCGCTTTTCCTTAGCCGACGACCCTACCCGGTCAGTTCTTCCGTGCCTGAAGGGTATGGCTCAACGGAAGCCTTTCGGGTGCCGGGTCAGCCGCCATTCACCGTCCCGGCCCGTTGTCATCAGGCCGGGCAGCGCGTTCCACGGAACACTGCGATGTTCGACCAGGCCGGTCAGCGTGAGGTCCGCCGCGGCAGCGCGGTCACGACCTTGCCGAGAGTTTCCATTCGTGCGTGGTGGTCCGGCTGAACCGGGCGTCGGTCTCGAAGTAGGCGGTGCGGTAGTCGTCGGTCACGAACGTCGACGGTGGCACGAACGGCCCGGTGAACGCATGTGGAATTATGGTCGGCAATCACCCCGCTATCGCGCAGTAACGGACAAATCGGGCATTATGGACATCATGTTCTTCGATCGGCACGCCGCATGCACGTAACCGCACTCGAATGGGGGATCACCGTCGTGGTGATCCTCGGTCTGTTCGTCTTCGACTTCTACGCCCACGTGCGCACTCCGCACGAGCCGACGTTCCGGGAATCCGGCTTCTGGTCCGGGGTCTACATCGGGCTGGCGCTGCTGTTCGGCGGCGTGGTCGCCTGGCAGTGGGGTTCGACCTACGCCGGGGAGTACTACGCGGGTTTCGTCACCGAGAAAGCGCTCTCGGTCGACAATCTGTTCGTCTTCCTGATCATCATGTCCACCTTCGCGGTGCCGCGGATCTACCAGCAGAAGGTGCTGCTGATCGGCATCGTGCTCGCCCTGGCCATGCGCGGCGCGTTCATCGCCGTCGGCGCGGCCGCGATCGGCGCGTTCAGCTGGGTGTTCTACCTGTTCGGCATGTTCCTCGTCTACACCGCGGTCAAGCTGTTGCGCGAGAGCGGCCACGAGGTCGAGGTCGAGGAGAAACGAGACAGCCGGATCGTCGCGCTGGCCAAGCGGGTCCTGCCGACCACCGATGAATACGACGGCGACAAGCTGGTGACCAGAGTGGACGGACGCCGAGTGGTCACGCCGTTGTTGCTGGCGCTACTGGCCATCGGGTTCGCCGACCTGCTCTTCGCGCTGGACTCCATCCCGGCCATCTACGGACTGACCGAGCAGCCGTACCTGGTCTTCACCGCGAACGCGTTCGCGCTCATGGGCCTGCGGCAGCTGTACTTCCTGATCGGCGGATTGCTCGACCGGCTGGTGTACCTGTCCTACGGGCTGGCGGCGATCCTGGCGTTCATCGGCATGAAGCTGGTGCTGCACGCCCTGCACGAGAACACGTTGCCGTTCGTCAACGGCGGCGAGCACGTCGCGGTCCCGGAGATCTCCACGTCGGTCTCACTGGGTGTGATCCTGGTCATCCTGGTGGTCGCGACGGTCGCCAGCCTGCTCCGCACGCGGGTCCGAGCGGACCGGTAGCCGCTCAGGGCGCGAAGGCGCCGAAGACGGGGGCCCATTCCACGGCGCGGACGTCATCGATGAGGTTCGCCCGGGCGAACGGGTCCTGGGCGAGCAGGTCCTTCAGCTGTCCCGCGTCCGGCGAGCGGAAGAGCAGCAGCGCTCCGGACCCGTCCGGGTACGGACCGCTGCTCAGCAGGGTGCCCGACTCGAGCAGCCCGGCCAGCCAGGCTCGGTGCTCGGGTCGGTGGACGTCGCGGTCTGCGGCGGTGGCCTCGGAATAGACGTAGTGGACGGCGAAGATCGGCACGGGTATCGCTTCCTGTGGGGGACGGGCTCAGAGCGTCAGCAGCATCCGAGTATTGCCGAGAGTGTTCGGCTTCACATAGCTCAAATCGAGGAACTCGGCCACGCCGGTGTCGTAGGAGCGGCACATCTCGGCGTACACCTCGGCGGTGACCGGCGTGCCATCGATCTCGACGAAGCCGTGCCTGCCGAAGAACTCCACCTCGAAGGTCAGCACGAACAGCCGTTCCAGCTCGAGCTCGCGCGCCACCGCGACGAGACGTTGCACGATGAGCTTGCCCACACCGCTGCCCTTGACGTCGGGATGCACCGCGACCGTGCGCACCTCCCCGAGATCGGCCCACAGCACGTGCAGCGCCCCGCAGCCGACCACGCGGCCGTCGAGTTCGGCGACCCAGAATTCCTGTACCGCCTCGTAGAGGGTGACCAGGTTCTTCTCCAGCAGGATGCGGCCTGCGTAGACGTCGACGAGGCGTTTGATCTCGGGCACGTCGGAGGTTCGCGCGCGTCGGACGACCGGGAGGGAGTTCTGCGCGGCCGAAGCCGCGCCCGGATACGCGTCGCTGGTCGAACCACCTAGTGGTCCCCGAGAGGTCATGGGGTGCACAGTAGTCGGCTCGGCTACCGATAGTCTGAACGTGTGCCGCAGATCCACTCGTCCAACTCACCGCATCGCGCCGGGCGGCGCGGCGGTCCGACGAGGCGGCCGTGAGCGAGCCGATCGCCGGTGAGGCGATGGCATGAGCGTGCAACCCGACGAGACGGACCGCCCCTGGAGCGCGCCCGCCCCGATCCGTCCCGGCTTCGCACCCGCGCAGGCCGAGAGCGGCCCTCCGCTGCTGAACATCGCGAACGTGCTCACCATGTTGCGCATCGCGATCGTGCCGCTGTTCGTCGTCGCGCTGTTCGCCGGAGATGGTCACCAGACCGGTTGGCGGATCGCCGCCGCGGCGCTGTTCGGCCTCGCCGCGATCACCGACCGGTTCGACGGGCAATTGGCTCGCAAATACGGGTTGGTGACCGATTTCGGCAAACTGGCCGATCCCATCGCGGACAAGGCGCTGATCGGGTCCGCGGTGATCGGTTTGTCCGTGCTCGGCGACCTGGCCTGGTGGATCACGTTGGTGATCTGCGGCCGGGAGATCGGCGTCACACTGCTGCGTCTGATCGTCGTGCGGCGCGGAGTCATTCCCGCAGGGCGCGGGGGAAAGCTGAAAACACTGGTCCAGTCGGTGGCCATCGCCATGCTCCTGCTGCCGCTGTCGGGCTGGGTCGCCGGTATCGGCATGCTGCTGATGTATGTGGCGGTCGCGCTGACCGTGGCCACCGGCCTCGACTACGTAGGCCAGGCGGCCCGGGTGTGGTTCGCGGGCGGCCCGGGGCGGAACCGCGGCGCATGAGCGATCCGCTGGTCGCCGACGTGCCCGCCATCGATCTCGTTCGTGCGCTGGTGACTGTGCGGCAAACGGTAGCCACCGCGGAATCGCTGACCGCGGGTCTGCTCGCCGCGACCATCGCCGGGGTACCGGGCGCCAGTGCCGTGCTGCGCGGCGGGTTGGTGGTCTACGCCACCGACCTCAAGCACAGCCTCGCGGGCGTCGACGCGGAGGTCCTCGCGGCCGAAGGCCCGGTGGCGGCGAGCACCGCCGAACAGCTGGCCGTCGGCGCGCGCACGCGCTGCGGCGCGGACTGGGGTGTGGGGCTGACCGGCGTGGCGGGCCCCGATTCGCAGGACGGGCACCCGGTCGGCACGGTCTTCCTCGGACTGGCCGGTCCCGGGCACACCGAAGTGATGCGGTTGAAACTCCCCGGCGACCGGTGGACGATCAGAATCGGTGCGACGCGCACGGCGGTGGCGGAATTGCTGCGGTGTGTGCGGGAGGCGGGCACGGACCCGGCCGACCGCGTCGGGCGGAGCGGCTGAGGTGCTTCCGGCGGGAACCATCCGCCCCGGTTCCGACGTTGTGCCAGAAAGAACGGCATGCGTGGGGTCGGCGATCGCGTCGGCCCCGCGACCGGGAGCGAAGGAGAACGAGATGACGCTGCTGCGAGAGGCGATCGGGGACAGTCTGCGGCGTGCGCGTCTCGCCCAGAGCCGGACCTTGCGCGAGGTGTCGACATCGGCGCGAGTGAGTCTCGGCTATCTCTCCGAAGTCGAGCGGGGTCGCAAGGAGGCCTCCAGCGAACTGCTTGCCGCCATCTGCGAAGCGCTGGACGTCCCGCTGTCGCGGGTGCTGTGGGATGTGAGCACGATCATGGCCGGTGTCGACGCGGCGACGGCCGGCGCGCCCGCGGACGAGGCCGCGGCCGCCGCGGCCGAGCCGGAGCGGACGGCGGCCGAGCCCGCCGCGCAGGCCGAGTCCGCGTCCGCGGCGGCAACCATGTCGGCCGACGCCGCGCCGCGGCCGCTGCCGCTGGCGGAGGACACCCGGATCGTCATCCCGGCTCCGCGATCGGACATGTTGGTCCTGGTGAAAGGTGCGTGACCGGCGACGAGTTGCGGCCACGGCGGCAACGCTGCGGGCCGGTGCGGAAAGCGGATAGATTCTCCGTAGGCGTCGGTTGGGCCGGGTTCGCCCGGCCCTGGTGCCACATGGTGGAGGATAGGCACATATCGGGTGCGTGACGGTCGCGCACTGGAGTCGCGCCGGAGCGCGGCATGTCAGATGGAGGCGGGATCAATCGATGGCTAATCCGTTCGTCAAGGCCTGGAAATACCTGATGGCCCTCTTCGACGCGAAGATCGAGGAGCACGCGGATCCGAAGGTCCAGATTCAGCAGGCTATCGAGGAAGCCCAGCGGCAGCACCAGGCCCTTTCGCAGCAGGCCGCCTCGGTCATCGGCAACCAGCGTCAGCTGGAGATGAAGCTGAACCGGCAGCTGGACGAGGTCGAGAAGCTCAACGCCAACGCACGTCAGGCCGTCCTGCTGGCCGATCAGGCCACCGCGGCGGGCGACACCGAGAAGGCGATCCAGTACACCAACGCCGCCGAGGCGTTCGCCGCGCAACTGGTCACCGCCGAGCAGTCCGTCGAGGACCTGAAGGTCCTGCACGACCAGTCGCTGCAGGCGGCCGCCCAGGCGAAGAAGGCCGTGGAGCAGAACGCGATGCTGTTGCAGCAGAAGGTCGCCGAGCGCACCAAGCTGCTCAGCCAGCTGGAGCAGGCCAAGATGCAGGAGCAGGTCTCCGCCTCGCTGCAGCAGATGGATTCGACGCTGTCGGCGCCCGGCAGCACGCCGAGTCTGGACGCGGTGCGCGAGAAGATCGAGCGCCGCTACGCCAACGCGCTGGGCGCAGCGGAACTCGCGCAGAATTCGGTGCAGGGCCGCATGCTCGAGGTGCAGCAGGCCAGCATCCAGATGGCCGGGCACAGCAAACTGGAGCAGATCCGCGCGTCCATGCGCGGGGACCAGTTGCCCGCCGGTGGCGCCCAGCCCGCCATCAATCCGGCACAGGCCGGTTCGGCACAGCCGCAGATGAACAAGGGACAGGCCGCGCAGCAGTAGCCGCCTCCGGGTGTTCGGCGAACACGTGTCGGTGGGGGCTGGTTCACTGGAGGACAAGGCGTGGGGACCCGACCGGCCGGCCGTCGGCCGAGTCGGGTCCCGGTCTGTCCGATGTGTGCAACCGGTGGGAGAGAAGGTATGAGCGGCAGTGCATTTCGCGAGGGTCGGCCCGAAACGCGGCGCCTGCGCGGGACGGCGATGATCCGGGCCCAAGCCGCGCTCGCGCCACAGCCGGGCAGCCTGCCGGACAGTCTTCGCGAAGTCGGTGAGAACGCGCTCGTCGCCGTGCGGCGCTGGGCCGACCCACGGGAGCGGGAGTTGCGCCGCCGCCGCAGGGTCCGCCGCCGCAGCTTCCAGCTGGGCACGGTGTCCGGCCTCACCACAGTGGGAACCGTTGGCCTCGTCGCCCTTTCGGCGCCGGTGTGGGCTGTGGTCGTGGTCGGCGGCGGCGCGGTGGCACTGGTCACCGGCGCGGCGCTGAGCACTCGTCGCTATCTGCGACTGCGGGGAGCGCCGCTGCCGCATGCGGCGTTCGTCCCGCGTAAGCAGCCACCGGTATGGTCGAACGCCCGGCCGTCGATCGCGCGTCTGGTGCGCGCGGAGAAGGCCTTGCACGGCTTGGGCGTTCAGATCGCCCGCTCGCATCGGCTGCCCCCGGACGAACTGGCCGACATGCTCGAGACCGCCGCCTCGGGCGCGGCGGCGCTCCATGCGCTGGCTGCCGACATCACGGCGATGGAACAGGGGCTCGGGGCCATCGGAAGCGCGAATTCGCCCGCGGCGGTGGCGCTCACCGAGAACCTGCGGCTGATCCTGGCCAGGCTCGACGCGGGCGTCACGGAGTACGAGCAGGTGGTGGCCGCGGCGGGCCGGATTCTCGCGGTGCCGGAGACCACCGTGGTGCGGCACAACTTCGACACCATCGTGGCGGATCTGCGCCACGCCTCCGACCGGCTGGACGGGTGGGCGCAGGCCCTCATCGAGGTGGCCGACAAATCGGTGCCCGCGTCGCCGCGGCCACCGATCTGATCCGGGCCGGTCAGCTCGGCCGGTCCCGGCGGCGAAGTTCCTCGGCCCTGGCCCGAAACGCCGCGCCGACGAGTTCGCGGCTTTCGGCCATGAGGTCGAGCACTTCCCACGACGCTTTGCGGGCGGCCGATCCGACGATTCCCGCGATCGCCGAACCGTGCCGCCGGGCCGCGGCCGCGAGTTCCTGTGCCAGCTCGTTCGTCTGTTCCATCGGGGTCCCGGTCGTCAGAGGAGATTCAGTGCATGACTGTGTGCTGATTGGGGTGTCTGCGTCATTGGATCATCCCTTCCCTGTTGTCGCGCAGCGCCGTTTGGCGTTGAAGATCAGAGTACATCCGTGCACTGAAGCCGCATCGGTCTCGACCGCGCCGGGGGATCCCGCGCACGCGTGAGCGCTCGCGTCCGCACCGAGTGGTCGTGTGGGCGCGGCGCTCGAGCGATCGGTAGGCTGCGGCGATGCGGTTTCTCTCGACTCGCGAACGCGACGGTGGGGTGATCGGAAGGACGAGCAGCCTGGATCGCTGGCTGGTCGGCCGCAGTGCGCGCGTGCGTGCGACTCCGGCGGATCGGGCGTTGAAGGCATTGAGCACCGCCGCCGACAAGAGTCGCTTGTGGATGGCGCTCGGGGCGGTCCTGTTCGTCGCCGGAGATCGCTCGGCCCGGCGCGGCGCGGTGCGCGGGTTGCTCGCGCTGGGCATCGCCAGCGGCGTGGCCAACGGTGTGGCCAAGCCGCTGTTCCCGCGCCGTCGTCCGCCGGACGAATCCGTTCCGTTCGTGCGCAGGCTGGTCGCGCCGCCGGTCTCGTCATCGTTCCCCTCCGGGCACGCGGCCTCCGCCGCGGCCTTCGTGACGGGCTTGGCGTTGGAATCGCCCGCGGCGGCCGTCGCGGTGGCCCCGGTCGCCGCCGCGGTGGGATATTCGCGTGTGCACATCGGCGTGCACTGGCCCTCCGATGTGGTCGCTGGCGCGCTGTTCGGTAGCGCGGTCGCACTGGTCACTCGGCGGTGGTGGGCGGTGCGCGACGACGAACCCGCCGCCCTCGGTCCGGTCGAACACATCGACCCGCTGCCGAAGGGCGCCGGATTGCTGCTGATCGGCAACCCGCACGCGGGATCGGGCGATGGCGACGACGCGCTCGCCGACCTGCGTGAGCGACTGCCCGCCGCCGAGGTGCTGGAACTGGGCGGCGACGATTTCGAGGAGCGGGTCGACGAACTGGTGCGGCGCGACGATCTCCGCGCTCTCGGCGTCGTCGGCGGGGACGGAACGGTGTCGGCCGTCGCGGAGTACGCGGTCCGTCACCGGTTGCCGCTGGCGGTATTCGCGGGTGGCACGCTGAACCACTTCGCCAGGGACGCCGGAGTGGAGCGGACCGACGTGACCGTCGCCGGGCTGGAAGCGGGCGAAGCGGTGCGGGTCGACGTGGCGGGTGTTTGTTTGGACGGCGCCGAGCAGCGCACCTTCGTGAACACCGCCAGTCTCGGCGGTTATCCCGATTTCGTCCGTGTTCGCGAGCGCTGGGAACGGCGGATCGGCAAATGGCCCGCGGCGGGAATCGCCATGGTGCGCGTGCTGTTCCGCGCCCAGCCGCTGCACGTCACCGTCGATGGCGCCCACACCGCGCTCTGGATGCTGTTCGTGGGCAACGGCACCTACCACCCGGCCGACCAGATCCCCATGTCGCGTCCGGAGTTGCGCGGCGGCACCCTCGATGTCCGTTACCTGCGCGCCGATGTCCCGTTCTCGCGGCTGCGGCTGGTCTTCGCGACGTTCACCGGCACGCTGGAGTATTCGCCCACCTATCGGCACCGCAGGGTTTCCCGGGTGGATGTGCGGGTCGCCGAGGAGGCGGTGTCGCTGGCCACCGATGGCGAGGTCGACCATCGCGGCAAGGACTTCCGATTCACCAGCGGACCGTCGGCGCTGATGCTGATCAAGCGTGGGCGCGCGGGGAACTCGCAGCGAAATACATAACGAATAGCTATCAGATAGCTGTGTCGTCACTTCTGGCGCGGCGTGTCGACGAATTGAGTACTGAGCCTGGTTTGGTCGAGGAATGCACGGGTAGTTGCCATTATGTAGCTGATCATTTCCGGTCTCGTCTGGGGCCGGGCACATGCACTACTGGCGGGAGCACGTCATGCTCGATGTTTCCTACCGTCGATCGCTGCTCGACCAGGACACGCAGCGGCTGGACGTCAGCCGGTATCTGACGTGTGACAGCGCCGAGGACCCGGTGCGGCTGTCGCGCAGAACGCAGCGCGTCGTCGCGAGCCCCGACGTCACGGATCGACCCACCAGCGATTGAACTGCTTTTCCCAGCACGCGCGGTGGACAGCCGCGTTCTGTCGAGCTGCGCATCGCACGGACGAACTGCGGAGGAACCCATGACTGAAATGCTGGAAACGCTCATCGGCAGCTCGGTGTACGGCCCCGAAGGCGAGAAGATCGGCAAGGTCAAACGGGTCTACGTCGACAACAATTCCGGATCGCCCACCTGGATCGCGGTATCCACCGGTCTGTTCAGCGCCGACGCGTTGGTCCCGCTTGCGGGCGCCGAGCATCGCCCCGAGGCGGCCGTGTTGCAGGTGCGAGTCGGTAAGGACGCGGTCAAGGCCTCGCCGCAGCTGGACCACAACGGGCAGATCAGCCCACAGGCCGAGCAGGAACTGTTCGACCACTATCAGATCGATCCGGATCAGTCCGCCTGGGATGTCTACGGCAGGCAGCCGGTGCCGCAGCCGCCGCGCACCCGCCCCGCGATGACCCGCCCGCCGGAGCGGCGGACCGGGGAGCCGGGAGGCGTCGCCACCGCGCGTATGCGGAACAATCCGGGTCCGGACGAGGAGACGTTGCGGATGCCGGCGTCCGGCGATCGGTCGAGCATGGGTCTGGATCCGATGGTCGACCCCTACGCGGTCGACACTGCCGATCTCGGTATGCGGGAACCGGATGGCATGCCGCACGACGATCCTCTGGCCGGCGAGTTGCCGGACGCCGAGCCTCGCTGATCGGCTCGTCCTCGACGATGGTGTGCGCGTCCTCCGACGCGCACACCATCGTGGCGTGTTCGGGACGGGAGATCTTCGGTCGGCGGCGAAACCCCGATCGCCGCGCGACGAGCGGGGCGCCGGCCTAAGGGGGAACCCTGATTTACACCCCGAAATGCCTCCCCACCTGGTGATTTCCGCTGATCCAAGTGCCATGCTCGAAGCGGAAACCGACTTCTTGGAGGCATCGAAATGTTGTGGAAGATCATCGGCATCGTCGCGGTCGTCTGGATCGCGCTGGCCGTCATCGGCGCGCTGATCAAAGGCCTGTTCCCCATCCTGGTGATCAGCGCCATCGTGTTCGGGCTGTATCTGCTGTACAAGGCGGTCTCGGGCTCGGACAAGTCGACGGTGAGCAAGCTGTAGCGAGCGGCGCCGCGATGCGGGTGTGATCGACCTCGAAGGGGGTGTGGCAGGCTAGGCGGATGCGAGTAGCCGTCGTCGCGGGGCCCGATCCCGGTCACGCGTTCCCCGCTATCGCGTTGTGCTCGAAATTCCTGGCCGCCGGTGACGAGCCGGTCCTGTTCACCGGTCCGCGGTGGTTCGACGCCGCGCTCGCCGCCGGAATCGGGGTGCGCAGACTGAAAGGCCTGGCGCCGCGACCGGTGGACGACGACGCCGACGCCGGGCAGCGCATCCACGAGCGGGCCGCGCACATCTCTACCGAGATCCTGCCCGAATTGAGCGCCATGCTGCCCGAACTGGTGATCTCCGACGTGCTGACCGCGGGCGGCGGCATGGCCGCGGAACGGCTCGGCGTCCCATGGGTTGAGCTGTCCCCGCATCCGCTGTACCTGCCGTCGAAGGGATTGCCGCCCATCGGAAGCGGGCTCGCGCCCGGTTCGGGTTTGCGCGGTCGGGTGCGCGACGGCGTACTGCGCGGCATGACCGCACGCGCGCTGCGGAACGGGCGTCGCCAGCGGGAGCGGGCGCGCGAGAGCGTCGGCCTGCCTGCGGTCGATCCCGGGCCCGCCGCGCGCCTGATCGCCACCCTGCCCGCGCTCGAGGTACCGCGCCCCGACTGGCCGGAATCCGCCCACGTGATCGGCCCGCTGCTGTGGGAGCCGACCGACGCGATCCTGGACCTGCCGCCAGGGAACGCGCCGCTGGTCATGGTCGCGCCCTCGACCGCGCACACCGGTGTGGCGGGCATGGCCGAGACCGTCCTGCGGGCGTTGGAGGGAACCGGTGTCCGCGTGGCCATTTCGATGCTGGACACGCCGCCCGCCGATCTTCCGCCATGGGCCACGGCGGGGTTGGGACGGCAGGACGAACTGCTGACCCACGCGTCCGTCGTCGTCGGCGGCGGCGGTCACGGCCTGCTCGCCAAAACGCTGTCCGCCGGCGTCCCGATCGTCACCGTTCCCGGCGGCGGCGACCAGTGGGAGCTAGCCAATCGCGCGGCGCGACAAGGTAGTTCGATCGTCGTCCGGCCGCTTTCACCCGAGGCCGTCCGTGCCGCGGTCGGTGCGGTCCTCGCCGACCCGCGCTACACCCGAGCGGCGAGGGAGGCCGCCGCCACGCGCGATTTCCCGGACCCGGTCGCCCTGTGCCACCAGGTCTGTTACGCCGTCCAACCCTGACCGGAGCGGGTGCCGGGCGTGCCCCTGACCAGCGAACGCGCGGGACGGGAGTAAGTTCGGGACGGTGCGGTTGACCGAGTTTCAGGAACTGTTGCACACCGAGTTCGGTGTGGCCCGCGGCGACGCCCTGCTGACCGACCACGTGATCCCGGCGTTGGGCGGGCGCACCGGCGCCGCCGCCATCGAGGCCGGAACCGATCCCCGCGACGTCTGGCGCGCCCTGTGCGCCGAATTCGACGTGCCGAGGACGCGCTGGTGAGCGCCCCCGGGCAGGTGGAGCGCGACGAGCCGCTGTACCGGTTCGACGAGCGGCAGCGGATGATCCCGCACGACCCGGAACGATTGGCGGTCCGGGTGGCGCAGGCGCGCCCCGACGACTTCGCGAGCTACCGGCAGACCGGCATCGAGTTGATGCTGCTCGGCCGCTACGACGAGGCGCTCGACCACCTCGATCGCGCGCTCGAACTGGTGGACACGGAGCGGCGCCGGATCACCGTGTGGATCAACTTGGGCGACGTCTACCGCTATCGCGGCGACGCGGGCACCGCGGAGACGTTGTACCGCCGCGCCGTGGAACACGCGCGGGTAGCCGCGCCGGAGGTGCTCTCGTTCGCCGTGCAGCACCTGGGCAAGGCGCTCGCCGAACGGAACCACCTGGCCGAGGCGCGCGAACTGCTGGCCGAGGCGATGCGGCTGCGCGTGGCCGAGGGCGATCCCGAGGAGATCGAAGCCACCCGCACCGCGCTGGACACGCTGGGCGAGCTGCCGATTCCGTTGCCGCCCCCCGTCGCGGCGTTGTTCGGCGAGGTGCCGAGCTGGTCGTACGAGCACGAGGGCATGAGCGGTGGTGTGGTGCGCGTCGACGGCGCCTACTGGCTCAAACGCGGTCCGAAGGCCGTCGCCGAGTATCGGCGGCTCACCTGGCTGCGTGAGCGCGGGATCGCCGTGCCGGAGGTGACGGCGTTCGAGGACGACGTGCTGGTACTCGCGGACGTGGGCGCGCCCAGCTTGTCGGCGGGCTCCGGCGGCGCTCACGCGGCCTCGACCGGCGCCGTGCTCGGCGCGTTGTTGCGCCGGCTGCACAGCATTCCGGTCGCCGAGTGCCCGTTCGACGGACGCCTGGACGTCGTGCTGGCGCGGGCGCGCCGCAACGTGGTCGAAGGTCTGGTTGACGCGGACGATTTCGACGACGACAACGCCGGGTCCACCGCCGCGGAGATCCTCGAGCGGCTGCTGGCACAGCGGCCGGAGCGTGAGGATCTGGTGGTGGCGCACGGTGATTTCACCCCGCCGAACGTGCTGGCGAACGGCGTCCTCCTCGATGTCGGCGGGCTCGGTGTTGCCGACCGTTACCGTGATCTGGCGCTCGCCGTCCGCGACCTGCGCGCGGATTTCGGCGAAGCGGAGGTGACGGCCTTCTTCGCGGCCTACGGACTGGCCGAGCCGGACGAGCGCCGCTTGACGTATTACCGGCTGCTCGACGAGTTGTTCTGAGCCTCAGGGCTTTCGCGCGTAGTGCCGCGCCGCTTTGGTGCGGTTGCCGCAGGTGGCCATGGAGTGCCAGCGGCGGGTTCCGTTCTTCGAGGTGTCGTAGAAGAACAGCACGCACTCCGGATGCGCGCATTGGCGGATCCGATCGGGTGCGGTGCGCAGCAGCTCCAGCAGATTGTCGGCAGCCAGCCAGCCGGGCAACCAAGCTTGCTCCGGGACGTCCACCAGGTCGGCGGGCCCGGATGCGGTGAGCGCGCGGCGGACGCGGCCGTGTTCCAGCACGTCGTTGAGTCCGGCGGGGGAAGCGTGCACCACCACGTCGTAGATGGCGGTCCGGGCGGTCAGCACCGCGTTCAGGGTGGCTTCGTCGGCGGTCGCGCGATCGGTGAGGCCCGCCGACGCCAGCCAGGTGTGCAGGCCGGTGACATCGGTGAGCAGGTCCTGTGGTCCGTGCTCGATCCATCTCGTGTTCAGCAGATCGAGCGCCAGGGGTTCACCGAGGTGGGGGCGTGGATCGGACATGCCCGAGGGTACCGAGTGGGCGCCGTCGGCCACGGCCGTCACCCCCTTTCTAACCGTTGAAAATTATTTAGATGGTTGACACCATTGTTCCCGGGTCGGTACGTTCTAACCAGTGAAACCGCACAAGGCGGTTGAATCTTCCGAGGAGGAACTCATGACCGCGGTTGCCGCGCCTCAGCTCAGCACCGGGCACATCGGCCTGAACGTCTCGGATCTGGATCGCTCGGTGGACTTCTACCGCCGGGCCCTTGGTTTCGAACAGCTCGCCGCGAGCGCCGACGAGCAGCGCCGCTGGGCCTTCCTCGGTCGCGACGGCAAGCTGGTGGTCACCCTGTGGCAGCAGAGCGGCGGCGCGTTCTCCACCGAAACGCCGGGGCTGCATCATCTTTCGTTCCAGGTCGACAGCATCGACGAGGTACGCGCGGTGGAACGGGTGCTGCGTGAACTCTCGGTCACCTTCGCCCACGACGGCGTGGTGGCGCACGGCGAGGGCGTCGCCTCCGGTGGGATCTTCTTCACCGATCCCGACGGCATCCGGCTGGAGGTGTACGCGCCCAGTGGCGCGGAATCCGCTCCCGCGCCCAGCGGCGCGGCACCGACCTGCGGCTTCTTCTGATCCGGCCGCGTAGCGAAGGGAGTATCGCGATGGAGGCGTTCCACCGCGGGGAGGTCGCCGTGCAGCGCCGGATGGGGCAGGCGGACATCGCCGGACGGGTCGGTCGCATGATCCGCGCCGACATCCCCGCGGTCGCGGCCGATTTCCTGGCCGAACAGCGGATGGTGGTGCTCGCCGCCGCCGACGCGGCGGGCAGGCTGTGGGCGAGCGAGCTGGTCGGGCAGCCGGGATTTGTCCGAGCGGTGGACGACCGGACCATTTCGATCGGCACCATGCCCGCTGCCGCCGACCCGCTACACGAAGCGCTGACCCGCCGGTCTCGCGTCGGCATGATCGCCCTGCAACCGCAGCGGCGCAGGCGGATGCGCGTCAATGGAAGGTCCGCGCCGGAGGACGCGGGCGTGCGCATAGTCACCGATCAGGTGTACTCGAATTGTCCCAAGTACATCTCCCGCCGGGATGTCGCGAGCTACACGCCCGGCGCTACGACGCCCGCGGTGCGTCGCGGTGCCGAATTGGATGCCGAGCAGCGGTCCGCGATCGCCTCGGCCGACACGTTCTTCGTCGCGACCGCGGACGAGGAAGGCAACGCCGACGCCTCGCATCGCGGCGGGAATCCCGGCTTCCTGCAAGTGCTCTCGCCCACGCGGCTGCGCTGGCCGGACTATCGGGGCAATTCGATGTTCATGACGCTCGGCAACCTCGCGGTCAACCCCCGCTGCGGGATCCTGATCCCGGACTGGTCCACGGGCGCCACGTTGCAGCTCACCGGCACGGCCGAGTTGGTCTGGGCAGCCGAGACCTTCACGGCGGGCGCGCAGTGCTCCCTCGATTTCACCATCGAAGAGGTGGTCGAGCGATCCACGGGAGCGCTGCGATGGGGCCCTGCCGAACTTTCTCCCGTGAATCCCTGAGACTTCGAGAAAAGGAGTCGTCCCATGCGACCTCCGCTACCCCCGTTCGACGCGGAATCCGCCGAAGCCAAGGTACGGGCTGCGGAAAACGCCTGGAACACGCGCGATCCCGAACGGGTCGCCGCCGCGTACACCGAAGATTCGGTGTGGCGCAATCGCGACGAGTTCTTCACCGGCCGTGACGCCATCGTCGAGTTCCTCACCAGGAAGTGGTCCATCGAGAACGGCTACGCGCTGCGCAAGGATCTATGGGCCTTCCACGGCAACCGCATCGCCGTGCGGTTCCAGTACGAATGGCACGACGAGTCCGGCCGGTGGTTCCGCAGCTACGGCAACGAGCAATGGGAGTTCGCGCCGGACGGGCTGATGTCCCGGCGTGAGGCCAGCATCAACGATGTCCCGATCGGGGAATCCGAGCGGCGCATCTTCGGGCCACGCGAGCCTGGTGACGAGTCGGTACTGCCGCAGCGTTAGGGCCGCCGGGGCACGGGAAACGGCGGCGCCCGTCCGGGACGCCGCCGTCTCTTCGTGCTGGATCGCGATCAGGCGGCGACGGCCTGCCGCTCGGCTTCGGGCGATCCGGCGTCGGCGCGCTTCCGGTGGAACAGTCCGAACGCGACCAGTCCGAATCCGATGCCCACCGCCGCCGCGATGCCGAACGCCGCGTCGAGCCCGGCGACGAAGTGCGGCGACGTCATCGGCTGCGCGGCGTCGGCCACCCCGCGGAAGACGGTGCCGAGCACCGCGACGCCGAGCGCGAGGCCCAGTTGCCGGGCAGTGTTCACCGCACCCGCGGCGGTGCCCGCTTGCTCCGGGGCGACCGCCGCCATGCCGACCGAGACCAGCGCGGGCGCGTTGACGCCGATCCCGATGCCGATCACCACGAATCCCGGGATCAGCGCGACCCAGGAGGACCCGGCGCCGACGATCATCAGCAGCCAACTGCCCAGGCCGACCACCACCAACCCCGCGCCGATGGTCCATTTCGGCGCGACATCGTGCAGCAGCCGACCGAAGGCGCCCGCCACCACGAACGCGGTCGCGGCCATCGGGAGCATCGCCAGACCCGCGTGCAGGGGCGACATGCGCAGTTGCTGTTGCAGCCACAGCGAGACCAGGGGAGTGCTCGCGAACGCGGCGAACGTCTGTCCGGACGCGCCGAACAGGGTCGCGCCGAAATCGCGGTTGCGCAGCAGTGCCAAGGGGAACATCGGTGCGGCGCCGCGCGCTTCGGCCCAGCCGAAGATCGCGGTCGCGGCAGCGCCCAGCGTGAACGCCGTCACCGCGGCCGCGTCCGTCCAGCCGTGCTCGCCGCCGCGGATGACACCGTAGGTGACCGCCGTCGCCGCGGTCGCGAAGGCCAGCATGCCCGGCAGGTCCACCGCGCGGCCCACCCGCCGCTGGACGGGCGGGAACACGGTGGCGGTCAGCCCGATCGCCAGCACGGCGATGGGCAGGTTGACGAAGAAGATCCAGCGCCACGACAGCGCCTCGGTGAGCACGCCGCCGAGCACCACTCCGATGCCCGCCGCCGCACCGGACACCGCGCCCCAGACGCCGAAGGCGACGCCGCGGTCACGGCCGGTGTAGGTGGCGTGCAGCAGCGACAGCGTGGTGGCGAACATGGCCGCGCCGCCGACGCCTTGCAGCGCCCGCGCCGCGACGAGCGCCGCCGCGTTCTCGGCGACGCCGCACCCGAGCGACGCGATCGCGAAGACGACCAGTCCGGCCAGGTAGGCGTGCTTCGCACCGACCCGGTCGGCGAGCGAGCCGAGCACCAGCAGCAGCGCCGCCAGCGCCAAGGCGTAGCCGTCCACCACCCACTGCAAGCCGGACAATCCGGTGTCCAGATCGGCGGCGATATCCGGCAGGGCGACGTTCACGATGGTGACGTCGATGAGCAGCATCAGCGTGCCGAGGCACGCGGCGAACAGGGGGAGCCATTTCCTCACGGGAGCCTCCACGGCGGATTCGAATGATTTCGACGCCAAGCGTGCGGCAATCGGACGGATCCCCCTAGCCACAGCGGTAATTGCGTTAGATTCCTCCTGTGCGCGACGATGGCCCGAGGGAATCTTCCGATCTGGATGTCCTGGACAAACAGATCGTGCACGCGCTGGTTCACGACGCCCGGATGCCGTTCGCCCGGCTGGGCGGCGCTCTCGGCGTTTCCGAGCAGACGGTGGCGCGGCGTTACCGCGCACTGCGGCAATGCGGCATCCTGCACGTGGCCGGACAGGTGAACGCGGCGCCGCTCGGTCACGCGCGCTGGGTGCTGCGCTTGAAATCGACACCGGACAAAGCGCTGCGGCTGGCCGAATCCCTGTCCCGGTTCCCGGATCTGAGCTGGGTGACCCTGCTGTCCACCGGCTCCGAGGTGACCTGCGTGGGCAGGCCGCGCTCGATCGAGCGGCGCGACGCGCTGCTGTTGCAGATCCTGCCGCGCGCCCCGCAAGTGCTGGCGCTGACCGCGTACGAGGTCATCCATCGTTTTCCGCTCGACGAGGAGTGGCCGCGCTATCGGCACCTGCTCACTGCCGCCCAGCTCGACGCACTCGGCCCCGCCCGGCCCCGGACCGCGGACGCGGGACCGGAAGCACCGGTGCACCTTTCGGCGGCCGACGAGGCGATGCTCACGCTGCTCGGCCGGGACGGGCGCGCTCCGTACGCCCAGCTCGCGGCCGAAACCGGGTGGACAGCGCCGCGAGTCGCGCGGCGCATGGCCGAGCTCACCGCGGCGGGCGTGCTGTACTTCGACGTCGATTTCGCGATCGAGCGGATGGGCTACGGCGTGCGCGGCGCGCTCTGGCTGCGCGTGCGGCCCGCCGATCTGGACGCGGTGGGGCGCGCGCTGGCGACGCACCAGGAGATCGTGTTCGTCGCCGCCACCACCGGGCCGTCCAATGTGTTCGCTTCGATCATCTGCCGCGACACCGCGGATCTCTACCGGTACGTGACCGAGCGCCTCGGCGCGCTGGACGGGATCACCGACGTGGAAGTGACGCCTTCCCTGCGCGTGCTCAAACAGGCGCAGACGCTGCTGGACACCGACCGGATCGCCCTGGTGCGCTGATCGCGCGGCGTTCGCCGGAGAGGGCGCGAGCGGTGCGCTGCGCGCCGGGCGCGTCGCTTGACTCGAACACCTGTTCGTCTAGGCTGGTCGCCAGAACTTGTCGGTGCCGCGCTCTACTGTAGGCGCCAACCACAGAACGAGACTTACCCGTCGAAAAGGGGAGCAGGACCATGGCACCACAGGCGTACGACCGGGACAAGGCGCTCGAACTCGCGCTGGCCCAGGTGGAGAAGAGCTTCGGCAAGGGCGCCGTCATGCGCCTCGGCGAGGAGGCGCGCCAGCCCATCTCGGTGATCCCCACCGGCTCGATCGCGCTCGACGTGGCGCTGGGCATCGGCGGCCTGCCGCGCGGCCGCATCGTCGAGATCTACGGCCCCGAATCCTCGGGTAAGACCACCGTGGCGCTGCACGCGGTGGCCAACGCGCAGGCCGCGGGCGGCGTGGCGGCGTTCATCGACGCCGAGCACGCGCTCGATCCGGACTACGCCCGCAAGCTGGGCGTCGACACCGACGCGCTGCTGGTCTCCCAGCCCGACACGGGTGAGCAGGCGCTGGAGATCGCCGACATGCTGGTGCGCTCCGGCGCCATCGACATCATCGTCATCGACTCGGTGGCCGCGCTGGTGCCGCGCGCCGAGATCGAGGGCGAGATGGGCGACAGCCACGTCGGTCTGCAGGCCCGCCTGATGAGCCAGGCGCTGCGCAAGATGACCAGCGCGCTGAACAATTCCGGCACCACCGCGATCTTCATCAACCAGCTGCGCGAGAAGATCGGCGTGATGTTCGGCTCGCCGGAGACCACCACCGGCGGCAAGGCGTTGAAGTTCTACGCGTCGGTGCGCCTGGACGTGCGCCGCATCGAGACGCTCAAGGACGGCAGCGACGCGGTGGGCAACCGCACCCGCGTGAAGGTCGTGAAGAACAAGGTCTCCCCGCCGTTCAAGCAGGCCGAGTTCGACATCCTCTACGGGCACGGTATCTCCAAGGAGGGCTCGCTCATCGACATGGGTGTCGAGCAGGGCTTCATCCGCAAGTCCGGCTCCTGGTACACCTACGAGGGCGATCAGCTCGGCCAGGGCAAGGAGAACGCCCGCAAGTTCCTGCTGGAGAACGTCGACGTCCGCGACGAGATCGAGAAGAAGATCAAGGAGAAGCTCGGCATCGGCGCCGACGTGACGGCCGATGCGGCCGCGGAGGTGCCCGCCGATTTCTGAGCCGACGCACAGCCGTCGCTCGCCCGGAACGGCTCCGGCCGATTCCGGGCGGCCACGGGCCGACGCGGTGCAGGAGATGCGGCGTCGGCTGGAAGAACTCTTGTCCGCTTCCGGTCCGCCCGACGGCGCCCGGTCCCGCGGACAGGACGCCGAGCTCGTCCGGAGGGCCGAAGGTGGTTCGGTTGCGCCGGACACCATGGGAACTCGGCCGGGCGCGTCCGATCCGCAGCGGGCGCGCCCGGCTGGGTCCCGTCGTGGTCCCCGGGGTGCGCGGGCGCGTATCGGCTCGCCCTCGGCCGACTCCGGTCTCACCGAAGGACCAACGGCCGATCCGGGAGCGGCCGGATCCGAAGCCGGAACGGTCGAACAGGCGAAGGAGGCGTGTCTCCGATTGCTCGCCGTTCGCGCCCGCAGCCGTGCCGAGCTGGCTCAGCGTCTGGCCGCCAAGGGGTACTCGGCCGAAGTGAGCGAACGGGCGCTCGATCGCCTCGGCGAAGTGGGTCTCGTCGACGACGCCGCCTTCGCCGAGCAATGGGTGCACTCTCGGCACACCTTCTCCGGTAAGGGCAAGCAGGCGCTCGCGCAAGAACTTCGGCGCAAGGGCGTCGCACAATCGGATGCCGTGGCCGCCCTCGACGCCATCACCACCGACGACGAGGAAACCCGCGCCGCCGAGCTGGTCCGCCGCAAATTGCGCTCTCTGCCGCGAGATCTGGACCGGGACAAGATGATTCGCCGCCTCGTCGGCATGCTCGCCCGCCGTGGCTACGGTCAGTCCACGGCGTATCGGGTGGTCAAGGCCGAACTGGCCGATCAGGGGTTCGAGGGCGACCTCGACGAGACCATCGACTGAACTCGCCCATGCGGCTCCCGGCGATCGGGAGCCGTGCTCCACCAGTTCGAGGCGTTGTCGTATACCGGCGGCAGTCGAACCGCGCGAGTTGGTGGGAGTTCGTCGGCGGTACCGATCTCACCGGAATCGGCACACCGCTGCCGAAGCGATGTGCGGTCGTGCGGGGGAGCGCGCACGGTTGGCGCCGACCGGATCCGGCCCGGTAGGGGAAGCCCTATCCCGCTCACAACTGCGCTCCACGCCGGTCGGCTGTGCGGGATACGGATGGTCGGTGTGCGGCTACTGCTCGGGTACGGCCCGGCGCAGCCGCCGTGCTAGCGAAAACGCGGGCGACTACGGCGTTTTCGATCGGCTTGCTGATTGTCGCTGCTCGGACAGCCGATCGGGGCCCGGCCCGCGGCGGTCGAGGTCTGTGCCCTTCGTACCGCTGCGGCGGAGGTGCAACGCTGCGCGGGTTTCGGGTGCGGCATCGTCGGTCTACACCTCTCCTGTATCCGCGGATAGACCGGCGGCCTCGATACCCGCCACGGCGGCGCGTTCGTCCTCCAAGGAGGTCGTGGCCCCAGTCGAACCGACCGCGCCGAGAATCGAGCCCGCCGCGTCCCGGATGAAGACACCGCCGGGGACATCGAGGATGCGCCCTTCGGCGAGCGCGGCCACCGACGTGAAGAAGGTCGGCGCGGCCGCCGCGCGGCGGGCGATCTCGCGGTTGGAGACGCCGAGGCCGAGCACGCCCCAGGCCTTGGCGATCGCGATCTGTGGTCGCAGGATGCCGGAGCCGTCCTGGCGTTGTAACGCGACGAGATGGCCGCCGGGATCCAGAACCGCCACCGTGAGCGGGTCGAACCCGTGCGCGGCGCCGTAGGCCAGCGCCTCGCTAACGATGAGCGTCGCGCGTTCCAGCGTGATCGAGGTCGTGGTAACCGTCATTTCCTACTCCTGTGTCGAGGACTTTCGGATTGCGTTGGCTACAGGTCAATGCCGCGAGCACGAGCCCCGCACCGGCGACCTGCGGCCAGGTGACGCGTTCTGTGCCGGCCGCGACGGCGAACACCGCCGCCGCCACCGGCACCGCGAACATGAAGACCATCGTTTGCGCCGACCCCACCCGCCGCACGCCCCAGTACCACGCCACGAGGCCGTAAATGGTCACGGCGAGCACGGAAAAGGCCAGCGAGACCAGGGTCGTTCCAGAAATCTCCTGCACATCGCGCGGCGGTCCCAGTGCGGACGCCGCGGGCAGCAGTATCGCGGCGCCGATCACCGAAGCCCACGCCGTCACCCGCAGGGGGCTGTGGTCGACCAGCAAGGGACGGGTGACGACCGGGTAGGCGCCCCACAGCGCGGACGCGACCAAAGCGGCCAGATCCCCGAGCGCGCGGTTCGGCGCCGCGTGGCCCGCCTCGCGGCCGAGGACGACCAGGACCACGCCTGCCATCGCCACGCACGCGCCGATCAGCACGCCGGCGCGGACGGGCTCACCGCTCAGCCGCGCGAGCAGCGCGGTCCAGAACGGCGACAAAGCGATCAGGATGGCGGACTCGGTGACCGTGGTGAGCGCCACCGCGGCGCTGAAGGCCAGCTGATACGCCACGATGCCGATCGCGGCCGACAGCGCCAGCCGCGGCCACCACCGGCTCGCGATGGCGGGCCTGCCCTCCACGGCGCACGCGAGGACCAGCAGCAGTGGCGCGGCCGCGGCGAAGCGGATCGCGTTGAAGGTCACCACGTCCAGTTCGCGCAGACCCCAGCCGGTGACCGTGTAGCTGGCGCCCCACACGGTGCTCACCGAGGCGAGCACCCAGGTCGCGCGATCAAGCCGCACGCGGCACGCTCACCTGATCCAGCACGTGGCGCACCGACTCCAGCGCCGACTGCAGCGCGCCTTGGATCCAGGCGTGCGCGACCGAGAGATGCTCGCCTGCGAAGAACACCCGCGGCGCCGGATGCGGATGCGGTGCGCCGATTTCCGCGAGGTAGCGCGCGTGCTGTCCCGGCGCCAAGTAGGCGAACGCCCCGCCGCCGATGCCGACCTGCTCGTCCCAGGTCCAGTGCACGACGTCGTCGACGACGGCGGTCAGGCCGGGATGCAGCTGTTCGAGCGAGGCGAGCACGATTCTGGTGCGGTCGCTCTCGGGCAGCGCCGCGAACCGCCGGGCGTTGTTCTCCCACAGGTAGGCCGCGGTGAGCACGGCCGGTGCGTGCGAGCGCTCGGGATCCGCCGCACTCCAGCGGGCCGACTCGGGGGCGAGCCGGGCGTTGTCGGACGGGTACCACACCTGCTGGATCGGCAGATCGGTGAAGCTGCCGCCGCCGAAGATCCCGTCGACGTGCTCCCAGTGCCGCGCACGGACGTGGACGAGGGTCTTCGTGCTGCTGGCGTAACTGATGCCGCGGATCGCCTGCCGCTGGGGCGCGGGCAGCGCGGGGGAGATGTCGATCTGATCCAGGCCGGGCGCGGGTACCGCGCAGATCACGAAGTCGACTTCGTCGGTGAACGCCGCGCCGTGCCGCTCGCCGCGCAACCGCACGCCGTCGCCGGTGACGTGCAGTTCGGTGATGCGGGTGGCCAGCCGCAGGCTGCCTGGGCGCAACGCGTCGGTGAAACCGCGGATGAGCGCATCGGTGCCGTCCACCAGCTCCAGTTGGTCGACATTGAACAACCCGAAGTAATCCACGAGCACTTCCAGCAGCGAGGCGTGCTCGTAGTGCAGCAGTCCGCTGGCATGCCCGATCAGATCCCAGGCGTCCGGCGAGAGGCGTTGCCGGGTGAACTGCCACAGCGAGGTCGCCGCGAGCCGGTCCAGCTCCGGGTCGGCCACGTCACCGGCCAGCAGGGCCTTGCGCCGATGATCGCCGAGACCCTGCCAGGCGGCACGCAGCAGCCGCTCGAGCACCAGTAGCGGGTCGGTGCGCTCGGCCTCGTCCAGCTGGTAGGCGGGCAGCACCTGTTCCACCTGGGACCTGCGCACCCGACGGCCCCGCAGCAGGTAGTACGCATCCGGATTCGCGTTGACGAAAGGCCTGGTGGCCAAGCCGAACTCGTCGACGTAGTGCAGCGTGCAGTGATGGTTGCCCGGGATCCGCATCGCACCGAGTTCACCGTGGGTGCCGTCCCAGAACCGCCAGGTGCGGACCCGCCCACCGGGACGTGCCGTGCGCTCATAGACGGTCACGTCCAGACCGTGGCGTTGCAGCTCGTAGGCGGCGGCCAGACCGCTCGCACCCGCGCCGATCACCGCGACCCGTGCGGGGCCCGCGTTCCCGGGGTGGCGCAGTTCGCCGGGGAAGGAGAAGGACTCGTCGAAGAGAAGGTCGGAGGTACGGCTGGTCATCGATCAACTCCCGCAGGTATGACGCGCTGATGACCGTCCCACCGGTCGAATACCGGGGATCGGCGTATGCCTACGAGATTGACGGGACGCCGCCGAGGGCACGAGTGTTGCGCTCAGCTCGAGCACAACACTCCGGCACCCGTGCGGAATTGCCGCGCGCTAACCAGTTCGCTTGCGCGGCAAGGTTTCCGCAGCCCGGCTCAGGGCTTCTGGCCGAGGTCGACGCCGGGCGCGGCATCGGTGATGACCGAGTCCGCGGCGAGGACAGCGCCGCCGCCCTTTCCGCGCTTGCGCGCCCGCAGCCGCCGTTCCAGCCTGGTCGCCACCAGCGTCAGCGCGCTGTTGAGCGCGATCATGACGATCGCGATGACGATCAGCGCCGGAATCGTGTTCTGTTCGGCCGCGCCGAGTTGCTGGCCGGAGCGCACGATTTCGACGTAGGTGATCTGGTAGCCCAGCGCCGAGTCCTTGAGCGCGACCACCATCTGTGAGACCAGCGCGGGCAGCATGGCCGTGATCGCCTGCGGCAGCAGGATCAACCGCATCAGCTGGTTCTTGCGCATGCCCAGCGCGACGGCCGCCTCGGTCTGCCCCTTCGGCAGCGAGCGGATGCCCGCGCGCACGATCTCCGCGATGACCGAGCCGTTGTAGACGGTCAGCGCCGTGACCACCGCGGCGAGCGCGAGATCCTCGGACTGGAACACGTCGTACTGGGAGTACACCGCGAACAGGAAGATCATCAGGATCAGCACGGGGATGGCGCGCGCCACCTCGACGACGGTGCCCGCGACCCAGCGCACCACGCGATGGTCCGACAGCCGCAAGACGCCGAAGATCATGCCGATGATCAGCGCGAACACGATGGACAGCAGCGCGGCGACGACGGTGCCGCGCAGACCGGGCAGCAGGTAGGTCGACCAGACCTCCGCCTCCAGGAACGGCTTCCACTTCTCCGCGGTGAACTGCCCCTTGTCGGCGAAACCGCGATAGAGCACCCAGCCCGTCGCGGCCACGGCGACCACGACCAGCAGCGAGTAGACGTTGTTGCGCAGCCTCGCCTTCGGGCCCGGCGCGTCGAACAGGACCGAAGCGCCTGCGCTCATCGGGACACCTCGTATTTCTTGGCCAGCCAGCCGAAGAACAGGCCGGTCGGCAGGGTCAGGATCACGAAGCCGAGCGCGAAGATCGCGCCGATCGCCAGCACCGCGGCCTCGGTCTCGGTCATCTCCGCCATCAGGGTCGCCGCTTCGGCGACGCCGATCGCCGAGGCGATGGTGGAGTTCTTGGTCAGCGCGATCAGCACGCTGCCCAGCGGGGCGATCACCGAGCGGAAGGCTTGCGGCAGCACGACCAGCCGCAGGTTCTGCAGGAAGCCGAATCCGAGCGAGCGGCCCGCCTCGGACTGGCCCATCGGCACGGTGTTGATGCCCGCGCGCAGCGACTCGCAGACGAAGGAGGCGGTGTAGATGCTCAGGCCGACGACCGCGAAGCGGAAGTTGTTCTGGGCCAGCGAGTTCGGGCCCTCGCCGGCGAGGCGCCAGCCCATTGTCGTGTAGAGGCCCAGCGACATGAACACGATGATCAGCGTGAGCGGAGTATTGCGGAAGATGGTGACGTAGGCGGTGCCGACCCAGCGGGCGACCGGCACGGGGGACACGCGCAGCGCCGCGACGACGGTGCCGAGGATCAGCGCGCCGACCGCGGACAGCACGGTCAGCTGGATGGTCACCCAGAAGGCTTCGAGGATTTGGCTGTCGTACCTCGAGATCAGGTCGAACACGGCGGACGCGTTCCTCCGATCGGGTCGCGATGGTCAGGGGAGGTGCGGCGGGTGGCCCGGCCCGGTCGGGGACGGGCCACCCGTGCTGAGGCGAACGGTGCGGACGCTCAGTACCGGTTCACCGTCGGCGGCTGCGGGGCCTGGTAGCCCGAGGCGCCGACGGTCGAGTCGAACGCCTTCTTCCAGGAACCGTCGGCGATCATCGCCTCGATCGCGTCGTTGATCTTGTCGCGCAGTTCCTTGTCGCCCTTCTTCGACCCGATGCCGTAGTTCTCGGTGGTGAACGGCTTGCCGACCACCTTGAACGCGCCGCTGCTCTGCGCCGCGTAACCGGCCAGGATGATGTCGTCGGTGGTCACCGCGTCCCAGGATCCGGCGCGCAGGCCCTCGAGGCAGAGCGAGTAGGTGTCGTTGGTCTGCAACTGCGTGTCGGGGAAGTTCTTCTCGATGTTCTGGGCTGGGGTGGAGCCCTTCACCGAGCAGACCTTCTTGCCCTTCAGGTTGTCCGGGCCGTTGATGTCGGTGTTGTCGGCGCGCACCAGCAGCGACTGTCCCGCGACGTAGTACGGACCGGCGAAGTCGACCTTCTCCTTGCGCTTGTCGTTGATCGAGTAGGTGGCGACGATGTAGTCGACCTGTCCGTTCTCGATCAGGGTCTCACGCTGCGGCGACGGCGCTTCCTTGAACGTGATGTCGTTCGGCTGCACACCCAGTTTCCCGGCGACGTACTTGGCCACTTCGACGTCGAAGCCGCTGTAGGACCCGTCCTTGTTCCGCAGGCCCAGACCCGGCTGGTCGAACTTGATGCCGATGGTGAGCTTGCCGTCCTTGGCGTGATCCAGGGCGGACTTGTCGCCGCCGCCGCCACACGCGGTGGCGGTCGCGGCGGCGAGTGTCAGGGCGATCGCCTCGACACCGATGCGCAGAGCGCGATTGATCCTCATCGAGTTCCTTCTCCCTATCCAGTGGGTGTGCTGGCCGCTGTGTCCGGCAGGTCAGTGGCTCAAGATCTTGCCCAGGAAATCCTTCGCTCGCTCGGACTTCGGGGCGGTGAAGAAGGTGTCCGGCGTCGCGTCCTCCACCACCTGGCCGTCGGCCATGAACAGCACCCGATTCCCCGCGCGGCGCGCGAAGCCCATCTCGTGGGTGACGACCAGCATCGTCATCCCGTCCTTGGCCAGCGACACCATGACCTCGAGCACCTCGTTGACCATCTCCGGGTCCAGCGCGGAGGTCGGCTCGTCGAACAGCATCACCTTCGGGTTCATCGCCAGCGCCCTGGCGATGGCGACGCGCTGCTGCTGGCCGCCGGACAGCTGCGCCGGGTACTTGTCGGCCTGATCGGCGATGCCGACCCGGTCGAGCAGCTCCATGGCGCGGGCGCGGGCGGCGTCCTTCTTGATCTTGCGGACCTTGACCGGCGCGAGCACGACGTTCTCGAGGATCGTCTTGTGCGCGAAGAGATTGAAGGACTGGAAGACCATGCCGACGTCGGCGCGGAGCGCGGCCAGCGCGCGGCCCTCGGCGGGCAGCGGGACACCGTCGATGGCGATGTCACCGGAATCGATCGGCTCCAGCCGGTTGATGGTGCGACACAGCGTCGACTTGCCGGATCCCGAGGGGCCCAGCACGATGACGACCTGCCCTTTGGGGACCTCGAGGTTGATGTCCTTGAGTACGTGCAGGTCGCCGAAGTGTTTGTCCACTTTGCGCATCAAGATCATCGGTGGGCCGCTGGTGGCGGCGTTGACGGCCCCGGCAGAGGCGTCCCCGGTCGTGGCGGGCGCGGCGTCGTCGTCGGTCATGGTCATGACCTTAGGCAAAAATCGGAAATTTGCCCGACTTTCGGCGACACACCCTCTCGCCACGCCGATTCGACATGTGCGCGTAACTTCGCGGTTCCTCCGTCGTCGGCGGTGGACCGCCCCGAGCCTGCGTCGATGCCCGCGAAAGCCACCGGAGGCCGCCCCGTACCCTGGACGGGTGGATTCGATCGGACAGGCAGTGTTGTCTCCCGCGCCCGCCGAGGGCACAGCACGCAGTTACGAGGTCCGCACCTTCGGTTGCCAGATGAACGTGCACGATTCCGAACGCTTGTCGGGTTTGCTGGAGGACGCGGGCTACGTGAAGGCCGCGCCCGGCGCGACGGCCGACCTCGTCGTCTTCAACACCTGCGCGGTGCGTGAGAACGCCGACAACAAGCTCTACGGCACGCTCGGCCACCTCGCGCCGATCAAGGCGGGCCATCCGGGCATGCAGATCGCCGTGGGCGGCTGCCTGGCGCAGAAGGACCGCGACGTCGTGGTGCGCAAGGCGCCGTGGGTGGACGTGGTCTTCGGCACCCACAACATCGGTTCGCTGCCGGTGCTGCTGGAGCGGGCGCGGCACAACAGGGAAGCCCAGGTGGAGATCCTGGAGTCGCTGGAGGCGTTCCCGTCCACCCTGCCCGCCAAGCGCGAATCCGCCTACGCGGGCTGGGTTTCCATCTCGGTCGGCTGCAACAACACCTGCACCTTCTGCATCGTGCCGTCACTGCGCGGTAAGGAGGTCGACCGCCGCCCCGGTGACGTGCTCGCCGAGGTGCGGGCGCTGGTGGATCAGGGCGTGCTCGAGGTGACGCTGCTCGGCCAGAACGTGAACTCCTACGGCGCCTCGTTCGCCGACCCGGACGAACCCCGCGACCGCGGCGCGTTCGCCAAGCTGCTGCGCGCGTGCGGACACATCGACGGCTTGGAGCGGGTCAGGTTCACCTCGCCGCACCCGGCGGAGTTCACCGACGACGTGATCGAGGCCATGGCCGAGACCCCGAACATCTGCCCGCAGCTGCACATGCCGCTGCAGTCGGGTTCGGACCGGGTGCTCAAGGCGATGCGCCGCTCCTACCGCAAGGCGCGCTACCTCGGCATCATCGACAAGGTGCGCGCCGCGATGCCGCATGCCGCGATCACCACCGACATCATCGTCGGCTTCCCCGGCGAGACCGAGGAGGATTTCCAGGAGACCCTGGACGTGGTCCGGCAGGCGCGTTTCACCAGCGCGTTCACCTTCCAGTACTCCAAGCGGCCCGGTACGCCCGCCGCCGACATGCCCGATCAGCTGCCCAAGGCCGTGGTGCAGGAGCGCTACGACCGGCTCATCGCGTTGCAGGAGGAGATCTCCTTGACGGCCAATCGAGAGCTGGTCGGCACCGAGGTGGAATTGCTGGTAGCCGAGGGCGCGGGCAAGAAGAACGCCGCGACCGCGCGCATGAGCGGCCGCGCCCGCGACGGCAGGCTGGTGCACTTCCGCCCGGGCGGCACGGCCGAGCCGATCCGCCCCGGCGATCTGATCACGGTGGACATCACCGCCGCGGCGCCGCACCACTTGGTCGCCGATGCCGCGATCAAGACCCACCGCCGTACCCGCGCCGGTGACGCGCACGAGCGCGGCGTCACCCCGAAGACCGCGCCGATCGGCGTCGGGCTCGGACTGCCTCGCATCGGCGCACCCGCCCCGGAACCCACGGCCGCGAGCTGCTCGACCGGCTGCGACGCATGACCGCGAGCCCGCAGGACAACGACGACGCCACCCGTGGCGCCGATGGATCTGTCCCCGCGTCCGGCGACGACCAGCGCGGCGCGTCCGCGGCCGACCGGGGGCGCGAGCCGGCGAGCCCCGACGCAGACGAACGAAACGAGGATTCCGTGAGCTCGGTCGAGAGCACCGCCGATTTCGAACAGTTCCGCGACGATCTCGACGCCGTCGAGCGCAAGATCGCCGGTGAGATCGATCCCGGCGTCCGCGCGATGGTCGTGGCGGGCTCGGTGTTCCTGCTGCTGGCCTCGCTGGTGCTGTCGCACGCCGGCGCGGCGCGCGGCTTCGACGTGCTGCTGAACACCGACGTCGCGCGGGCCGAGCACATCGGGCTGCCCTCGCGGATCTTCGTGTGGTTCGTCGTGGTGTTCGGCATCGGCTTCTCGATGCTGGCGCTGATGACCCGCCGCTGGGTGCTGGCTTGGGTCGCGGTCGCGGGCAGTGCCGTGGCGGCCGTGTTCGGCGTGCTGTCCGTCTGGCACCGCCAGACGCCCGGGCTCGGCAACTATGTCGGCGCGGGCCCCGGCATCGGCCTGATCCTCGGCGCGATCGTGACCGTCGTGCTCACCTTCCACTGGATCCGGGTGGTGTGGAGCCGCACCGCACTGCACTTGGCCGCAGAGGAGCAGCGCCGCAACGCCGCCGCGGCGGCGGAGGAACGCGACCGTCGTCGGCTGATGGGCGATTCCTGACCGGCTCTTTCCACACGACAGCGGCCCATCCCAGCCGGGAGGGGCCGCTGTTCGTTTCGATCGTGCCGATATCTCAGCGGTTGCTGACGGCTCCCTCGGCGGCCTCGGCCCACTCTCGCCACTGCTTGGCCTGTTCCAGCGCCTTCTCCGCGTCGCGAGCCTTGCCTGCGGCCTGCGCCTTCGCGGCCTGCTCCTCGAACTGCGCCACGCGCTCGCGGAACTGGGCGGCGCGGGCCATCGCCTCGGGGTCGGTGCGCCGCCACTGCGCGTCGACGGCGTCGCGCACACGCTTCTCGATAGCCCGCAGCTTGCCTTCCAGTTCTTGCATGCGCTCGCGCGGAACCTTGCCGATGGCGTCCCACTTGTCCTGGAGCTCGCGCAGCGCGCCGCGGGCCGCTTCCAGGTCGGCGGACGGATCGATGTAGGCGTAGTGGTTCAGCAGTTCCTCTTTGGCGGCCGCGTTGTGCTCGAACTCGGCGTCGCGCTCGGAGACCGCGGCGTTGCGCGCGGCGAAGAAGACGTCCTGGGCGCTCTTGAAGCGCCGCCACAGCGCCTCGTCGGCCTCGCGCGGCGCGCGACCGGCGGCTTTCCACTCGGTGAGCAGATCGCGGAAGATGCCCGCGGTGGCCACCCACTCTGTGGAGCCGGACAGTTCCTCGGCCTGCACGCACAGTTCTTCCTTGCGCGCCTTCGCGGCGGCGCGTTCGCGATCCAGCTCGGCGAAGTGCGCGCCGCGGCGGCGGTTGAACGCCTCACGCGCCTTGGAGTAGCGCTTCCACAGCGCGTCGTCGACCTTGCGGTCCACGCCCCGGATGGACTTCCACTCGTCGAGGATCTCGCGCAACCGATCGCCCGCGGCCTTCCACTGGGTGGACTCGGCGGCGATCTTCTCCGCCTCGGCGGCCAGCGCCTCCTTGCGTTCGGTGTGCTCGTGCCTAGCGCGTTCCTTCTCTTCCTTGGCGTGCGCGGCGGCCTCTTCGGAGTGCTCGGCGATGGCCTGCAGGCGCCGGGCCAAGCCCTCGATGTCGCCGATGACGGCGGCGGTCGGCAGCGACTCGGCCAGCGTGACGGCGGCGGCCTTGGTCTTGCGTGCGTCCGCGCCCGCGGCCAACCTGGCCTCCAGCAGGGCGACCTCGGTGGCCAGATCGTCGAACCGGCGGCCGAAGTGGGCCAAGCCCTCCGCGGCGTCACCGGCCTGCCATGAGCCGATCTGGCGTTCACCCTCGGCGGTCTTCACCCACGCGGTGCCGTCTTCGTCGACCCGGCCCCACCGGCTCGGATCGGAGACGGTGGGCACGACGACGGGATGGGGATGCTGCTGGGCCGGGCCCGGGGCGGGTTTGACCGCGTGCGGTTTGGGCGGTTGAATCGAGCGGCCCGGTTTCGGAGCACCGGAAGAACGGGGCATCTTGCCGGGTCCGGCTTTCGCGGTTCCGTTGCTGTCGGTCATTTTTCCTCGTCCCTGCCGCGCGTCACGGCTGCCTGGTTACGCCCTAGCTCATCCCATTCAACCCGGTCCGAGCCCTTGTGACCATCGATCCATGCCTTCCCACGGAGGAATCCCGCGGATTCCAACCCCTGATGACCTGGGTTGTAGCTCCTCGAACACTATCAATCTCGGCGGTATTTACGGCAGAGACACTCGAAGCCGGCCGGTACCGGCAGTACCCGCAACGACTACGGTTACGACGTGTTCTCCGTCGCCGCCCTCGTTCCGTCGCCGCCCGTGCTGGTCCCCGAGTTGTGCGGTGGTACGGCGGACACGGCGGGAGCAGGGGATTCGGATCCGCGCGCGGTGCTGCGGTCGGCCGTGCTCGACACCGTGCGCGCCTTCGCGTCCGTGACAGGCCACTGGACGGTGATCGGCGCCGATGCCGGTGACCGCACGTTCGGTCCGGAGACCGTCGGCACGTTCCGCGGCTTCGGCGTCGACGTGCGGGTCGGCCTCTCGAGTGCCGCCGTCGCCGGAGCGCGGCAGGCCGATGCCGGGTTGCCGCTGGCCGTACTGATCGGCGGGTGGCTACGCGGGCAGGTCGCCCCTGACGCGGTCGCCGAGGCGAGTGTCGTCGCCGCGGACGCGCCCGCGGAGCATTGCCGGGAGACCGGGACGAAGCTGCGTGCCGAGCTGGACAGCGACGGCGAGCCGCGCGGTGTGCTGGTCGTCGCCGACGGGGCGGCGACGCTGTCGGTCAAGGCGCCCGGCTACCTCGACGAACGGGCCCGCCCGGTGCAGGACCGGCTGGACGCCGCGCTGAGCACAGGTGATCGCGCCGCGTTGCGGGCACTCGACTCCGGACTGTGTGCCGAACTGGGCGTGACGGGCCGCCCGGCCTATCAGGTGCTGGCCGGGCTGTTCCGCGCCGATCCGCTGGTCGAGACGCGCTACCGGGACGCCCCGTTCGGAGTCGGCTACCACGTGAGCCTCTGGCGGCCCGCGGGAGACGACGCGCCGTGACGGATTCCGGCATCACTCCGATCGCGGTCGTCGGCCCCACCGCCACCGGCAAATCCGATCTGGCTCTCGACCTGGCCGAACAACTCGGCGGCGAGATCGTGAACATCGACGCCATGCAGCTGTACCGCGGCATGGACATCGGCACCGCGAAGCTGCCCGTCGCGCAGCGCCGGGGCATCCCGCACCACCAGCTCGACGTGCTCGACGTGACCGACACCGCGTCCGTGGCCGCGTATCAGGCGGCGGCGAGCGCGGACGTCGTCGCGATCATGGGGCGCGGCCGGGTGCCCGTCATCGTGGGCGGCTCGATGATGTACGTCCAGGCGCTGTTGGACCAATGGGAGTTCCCGGCCACCGATCCGGCCGTGCGGGCGCGCTGGGAGGCGGTGCTCGCCGAGCGGGGCGTCGCGGCCGTACACGCGGCGCTGCGCGCGGCCGATCCGGTGGCCGCTGCCACCATCCTGCCCACCGACGGGCGCCGTATGGTGCGTGCGCTCGAGGTCGTGGAACTCACCGGACAGCCGTTCGCCGCGTCGGCGCCGACCATCGGGCAGCCGCGCTGGGGCACGATCGTCATCGGCGTCGACCGGGAGACCGCGGCCTTGGACGCGCGCATCGAGCGGCGCACCGCCGCGATGTTCGAAGGCGGGCTGGTCGAGGAGGTACGCGGCCTGATCGAGTGCGGCCTGCGCGAGGGCGTCACGGCCCGGCGGGCCATCGGCTACGCACAAGTCCTGGCCTATTTGGACAACGAATACGACCTGAACCATGCTCAGGAACGCACCCTGATCGGCACGCGGCGCTACGTGCGCAGGCAACGCTCCTGGTTCCGGCGCGATCCCCGGGTGCGGTGGGTGGACGGCGCCGCCCCTGATCCGGCCGCGACGGCGCTGGCCCTGCTCGACGAGAAAGAACGGACTCCGCAGTGACCCGACGTGTGAGCACGCGCAACGCCTCCGTCCAGGTGTGGCAGGCCTACCTCAACAACCGCACCAAGCGTCATCGCGACGGCCGTTTCCTGGTGCAGGGCGTGCGTCCGATCACGCAGGCCATGGCCAACGACTGGCCGCTGGAGACGCTGCTGTACCGGCTCGGCGGCCCCGAGCTGTCCAGCTGGGCGCGCGAAGTGCTGGACACCAGCGGAGTGCCACAGGTCGGCCTGGTGCCCGAGCTGATGGCCGAACTCGGCGAAAAGGCCGCCGGGATACCGGAACTGGTGGCGGTCGCGGAGTCGCGGCAGCCCGAACTGGAGGCCTTCGAGCCGGGTGAGCCGGGGGAGGACGCGCCGGTGGTCGTGGTGTTCGACCGGCCCAACTCGCCGGGCAACCTGGGCACGCTGATCCGCTCGGCCGACGCGTTCGGCGCCAGCGGCGTCATCGTCACCGGACACGGCGCCGACCAGTACGACCCGCAGGCGGTGCGCGCCTCGACCGGTTCGCTGTTCGCCGTGCCGGTGATCCGCGCCGCCGGGCCCGCGCAGGTGCTGGAGTTCCGCAACCGGCAGATCCGCCGCGGCATCCCGACCCGCATCGTTGGCACCGACGAGCACGGCAGCCACGCCGCCTACGACTACGACTTCACCGACGCGACCATCCTCGTCATCGGCAACGAGACCAGCGGTATGAGCGCCGCGTGGGAGGCGGCCTGCGACGACATGGTGCACATCCCGATGGGTGGGACGGCCAGCTCGCTGGGGGCGCCCTCGGCGGCCGCGGTGGCGCTCTACGAAATTTCCCGGCAACGCCGGACGTTTGCCAAATGACGACGAGACAGGGAGACATCGCACGTGCCGGATATCGAGTTCACCAAGGGGCACGGCACCCAGAACGATTTCGTGGTGCTGCCCGACCCGCAGGCCGGCCTCGCGCTGACGGCCGAGCAGGTCGGCGCGCTGTGTGATCGCAGGCGCGGGCTCGGCGCGGATGGCGTGTTGCGGGTCGCGCGGGCCGGTGCGTTGCAGGCCGCCGGTGTGCTGGCGGAGCTTCCGGAGGACGTGGGCGCCGACGACTGGTTCATGGATTACCGCAATGCCGACGGCTCGATCGCGGAGATGTGCGGCAACGGCGTGCGCGTATTCGCGCATTACCTGCACGCGGCGGGATTGGAAACCCGCGACAGCTTCGTGGTCGGCAGCCGCGCCGGGGCGCGCCCGGTCACCGTGCATGCCGGGAACTCGGTCACCGGGGACGTCACCGTCGGCATGGGCCGGGTGCGCGAACTCGGCCCGTCCACCGCGACCATCGCGGGCTGGGCGCTGCCCGGGATCGGCATCGATGTCGGCAATCCGCATTTGGCCTGCGTCGATCCGGGTATGTCCGTGGACGCGCTCGGCAAGCTCGACCTGACCGTGCCGCCCGGCTTCGATCCGGACCTGTTCCCACACGGGGTGAACGTCGAGATCGTCACGGCGCTGGACGCCGAGAGGTCGGTCGACATGCGGGTCTACGAGCGCGGTGTGGGCGAGACCCGTTCCTGCGGAACGGGTACCGTCGCCGCGGCCGCCGCGGCGCTGGCCGCCGACGGCTTCCGGATCGGCGCCGACTCCGGTCGGGTGACGGTCCGGGTGCCCGGCGGCGAACTGACCGTCGGGCTCGAGCGCGGGTCGGCATGGCTGCGCGGGCCGTCGGTTTTGCTGGCCTCGGGTCGCCTCGCCGGGTCCTGGTGGGACGGTCGGTAGCGGCATCGCCCCGATAACCGGGTGCGTGCTGCGGTGATGTCGTGGCAGCATGGATGGTGTATGAGGAAGTCAGAGACGTATGAATTCACTCCGGCGGACGCGAACGATCGCGCCGCCGATGCGGCCGACGACGCGGTGTCCGGCGAAGACGCGGTGACCGGCGACGTCGTCGCCGAGCACCGGGCACGGATGCGGCGATCGGGTTGGTCGGCCGATCCGACCACCGGTGAACTGCAGTTGGAGGACCGCAGTTCGCTGCGCCGTGTGGCGGGCCTGTCCACCGAGCTCACCGACATCACCGAGGTCGAGTACCGGCAGCTGCGCCTGGAGCGCGTCGTGCTGGTCGGGGTCTGGACCACGGGGACCGCCACGCAGGCCGATGCCAGCATGGCCGAACTCGCCGCGCTCGCCGAGACCGCGGGCTCCGAGGTGCTGGAAGCGTTGATCCAGCGCCGCGACCGGCCGGATCCGGCCACCTACATCGGCTCCGGCAAGGCCGACGAGCTGCGCTCCGTGGTGCTGGAGACCGGCGCGGACACCGTCATCTGTGACGGTGAGCTGACCCCCGCTCAGCTGACCGCCCTGGAGAAGGTGGTCAAGGTCAAGGTGGTCGACCGGACCGCGTTGATTTTGGACATCTTCGCTCAGCACGCCACTTCCCGGGAGGGCAAGGCGCAGGTCTCGCTGGCCCAGATGGAGTACATGCTGCCCCGGCTGCGCGGCTGGGGTGAGTCGATGTCCCGGCAGGCCGGTGGCCGCGCCGGTAGCAACGGCGGCGTGGGTCTGCGCGGCCCCGGTGAGACCAAGATCGAGACCGATCGTCGTCGCATCCGTGAGCGGATGGCCAAACTGCGCCGGGAGATCCGCGAGATGAAGACCGCGCGCGACACCATGCGGTCGCGCCGCACGTCCAGTGGCATCCCGTCCGTCGCGATCGTCGGCTACACCAACGCGGGCAAGTCGAGCCTGATGAACAAGCTCACCGGCTCCGGCGTGCTGGTCCAGGACGCCCTGTTCGCCACCCTCGATCCGACCACCCGCCGGGCCGAGCTGGACGACGGGCGCGAAGTCGTCTTCACCGACACCGTCGGCTTCGTGCGGCACCTGCCGACCCAGCTGGTCGAGGCTTTCCGCTCCACCTTGGAGGAGGTGACCGGCGCCGACCTGCTGGTGCACGTGGTGGACGGCTCCGACGCGCTGCCCGCCGAGCAGATCAAGGCGGTCCGCGAGGTGATCACGGACGTGATCAAGGAATCCGGTACGCCCGCCCCGCCCGAACTGCTGGTGGTGAACAAGACCGACGCGATGGGGCCGACCGAGCTCACCAACCTGCGTGCGCTGCTGCCCGACGCGTCGTTCGTGTCGGCGCGCAGCGGCCGCGGGATCGATGGGCTGCGCGAGCGGCTCGCCGAGCTGCTCGGGGACTTGGACGTGGAGATCAGCGTGCTGCTGCCGTACACGCGCGGTGACCTGCTCGCCCGCATCCACGCCGATGGCCGCATCCTCGGTTCGGATCACGAAGAGGGCGGAACCCGCGTCCACGCGCGCGTCCCGCATGCTCTCGCCGCCGCCTTGTCGGAGTACGCGCACGCGGGCACGGCCGGTACGCAGGATTAGGTCGAGCATCTCACTCCCTGAGATGTGACGCTGTCTTTCCGCGCGCTGGTCCGCGGCGTATCCGTGCTCGCGGACCGCCGCTGAAGTGCGAGTTCGCGACAGGCTTGCCGGGACGGCGAACGAGCTGGTCGACCGACCGGATCGGGCGTGTCGCGATGCGACGCGCACATCCGGTGCGACGCAGTCGATTTCGTTGCGCTATCGTCATCGAATCGACACCAGGAGGGTTCATGTCGGACGCCCGCTCCGATTCCCGCACCCGGCGCTCCGGCGCCGCGAACAGCGCCGATCCGGCGCTCAGCGACGGTGCGCCGCTGTCGGTTTCGCTGACCGACACCGATCTGCGGGTGATCGACACCCTGCTCGCGCCGCTGCGCGCGTGGACCAGCCCGCGCTTCTACGGCTTGGAGAACATCCCGGCCGACGGCCCGGTGCTGCTGGTCGGTAACCACAACCTGCTGGGCGGCATCGACGCCCCCATGCTGCTGCCCGAGGTGCTGCGCCGCCGCGGCCGCTTGATCCGCGGTCTCGCCGAGAACGTGCTGATCAACGTTCCCGGTGTCCGGCACCTGCTGCACCACTACGGCGCGGTGCGCGGCACTCGGTCCAACTGCCTGGCCCTGCTCCGGCGCGGCGAAGCCGTGATGGTGTTCCCTGGCGGTGGCCGGGAGGCGGTCCGCCGCAAGAACGAGAAGTACCTGCTGAAGTGGGAGGGGCGCAGCGGTTTCGCGCGCATGGCGATCGAAGCGGGCGCGCCCATCGTCCCGGTCGCGATGATCGGCGTCGACGACGCCTACGACATCCTGGTCGACGGCGACCATCCGATCCTGCGCCCCCTGCGCTGGACCGTGGAAGCGCTCGGGCTCAGCCGCGACCTCACCCCGCCACTCATCCGCGGCGTCGGTCCCACCGTCATCCCCCGTCCGGAACGCTTCTACTTCTCCGCCGGTGCGCCCATCGACCCGGCGCCGTGGCGCAACGCGGGCGACATGCACGCCGCCGCCACGGAATTCCGCGACGTGGTGCGCAAAGCGCTGGAGGAGGAGATGAACTTCCTCTTCGCCGAACGCGCGCGTGACGAAGGCCGCACCTTGGTGGGCCGATTGCGGGGCTGGCTGACACGCTGATGGCTTCGGAGATCGGCGCGTCGGTCGACTGTTCATCGTCCGACTGTCCATCGTCGGCGTCGGTGCTGCATGCGGCACGTCACGTAGGGCGATTCGCCGCCGAGCTCACGGCTCGACCGTTTCACGCCCGATCAGCGCCTTCGCCACGGAACTTCCCGGCCGGACGCATCGCCGTCGCGAGCTGAAGCTTGCGCGGCCGCGGAAACGGTCGGCGGCTGAGTCGTCGGAACACGTTTCGTGACGGCCGGTTCTCGAGCGCGCCGTAAGCTGGATGGCCGCCGACGATCGGAGCGACTGCGAGCCGTTCTACCAGCCGAGCCCCCAGCGATCCCAGTCGTGCGCGCGGTTTCCGGCCTCGGACATGACAGTCGGCCGGATCCTCCGTCGACACCATCGGTTCGTCGACGGATCGGACCTCGCGCGCCGGGTGCCGCGGCGGTCGTTGCCATCGGCGAGCGGCGTCTGCGCCTGTCGGCGTTTCGCCTGAGTCGGCTTCGTCGGCGCCCGTGGTCGCGCGGCTCGTCGTCTTGATCGACAACCGAAGCGCGTGCCGGTCAGTGGCAGGCCGGCCTCGTTCTGCGGCGTCACGCCCCGGCCGGCGGCCAATCGTCCCAAGCCTTCGATCGTTTGCCGGGAATCTCGTTCGCTGATCTCGACCCGATCCGCCGCTCCTGGTGAGACCATGGTTCCGGCCCCAGAAGTGAACAGGGATTCTCGCCCCGGGTACGGTATGGGGCAACGACTGGTCGGTGTGGACCGGCCGGTGTGGTCACTAGGAGGTTGGCGTGGAACGCACACTGTTCGAACCCGAGCACGAACTGTTCCGGGAGTCGTTCCGCAAGTTTCTCGATCAGCACGTCGCGCCGAATCACGCGAAGTGGGAGGAGCAGGGCATCGTCGACCGGGCGGTCTGGCTCGAGGCGGGCAAGCAGGGCTTCCTCGGCATGGCCATGCCGGAGCAGTACGGCGGCGGCGGGGTGAAGGACTTCCGCTACAACGCCATCGTCTCGGAGGAGTCGGTGCGCGGCCAATACTCCGGCCTCGGCTTCTCGCTGCACAACGATGTGATCGCGCCTTATCTGCTCGAGCTGGCCAACGAGGAGCAGAAGCAGCGCTGGTTGCCCGGCTTCTGCGCGGGCGAGATCATCACCGCGATCGCGATGACCGAACCCGGTACCGGTTCGGACCTGCAGGGCATCAAGACTCGCGCGGTGCGGGACGGGGACGACTGGATCCTCAACGGCGCCAAGACCTTCATCACCAACGGCATCAACTCCGACATCGTGATCGTGGTGGCGCAGACCGACCCCGAGAAGGGGGCCATGGGCTTCAGCCTGTTCGTGGTCGAGCGCGGCATGCCCGGCTTCGAGCGCGGCCGCAACCTGGACAAGCTCGGCCTCAAGGCCCAGGACACCGCCGAGCTGAGCTTCACCGACGTGCGCGTGCCCGGCAAGAACCTGCTCGGCACCGAGGGGATGGGCTTCATCCACCTCATGCACAACCTGCCGCAGGAACGCCTGTCGATCGCCGTCATGGCCGCGGCGGCGATGGAGTCCTGCCTGGACATGACCGTGCAGTACGTCCGCGACCGCAAGGCGTTCGGCAAGCCGATCGGCGCGCTGCAGAACACCCGCTTCGTGCTCGCCGAACTGGCCACCAAGACCACGGCGGTGCGGCTGATGGTCGACAAGTTCATCGAGCTGCTCAACGAGGGCAAGCTGACCGCGGAGGACGCGGCGATGGCGAAGTGGTGGAGCACCGAGGAGCAGCTCGACCTGATCAACCGCTGCCTGCAACTGCACGGCGGATACGGCTACATGAAGGAATACCCGATCGCCAAGGCCTACATGGACGCCCGCATCCAGACCATCTACGGCGGCACCACCGAGATCATGAAAGAGATCATCGGACGCAGCCTGAAGCTGTCCTGACCGCGCGAATTCCGGCTCGGGCCGACGGCTGCCGCCGGCCCGGGTGCGGCACAATCGCCTTCCGAGGTGATGGCGAACTCGCCGTTCGCCGGTCGCCGGAGTGGAGGAGATGCGATGCCGAGTCTGGCCAACCAGGTGGTGCGCGGGTACCTGAAGGCGACGCGGGCCAATCGCGTGTTCATCGATGCCGACGCGGCGCGCAGGCGGGTCCTCGATCGGAGCGTGCGGCCTCGCAACTACGGTCCGCCGCGGCGGCTGCGCGCGGATGTGACCATCACGGTGGAGCGTCGCGGCGGCTGGCCGGTCTACACCCTCACTCCGCGCGGGCGCACGCCACGAGGGAACGTTGTGTACGCACACGGCGGCGGCTGGGTGCACGAGATCGCGCCGCAGCACTGGGCGCTGTGCGCGGCGGTCACCGCGGAAGCCGGTGCGGCGGTGACGGTCCCGATCTACCCGCTGATTCCGTTCGGGACGGCAGGTCAGGTCGTCGCGGGCTTCGTGGAGCTGGCGCTCGCCAACCGGGAGACCTACGGAAATGTATGCGTGGCAGGGGATTCCGCCGGAGGGCAGATCGCACTGTCGGCCGCGGTGGCCCTGCGGGACGAGCACGACGTGCGGCTGCCCGGCACCGTGCTCATCGCCCCCGCGCTCGATCTGTCGCTGACCAATCCGGAAATCGAGGTCGTGCAGCCACGGGACCCGTGGCTGGGCGTCGCGGGATCGCGCGTGTTCATCGAACACTGGCGCGGCGATCTCGAGCTCGCCGACCCGCGCGTCAGCCCATTGGCCGCCGACCCGCGCGGACTCGGCCCGCTGACGGTCTTCTGCGGCACCGATGACATCCTGTGGCCGGACACCCTCCTGCTGGTCGAGGCGGCGCGCGACGCCGGGGTCGTGGTGGACTACCACGAGGCTCCCGGCCTGCCCCATGTCTATCCGCTGACCCCGACCCCGGAAGGGCGTGCCGCGCGTCGGGTCGTCATCGAGAGTCTGCGTAGCGCGCTCGCCAGTTGAACGACGGTGCGGTGCCGAATCGCGTTGTCGCCGCCCGGTTCGCGTGCGAGCTCGGCTGACGCGTGACAAGGGCAGGGCCTCGCCGCCGACGGGGCTGTCCAGGGCTGCGAGCGGCGGATTCGTCGTGGGCACCGTGGCGGTGTCGTAGGTCCGTGACCTGCCAACGTCGAACCCGTTGCGCCCGGCTACGTACCGGCTGCGGGCAGCGTGACCACGAAACGGGCGCCGGGTGTGCCGTCGGTGACGTGGATGGTGCCGCCGTGGCGTTCCACGACGTCGCGGACGATGGCCAGGCCGAGGCCCGCGCCGCCATCGTCGCGGCTGCGCGCGTCGTCCAGGCGGACGAATCGCTGGAAGATCCGGTCGCGGTCGGCGGGCGGCACACCCGGTCCGTCGTCGGTGACCGACAGCACCACCCGCTCGTCGGCGTCGTGGTCCACGGCGACGTCAACGGTGTTCGCGGCATGCCGCTGCGCGTTGTCGACCAGGTTGCCCAGAACGCGGGCGAGCTGGGTACGGCTCCCGGTGACCGCCACGGGCTCTTCCGGTATCGAGATCCGCACGGCCACCCGGTCCCGGACGCGGTGCTCCAACTCCTCACGGACCAGCACGGTCAGGTCCACCCGATCCGCGCGCGGTTGCTCGCCCGCGTCGAGCCGGGCCAGGAGCAAGAGGTCCGCCGCGAGATGTTCCAGCCGGATGGTGTCGCCGATCAGTCCGTCCAGTTCCAGCAGTTCGGGGTGCGCCTGGGCCACCTCGAGCTGGGTGCGCAGGCTCGCGATGGGGCTGCGCAACTCGTGTGCGGCGTCGGCGATGAACCGCCGCTGGCGCTCCGTGGACTCCTCCAGCGCGGCGAGCGTGGCGTTGGTGGTGCTCGCCAGCCTGCCGATCTCGTCGCGGGAGCCCGGTTCCGGCACGCGCAGGGAGAGATCGCCGTCCATGATCTCGGCGAGCTGCCTGCGAATCGCCTCCACCGGGCGCAGGGCGCGCCGGGTGACCAGCCAGGTCACCAGGGCGACCACCAGGAGTAGCGGAGGCAGGCCGATCAGCATCGCTTGCCGTGCGTCCGCCACCGCGCTGTCGGCGGTCGCCAGCGAGGAGCCCGCGTAGACGGTGGCGGGCTGTCCGCCCCGGATGGTCACCGCGAGGGCGGCGACCCGGAACGGATGCGGCCCGTCCTCGTCGTCCACCGTCAGCCGCACGTCGCCGAATTCGGCGTCGGCCGCCGTGGGGTCCGTGGGTTGCGACAGGCTTTCGCGGCCCGGCTTCTCGTCCTCGTCCTCTTCGTCGTCCTCCTCGTCCTCGTCATCGTCATCGGAAGTCTTGGCGTACGGGCCGAACTCGGCCATGGGCGGTTTGCCCGCGAGGTCGTCGTCGGCCGCGAGCACGCGGCGGTCGAGCGAAACGACCTGCACCGGTTCGCTTTCGGCATCGGGAAGCCGCAGCCGGGCGAGATCCGTGCCCGTCGCGAGCTGCGTCGCCACGTCCTGCGCGGTGGACTCCGCCTGCATTTCGGCGCTGTGCACCAGGTTGTGCCGCAGCACGGCCAGCACCACGAGCCCGGCCGCGGTCAGCGCCACCGCGACCACAACCGTCGCCGCGACCGTGGTGCGCACGCGGACCGAGCGCCACCAGGCCCGCGCGGCTCGCTCAGGCACGATCGGCCGTCAGCCGGTAGCCCGCGCCGCGAACGGTGGTGATCGATCGGCGTCCGAACGGCGCGTCGATCTTGCGGCGCAATGTGCTGATGTAGACCTCGACGATGTTCGGGTCGCCGTCGTAGGCGAAATCCCAGACATGGTCCAGGATATCGGCTTTCGAGACCACCTCCCCGGCGCGGACGGCCAGGTGCTCGAGCACGGCGAACTCCTTGGCGGTCAGCGTCACGTCCCGCGTGCCGCGGCGGCAGGTCCGGGTGCCCGGGTCCACGATCAGGTCGCCGACGCGCAACACGCGCGCGCCGCCGCGGGTCCGGCGGCGCAACAGCGCACGGATGCGGGCCAGCAGCACCAGGTAGGAGAACGGCTTGCTGAGGTAGTCGTCCGCGCCGGTGTCCAGGCCCTCGGCCTCGTCGTATTCGCCGTCTTTCGCGGTGAGCATGAGCACGGGCGTCTCGTGGCCACCGGCGCGCAGCGCGGCGCAGACGCGGTAGCCGTTCATGCCGGGCAGCATGATGTCGAGGATGATCAAGTCGTAGTCGGTTGTCGTCGCCAGATGCAGGCCCTCGGCGCCGTCGTACACCACATCCACGGCGAATCCCTCGGCCGACAACCCTTTTGCCAGCGTGCGAGCCAGACGTTTCTCGTCTTCGACGATCAGCAGACGCATCCCCCAAGAGTGGCAGACGGATCCTGAAACCGTCTTCAGGTGACTTCAGCTCGCCTTCAGCTCGGTTCGCCACAGTGAACGCATTCGAGATCATCACTCGCGCAGGAGGTTTCCCATGACAACCGTATTCCGCCGTGCTTACGCCGGTCTTCGCTGGCTGCTCGTCGGCACGGCCGTCGCGGCCGCCGTCGTCGGTCTGAGCGCGGTCCTGTCCGCGGTGGCCACCGGCGGTCCGGACGATCACACCGTCGCGTTCCGTTCGGTCGCGGCGGACCGGTCGCTGGTGGCCGATACCGGTATCAGCAGGCAGCAGGCCATCGACAAGGCCCTGGCGGCCGTGCCGGGCGGACGGGTCACGTCCATCCAGCTCGACACGGACCGGGGGGTCGCGGTGTGGGAGGTGGAGCTCACCACTCCCGCGGGCGTGGAGCACGACGTGACGATAGATGCCGACAGCGGCCAGGTCCGCACCGTGGTCGACCCCGACTGACCGCGTCGGCGGACGCAGGTGTGACGGGTCGGCGCATGGGTAAGCACGAGGTGTTTGCTGCCGGGCGGCAGGGATCCGGAGGGGGATTCCGGCCGTGGCTTCGCCGGTATCCGTGGTCCGTGGCCGACGTAACGCGTGACGCCCCGGAGACGCGTTCGCCGAGCATCGAAGATTTGCCCCGCGGGCGGTTTGCCCGGGAGTAGCCTCAAGTTGTCCACTCGAGGAATCGAGGTCCGGATGCACGAGATGGCCATCACGCGCGGCGTCATCGACGCCGTCTGCGAGCACGCGGCGGGCCGGCGGGTCCATTCCGTCACCGTCGAGGTCGGCGCGCTGTGCGCTGTCGTACCCGATGCCATGCGGTTCTGTTTCGAAGTCGCGGCCGAGGCGACGGTCGCCGAGGGCGCGGACCTGGTCCTGGTGGAGATCCCGGGGGTGGCGGGATGCCGTACCTGTGGCGCCGAGTTCCGGCTGCCGGACCCGATCCTGCTGTGTCCCTGCGGCAGCGCCGATGTCGAGATCCGCTCCGGGCGCGAGCTGCGTATCCGATCCATGGAGGTGAGTGAGGCATGTGCGCAACCTGCGGGTGCGGCGACGACGCCGCCGCGCTGATTCGCGTCCCGCACGATCACCAGCACGCAGACGGGCACGATCACGCCCATGCGGACCATGAGCACACGCACGAGGACCACCATCCACACCAGCACGGCCCCGGCGCCGACCACGTCCACGTGCCCGCCACCGAGACGGTCACCCTGGAGTTGAAGGTCCTCGCCAAGAACGACGAACTGGCGCAGCGCAACCGGGACTGGCTGGCCGGGCGCGGCATCCTCGCGCTCAATATGACGAGTTCGCCGGGCGCGGGTAAGACCACGCTGCTGGAGCGCACCATCCGTGAGTCCGGCCAGTCCCCGATCGCGGTGATCGAAGGGGATCAGGCGACATTGCTCGATGCCGACCGGATCAAGGCGACGGGGTGCCGTGTGGTGCAGGTCAACACCGGCGCGGGATGTCACCTCGACGCGGAGATGATGTATCGCGCGCTGGAGACCCTCGACCCGGCGCCGGGCACACTGCTGTTCGTCGAGAACGTCGGCAACCTGGTCTGCCCGGCGCTGTTCGATCTGGGGGAGCGGGAGAAGGTGGTCGTCATCTCGGTGACCGAGGGGACCGACAAACCGCTGAAGTATCCGCACATGTTCCAGGCGGCGGGGCTGGTCCTGGTGAACAAGACCGACCTGCTGCCGTATGTCGATTTCGATGTGGACCGATGCCGGGAATACATCCATTCGATACACCCCGGCGTCGAGGTCCTGCCGCTGTCCGTGAGCAGCGGAACAGGCCTGTCTACCTGGTACGACTGGCTGGCCGAGCAGCGTCGCGCGGCCGGTCCGGCGGCTCTTGAGGAAGCCGCCGGGCGCGCTTAAAGTGAAGTGATCAGGATCACATCTGCGGGTGACCCCTTCTTCGAGAAAGGCGAGATTCGGCCCCCGTGGTCCGCTGCGGAAGGTGGCGAGAAATGCCCACTCAGGAAGCAGTACGAGCCGAAGAGACGCTGATCCACGTTCTGTGGATCAACGCGGGACTCAGTTGTGACGGTGATTCGGTCGCCCTGACGGCGGCCACGCAGCCGAGCGTCGAAGAGATCGCCCTCGGCGCGCTTCCCGGTCTGCCGAAGATCGCCGTGCATTGGCCGCTGATCGACTACGAGTGCGGCCCCAACGGCGGTGCGGACGACTTCCTGGAGTGGTTCTTCAAAGCCGACCGCGGGGAACTCGAACCGTTCGTGCTGGTGGTCGAGGGCTCGATTCCGAACGAGCAGATCAAAGAGGAGGGCTACTGGTGCGGGTTCGGCAACAATCCCGCCACCGGCCAGCCCATGACGACCAGCGAATGGCTCGACCGTCTCGCGCCGAAGGCAACGGCCATCGTGGCGGCGGGCACCTGTGCGACCTACGGTGGCATCCACGCCATGGCGGGCAATCCCACCGGCGCGATGGGCGTGCCGGATTATCTCGGCTGGGACTGGAAGAGCAAAGCGGGTATTCCGATCGTCTGCGTGCCGGGCTGCCCGATCCAGCCGGACAACTTGTCGGAGACGCTGACCTATCTGCTCTACATGGCGACCGGCCAGGCGCCCATGATTCCGCTCGACGACGCGTTGCGGCCCAAGTGGCTGTTCGGGGCGACGGTGCACGAGGGTTGCGACCGCGCGGGTTACTACGAGCAGGGTGAGTTCGCCACCGAGTACGGCTCGCCGAAATGCATTGTGAAGCTCGGCTGCTGGGGGCCCGTGGTCAAGTGCAACGTGCCCAAGCGTGGCTGGATGAACGGCTTGGGCGGCTGCCCGAACGTCGGCGGCATCTGCATCGGCTGCACCATGCCGGGATTCCCGGACAAGTTCATGCCGTTCATGGACGAACCACCGGGCGGAAAGCTCTCGTCCAGCGCATCGGGGCTCTACGGATCGGTGATCCGCAGCCTCCGTCACATCACCGGACGCACGGTCGACAAGGAGCCGCACTGGCGGCACCGCGGCCGGAAGCTGGAAACCGGCGCGACCCGCACCTGGTAGGAGGTTCTCTGATGACCCAGATCATTCCGGAGCCGTCGCACAAAACGATCGAGCCGGACCGCCTCGTCGAGATGGCGTGGGACCCGATCACTCGCATCGTCGGCAGCCTCGGCATCTACACCAAAATCGACTTCGAGAATCGGGAAGTGGTCGAGTGCCACAGCACCTCGTCCATCTTCCGCGGCTACTCGATCTTCATGAAGGGCAAGGACCCGCGCGACGCGCACTTCATCACCAGCCGCATCTGCGGCATCTGCGGCGACAACCACGCCACCTGTTCGTGCTACTGCCAGAACATGGCCTACGGCGTGCGCCCGCCGCACCTCGGCGAATGGATCGTCAACCTGGGCGAGGCCGCCGAGTACATGTTCGACCACAACATCTTCCAGGAGAACCTGGTCGGCGTCGACTACTGCGAGAAGATGGTCTCCGAGACCAATCCGGGCGTGCTGGCCAGGGCCGAGAACACCGAGGCGCCGCACGCGGGCGACCACGGGTATCGCACCATCGCCGACATCATGCGCGCGCTCAACCCGTTCACCGGTGAGTTCTACCGGGAGGCGTTGCAGGTCAGCCGGATCACGCGCGAGATGTTCTGCCTGATGGAAGGCAGGCACGTCCATCCGTCCACGCTGTATCCCGGTGGACCCGGCACGGTCGCGACGATCCAGTTGATGACCGACTACATGTCCCGGCTGATGCGCTACGTGGAGTTCATGAAGAAGGTCGTGCCGATGCACGACGATCTGTTCGACTTCTTCTACGAGGCGCTGCCGGGCTACGAGAAGGTCGGCCTGCGGCGCACGCTGTTGGGTTGCTGGGGCTCGTTCCAGGACCCGGAGTTCTGCAATTTCGAGTACAAGGACATGGCGGACTGGGGCCGCAAGATGTACGTGACCCCCGGCGTCGTGGTCGACGGCAAACTGCTGACCACCTCCCTGGTCGACATCAACTTGGGACTGCGGATCCTGCTGGGCAGTTCGTACTACGAGGACTGGACCGATCAGGAGATGTTCGTCAAGACCGATCCGCTGGGCAACCCGGTGGACCGCCGCCATCCCTGGAACCAGCACACCAACCCCCGGCCGCAGAAACGCGACTTGGACGAGAAGTACAGCTGGGTCATGTCGCCGCGGTGGTTCGACGGCACCGATCACCTCCCCCTGGACACCGGCGGCGGCCCGCTGGCCCGGCTGTGGTCGACGGCGCTGGCCAACCTCATCGACATCGGCTACGTGAAGGCCACCGGGCACAGCGTGCAGATCAATCTGCCCAAGACCGCGCTCAAGGGGCCGGTCACGCTGGAGTGGAAGGTGCCGGTGCACGGCAGCAACACCCTCGAGCGCAACCGCGCGCGCACCTATTTCCAGGCGTACGCGGCGGCCTGCGCGCTGCACTTCGCGGAGAAGGCGATGGCGGAGATCCGGGCCGGCCACACCAAGACCTGGGAGAAGTTCGAGGTGCCGGAAGAAAGCATCGGCTGCGGCTTCACCGAGGCCGTGCGCGGCGTGCTGTCGCATCACATGGTGATCCGGGACGGCAAGATCGCGAACTACCACCCGTACCCGCCGACGCCGTGGAACGCCAGCCCGCGCGACAGCTTCGGCACGCCGGGTCCCTACGAGGACGCGGTGCAGGGCCAGCCGATCTTCGAGGAGAACGACCGCGAGCACTTCAAGGGCATCGACGTCATGCGCACCGTGCGCAGCTTCGATCCGTGCCTGCCGTGTGGCGTGCACATGTATCTAGGCAAGGGCAAGACGCTGGAGAAGCTGCATTCACCGACGCAGACGCTCACTCCCGAGTGAGTCCGCGTCGGGCGAAACGACCCGGAGGTGACGGTGGAGGATCGCCCGGACGACCGGGACGACGCGACGCTCGACGACTCCCGGTGGCGCGAAGCCGGTGATCGCATCGAGACCTTGCTGGAAGCGAGTTCGGCGGGCGGTGCGCTCGCCCGCGAACGCGCGGAGCAACTCGTGCGCGAACTCGTCGAACTCTACGGCGCGGCGCTGACCCGCGTGGTCGAGCTGCTCGACGACGCGGCGGTCGAGCGGTTGACCCGCGACGACCTGGTCGCGAGCCTGCTGCTCGTGCACGGGTTGCATCCGCACGATGTGACCACCCGCGTAGGGAACGCGCTGGACAGCGTGCGTCCGTATCTCGGTTCCCACGGCGGCGACGTCCACCTGGTCGACATCGTCGACGGCGTGGTGCGCTTGGAACTGGCGGGTAGTTGCAAGAGCTGTCCGTCCTCGTCGGTGACGCTCGAACTGGCCGTCGAGGACGCGGTGCGGGCGGCCGCGCCGGAGATCGAGTCCATCGAAGTGGTCGCCGCGCAGACCGAGTCGGCGGGGGTGATCTCCGCCGACTCGCTGTTCTCGCGCGTGCGCGCGGACGGCGCGCGGTCCGGCAACTGGGTCGCGGTCCCCGAACTGGCCGAACTCGACGCGGGCGAGGTGGGCGGCTTCGACGTCGCCGGGCTGACGGTGCTCGCCTGCCGGGTGGGAACGGAGCTGTACGCCTATCGCGACCACTGCCCCGGATGCGACCGATCGCTCGCGGGTGCGGCGCTGGAGCGGCGCGTGGGGTTCCCGGCCGGTGACGCGGTGCTTCGGTGCCCGACCTGCCGGGCGCACTACGACGTGGTGCACGCGGGCGCTCGGGTCGACGGTGACGGTCACCTCGAACCGCTCCCCGTGCTCGTGCGCTCCGGCGAACTGTCGGTGGCGGTGCCGGTGGAGGTCCGCGGGTGAGCACACCGTTTCGCGCGCTCCAGCGGATCGCCGCCGATCGCGGGCCCGCTCCCCGGCCCGGCGAGCGGTGCGAGATGTGCGCGGAGCCGATCGCCGACCGGCACCAGCACGTGGTGAACGTCGAAGGCAGGCAGCTGATGTGCGTATGCCGCGGCTGCTACTTGCTGTTCGTCGACCAGAACGCGGAGCTGCGGTATCGCGCGGTGCCGGACCGGTATCTCACGTTCCCGGATTTCACGATCAGCCGGGCCGAATGGGACGCACTGGACATCCCCGTGAATCTGGCGTTCTTCTTCCGCAATTCCGCACTGGACCGGACGGTGGCGTTCTATCCAGGACCCGCCGGCGCTACAGAGTCGGAATTACCTCTGGAGCAATGGAATTCGATCATTCACCGGCATCCCGAGCTGGACGTGCTCGCCCCGGACGTGGAAGCGCTGCTCATCCGGGTGCCCGACCGCCGCACCGAGCGGGCGGCCTGCCTGCTGCTACCGATCGACGCCTGCTACGAGTTCGTCGGCCGGATGCGGCTGCTGTGGCACGGATTCGACGGCGGCCAGGACGTGCACCGATACCTGGAGGAGTTCTTCGCCGAGGCGTCGGCGCGCGCGAAAACCGGCGGTGCGGCGTGAGCCCGGTGTACTCGACGACGTTCGCCGTGCTCGAGATCAAACCCGAGCCGTACGCCGTCGCGCCGATCCTGTCCGCGCGCGTCGGCATCGCCGCGCTCGCGGAGGAGCCCGTGCACGCCATCGCCCTGCGCGCGCAGGTGCGCATCGAGCCGTTCCGCCGCGGCTACTCCGACGAGGAGGCCGCAGGGCTGGTCGATCTGTTCGGCCCGCGCGAACGGTGGCACGAGACCCAGCGCTCGTTTCTCTGGATGCACTGCGCCACCATGGTTCCGAGTTTCACCGGCGGCGCCCAAGTGGACCTGCCGATGCCGTGCACCTACGACTTCGAGGTGACCGGATCGAAGTACCTGCACGCGTTGCGCGAGGGTGTGGTTCCGCTGCTGTTCCTGTTCAGCGGGACGGTCTTCATCCGGGGCACGACCGGATTCGCCATCCAGCAGATTCCATGGGACCGGGAGGACAAGTTCGAGATGCCCGTATCGGTCTGGCAGGGCCTGATGGACGCGTACTTCCCGAATACCGGGTGGGTGCGGCTGCACAACGACACGCTTCGGGCGCTGGCCACCTATAAATCCAGCCACGGCCTGCACGGCTTCGACGACGCGGTGACCCGCCTGCTGACCAGCGCCGAGGAGACGCCGTGACGACCGCCGAAGCTCGTGCCCGCGCCCGCGCCGTGGCCGACGCGGTGCTCTACGAGGGCTATCTGCTCTACCCCTACCGGGCCGACGCGCGCAAGAACCAGTCGCGCTGGCAGTTCGGCGTGCTGGGACCGCACGAGGCCGCCGCGGCGGGACTCGGCGAGGAGTCGACGCTGTCGGCGCAGTGCCTGATCGAACCGGGCGAGAATCCCGAACTCACCCTCACCGTGCGGTTCCTCCAGCTCCAGCGCCGTCAAGTGGTGGACGGGGACGGTACGCCCGTCGCGGAGCTGACCGATGGCGCGCGGTCGTGGCTGTCCTGGGACGAGGCGGTCGAGAAGGAGATCACCGTCGGCCCCGTCCCGCCCGCCCGTATGGTCGTGCCGCTGGACATCCCGGGCGGCTCCGACGCCGAGCAGATCGCCACCGCGGCCGTCTCCGCGCCGGGCACGTTCGTGCGGACCCGGCTGCCGCTGACGGGTGAGCTGGAACTCGCCGCCGACCGAGACGACGGCTTCCTACGGCTCACGGTCGTCCTGCGCAACGTGGGCGCACCCGCGACCGACAAGCGCGACGCCATCGCCCGCTCGCTGATCGGCGCGCACATCATCGCGGAGATCACCGGCGGACAGTTCGTCTCCCTGCTGGAACCGCCGCCCGACGCAACCGCCGTGGCCGCCCGCTGCGATCGGTACCGGTGTTTCCCGGTGCTCGCGGGGCCGCCCGGCGACTACAGCGTGCTGCTCATCTCGCCGATCATTCTCTACGACCACCCGGAGATCGCGGAGCAGAGCGAAGGAGCGCTGTTCGACTCCACCGAGATCGACGAGATCCTCACGCTGCGCATACTCACCATGACCGATGCGGAGAAGGCGAGCGCCCGAGCCACCGACCCGCGCGCGGCGGAGATCATCGACCGCTGCGAGGCCATGTCGCCCGACGCGATGCGGCAGTTGCACGGGGTGCTGCGCGACCCGCACGCCGAGGGGCCCGGGTTGATCCCGGAGATTCCCGAGGGCGTCGATTGGTGGGACCCGCTGGCCGACAGCGCCGTCCGTCCGGACTTGGACGCTGTGCCGGTCGCGGGGGCGCTGGTGCGCAAGGGCAGCCGCGTCCGGCTGCATCCGGCGCGCCGGGCCGACGCCCAGGATCTGTTCTTCGACGGGCAGTGCGCGCGGGTCGTCTCGGTGCACGAGGACGTGGACGGACAGGCGCACGTCGGGGTGGTGCTGGACGCCGATCCGGCGGCCGAGCTGCACGAATGGTACGGGCGCTACCTATATTTCGCGCCCGACGAACTGGAGCCGCTCGACGGCACCGAGGAATGAAAGGAAGTCCGCTATGGAAACCGTGGGAGTGGTCTCGACGACCGTCGTCGCCGTGCTGGTGGCGGCGGGAGTGTATCTCGGCGTGCGGTCGCTCCCGGATCTGCGGCGATATCTGAAGATCCGGCACATGTAGCGGGGCACCGGAAAGGAGCATCATGGGTGAGCATCGCGAAGAGCCGCAATCGGCACGTGGCGCGCCGGGTTCGCGCGACGCGGGCACGGGCATCGCGGCCGGAGGCCCGGCGGACCGGGAACCGGGCCACATCGGTCACGAGGAGATGACCTCCGCGCATCCGGAAGACGCCAAGAAGGGCACCGAGTTCACCTCGGAAGCCCCGACCGGCACCGAAGCGGCGGCACCTCCGTACGACGAGCGCAAGGACACCGCCAACGCCCCCGCGGAGACGGCGACCGGAAAGGTCGACGACGCGCGAGTGGGCGGCGCGACGACACCCACCGAGAAAGAGGGGTGACTCGACGGCCGCGGTGCTGATCGCCGGGATCGGCAACATCTTCCTCGGCGACGACGGATTCGGACCCGAGGTGGTGCGCAGGCTGCCGCACCACCCCGACCCCGGTGTGCGCGCGGTGGACTACGGCATCCGCGGCATGCACCTCGCCTACGACCTGCTCGACCCCTGGGCGGCGCTGCTGCTGATCGACGCGCTGCCCGACCGCGGCGCGCCCGGCCGGGTCGAGGTGTTCGGCGCCGAGCCGGAGGACACCGGCGCCCGGCTCGACGCCCACGCGATGAGCCCGGACGCCGTCTTCGCCGGGGTACGCGCGCTGGGCGGTGTGTTGCCGCCCACGGTGGTGATCGGCTGCCAGGTCGCCTGCGTGGAGGAGGGCATCGGCCTGTCCGCGCCGGTCGCGGCGGCGGTGCCGGAGGCGGTCGCCGCCGTCGGCGAGGTGCTGGCCGCGTTCCTGCCCGCCGGGACATCCGATGGCTCCCCGCTTCCGCGGGCCACAGCGCGACAGGAGGACTGACCGATGTGTCTGGGCATCCCGGGACAGGTGCTGGCGATCCCTGACGGCTACCACGATCAGATCGCCTTGGTCGACGTCTCCGGCGAGCAGCGGAAGGTGAACATCGGGCTGCTCGACGACGATCCGGCCCGGCCGGGTGACTGGGTGATCATCCACATGGGCTTCGCGGTGGAGAAGACCGACGCGGCGGGAGCCGAGGCGGCTCTGCAAGGGCTGCGTCTGCTGCAACGCGGGGACCAGTCATGAACACTGTGCGGCTGCGGCGGCGTCTGCTGGTGCGCGGTGTGGTCCAAGGCGTCGGATTCCGGCCGTTCGTCTACACCACCGCCGCCGAACTGGCTCTGTCCGGCAGCGTGAGCAACAACAGCAACGGCGTGATCGTCGAGATCGAGGGAGCGGCCAGAGATCTGGACGAGTTCGCCCGGCGGCTGCGCCTGCGACCACCGCCGCTGGCGGTGATCGAGTCGGTCGAGCAGGCCGACATCCCGGCGCGCGGCGGCACCGGATTCCACATCGCGGGCACCACGCGCGAGGGTGGTGGTCGTACGCTCGCCTCACCCGATGTCGCGATCTGCGCCGATTGCGAACGCGAGTTGCGCGATCCGCGCGATCGCCGTTATCGCCATCCGTTCGTCAATTGCACCAACTGCGGTCCGCGTTTCACCATCATCGCGAGCCTGCCCTACGACCGCGAGCGCACATCGATGGCCGACTTCGCCATGTGCGAGCGGTGCGCGCGGGAATACGCCGATCCCGCCGATCGGCGCTTCCACGCGCAGCCGATCGCCTGCCCCGACTGCGGCCCCACGCTCGCCTATACGGGACCGGGAGCCGGTACGCCGCTGACTGCCGCGCGGCGACTGCTGCGCGCGGGCGGAATCCTGGCGGTCAAAGGCATCGGCGGATACCACCTCGCCTGTGACGCCACGAACGAGGCGGCCGTCGCGGAACTGCGGCGTCGCAAACGCCGCGGTGACAAACCTTTCGCCGTCATGGTGCCGGATCTGGTCACGGCACGGGCTATCGTCGCCGTCGACGACGCCGCCGAGACGCTGCTGACCAGCTCGGCTCGCCCCATCGTGTTGCTCGCTCGCCGATCCTCGCCCGAGGAGCCCCCTTCGAACGACGGCCCGGCGGTCTCGCCATCGGTGGCGCCCGGCAATCCAGACCTGGGCGTGATGCTCGCCTACACCCCGCTGCACCTGCTGCTGTTCGGTCTGCCCGGCGACCCGCCCGGCCCGCAGGTGCTCGTGATGACCTCGGGCAATCTCGGCGGCGAGCCGATCTGCTACCAGGACGACGACGCACGCACCCGCCTGGCCGGGCTCGCCGACGGCTGGCTGTCGCACAACCGGCGCATCCTGGTGCCCTGCGACGACTCGGTGGTGCGCTCGCTCGACGGTTGCGAACTGCCGGTCCGGCGCTCGCGCGGCTACGCGCCGCTGCCGCTGTTGCTACCGGTGCCGCTGCCGCCGACGCTCGCCGTCGGCGCGGACCTCAAGAACACCTGCGCGATGGCCGACGGCCGCTACGCCTGGCTGAGCCAGCACATCGGCGACATGGACGACCTGGCGACGCTGCGCTCCTTCGACGCCGCGCAGCGCCACCTCGGAGAACTCACCGGCGTCCGTCCCGCGCAGCTGGTCGCCGACGCGCACCCCGGCTACCGCTCTACCGCCTGGGCGCGCAGGCACGCGGGCGAGCGAGCCGTCTACACCGTCCAGCACCATCACGCGCACATCGCCGCAGTCATGGGCGAGCACGGGCTCGGCGCGACCGAGCAGGTGGTCGGCATCGCCTTCGACGGCACCGGGTACGGACCGGACGCGGCGGTGTGGGGCGGTGAGGCGCTGCTGGCGGGCTACAAGGGCTACCGGCGTCTGGCACACCTGAAGTACGTGCCGCTCGCGGGCGGCGATCTCGCCGTGCGCAGGCCCTACCGCATGGCGCTGGCTCATCTGCGCGCGGCCGGGATCGACTGGTCCGAGGACATTCCCGCGGTCGCGGCGTGTCCGCCCGCCGAGCGTTCGGTGCTGGCCCACCAGTTCCGGACCGGACTGGGCTGCGCGCCCACGTCCAGCATGGGCCGGTTGTTCGACGCGGTGTCCTCGCTGTGCGGCGTGCGGCACGTCGTCGACTACGAAGCCCAGGCGGCGATCGAACTGGAAGGACTCTCGCGCGCGGGGGCGGAAGGCGACGCCGCCTACCGATTCCCGCTCGCGGACGGCGACCCCGCCGGGATCGATGCCGCGCCGGTGATCGCGGACCTGGTCGCCGACGTTCGCGCGGGCGCGCCCCCGCAGGTGGTGGGCGCGCGCTTCCACGCCGCCGTCGCTCGGTTGGTGCTCGACCTCGCGGCGCGTTACGCCGCCCCGGGGACGGTCGTCGCCCTGTCCGGCGGCGTGTTCCAGAACGCCCTGCTGCTCGCGCGATCGTGTGCGCTGCTGCGCGACAACGGGTTCACCGTGATCACCCACCACAGACTGCCGCCCAACGACGGCGGCCTCGCGTTCGGGCAACTCCTCGCGTGCAGCGAGGGATGAGCGAAGGAGAGCAACGATGTGTCTTGCGGTACCAGGCAAAGTGCTCAGCCTGCACGAGCGGGACGGCACGCTGATGTCGGTCGTCGACTTCGGCGGCGTGCACAAGGACGTGTGCCTGCAATACATCCCGGACGCGGCGGTCGGCGATTACGTCGTGGTCCACGTCGGTTTCGCGATCCAGCGTCTGGACGAGGAGTCCGCGCTGCGGACCCTGGCCGAGTTCGAGCACCTCGGCGTACTGAACGAGGAATTCGGCGACGGTTTCGCCATCGCCGCGAAGCAGGCGGGCCTGGACAATCCCGCCGCCGAGCCGTCCCGCGAGGAACCGGAGGCGAAGTCATGAAATATCTCGACGAGTTCAGCAACCCCGAACTGGCCCGGCACCTGCTCGATCGGATCCGCGCCGCGACCAGCCGCCGCTGGGCGATCATGGAAGTCTGTGGCGGACAAACACATTCGATCATCCGCCACGGCATAGACCAACTGCTGCCCGACCAGATCGAGATGATCCACGGCCCCGGCTGCCCGGTCTGCGTCACCCCGCTGGAGGTGATCGACAAGGCGCTGGAGATCGCCGCGCGACCGGGCGTGATCTTCTGTTCGTTCGGTGACATGCTGCGCGTGCCGGGCAGTTCCAAGGACCTGTTCCGGGTGAAGAGCGAGGGCGGTGACGTCCGAGTGGTGTACTCGCCGCTGGACGCGCTGAACCTGGCCAAGGAGAATCCCGACCGCGAGGTAGTGTTCTTCGGCATCGGATTCGAGACCACGGCTCCGGCCAACGCCATGACGGTCTACCAGGCGAAGCGGCTGGGGATCAGGAACTTCTCGCTGCTGGTGTCGCACGTGCTGGTCCCGCCCGCCATCGCCGCCATCATGGAGTCCCCGACCTGTCGGGTGCAGGGGTTCCTCGCCGCCGGGCACGTCTGCACCGTGATGGGCACCGACGAATATCCGCCGCTGGCCGAGCAGTACCGGGTGCCGATGGTGGTCACCGGATTCGAGCCGCTGGACATCCTGGAGGGCATCCGCCGCACCGTGCTGCAACTGGAGTCCGGCAGGCACGAACTGGAGAACGCCTACCCGCGCGCGGTGGCCGCTGCGGGCAATCCCGCGGCGAAAGCCATGCTGCAGGACGTCTTCGAGGTCACCGACCGGGCCTGGCGCGGCATCGGCGTCATCCCGCGCAGCGGCTGGCGGCTGTCGGAGCGCTATCGCGAGTTCGACGCCGAGCACCGCTTCGCCGTGGGCGACCTGCACACCGAAGAATCGACCATCTGCCGCTCCGGAGAGGTGCTGCAAGGGCTGATCAAGCCGAACGAGTGCGCCGCTTTCGGCAAGCAGTGCACGCCGCGGAATCCTCTGGGCGCCACCATGGTGTCCTCCGAAGGCGCGTGCGCCGCCTACTACCTGTACCGGCGCTTGGATCTGCCCGCGGAGGTGGCTCATGCGTGATGAAGGCGCCGCGCCCGTGACGATCGATGAGGGCTGGGTCTGCCCGATGCCGCTGCGGGATTCGCCGAACATCGTCATGGGCCACGGCGGCGGCGGCGCGATGTCCGGCGAGCTGATCGAGCATCTGTTCCTGCCCGCGTTCGGCTCCGCCGCGAACGCGGACCTGACCGATTCCGCGGTCGTCACGCTCGACGGCGCGCGGCTGGCCTTCTCCACCGATTCGTTCGTGGTGAAGCCGCTCGTCTTCCCTGGCGGCACCATCGGTGAGCTCGCGGTCAACGGCACGGTGAACGATCTGGCCATGTCCGGTGCGCGTCCGATGGTGCTGTCCACCGCGTTCATCCTGGAGGAGGGCACCGCGCTGGCCGACATCGCACGCATCGCGCAGGCGGTCGGGACCGCCGCGCTGGCGGCCGAAGTCCAGCTGGTCACCGGGGACACCAAGGTGGTCGACGCCGGGCACGGTGACGGGATCTATATCAACACCGCGGGCATCGGCGTGGTGCCCCCCGAGGTGGACATCCGGCCGCAACGCGCGACCCCGGGCGACGTCGTGCTGGTCAGCGGCGAGATCGGGGTGCACGGTGTCGCGGTGCTCAGTTGCCGCGAGGGTCTGGAGTTCGGTACCACCGTGCTCAGCGACACCGCGCCGCTGCACGGTCTGGTCGCGGCGATGCTGGCCACCGGCGCCGACGTGCACGTGCTGCGCGACCCCACCCGCGGCGGCGTCGCGGCCTCGCTCAACGAGATCGCCCGTGCCGCGAAAGTCGGCGTGGCCCTGGACGAGCGGCAGCTTCCCGTGCCGGACGGCGTGCGCGACGCGTGCGGGCTGCTCGGCCTGGACCCGATGTACGTGGCCAACGAGGGCAAGCTGCTGGCGTTCGTCGCGCCCGAGGACGCCGAACGCGTGCTGGCGGCGATGCGGGAGCACCCACTGGGCGCGCAGGCCGCCGTGATCGGCCGATGCGTCGCCGAACATCCCGGCATGGTGGTCGCCCGCACGGCGCTCGGCGGTACGCGGGTGGTGGATCTGCCCGCGGGCGAGCAGCTGCCGCGGATCTGCTGACAGGGGACCGGTATCGGCCCTGAGCCAGAAGGCGAGGTGTGGATCATCGTTCGGATCGCCGAGACGCCTGCGGCGTCGCGTGCCCCGCTGGACGGACGACAGCGGCGCGGCGTCGCGGGGATGGCGTCGGTCGTGGTCGTCCTGCACGTCCTCGGGTGGTCGGCGCTGCTGCTGCTCGTTGTCCCTGGTGGATACGTGGTGGACGGTGCGGTGTTCGGCGTCGGCCTCGGCGTCACCGCCTACACGCTCGGCATGCGGCACGCGTTCGACGCCGATCACATCGCCGCGATCGACAACACCACCCGCAAACTGGTCGCGGACGGGCGCAAGCCGCTGTCGGTCGGATTTTGGTTCTCCCTCGGGCACTCCACCATCGTGTTCGTCCTCGTCGCGCTGCTGGCATTCGGCGTCAAGGCGCTGGCGGGCAACCTGCGCGACGAGAACTCCGGGTTGCAACGCTGGACCGGCCTCTTCGGCACCGGCATCTCCGGCACTTTCCTGCTCGCCATCGGGGCGTTGAACCTGGTCTCGCTGATCGGCATCTGGCGGGTGTTCCGTTCGATGCGCCGTGGGAGCTACGACGAGGCCGCGTTGCGGCAGCGGCTGCACGACCGCGGCGCGTTGCAGCGGGTGACCGGGCCGCTGACCCGGGCGGTGCGCGCGCCGTGGCAGATGTACCTCGTCGGGCTGCTGTTCGGCCTCGGCTTCGACACCGTCACCGAGGTGAGCTTGCTGGTGATCGCGGGCGGCGCGGCGGCGACCGACCTGCCGTGGTACGCGATCCTCGTGCTGCCCGTGCTCTTCTCGGCGGGCATGACGCTGTTCGACGCGCTGGACGGCGCGTTCATGAACTACGCATACGGATGGGCGTTCGCCGGACCGCTGCGCACCGTCTACTACAACATCGTCGTCACCGGTCTGTCGGTGGCCGTAGCGCTGCTGATCGGCGCGCAGGAGATGATTTCCTTGCTGGCCGACGAATTCGGCATCGCCGACGGACCGCTGGCGTGGGTCGGCGGGCTGGATCTGGGCGCCATGGGCTTCGTGATCGCCGGACTGTTCCTGCTCACCTGGGCGGTCGCCGTCGGAGTATGGCGATTCGGCCGGATCGAGCAGCGGTGGTCCCCGGGCCGGGCGGGCGGAGGGCCGTGCTGATGGCGGGCAGCGGAGCGGAGATGTTCGCCCGGTACGCCTACGCGCCCAATCGGTTGGGCTACTGCGGGCCGCCCGACGCGGCCGCCCTGCGCGACGGCTCGGACGAGCAGGTGCGGGCGGTGGCGCGCCGGTTCACCGGAGCGTGGCCCTACCTGCGCGTGATGGCGCGCATGACCGGTATAGCGGACCCGCTGGACCGCAGGATCGTCGAGGCGTACTGGCTGTGCGGCGGCGTCGGCGCGGAACTGGATGCCCGCGAGTTCACCGCCGAACTGCTGGATCTGCTCGGCCCGGTCGCGGGCGGGTATTGGACGTACCTGACGCCACGGCTGGCCGAGGAGGCGGCCGCCAACCACTGCTTCCACGTCTTCGGTGTGTACCCCTGGTCGCGGCTGCTCGGACACGGCAACGAACATCCCCTGCACGTGCTCGACAACTGCCGGATCGGCTGGGGAACGGTGCTCGACCGTGCCGGCGGCGAGGTCGTGTTGGGCTGCCGTGCGCTGAGCTGGGACGGCGAACGCCTCGCGTTGTCGGCGGAGACGGCGCGGTCGGTGCCGATCCGGGTGGACGGGTACGCGGCGCTGCCGGATGTCGCGGTAGGGGAGCGGGTCGCGGTGCACTGGGGGCGGCTGTGCGGGCGCTTGGACGACGCCCAGGTGAGTGCTCTGGAGGTGGGCACGGTGCGTCAATTGGAGCTCACCAACCGACGACTCGCCGCACAAGGGAGCCCCGCGATCAGCTGACGAGCACATGAGTTGCCGGTCGTCCACGCCCGACACCGAGGCGGCGGACTGCTTGCTGACAGCGCCGATATGTTGCGGCGGTTGCCGATGAGAAAGTTCCGATTCCCTCAATCGTGGCGAACTCGACGGTTCGCGAATTCGGCAGATCCGCGAGGCGTGTTTGGCTCACCCAGGTGCGCGTATCCTGTATATAGCTGTCGAGCCCGACCTCGGGGAGCGACACGTGTATTTCACCGATAGTCGTCCGGCGAAAGTCCGAACTGTTCCCGGATGATTTATCCGGTGTGTCGGCGCGTCCTCCGCCATCGTGCCCGACGGGCTGATCCGCGTTTCGGATATCACCCGAAGGGAGGTGAACTACAGTGTTGGATCAGATGATGGGGATGATTCGCGACATGTGGAACAACATGTTCCCGGGCATGCCGATGCCGATGCTTCCGATGATGTAGTAGCCGTCCCAGAAGCCGGAAAACCGCAGTTGTGCAAGCGTCCGACAATTCTGCGTCGAGGCGATGGGTGCGGCTTTTCCGAACGAGGTGTGCGATTTCCGTACGGTGGTATATCCACTTTGTGGCCTACCGTATTCGATGCGATATTCCCGTATACAGGAGAGTGGAATCCGTCGGCCATCTGCGCGGGCGGAGTCGAACGACCCGGCGGACCGTGGCCGAGCCTCGGCCCCGTGGCCGGTCGGCGGAGGCGAAGGCGATCGACCTCGATGGAGGTGCGCCATGACCGAGGATCCGCAGCAGGCGAAGCGGCCGGTGAGCGCCGCGCTGGCCGGCCCGTACGGGCACCCGTTCCATCCGATCCTGGTCACCGTCCCGATCGGCGCATGGGTCGCCAGTCTGGTGTTCGACCTCGCATCCCGAGTGGTGGACGATCCGGAGTTCCTGGTCAAGGGGTCGTCGTGGCTGATCGCGATCGGCGTGCTCGGCGCCTTGGCCGCCGCGACGATCGGGTTCCTCGACCTGCTCGCCATCCCGACGGGTACGCCCGCCTTCCGCACCGGCCTGCTGCACATGACCCTCAATCTGCTGGTCACCGTCGCCTACGCGGTCGGTTTCGTCTGGCGGCGGGGCGCCGACACCACACGCGCGGTTCCGGCCGGGCCGCTGGCGCTGTCGGTGGCGGCCCTGGGGGCATTGGCGATATCGGGGTATCTCGGGGGCAAGCTCGCCTACCGGTACGGCGTACGTGTCGCCGACGAGGCAACCCAGGCGAGCGGCTTCAAGCGCTGAATCCCTTCCCAACGTCAGGAGGCACACCATGGGCATCGCCGCATTGATCTTCTGGCTGCTCACCGCGGGCGGCGGTTTTTTCCTGCTCGGCACCTGGATCGCCAAGGGCGGCACGCGTCAGCCGAATTCGACCCAGCTGCCCGCGCCGGTATTGTTCGGGCACTTCCTGCTCGCCGTGGCCGGACTGATCGTGTGGATCGTGTACCTCGTCATCGACAACACGGCGTGGGCCTGGATCGCCTTCGTGCTGCTGATTCCGGTCGCCCTACTCGGATTCACGATGTTGGTGCGCTGGATTCCCACCTATCGAGAGCGTTCCGCCGCGGGAACGGTCGAACGCCGCTCCGCCGCGGGAACGGCTGAACCGCCCGAAAAGCACTTTCCCGTTGCCGTCGTCGCCGCACACGGGGTTTTCGCCGTGACGACCGTCGTGCTGGTGTTCCTGACCGCGCTCGGCGTCGGCAGCTGACCTCTCGTCCCAGACGAGAGCCACCGGTGGGTGGCCGCGACGGCGGGAGTCCCCAGTTATTTCGCGCAGGCCGCGGGCGGCGAGGGTTGTGTACTGTCGCAGGCCGGGGCGGTGAGGTCGTAGACCGCGACGTTGCCGATGTGTACCGCGCTGTAGTGCGCCGACACCCACTCGGCGATGTCTTTGTGCCCGGCCGGCCGCCACCATCCGTTGTCCGGGGCGTCGCTCCGGCCGGCCCCGGCGGGCTGGTCGCGCACCCGCCACGAATCGGGCAGCCGCACCTCCTGCGCGAGGTAGTACGTCACCTGATGGGTGCGCACCATGGTCTGGAACTCGTCGAGGGTGGGCACCGGATCGTCGGAAGTGAAGCCGCCGATCGCGACTACCGAGGTGTGGGTGGCGAGTTCCAGCGACGCGGCGACCGAGGACCGGTCCACTGCGGCCGACCAGGGGGTGGAGGTGTCGCGCAACAGCGTGGCGAGTTGGGGTTCGACCTCCCCGTCGATGAACGCGGTCACCGCGCGGCGCATGTCGCTCGACGGATCCCCCGTCGTGGGCCGTGCCGGGCCCACGGTAGGACTGCCGCCCGTGTGCGCCTGCGCAGGGTGGCCGCGGCGTATGCCGTCGATCCGCCGATCCCGGCGAGCACACCCACGGCGACGAGCACCGATACGGCTCTGGCTCGCACCCGTCGCGCCCCGGCCGGGAAGGCGGCGGCGACCAGTCCGAGCGCCACCGCCAGCGAGATCGCCACGAGCGTCCAGCGCAGCGGCGGCAGCCACCCGGGATTGCGGTTCAGCAGGACGAACGCCCACAGTCCCGACGTCAGCACCAGTGCGGCGGCGCCGACACGACCGAACGCCTCCGACCGGCGCCGCCACACCTCCGCCACCCCGATGGCGAACATCCCGGCCACGGCCGGACCGATCGCCAACGTGTAGTAGGCGTGCATACCGCCGCGCATCACGGTGAACGCGACGCCGTCGACGACCAGCCACAGCCCGAACGCCAGCGCGGCCGCACGAACCGGGTCCGTTCGTGGCGTACCCCGACGGGAGACGAGCACCAGTGCGAAGGCGAGCAGGGCGGCCGGAAGCAGCCAGGAGATCTCGAAACCGATCTCACCGGTGAACAGGCGAGCCGGGCCTGGTCCGCTGAAGCCGCCGAACCCGCCGCCGGTGTGCCCGGCGGAGGCAGGCATCTCGTACCCCGGAGGCAGCGCGAATCTGTTGCCGCCGTGGTGGTTCTGTCCCAGGAAGCGAGCGAACCCGTTGTAGCCCAGCACCAGATCCATGAACGTGTTGTCCGTCGAGCCTGCCAGGTACGGCCGCGCCGTGGCGGGCCACAGCACCGTCAGCAGCACATACCAGCCGGACGAGACGACCAGTGCCGCCGCGGCGGCCGACAAGTGCAGCAACCGGTTCCGCACCGAGGTCGGCGCGACGATCAGATAGGTGAGCGCCAAGGCGGGCAACACCATGAGACCTTCGAGCATCTTCGCCAGGAACGCGAACCCGAGCGCGACGCCCGCCAGCATCAGCCAGCGCGCGCTCGCCTGCCGCGCCGACCGAAGCGTGCAGTACGCGCCCGCGGTCATCAGCAGCACCATCACGGCATCCGGATTGTTGAACCGGAACATCAACGCCACCACCGGCGTTGCCGCCAGCGCGGCTCCGGCGAGCAGACCGGCGGCCCGGCTGGTCGTCGCCCCGGCGACCATCGCGTACATCAATGCCACCGCGGCGACAGCCATCAGCGCCTGCGGCACCAGCATGCTCGCGCTGCCGAATCCGAACAGCTGCCCCGAAACACCCATCACCCATTGCGACACCGGCGGCTTGTCCACCGTGATGAAGTTGCCCGGGTCGAGAGAACCGAACAGCACCGCTTTCCAGTCCCGCGCACCCGACCAGGCCGCCGCGGCGTAGAAGCCGTTGCCCATGCCGTTGACCGTGATGTGCCACAAGTACGCGGCCGCGGTCCCGAGCAGCAATGCCGCCAGCCCTGCGCGCTCCGATAGCCGCGCGGGCGGTAATCCGCCCGGCTCCGGACGGGTGGCAATCGGATTCGCATCGGGCAGGGCGGCCTCGGCGGGGATCGCTGTCACCGCAGGAGTCTCGCAAGCGTCCTGGTGAATCTCCTGCGCGCATCCTGGCAATCAGCTGTGAGTACCGGACGTCCACCGGCCGACGAGCATTCGGCACGCCGACGGTGGATCGTTGCGCCGGGCCGTCAGATCTTGCGGATGACCGTGACGACCTTGCCCAGAATTTGGGCGTCGTTGCCGGGGATCGGCTCGAAGACCGGGTTGTGCGGCATCAGCCAGACGTCCTTGCCGGTGCGCTTGAAGGTCTTCACCGTGGCCTCACCGTCGATCATCGCCGCGACGATGTCGCCGTTCTCGGCGACGTTCTGCTGCCGCACGACCACCCAGTCGCCGTCGCAGATCGCCGCGTCGATCATGGATTGACCGACGACCTTCAGCAGGAACAGCGAACCGTCGCCGACCAGCTCGCGCGGCAGCGGGAAGACGTCCTCCACGGCCTGCTCGGCCAGGATCGGACCACCGGCGGCGATGCGGCCGAGCACCGGAACGAAGGTGGGGACGGGACGGTCGACGTCGACGGTGATCTCCCCGTCGTCGACCGCGGCGACCGGCAAGCTGGTCACCGACCGGACCACTTCGTCCAGGCCCCTGACGTCCACGGCACGCGGGCGATTCGGGTCCCGGCGCAGGTAGCCCTTGCGTTCCAGGGCGCGCAGCTGATGGGCGACCGACGAGGTGGACGTGAGGCCGACGGCGTCACCGATCTCCCGGATGCTCGGCGGGTAGCCGCGCTCGCTCACCGAGGTGCGGATCACCTCGAGCACTTTGCGCTGACGCACGGTGAGATCCGCCCCGCTACCCGCCGCGTCGGCGCCGCTCTCGGTCTCGTCACCCGTGTCGTCCGTCTGCCTCACCGCAACCGCCCTTTCCTGCTGTGCCAGGCCGGTCCGCGCCCGGCATGTGTCTTCTCGGCCTGTCGTGTCTTCGGTCCTTCGAATCTAGTCCGGTAGCGCCGCTGGATCAAACATCTGTTCGACGCATGTCGGGTGTTCCTGCTGACTTTGTCGTCGCGGCGTGGTAGAAATCGAACACCAGTTCTTCGAACATGTGAGCGAATGAGCGCGGAACGTGTGTTCGAACGGCTCGACCGGCAACGGAGCACCCACTACGGAGGTTTGTCCGATGAGCACTGCGATCAGCCATGTCACCCCTTCAATCGCTGCGGCGGAGGCCGAAGCCGAGCGCCGCGTCGCCGATCCGGCACCGGCGCAGGATGATCTCGGGTACGAGACTGCTCGGCGGCTGCTGCGCGGCGGCGCGCGCCCGCGCACGCTGACGCCCGCGCATCGATCCGCGGTCGATCGGCGCCCACCCGGCGCGCGTCCCGGTGCGGGCATGCTCGCTTATGACCGGGGCGTAAGCACTTTCGCGCGGCGTCGTCCTCGTGGCGAACATCCCATGCGCCGGGTCGAGCAGGCGCAGATCGGGTTCGCCGCCCTCGCCGTCGCCGCCCTGCTCACCGCTTCGACGGTGGTGGGCTTGATCGCGTTGTCGCATGTGCGCGCGGGTGAGTGGGGCGGTGGGTCCGGCCGGTCGGTGCCGGCCGTGGTGGATGGCCCGAGCGTGCCGATGGACGGCAATTCGCGCTGAGCACAAGGGAAATCGGCCACCCTGGGCGGCCGGAATTGTCGATCGAAAACTAGAACGTGTTGCTACCGTGCTGAAAACGTGATCCGGGCAACGCCGCCCGAACGATGTCGGGACTTCTCAGCACATGACACTCCTTACCGCAGGGCGCTCGGTTCGCGTCTTCACCCGCGTTGCCGCCTTGTCCCTCTGCCTGGTCTTCGGCCTCGGCGCGGCAGCCATCGCCAGGGCGGAGCCCGCCTACGCGGCGTATCTCGATCTCCCGTCCGTCAATGGCGACGGTGCGGGGCCGGGTGGACTCGATCCGCTTCTCCCGCTGAGCGAATTCGACCTAGCGGAGGCGTTGCGGCAGGCACGGGCCGACGGAGTGCCGCCGCGCAGATACGCGACGCTGCTGCACCAGTACTGGCTGGTGGTCGCCACCCGCAACGCCGACATCGACTTGGCGGCCTGGGATCCCGGTCGGGGCCCGCGCGCGAACGAACGCACGTTCAACCAGGTGTACGTCAACTACCTGCGGCTGGCCACCCAGCAGCCGGGGTTCTACTGGGCGGGACTCGCCGGAATCGCGGGCGGATCGTTCGCCTCCGGATTCTTCGACATGAGCGACGCGGGTTTCGTCCTGGACCTGCCCGGCATCCATCGGCTCGGCGACACGGTCGCCGATCTCCTGCGCGCCACTCCACCGGAACTGGCGGCTGCGCTGCCGGAGGACATCCGGCTGCTCGCTACCGAGGGTTCTCGGCTGACCGCGGCGGACGTCGCCTGGTACCAGACACGCCTGATGATCATGCAGAAGCACATCTTCACGGATCTGGTGCCGATGCACGAGGCCTACGTCGCGCTCGGCATGCGCGGAATCGACGAGATGTACGCGGCCGGTGTGCTGGACGACGACATCCACGCCGCTTGGCGGTCGATCGCCTCGGGCACCCGGGACGGCTACATCGACGCGCTCGTCCGGATGACCGATCGGGAGCAGAACCACGTCGTGGCCGACCAGTGGGACGAGACATCGGCGGGTCGCGCGCCGATCGGCCGCGTGCTCACCTATGTCAGCACCATCGCGGGTAAACCCGCTGTCCCGGGCGTTCGCGCGCCAGGCGTGTTCGCCCCGACGGTGGTGAGCGCCGAAGTCGGAGGCCGCGGCCTCGCGCTGCGCGTCCCGTTGCCCGGCTTCAACTGGGCCGACCGCGACACCCGATGGAACTACATCACCGGTGACCTGGTGCCCCGCCACATCGATATGGAGACCGATCCCGTGTCGGCCGGCGCCGTCCTCGGCGAGGCGTTCTGGAACAAGCTGGCGCGCGGTCGTCTGGCCGCACGCTTACCGGAGCTGCTCGCGGACCTGACCGCGCACTGGCAGATCTCCGGATGACCGAGCAGCGTCCGATAGCCGGGGTGAGTGCGACAAACCGGAAACTCGGACGGGTATCCTCGAAGTGTTATGCAGGTATTCCGCGTGTCGCACGAGGAATACCTGGTGCCGGGGTATAGACCTCTGTACACGGGCTCGCCGGACCGATCGCCGCGATCGGTGCCCGGTCCGGACGCGAGCACGCGCATCGACGAAGGATTTCTCGGATGCATTGCCCGTACTGCCGACACCCCGACTCTCGGGTGGTGGATTCGCGCGAGGCCGACGAAGGCGCGGCCATCCGTCGCCGTCGCGCCTGCCCGCAATGTGGGCGGCGGTTCACCACGGTGGAGACGGCCATCCTGTCGGTGGTCAAGCGTAGCGGCGTCACCGAGCCGTTCAGCCGTGAGAAGGTCATCCGGGGTGTGCGCCGGGCCTGCCAAGGCCGTGAGGTCGACGACGACGCGCTGAACCTGCTCGCCCAGCAGGTGGAAGACGCGGTGCGGGCGAAGGGTTCTCCCGAGGTGCCGAGTCACGAGGTGGGCTTGGCCATTCTCGGCCCGCTACGGGATCTGGACGAGGTGGCCTACCTGCGCTTCGCGTCGGTCTACCGATCGTTCACCTCGGCCGACGACTTCGAACGCGAGATCAGGGAGATGCGCCGGGCGCGTGCGGAAGCGTTGTCGGCCGCCGACTGACTCAGCGCCGCACAGCGGCGATCGCCTTCTCGATTCGCTTGGCCGACACCGGAAACGGGGTGCCGAGCTTCTGCGCGAACAGACTGACCCGGAATTCCTCGATCATCCACCAGATTTCGGTGACCGCGGGCGCATGCTTGCGGTTCTCCGGTAGCGACGCGACCAGGCGGTCGTAGGCGGCCAGCGCCCGATCGAGTTCGGCCATGCCCTGCCGATCGCGAACGGCGGAGCCGGGCAGCGCCTCCAGTCGCGCCACCGCGGCCTGGAGATAACGGGGCAGCTCACGCAGTCTCGTCGCGCCCGTCTCGGAGACGAAGCCGCGGAACACCAGGTTGTCGAGCTGATGACGGACGTCATCGGCGATGTCGCGCTCGCTCGTTCGCTCCAGCGCCGCGGAGACCTGGTGTGCGCCGGCGAGGATCGGCACGACCAGGCGCACGAAACGAGCGACGGTAGCGGCGAAGTCGGGCCGGATCCGGGCGACGAGCCCGTCGAACTCGGCCGGGTCGTGCACCGGCCCGCCCGCGGCCGCGAGCAGTTCGTCGGCGGCGGCCGCGCGGCAGTCCTCGAGCAGCGCCTCCAGCGAGCCGTACGGATTCTGACTCAGGGCGAGGCGGTCCGCGGGCGACAGGCCCGCGGTGGCGGAGCGGACCGACGTGGGCAGTGCGTGCAGCAGCAGCGCTCTGGTGCCGAGGCGCATGGCGGCGGCCTGCTCCGCGGGGGAGCTGAGAACCCGGAGCGCCACACCGTCCCCTTCGGCGACGAGCGCGGGATATCCGGTGACGGTCTGGCCCGCCACCTCGCGCCGCACCGTCGGCGCGATGGTGCCCAGCGATTCGGAGGTCCACACCGTGGCCGGAGGGCGTTCCGCGCCCGCGGTGGCCCGGGCGACCGAGGCGGAGACCTGTTCGGCCAGTTGCGTTTTCAGTGCGGCGAGGCTCTTGCCGCGCGCGAGCGTAGCCCCGTCGCCGCCGACGGCCGCGAAGGTCATGCGCAGGTGGTCGGGCAGCGCGGCGATGTCGAAGTCGGTGGGGGCGATCGGCACCGAACCCAGCCGGGAGAGCTCGCGCGCCAGCCCCGCGCGCAGCGGCTCCGCACGCGGGGTGAGCGCCGCCAAGGCGGCGGTCGCGAAATCGGGGGCGGGAACAACACTGCGCCGCAAGGCCTTCGGTAAGGTCTTGATCAGAGCGGCGGCCAGTTCGTCGCGCATGCCCGGCACCAGCCAGTCGAAACCGACGGCGCGAACGTGGGCGAGCTGTTCCACCGGTATACGCACGGTGACGCCGTCGTCCTCGTTGCCCGGTTCGAACTGGTAGGAGAGCGGGAAACTGAGTTCGCCCTGCCGCCAGGAGTCGGGGAACGCCGCCGGGTCCAGCGCGGCCGCGCCCTCGTTGACCACGGTGGAGGTGGAGAAGTCCAGCTGCGCCGGGTCTTCCCGGCGTGCGGCGCGCCACCAGCTGTCGAAGTGTCGCACCGAGACGATGTCGGCGGGCAGGCGCTTGTGGTAGAACTCGAACAGCACCTCGTCGTCGACCAGGATGTCGCGGCGGCGGGCGCGGTGCTCCAGGTCGGCGACATCGTCCAGCAGCGCGCGATTGCGGTGGAAGAACTCGTGCCGGGTCTGCCACTCGCCCTGCACCAGGGCATGGCGGATGAACAACTCGCGTGACAGCTCCGGGTCGATGCGGCCGTAATCCACGGGCCTGCCGGTGACCAGGGGGATGCCGTACAGCGTCACCCGTTCGTAGGCGCGCGCCGCGCCTCGCTTGGCCGACCAGTGTGGTTCGGAGTAGGTGCGCTTGACGAGGTCGCCCGCCAGCCGCTCGGCCCATTCGGGCTCGATCTTCGCGGCCATCCGCCCCCACAGCCGTGAGGTCTCGACCAGTTCGGCGGCCATCACCCAGCGGGGCGGCTTCTTGGCCAGCGAGGAACCGGGGAAGATCATGAACTTGGCGTTGCGGGCGCCGAGGAACTCCCGGGTTTCCGCCTCGCGGACGCCGATGTGCGACAGCATGCCCGCCAGCAGCGCCTGATGGATGGCGGTGGCATCCCAGGGGAGTCCGTCGTCCACGACGGCCGCGGCGGCGGATTTGCCACGTTCGGAGCCTGCGCGTCCGTCGCCACCGCGACCTCTGCGTGACCTGTTGCCGGACTTGCGATCCGGTGCCGCCGCTTCGGCTCGGTCCGGTTTCGCGCCGTCCTCCGCGTTCTCCGCGCGCGTCGACCAGCCGAGGCCCCTGGTGATCGTGCGCAGCTGCCCGTGGAGATCCTGCCACTCCCGGATCCGCAGGTAGTGCAGGAACTCCTCCCGGCACAGACGGCGGAACTGATTGGACGACAACGACTTGCGCTGTCCGCCGAGGTATTCCCACAGGCGCAGGTAGGCCAGGAAATCGGAGCCGTCGACGGTGAACCGCGCGTGCTTGGTGTCGGCGGCCTGCTGCTGATCGGCGGGCCGCTCGCGGACGTCCTGGATCGACAGCGCCGCGACGATGACCAGCACGTCGGCCAGGCACCCGGTGCGCTGCGCCTCCACCAGCATCCGCGCCATCCGGGGATCGACGGGGAGCTGGGCCATCTCACGGCCGATCGGCGTCAGCGACAGTGCGGCGTCGTCGCCACTCGCCCTGGCCCCGCCGTCTCGCCGCGCGAGTGCGCCGAGCTCCTCGAGCAGGGCGACGCCGTCGCGGATGGCGCGGCGGTCCGGCGCCTCCACGAACGGGAAGTTCTCGATGTCACCGAGTCCGAGCGCGGTCATCTGCAGGATCACCGCGGCGAGGTTGGTGCGCAGGATCTCCGGATCGGTGAAGGTGGGCCGGGATTCGAAGTCGTCCTCCGAATACAGGCGGATGCAGATGCCGTCGGCGACGCGACCGCAACGCCCGGATCGCTGCCGCGCCGATGCCTGGGACACCGGTTCGATCGGCAGCCGTTGCACTTTGGTCCGCATGGAATAGCGCGAGATCCGCGCGGTGCCCGGGTCGACGACGTACCGGATCCCTGGCACCGTGAGCGAGGTCTCCGCGACGTTCGTCGCGAGCACCACCCGGCGCCCGGTGTGCGGGGCGAACACGCGGTGCTGCTCGGCGGTGGACAGCCGGGCGTACAGCGGCAGGATCTCGGTGCGCGGCAGCTTCAGATCGCGCAGCGCGTCCGCGGTGTCGCGGATCTCGCGTTCGCCGGAAAGGAACACCAGCACGTCGCCGTCGCCCGCGGCGAACAGTTCGGTCACCGCGTCACCGATGGCGTCCACCGGGTCTCGGTCGACGATGCGGGTATCTTCGTCGTCTTCGTCCTCGGCGGCGCTCGGCAGCTCCAGCGCGAGCGGCCGGTAGCGGATCTCCACCGGGTACGAGCGCCCGGAGACCTCGACGATCGGTGCCGGCGTGCCCTGTTCGTCCGCGAAATGCCGGGCGAACAGCTCGGGATCGATGGTCGCCGAGGTGATGATCACCTTGAGGTCGGGCCTGCGGGGCAGCAGCTGTTTGAGGTAGCCGAGCAGGAAGTCGATGTTGAGACTGCGTTCGTGCGCCTCATCGATGATGATCGTGTCGTAGCGGCGCAGCAGCCGGTCGCGCTGGATCTCCGCGAGCAGGATGCCGTCGGTCATCAACTTGACCAGAGTGTGTTCGGAGGCGTGGTCGGTGAACCGCACCGTGTAGCCGACCACGTCGCCGAGTTCGGTACCCAGCTCCTCGGCGATGCGCTCGGCCACGGTGCGCGCGGCGAGCCTGCGGGGCTGGGTGTGCCCGATGGTGCCGCGGATGCCGCGGCCGAGTTCGAGGCAGATCTTCGGGATCTGGGTGGTCTTGCCGGAGCCGGTCTCGCCCGCGACGATGACCACCTGGTGCTCGGCGATGGCAGCGGCGATGTCCTCGCGGCGGGCGGTGACCGGTAGCTGCTCCGGGTAGCGGATCTCCGGCACCGCGGCGCGCCGCGCTTCGACGCGCAGTTCGGCCGCTGTGATCTCGGTCTCCACCTCGCCCAGGTCGCCGCCGCGCGCTTTGTCGAGCCTGCGCCGCAACCGGTGTTCGTCGCGAAGGGAGAGATTCGCCAGGCGGGTGCGAAGGTCGCGGAGATCGGTGGCGGCTGTCCTGGTCATTGCATCGACCAGCCTAGCGAAATCCGCCAGCGAATTTTTCCACCAGGCGGTGCGTCCGGTAGCCGAGAGTAAGCCAGTGGTGCGCGATCGGCGCGGTGTCCCGCCCGGATATGCGCTGCTCAGCGCCGATGCGCGCGGTGCTTGTGTCCGGTTCGCGTAGCGGCCGCGGTGTTCGGAGGTATGGACCGCGGCCGGGGAACCGGTAAAGGTGGAACACATGAACGCGCTATGGCATGGCTTCGCCGACATGGGCGCCGTCGAGCGGGACGGAGCGTTCGTGGTCGCCCGCGGGGAGGGCGCCTACGTCTTCGACCGGGCGGGCAACCGCTACCTGGACGCCACCGCGGGCCTGTGGTTCGCCAACGTGGGCCACGGGCGCGCCGAGATTGCCGACGCGGTGGCCGCCCAGCTGCGCACGATCGCGCACTACTCCAATTTCGGCGACATCACCGAGCCCGCCACCCAGGAACTCGCCGAGCGGCTCGCCGGGCTCGCGCCGGTTCCCGGGAGCAAGATCTTCTTCACCTCGGGCGGCTCCGATTCCGTCGACACCGCGACCAAGCTCGCCCGCCGCTACTGGCACGAACTAGGGCAGCCGGGCAAGACGATCATGGTCGGGCGGCGGATGGCCTATCACGGCATGCACGTGGGCGGCACCGCGCTCGGTGGCCTACCGGGAAACCGCGAAGGCTATGGCGAGCTGATGCCCGCGGCGCGCACCGTGGAATGGGACGACGCTAAGGCACTGCTCGCCCTCATCGAGGAAGTCGGCGCCGAGCGGATCGCCGCGTTCTTCTGCGAACCCGTCATCGGCGCGGGCGGTGTGTATCCGCCACCGGCGGGTTACCTCGCCGAGGTGCGCCGGATCTGCCGTGACCACGACATCCTGTTCGTCGCCGACGAGGTGGTCACCGGTTTCGGCCGCATCGGCGGAGCGTGGTTCGCCTCGTCCCGGCTCGCGCTCGAACCCGATCTGATGACCACCGCGAAGGGGCTGACCTCCGGATATCTCCCGATGGGCGCGGTATTCGCCGCACCGCGCGTGGCGGAGCCGTTCTTCGCGGGCGGCGTCTGGTGGCGGCACGGCTACACCTACGGCGGCCACGCGGGCGCGGCGGCCGCCGCGTTGGCGAATCTCGACATCGTCGAGCGGGAAGACCTGCTCGCGGCCGCTTTGCGCCTGGAATCCAGCCTGCACGATCAGCTGTCGGTGCTCGCCGAACACCCCAGGGTCGCCGAGGTGCGCAGCGGATTCGGCGCCGTCGCGGCCATCCAGCTCGCCGATCCGGACGAAGGGCCGCGACTGGTCAAGACGTTGCGTGCGCACGGCATCTCCGGTCGCGCCGCGGGCCAAGGAGCCATGCAGGTCTCCCCGGCCTTCGTCATGACCGACGACCAGGTCGCCGAGCTCGTCGAGGGATTCACCCGCGCGTTGAACGATGCTTGACGTCAGAGGTCACGGCTCATGAAGACGCTATGTGGATCAGGGCGGTAGTCACCGAACGGCGGGCAGTGGGCGAAGCCGTGGGCGGCGTAGAGCCGTCGTGCGGGCCGGAAGAAATCATGCGCACCCGTCTCGAGGCTGAGGCGGCGGTAGCCGCGCGCGGTGGCCTCGGCGAGCAGATGACGCAGCAGGGTCGTCGCGATACCGCGGCGTTGGTGCGTCGCGGCGGTGCGCATCGATTTGATCTCGGCGTGGTCGTCGTCGAGGCGCTTCACCGCGGCGCATCCGGCGAGGGCCGCACCATCCCATGCGGTCCAGAACGTGACGTCCGGATGACGCAGCGCCGCCAGGTCCAGCGCGTGCATGCTCTCCGCGGGCGAGTGCGCGGCCATCTCGGCAAGGTGCTCGGTGAGCAGTGCCGCGACCTCCGGGCCGGTGAGGTCGTCGACGACGATGCGCAGACCGTCGCGCTCGATTTCGGTGACGTGTTTGCCGGCCTGGTGGGACATGACTCCATCATGGCGGGTCGCTCGGTTCCACCCGCATCCCGCCGCTGACTCGGCACCTCGCCGAGGCCGCACCCGAGCGTTCCCCGGGCGGCCTCGGATCGAAGAGCGCCGCGCGGAGCCGACCTCCGCGACACGGCGGAGCGCGCCGCGAAGTCGTCGCCGGGACGGCAGGCCGCGCTCAGAACGTAAGTATCTGTCCGACAGCAGCCTTCAACAGCATCGAAGAAGCACCTGTCAGCGCTGTCTTCAGGATAGATCGAAACCACTGTCGTTCGACCGAATCCGCGATGCGGCGCGCACACCGGAACTCGGCCATGAGGGCAGGCGATCGAAATGCCGAGGTGTGGCTTCCCTCAGCGTCATACATGATGTGCGCGATTTGAAAATGACACCCCGAGCGCTCCGGGATGCGAGCATGGAAGGGCGACGACCGTGGTCGCCGTGCTGAGAGGTGGTGGGGTGTGGCGCAGTTCGTGCAGGAGTATGCCGTGTTGCGGTGGATGATGTTGGCGGCGTTCGTGATCGCCGCGGGGATCGTGCTGTCGCGGGTGGCGGCGGCCGCGGCGTCGTCGACCGGGTCGGTCGCGCAGACGCAGCCACCGTCGGACGCCTCGGCCGGGCACTCCGAATCCGATGCGGCCCACCTGGTGATGTGCCTGGTGATGCTCGGCATGCTGGCGTTTCCCTCGGGCGCGAGCCCGCATGCGGTGCGCGGCGTACTGACGGCGATGGCCGTGGTGTTCGCCGGGTTGCTGACGATCCGTGCCGTGGAGCACGCCACCCAGGGGCGGCCATTGCCGATCGACCGGCTGGTACCGCTCGGCTACCACATCGTCGCCGCCGCGGCGATGCTCTACGCGATGTCCGGCCATACGGGTTCCGGCCATGTGGGCGGTCCGTCCACCGGACCGGCGCTCGTTCTCGCCGTCCTGTTCCTGCTCGACGCCCTTCTGGTGACCTTCACCGCCTGTACCGGCCGGACCCGGGCGCACGTGCCGGGGCCGCTGGGGCTGCTGGTGCGTTCCGGCGGCTGCGTCGCCGCCCTCACCGGTCCCGCGAAACCGTGGGCGGCGGTGCCGCATGTGGTGATGGACGCGGGCACCGCATACATGCTCGCGGCCGTGATCATTCGGTGACCGTGACCAATCCGGTTTCCCGCGCATACCGAACCCCTGTGCATGCAGGCACGGGATTCGGCCATGAGCAACGAACACGGTTCTGCTTCACCCCATCGCTCCGGCGGTCCGGCGCGTGCGCGCGAGGAAACCGATGACCCGGCGCTCGCGTGCCCGCTGCCCACCGGCTACGACCGAGCAGGGGCGACCAGCGCGAGCCGTGAGCTCGCGGCGCTGCTCGCCGCCGCAGGCGCGGGCGATCGCGGCGCGTTCACCGAGTTCTATCAGCTGACCAGTCCGCGGGTGTTCGGGCTCGCGGTGCGAGTCCTGCGCAGTCATGCCGCCGCGGAGGAGGTGACCCAGGAGGTCTACCTCCAGGTCTGGTCGATGGCCGATCGCTACGATGCCACGCTGGCCAGTCCGGTCGGCTGGCTCATGATGCTCGCCCATCGCCGGGCGGTGGACCGGGTTCGCGCGGAGAGTTCGGCCACCAGCCGAGACCTCGTCTACGCGCACGGGCAGCTCGGGCGCGCCCACGATGTCGTCGCCGAATCGGTCACCCAGCGCATCGAGGAGCAACAGGTGGCAGGCTGCCTGGGGAGGTTGACCCCCACGCAGCGCGAAGCGATCGTGCTGGCCTATTACGGCGGGTGGACCTACCGGGAGGTCGCCGATCGTCTCTCGGTGCCGCTGCCCACGATCAAGACCCGCATCCGCGACGGGCTGAAACGATTGGAGCAATGTTTGTCCGGGGAAGGCAGCGATGGTTGACACCTCGCCGCGCTCGGAGGCGGACCTCATCGACCTCGCCTACCCCTGCGCGCTGGACGCGGTCGCCGATATCGAACGCAGGCACATCGATGCCCGTCTGGCGGCCGCGGACCCGGAGGTGCGCCAAGCGTTCTCCGACACCGTGTGGCAGGTGCGTGACGTCATGGGGCGGCTGGCCGTGCTCGGTGAGCTCGCGCCGCCGCCGGAGCTGGAACGCCGCATCCTGGCCGCGCTGCCCGACGAGCGCGCCGAGCGGTCGAGCACGCGGATCGCGTCGTGGCGGCGCTCGCTGCGCTGGGTGGCGCCGATCGCGGCCGTCTTGTGCCTGGTGATCGGTGGCAGCGTGGTGACCGCGCAGCTCCTCGGCTCCCACTCGGACCCGGCCGCCGCCGATCGGGTGCACATGCGGACGGTGAACGGATCGTTCGCCGGGGGTGGGCTGCTCGTCGTCGACGCCTCACCCGAACTCGGACGCGCGGTCGTCGTCTTCGATCGGGTCGCTCCGCCGCCGTTGGGCCGGGTGTATCAGGTGTGGCTGGTCGGTTCCGACGGGCGACCACGCTCGGCGGGATTGCTGAGCGACGTGCCGTCGACCGAGCGGCCGTTCGTCACCGGTTTCCGGTCCGGCGAAGTGCTGGCGGTGAGCGTCGAACCGGACGGCGGTTCGGACGCACCGAGCGGCGATCCGATCGTGGGCGTGACCCTGCCCTGAGCGGCGTCAGATCTCCACCGGCTGGTCCGCGGCGACTCGGCCGCCCAGATGCACCCAGCCGTCGGAGTCCCACCGGGTGAACAATTGCGAGCCTTTGCCCTGGGTGATGACCAGTCCCTTGCGCAGCAGCGCCGTCAACGCCACGGCCGCGGCTCCGGTCGCCTCGTCCTCGGTGATGCCCATGGTCGGCGCGAACATGCGCGATCGCAGGGCGGCGCGATGCTCGTCGGTCCACGCCCACAGGTAGTGCGGACCGCCGGGGAACTCCTCCGGCCGCAAGGTGGCCAGCTCCTCGGCGTCCTCCAGTTGATGGAAGGTGAACGCGGGCGCCCACTCGCCGCGAGCGGTGATCCAAGTCAATCCCTCGGTGAGCTCCACGGCCACCGGGCCCGCGGGGACGTCCAGTGTCCGCACCGGAAGGCCCTGCGACGCGAACCACCACGCAGTCCCCACCGAGGGGTGCCCGGCGAACGGAAGTTCCATCGTGGGGGTGTAGATCCGCACCGCGGCGGTGCCGTCCACCGGCTCCTCGACGACCACGGTCTCGCTGTATCCGGCCTTGGCGGCCAGCGCCTGCCGATCGGCCGCGGCCACGTCGGCCGCCCGTGCGATACCCAACTCGTTGCCGAAGCGTCCGGCGGCGTCGGTGAACACTCGCACCACATCGACCTGTGTGCTCATGCTCGCCGAGCCTACTCGGATGCCGCGGGCGCGAGCTGTCACGCAGACCACAATGGAACGCGAAAGAGGCCCCCGTCGCAGGACAGGGGCCTCTTTCCCAGCGAAATCAGATCGCGGCCGCGGTGAGGGCCTCGGTCGACTGCACCGCCTGGCCGACACCGGCCACGATCGCGGCGGCGCGCAGCGATTCGAAGATCACCTCGCGAGATACGCCCGCTTCGCGCAACGTGTGCTCGTGCGCCTCGAGGCAGTGCGCGCAACCGTTGATCGACGAGACCGCGAACGACCACAGCTCGAAGTCGGCCTTGTCGACGCCCGGCGTGCCGATGATCTGCATGCGCAGCCCGGCCCGCAAGTCGTCGTAGCGACCGCCGAGGAACGCCTTGCCCCGGTAGAACACGTTGTTCATGCCCATGATCGAGGCGGCGCCGAGCGCGGCGTTGTACGCCTCCGCCGACAGCACGTCGGCGGCTTCCTCGGCGATCTCGCGCAGCGTGGTCGTCGACCGGGTGGCGGCCGCCGACGCGAGCAGGGTGCCCCACAACTGCTGTTCGTTCAGCACCGTGGTGCGCGCGATGGATGACAGATTGAGCTTGAGGTCCTTGGCGTACTCGGGAAGGGAGTTCTTCAGGTTCTCAATGCTCATGCGGCGATTCCTCTACTCGAAGCGATCCCGTGCGGGACCAGGTCGGTTCTCGATGGTGTGGGGTTGGGACGTACCAGGAAGTCCGGATGCGACCGCGGTTTTCAGACGCTGGCGGACAGGAGTTCGACCGCGTCGATGGTGGGGTCGCCCTTCTTCCAGTTGCAGGCGCACAGCTCGTCGGACTGCAGGGCGTCGAGCACGCGCAGCACCTCGTCGACGTTGCGGCCGACCGAACCCGCGGTCACGGAGACGAACTGGACCTCGTTGTTCGGGTCGACGATGAAGGTGGCGCGGTCGGCGACGCCGTCGGCGTTGAGCACACCGGTGGCCGCGGCCAGTTCCCGCTTGAGGTCCGAGAGCATGGGGAAGGGGAGGGTCTTGAGGTCCTCGTGCTGAGCGCGCCACTGGAAGTGCACGAACTCGTTGTCCACCGAGGCGCCGAGCACCACGGCGTCCCGGTCCTCGAATTCGTCGTTGAGCTTGCCGAACGCGGCGATCTCCGTCGGGCACACGAAGGTGAAGTCCTTCGGCCAGAAGAAGACGATCCGCCACTTGCCCGCGTGGTCGTCGCTGGTGATCCGGGTGAAGTAGTCGTCGGGCTGCTGAGCGTCGACCTTCGACAGGTCACCGCCGATGACCGCGGTGAGGTTGTATGCCGGGAATTGGTCGCCGATGGTCAGCAGGGCCATGCTCGTCTCCTCGTCATTTGATTGCCAACTGTGTTCTGCGGTATTGCCGAACCGTTGCCGTGAAAGCCGTCCACCGACTCGAATTCAGCACTCACACCGCGGGTGAAAGCTCATGGGCGATCTTGCCCAAGGGGCGGTAAAAGGTAAAGGTGATCAGTCGCACTACACTGATAGGGGTGACTGATCAGACTTATCAGCCCACCCTGTCACAGCTGCGTGCGTTCGTGGCGATCGCGGAATACCGCCATTTCGGCACCGCGGCTGCCCGTCTCGGTGTGAGTCAGCCCACGCTATCGCAGGCGCTCGCCGCCCTGGAACACGGGCTCGGGCTCCAGTTGATCGAACGCAGCACCCGGCGCGTGCTGGTCACCGCCGCCGGGATGCGGTTGCTGCCAAAGGCGATGGCGACGCTGGAGGCCGCGGACCGTTTCGTCGCGTCGGCGACCGGTGACGGGCTCGGCGGCACGCTGCGGATGGGCATCATCCCGACGGTCGCCCCCTATGTGCTGCCCGGGTTGCTGCCGGAATTGCGCAAGCGGCTGCCCGAACTGCGCCCGCAGATCATCGAGGACCAGACCGCCCGGCTGCTGGACGGGCTGCGCACCGGCGTGCTGGACGTCGCGCTGCTCGCGGTCCCCACCGAGATGCCGGGCCTGGTCGAGATTCCGCTGTACTCCGAGGAATTCGTGCTGGTCACGCCGCGCGGCCACGAACTGGCCGGGCGTGGCGACCTGGCGGCGTCGGTGCTGGACGCCCAGCCGCTGCTGCTGCTGGACGAGGGGCACTGCCTGCGCGATCAGACCTTGGAGGCGTGCCGCTCGGCCGATGTGCATCCCGCCGCCGTCGGCGACACCAGGGCCGCGTCCCTGTCCACCGTGGTCCAGTGCGTGGCGGGCGGGCTCGGTGTCACGCTGATCCCGCAGATGGCGGTCGCGGCGGAGACCGCGCGCGGCACGTTGGACGTGGCGCACTTCTCCGCTCCCGCACCCGGCCGCACCATCGGCCTGGTTTTTCGCACGTCCAGCGCCCGCGCCGACGATTACGAATACCTGGCCGCCATCGTCCGTGCTCAGCGGCCGATGTAGCTGCGTCGCACGCGCCGGCCGGGCACAGTGGAGGCCGGTGAGAGGAGAGGCGAGTTGGCATCGGCGGCGCTGGGAGAGGGGCGGCTCGGCCGCCTGTCCGGATCCGACCATGCGTTGTTCGTCTACGGCACCCTGCAATTCCCCGAGGTGTTGACGACGCTGCTCGGGCGAGTGCCATCGCTCGAACCGGCCGAGCTGGCCGGGTGGCGCGCCGCCGCGCTGCCGCGGCGGTTGTATCCGGGGCTGGTCGCCGCGGCGCACGGGCGCGCCCGCGGCGCCGTGCTGACCGGTCTCAGCGCGACGGAGTGGAGGATTCTCGACGCGTTCGAGGACGACGAGTACGACCTGCGCCAAGTGCGCCTCGAGGGCCGGAACGCTCCGGTGTGGACCTACGTCTGGACGGTGGCGGCGGACTCGGCGGACTGGGAACGGGACCGGTTCGCCGCCGAGCATCTCGCGCGTTTCGCCGTCCGGTCCGCGCGGTGGCGGCAGGACCCCGCGAGCTTCTCGGGCTCGGCCGGGCCCGGGTGGTCGGATCCCTCGGCGTGAGGCCGTGCGTGTAGCTGTTGCAATTCCAAGACGACCGGTCGTATATTCAGCGCATGGCACGACCGCGACGCAGCCAGGACACCCGGCGTCTTCTCGTCGAAGAGGGCGCCGCGGGGTTTCTGACCAACGGTTACCACGGCACGGGGATCAAACAGATCCTGGACAAGGTCGGTGTGCCGAAGGGCTCGTTCTACAACTACTTCGACAGCAAGGAGAGCTTCGGTCGCGCGATCATCGAGCACCATTCGGTCTGCGTACAGCGCAATCTGACCGAGGCGTTCGGCGCGGAGCCGGACCCGGTGAGCGGCTTGCGGGCGTTCTTCGGACGGCTGATGGACGATTTCGTCGCGGCGGATTTCACCGGCGGGTGCCTCATCGCGAATCTCGGGGGCGAGCTGGAAGGCAGTGAGTTGTTGCGGGAATCGCTGTCGGTGGCTTGGCGCGCGTGGCGCGATCGCGTCGCCGAGCAACTCGCGCAGGCGCAGCGCCTCGGCATGATCCGCGCCGACATCGAGGCGGTCGAACTGGCCGATCTCCTGCTCGAATCCTGGGAAGGGGCGGTCATCAGGATGAAGATGGAGCGCACCCTCGCGCCGCTGCACAAGTGCCTCGATCGCCTGCTGGGCGATTACTTCCTGCCCTGATTCCAGGGGCAGCGCCTGTCCGTCGTCTTCGGCTACCCGTTCCGAGACGACCGGTCGTATATAAGAAAGGATCACCATGGTGAAGACCGTCATCGTGACCGGTTCCTCGAGCGGAATCGGTCGCGATATCGCACGGGCGTTCGTGGAACGCGGCGACAACGTCGTGCTCAACGGCCGAGACGCGGAAAAGCTGACCCGGGTGGCCGCCGAAATCGGTGCGCCGGAGCGGGTGGCTACGGTGCCGGGCGATATCGGCGCCGCCACGACCGCGGCGACCCTGGTGCGCGTCGCGGTGGAGCGATTCGGTGGCGTGGACGTGCTGGTCAACAACGCGGGCATCTTCGGAGCCAAGCCGTTTGTCGAGGTGACCGAGCAAGACCTGGACGTCTATCTGAACGGCAACCTCAAAGGCACCTACTTCACGACGCAGGCCGTGGTGCGGCAGTTCCTGACGCAAGCCAGGGGCGGCAGCATCGTGAACATCGGCACCGTGCTGATCGATCACGCCCTCGCCGGGTTGCCCGCCACCGCGGCTTTGGTCAGCAAGGGCGGCATACACGCGTTGACCACCAGCCTCGCCGCCGAACTCGCCGCCGAGGGCATCCGGGTCAACGCTGTCGCCCCCGGCATCATTCGCACACCGCTGTTCGGCGACGGCGACGAGCCTGCTTCGGGCAGACTCGCGCTGTTGAACCGCATCGGCGAAGTCGCCGAAACGACGGCCGCGGTCTTGTATCTCGCCGACGCGGCCTTCACCACCGGACACATCCTCCCCGTCGACGGCGGGTTCATCTCTGGAAGGGCGGCCTGAAATGCCTTATGTGAACATCAAAGTCACCGACGAAGGCGTGACCCGCGAGCAGAAGGCGCGGCTGATCAAGGGTGTCACCGATCTGCTGCAGGACGTGCTCGGCAAATCGCCCGCGAGCACCTATGTCGTGATCGACGAGGTCGCGCTGTCGAACTGGGGCGTCGGCGGAGTCGACGTCGAGCAGTGGCGCGCGCAGCAGCGCTCCTGAACCAACCGGGACCAGCCGCCCGTCGACCCGGCGCGGCTCTGATCGGACACGAAACGCCGAATGCGCCGGCTCCGGATCCGGAACCGGCGCATTCGAGCGCCGTTGCCTAGACCCGCAGGGCGTGCGGTTCGATCGCGCCGCGCTCCAGCGCCCTGGCGTCGATGGTCTCGGGCTTGTAGGGCAGCAGCGCCAGGCGATCGGTCATCCCGCCGACCGGGTCGTCGATCTCCTCGGCCAGGCCGAACAGGAACGACCACTCGTGTTCGTCGCTGCCGTAGTGCACCACGGTGCCGAACTGCTCGTGGAAACGCTGCCAGGACCGCTTCAGGGTCTCGTTGCGCCACATCGTCGCGCAGCCCGCTTGGGCGCACAGCACACCGCCGGGCGCGAGCAGCGCACGACATCGGGACAGGAACTCCGCCTCGTAGAGGCGGTTGTGCTGCGCGTCCTCGACGCGCTCGTCCGGCAGGTCGATCACGATGACGTCGTACCGGGTGCCCGCCCGCTCGGCCTCGGCCAGAAAATCCCAGCCATCGGCGTAATGGACCTTGATCGGCCCCTCACCCTTGACCGCGGCGGCCAGTTCATCCCTGGTGTAGCCGTAGGGCAGGTGCTCGGCGCACAGCTCGACCTCGAGCTGGTCGATGTCGACGTGGTCGACCAGAGTGGCGCCCGCGGCGACCGACATCTGGCTGGCGACGCCTTCCCCGGAGCCGATGATCAGCACCTTGTCCAGCTTCTCGGCCAGCACGAAGGCGGGGACCATCATCGCCTCGTGGTAGGTGACCTGGGAGAACTCGGTGGACTGGCGGTCGTCGTCGGAGAACAGGCTGATGCCCTGCTCGGTCCGCGCGATGATCATGTGCTGGAACGGGGTGTGGGTGTCGACGATCACGTCGTGCAGGTCCCAGATGCGGGTCAGGCCCGCGCCCACCGGCTCCTCGATCCGCTGACTGCCGTGTCCCCTGCGGATGACCTGCATCCGAACATCCTTGGGCGCCAACGCGTCCCGCAGTAGCTCGACCGCCTTCGACGCGCCCGCGCCGATGCTGCCGCAAGTGAAGACGTCGACGAAGATGTCGCCGGACTCCGGATAGGTGTGAATCGAGGCGTGGGACTCCGACAACAGCGCGAGGACGGTCACCCCCTGCGGTTCGAACTTCTTGTGTACGACATCGCAGATGGTGACGCCCGCCGCGATCAGAGACTCACGCAACGCCGATTCGAGTCGTTCGAGATCGTCGCAGAGGGCTGCGTCGACACCACCGAACTCGGCCAGCACATGCCAACCGGTGAATTCCGCCGTCATGGGCAAACTCACTCTCGCTCAGCGCCCGAGACATGAACGGTCAAGGGCGGAAAACCATTGAAGGACACCGACGAATAGCTCGCGGTATAGGCACCGGTGTCGAGGATTCGAACGCGATCACCGGCTCGCAACGTGGTCGGTAGGAGGACTCGCGTGCGTTGATACAGTACATCGTCGCCGTCGCAGGTCGGACCGGCCACCACCGCCTCGTCGACGGGGTCGCCGTCGCGATCGGTGACGAACCGGTAGGCGATGTACTCGTTCTCGGTCTCGGCCATGCCGTTGTAGCGACCGATGTCGAGATACACCCAGCGCCGACCGTCCGGCGCGGTGCGGACGCCGACGACCTCGGCGTGAATCGTGCCCGCCGAACCGACCAGTGCCCGGCCCGGTTCGACGACCAATCCGGTATTCCCGGAAAGGAATTCGGCCGCCGCGTGGTTCACCACCGCGGCGATCTCGCCCAGCGCGGGCGCCGGGTCGGCGTAGGAGATCGGCAGCCCGCCGCCGATGTTCACCGAGCCGACCGCGATATCCTTGTCGGCCAATGCCTCGGCGATCCGGCCCGCCTGCTCGATGCCGATCCGCCACGCGGTGGGATCCAGTTGCTGAGAGCCGACGTGGAAGTAGGGTCCGGCGACGACCAGCCCGAGATCCCTGGCCCGGACCAGCAGCCGGAACGCCTCGCCGGGGCTGCAGCCGAACTTCGTGCCGAACGGGGTGCGCGACTCCGGCGCCGAGGCGAGGAAGCGGCACTCCACCTCGGAGCCGGGCGCGTGCTCGGCGATGCGCAGCAGATCGTCCTCGGTGTCGAAGGCGAAGCGGCGCACCCCGAGGGCGTAGGCGCGGGCGATGTGCGCGGCCTTCTTGATCGGGTTGCCGTAGCACAGCCGCTCCGGAGCCACACCGAGCCCGAGGCAGAGGTCGATCTCGCCGATGCTGGCTACGTCGAATTCCGCGCCTTCCTCGTCCAGCAGGCGCACGATCTCCGGCACCGGGCTCGCCTTCACGGCGAAACGGATCCTCGTCGCGGCGCCCGTGCCCGCGGACAGGGCGGCGTCGAGCGCGCGGTAATTCCGGCGGACACGCTCGGGATGGATGACAAGGTACGGCGATTCGGGCATAGTTGATCTTTCGCTTCGGCAGCGGGGGAGAGAGTATCAGCGGCCCCTACCCAGTAACGAATCCGTCCAAACCTGGATTCGCCCCATGGTGGCGCAACCCTGTCATCAGGCCGCGACGGAGCTGCTGACCTGCGGGAACAGGTGGCCGGTAGGCGATGCGGGCTCAGCCGGCGGACACGGTGACGTCGTCGAAGACGACCTCGCCCGCGGCGTCGGACTCGGCCAGATCGACCACCGCGTCGATCGACCAGCCGTGGTCGCCCGCCGGGTCCTCCAGCACCTGCCGCACATGCCAGAATCCGGGTCTTCGTTCCACTTGGAACAGTTGCGGTCCCCTGGCGTCGGGTCCGGTGCCGATGCGCTCGTATTCCGCGTAGTAGTCCGCGAGTGCCTCGGCCCAGTCCGGGCCGGGACCGAGTGCCGCCAGCTCGTCCCAGCGTCGCAGCGCGGCCAGTTCGACCCGGCGGAACATCGCGTTGCGGACCATCACCCGGAACGCGCGTTCGTTGGCGGAGATCGGGCGCACGGTTTCGGCGCCGAACGCGATCTGGTCGGCGTCGGTCTCCGCGCCCGGGTTGGTCAGTTGCTCCCATTCGTCGAGCAGGCTCGAATCGACTTGCCGCACAAGCTCTCCGAGCCACTCGGTGATGTCGTCGAGTTCTTCGGTGCGCGCCGACTCCGGCACGGTGCGCCGCAGCGCGCGATAGGCGTCGGCGAGGTAGCGCAGCACCACGCCCTCGGATCGGGCCAGCTCGTAGAAGGAGATCAGTTCGGCGAAGGTCATGGCGCGCTCGATCATGTCGCGCACCACCGACTTCGGCGCCGGCGCGAACTCCGACACCCACGGGTGTCCGGCGCGGTAGGTCTCGAAGGCCGGCTCGATCAGTTCGGCCAGCGGCTTGGGCCAGGTCACCTCTTCGAGCAGTTCCATCCGCTCGTCGTAGTCGATGCCGTCGGCCTTCATCTCCGCGATGGCCTCGCCGCGCGCCTTGTGCTGCTGGGCCATGAGCAACTGGCGCGGATCCTCCAACGTGGATTCGATGAGCGACACCACGTCGAGGGTATAACTCGGGGACTGTTTGTCCAGCAACTCCAGCGCGGCCAGCGCGAACGGCGACAGCGGCTGGTCGAGGGCGAAGTCACGCTGCAGGTCGACGGTCAGGCGGGCGCGGCGGCCCTGCGCGTCGGGTTCGGGCAGTTGCTGCACCACCCCGGCGTCGCGCAGCGCCCGATACAGCCGGATGGCGCGCAGAATGTGCCTGCGCTGGGCGGGTCGCGGCTCGTGGTTGTCTTCGAGCAGATGGCGCATGGCGGTGAAGCAGTTGCCCGGCCTGGCGATCACATTCAGCAGCATGGCGTTGGTGACCGTGAAACGCGACACCATCGGCTCCGGCTGCGCGGCGACCAAGCGGTCGAAGGTCTCCTCACTCCAGGAGACGAAGCCCTCCGGCGGTTTGCGCCGCTGCACCTTGCGCTGCTTTTTGGGATCGTCGCCCGCCTTGGCCAGCAGCCGAGTGTTCTCCACCTCGTGCTCCGGAGCCTGCACGACGACGGTGCCCATGGTGTCGTAACCCGCCCGGCCCGCGCGGCCCGCGATCTGGTGGAACTCCCGCGCCTTGAGCCTGCGTGTGCGCACGCCGTCGAATTTGGTCAGCCCGGTGAGCAGCACCGTGCGGATGGGCACGTTGATGCCGACGCCGAGGGTGTCGGTGCCGCAGACCACCTTCAGCAGGCCGTCCTGGGCCAGGCGCTCCACCAGTCGCCGGTACTTCGGCAGCATGCCCGCGTGATGTACGCCGATGCCGTGCCGGATCAGCCGCGACAGCGTCTTGCCGAATCCGGCGGCGAACCGGAATTCGCCCAGCGCGTCGGCGATCGCGTCCTTCTCGGCGCGCGTCGCGAAATTCACACTCGTCAGCGCCTGCGCACGTTCGAGCGCGGCGGCCTGCGTGAAGTGCACGACGTACACCGGAGCCTGGTGGGTGGTGACCAGCTCTTCGAGCGTCTCGGTGATCGGGGTGCGGGCATAGGAGAAGCTCAGCGGCACGGGGCGCTCGGTGCCCGCGACGATCGCGGTGGAGCGGCCGGTCCGGCGCTCCAGGTCACGGGCGAAAAAATCGACCTCCCCGAGGGTGGCCGACATGAGCAGGAACTGGGCGCGGGGAAGTTCCAGCAGCGGGACCTGCCAGGCCCACCCCCGATCGGGGTCGGCGTAGAAGTGGAATTCGTCCATCACCACTTGGCCGACGGCGGCGTCCGCGCCTTCGCGCAGCGCCAGATTGGCCAGGATCTCCGCGGTCGCGCAGATGATCGGCGCGTCCGGATTCACCGCGGCGTCGCCGGTGACCATGCCGACGCGTTCGGCGCCGAATACCTCGCACAGGGCGAAGAATTTCTCGCTCACCAGCGCCTTGATCGGAGCGGTGTAATACGTGCGCAGGCCCTGGGTGAGGGCGAACATATGCGCGCCGACCGCGACGAGTGACTTCCCGGAACCGGTTGGGGTGGCGAGGATGACGTTGGATCCGGATGCCAGCTCGAGCAGCGCCTCGTCCTGCGCGGGGTAGAGCGGGGTGCCCTGCTCGGCGGCCCAGATGCCGAACGACTCGTAGAGCGCGTCGGCGTCGGTCCCCGGGATGTCGAGCAGTTCGGTCAGATCCACTCCGACAACCCTACGGCCTCGCCCGTGAGCACGTTTGCAGGGGCGATCGGGACCAGGCGGCCGGGCGGATCAGTCCTGTTCGCCCTCGTCGTCGCCGGTGTAACGGCCTTGCTCGGCGAGAAATCGCTCGAATTCGGCGCCCAACTCGTCGCCGCTGGGCAACTCGCCGTCACCGACCAGCAGGCTCGACTGGCGTTCCTGCGCGGTGACGAAGCTGTCGTACTGCCGCTCCAGCGCGTGCACGACGGTCTCCACCTCGGCATTGCCCGCGATGTGCTCGTTGACCTGTTCGCGTACCCGGGCGGCGGCCTCGCCGAGCGCGGCCAGCGGGAACTCCAGGCCCGCGTTGTCGGCGACGTTCTCCAGCAGCGTCTGCGCGGCCTCCGGGTAGGCGGTCTGTGCCAGGTAGTGCGGCACGTGGACCGAGAAGCCGACCGACTCGTGACCGTGCTGCGCCATGCGGAATTCCAGCAGCGACGACGCGCTGCCAGGAACCTGCAGCTCGCCCGGCCACCGCTGGTGCTCGGAGATCAGGTCGCGGTTGGAGGAGTGCGCGGTCACGCCCAGCGGGCGAGTGTGCGGAATCGCCATCGGGATGGCGCTCAGGCCGATGCTGCGCCGCACGCCCAGCTGGTCGGCGAGCAGCCGCACCGCGGTGGTGAACTTCTCCCAGCGTAGGTCCGGCTCCAGACCCGCGAGCAACAGGAACGGGGTCCCCGCGGTGTCGCGCAATGCCCAGAGGTTGAGTTCCGGCTCGGCGTAATCGGAGAAATGATCGGTCTTGAACGTCATGAGCGGGCGCCGCGACCGGTAGTCCAGCAGCTCGTCCACGTCGAACGAGGCGACCAGTTCGCTTTCGAGGCTTTCGCGCAGGTGCGTGGTCGCCAACCGCACCGCGTGCCCGGCGTCGGTGAAGCCTTCCAGTCCGTGCACCAGGACCGGGCCCGCGCCGTCGGCGGACGACAGCTGCGGAGCGGGGAACTCCAGTTCGTACATTCGCGACTCGTAGTCCATCGCGTACTCCTTCCTGCGCGGCTCCTGCGGCCCGGACGCGTGCCTCACGCGCCAGTGTGGTTGCCTGCCCGATCGTTCGCCACTCCTGGTGGTGCGGAGACGAGCAGTCGTCCGAACCGGGGACCACTGTCCATTGTCCCCCATGCCGTGGCGGTCGCCGCGCACGGCCGGACACCGACCCGTACTCCGAGCCAACAGCATCGGTGGGCCGCGCATTCCCGGCCCGGCGGCGTGGCATCGCCGACCGGACACGAGGAGTTTGGCACAGTGGGGATGTGACCGTGGCGGATTCGAGGCGCATGCGGCTGGGCCGGGTGGCGCCCGTCGTCTGCGCGGTGCTGCTCGCAGGATGCGGGTCGACGGTACCGGGGCGCCCGGTCTCGTCGGCGCCGACCGCGGTGACCCGGCACGTCAGCGCGGAACTGCCGACATTGCTACCGGATCCGAGCCAGTTTCCACCGCCGTACGCGGCGGTGGTGCTGCCCCAGGACGCCGTGGCTCAGGCGGCGGGCGACCTGGACGGCATGGGCCGCGGTGCGAACGTCCAGCCCAGCCGGTGCGTGCCGCCGAATCAGGACTTCGGGCCCGATCGCACCGCGATGGCGGTCGGCACGGACGACGCGACCCGCGCGACGCTGACCGTCGAATTGACCCGCAGCGGCGAGCCGCTGGCCGCCCTGCGCGCCCGGCTGGAGCAGTGCCGATCGGTGCGGGTCAACCGAGCGGGCGCCGCCACCACCGTGACGTCCGAGTTGGACTCGCCGCCGCCGATCGACGCCGACGACACCCTCTCGCTGCGGAGGACAGTTCGGCCGGAGTCGGGAGGCGCCCGGCTGACCCAAACCATGCGCACGCACGTCGCGCAAGTGGGGGACGTGCGAATCTCGGTGACCTACATGTCGTTCGCCGAGGGCGAACCGGATACCCCCGCGCTGGATGCGCTGTTCGCCACGGCGGTGCGCAAAGTGCGCGGGAGGTAGCGCGGGCGGCACGGTAGCAGGCGCCTCCGACACGAATCGCGATACCGCCGTCGTGTCGGCCGAGTCGTGCACAGCGCGAAGCGGATTCCCCAGGGCGGCGGAATCGCCAGGTCGGCGTCGAAGACCGGAGTCCACCGAGCCGCATGGTCGAAGCATGACCACTTCCGCGAACCCGTTTCGAGCCCCCGAACCGGTCGATGCCGGACATGCAGGCATGGACGACGAATCACGGCCGGATTCCGGCCGCAACCATCCATCGAGGTGCGGCGCTCGCTCCGACACCGCGCCACGCGCCGTTCCCGCAGCGATCGCCGCGCCGCACTCGCATTCGCGCGCGGCGGAGGACGGAACAGACGCGTGGACTCCCGGTGGTCGATCTCGGCACGCTCGATGCGGCGAAGATCCTCCGCAGTTCCATGGTGCTCCGGAACATGTTGTGTGCGTGGATGATCCGGCGGAGTTGATTGCCGCGGTGCCCGCGATGCTCGGATTCACCCCGGAACGGTCGGTGGTCGTGCTCGTCCTGCGGCACGGGACGCCCGGCGGTGCGACGGTCGACGCGGTGGTGCGCTTCGACCTGGATTCGCCCGGTGGCCGCAGCGTGCGGGGTGCGACGCTGGCTGCCGCGGTCGCGCGGATCTGCGCGCACGACCAGGCGGCCGAGGTCATGGCCGTCGTCGTCGACGAACGCGCCGTGGAGCCGAGCGCCGACCGGTCGAGATGCGCGGCCGGACGATTCGACGCGCTGGTCGGCTCGCTCGGCAGGCGGCTGGCAGCGTGTGACATCTCGCTGGCCGGAGTGTGGGCCGTGCCTGCGATCGCCGCCGGGCAGCGGTGGTGGACCTTGACGGGACCACGGCGGCGCGGAGTGCTCCGTGATCCTGCGGCCTCTCTGGTGACGCTGACCCACGTGCTGGAAGGCAGGCCGATCCGCGGTTCCCGTTCCGAACTCACCGGTCTGGTCGCGCCCGATCCGCTCGCATGTGCCGAGATGGCGGCGCACCTGCCGGACGCGCTCGCGCGTGCGGGCGAACGCTACGCCCGGGCCGCGCGTCGCGGCGATCCGATCGGATACAGCAGGCAAGCGCTGGACCATGTGCTGTGGCAGATCGCCAACACCGCCTCGGGCGCGGCGCTGATGGCGCCCGAACTCGCGAAGATCACCGCGGCCCTGCGCGATCGGGCGGTGCGGGACACGATGTTCGCACTGGCCGTTGGCGACCACGCCGCCGCGGCGGAGGCGGTGTGGATCGCGCTGACCCGCGCGCTGACCGGCGCGGATCGTGCCGAGGCCGCCGCACTGCTCGGCTACAGCGCCTACGTCCGTGGTGACGGACCACTGGCGGGCATCGCGCTGGAAGCCGCGCTGGAGGCGGATCCGGGGCATCCGATGGCGATGCTGCTCGACACCTCGCTGCGCCTGGGCATGCGCCCGGAACAGTTGCGTCGCCTCGCGCGCAGCGGCTACCGGACCGCCGCTGGTCTCGGTGTCGACCTGGGGGAACCGGCGCCGTGAAGCCGGATATGCGGATCGGTGACAACGAGTTCGCGATGCTGCCCGCGCCGGATCACCGTGACGATTCGGCGGAACACCGTGCTTCGTCCGTGCAGGTGTCGTCGCGGCGAAGTCGGCTCCGGGCCAGTTGCGTCGGCGCCGCGGCCCGAGTCGGTGCGGGGTCGACTCGGACCGCAGGTGGCGGATTATCGCGCGCTGTGCGCGCGGGAGCCGAGCGATCGCAGGAAAGCCCAAGCGTCGGTGACGATTTCGTCGAGATCGTTGTGCTCGGGACGCCAGCCCAGCTCGGTGATGGCGCGTTCGCTGGACGCGATGAGCGTCGCCGGGTCGCCGGGACGACGGGGCGCGTCCTGCGCGGCGATCGGCAGGCCGGTGACGCGCTCGCAGGCCGAGATCACCTCGCGAACGGAGAATCCGGTGCCACTGCCGAGGTTGTAGATCCGGTGGGTGCCCGGCTCGGCGGTCGTCAAGGCCAGCAGATGGGCCTGAGCGAGGTCGCGGATGTGGATGTAGTCGCGGACCGCGGTCCCGTCGGGGGTGGGCCAATCGGTGCCGAAGACCGAGATCGCCTTGCGGTGCCCGGCCGCGACTTGCAGGACCAGCGGGATGAGATGCGTTTCCACCACTCGGTTCTCGCCCAGTCCGCCATAGGCGCCTGCGACGTTGAAGTACCGCAGGCTGGTCGCCGCCAGCCCGTGCGCGATCGCGTAGGAGGTGATGGCATGGTCGATGGCCAGCTTCGACGCGCCGTACGGATTGGTCGGGCGGGTCGGGGCATCCTCGGTGATCGGCACCCGCTCCGGTTCCCCGTAGACCGCGGCGGTGGAGGAGAAGACCAGACGCGGCGTTCCCGTGCGCCGCATCGCCTCCAGCAGCTCGAACGTCTTCACGACGTTGCCGTGCCAGTACTTCTCCGGCTGCTGCACCGACTCGCCGACCAGCGACTGGGCCGCGAAATGCAGAACAGCGTCGAAGGGTTCGGCGGCCAGCAGCTCCGGCGCGGCGACCGCCACGTCACCCTGGACGAACCGGGCGGCGGAGGGCACGCCCTCGGCATTGCCGGTGGACAGATCATCGACCACGATCACCTCGTGGCCGGCTTCCAGCAGAACTTGGGCGCAGACGCCGCCGACGTAACCCGCGCCACCCGTGACGAGAAGTCTCACGTGTCAGGCCAGCTTCACCTGGACGGCGTGCGCCATCTCGTCGGGCAGTTCGAAGCCGTCGTGGCCCGGCACGGTGATGATCACCGAACCCTGCCTCGTCTCCACCGTGACGCGGGCGTCGGGCACCACGCCCGCCTCCCGCAGTCGGCCGATGACTTCGGGGTCGGTCTGGATGTGCTCGGCGAGCCTGCGCACGACGACGGCGTGCTGCTGGCCGTTCGGCAGATCCGACAGGCGCAGCAGCGTCTCGTCGGCGGCGACGGGCGGAATGATGCCCAGTTCGTCCAGGCCGGGAATGGGGTTGCCGTACGGGGAGGTGGTGGGGTGGTTGAGCACCTCGACCAAACGGCGCTCGACGTCCTCGCTCATCACGTGCTCCCAGCGACAGGCCTCCGCGTGCACGTTCTGCCAGTCCAGGCCGATGATGTCGACCAGCAGCCGTTCGGCCAGCCGGTGCTTGCGCATGACCGCGACGGCCATGCTGCGCCCCTTCTCGGTCAATTCCAGATGACGGTCTCCGGCGACCAGCAGCAAACCGTCCCGTTCCATGCGCGCGACGGTCTGGCTCACGGTGGGACCACTCTGTTCGAGGCGCTCGGCGATCCGGGCGCGCAGGGGCACCACGCCCTCCTCCTCGAGGTCGTAGATGGTACGGAGATACATCTCCGTGGTGTCGACCAGATCCTTCACCTGTTACCCCTTCGTCGGCACGAATTCTACCCACGCACGACGGCACCCCCGTGTGCCGGATCGTGTCGCTCCACGCTGCGCACGACATCTCCGGCGGCATTGCGGGAACGTGATCGGCGCACGGCAGGCGGCCGTGAGCATACTTTCTTGTATTTGTACTGCATAGGAACGTTTCGCGGGGTTCCTTGCTTCCCGCTAGCGTTGCGAGCATGGCCACTGCACCGCGCGGCGAACCTCGGGCGCCGATTTCGCCCGGAACGAGCCGCCCCGCAACCGTCGTCTGGACCGAGCGGTTCCTGGATTACCGCTGGACTCCGGAGCACCCGATGCAGCCCGCGCGCCTGAAGTTCACCATGGCGCTGGCGGAGAGTCTCGGCTTGCTCGATGGCGTCGAAGTGCTCGAGCCCGCCGCCGCGGAACGCCCCGATCTGTTGCGCGTCCACACGCCCGACTACCTGGACGCGGTCGAACGCGCCGTGCCGCCGGTGGGTTCGCCTGCCGCTCCACCCTTCGGTCTCGGTTCCCCGGACAATCCGGTTTTTCCGCGAATGCACCAGGCGGCGTCCACGATCGTCGGCGGCACGCTGGCCGCGGCCAGGGAGATCGCGGAGGGCCGCACCAACCGGGCGGTGAGCATCGGCGGCGGCATGCACCACGCGATGGCCGATTCGGCGGCGGGGTTCTGCGTGTACAACGACGCGGCGGTGGCCATTTCCTGGCTGCTGGACCACGGTTTCGACAAGATCGCCTACATCGACGTGGATGTGCACCACGGCGACGGCGTGCAACGGGCCTTCTACGCCGACCCACGGGTACTGACCATCTCGCTGCACCAGCATCCGGCCACCCTGTGGCCCAACACCGGTTGGCCGGAGGAGATCGGCGTCGGCGCGGCGGAGGGCACGTCGATCAACCTGCCGTTGCTGCCGGGCACCCGGGACGCTCAGTGGCTGCGAGGGTTTCATGCCGTGGTCCCGGGCGCGGTGGAGGCATTCCGTCCGCAGATCGTGGTCAGCCAGTGCGGGGTGGACAGCCATCGGGAAGATCCGCTGGCCGACCTGGAACTCACCGTCGACGGACAGCGCGCGGCCTTCCGCGCCATGCGTGAACTCGCCGACCGCTATGCCGAAGGACGCTGGCTGGCCGTCGGTGGTGGCGGATACGGGTTGGTCCGGGTGGTGCCGCGGGCCTGGACCCACTTGCTGGCCACCGCGTTGGATCGCACCATCGATCCCGCGACAGCGATCCCGCAGGACTGGATCGACCTGATCGGCGCGGCGGTGCCGCGGGCGGACCCGCCGCGCACCATGGGCGACGGCGGTGACGTCGCCTACCGTCCATGGGACGGCCCCGGCGGTACCGGTGAGACCGGTGACGTACGGGTCGATCGCGCCCAACGTGCCGTCGACATGGCCGTGCTGGCCACCCGCCGAGCGACTTTCGGGTTGCTGGGTCTGGACCCGGAGGATCCTCGTGACTGACTTTCCCGACACCGCGGACACTCCCGCCACCCCGCCCCCGCCGCCGCAGCACTGGTTCGCCGACGTGCTCGCCTCCGACGGTGGCGTCGTACGACTGCGCCCGATCACTCCCGACGACGCCGAGCGGCTGCAGGAGTTCCACGGCGCGCTGTCGGACCGCACCAGGTATCTGCGATATTTCGGCCCGTACCCCAGGATCTCGCCGAAGGATTTGTATCGCACCACGCATGTCGACTACCACGACCGGGTCGGCCTGGTGCTGGAACTCGGCGAGGCGATCGTCGCGGTGGGCCGCTACGAGTTGCTGGAGCGGGGTGGGCCGCGGGCGGCGGAGGTCGCGTTCGTGGTCGCCGACGGCCATCAAGGGCGCGGGCTCGGCTCGATCCTGCTGGAGCATCTGGCCGGCGCCGCCGCGGAGAACAAGATCGAGACCTTCGTCGCCGAGGTGCTCGCGGAGAACACCGTCATGGTGACGGTCTTCCGCGACGCGGGCTACCAGGTCGAGCGCAGCCGGGACGGGTCGGTCCTGCATCTCGAGTTCGCCATCGACCCCACCGAAGCATTGCTGTCGGTGCGTGATTCGCGCGAACGCGCATCCGAGGCGCGCAGCGTGGGCAATCTGCTCACCCCGCGATCGGTGGCGGTGATCGGCGCCACCCCCGCGACCGGGCGGGTGGGCGGGGCGGTGCTGTCGAATCTGCTGTCGGGTCTGTTCCAGGGGCCGGTGTTCCCGGTGAACCCGAACCGCAAGTCGGTGCGCGGGGTGCGGGCGTACGCGACGGTCCGGGAGATTCCCGACGAGGTCGATCTCGCCGTGGTCGCGGTGCCGCCCGCGGCGATCGGCTCGGTGCTCGACGACTGCATGGCCAAAGGGGTCAAAGGCCTCGTCGTGCTGACCGCGGGTTTCGGTGAGACCGGCGCCGGGGGGTCGGCGGCCGAACGCGAACTGGTGGCGGCCGCTCGTGGGCACGGCATGCGCGTGGTCGGGCCGAGCGCGCTCGGCATCGCGAATACCGATCCGGCGGTCGCCATGAACGCGACCCTCGCCCCGGTGTTGCCCGGTCGCGGACGTATCGGTTTCTTCTGCCAGTCCGGGCCCTTGGGCGCGGCCATCCTCGGGGAGGCGGCCGCCCGCAATCTCGGTTTGTCGACGTTCGTGTCGGCCGGTAACCGTGCCGACGTCTCCGGCAACGACCTGCTGCAGTACTGGGACAGCGACTCGGACACCGATGTGGTGCTGCTGTACCTGGAAAGCTTCGGTAATCCGCGCAAGTTCTCCCGGATCGCGCGCCGGGTGGCCCGGACCAAGCCGATCGTCGCGGTGAGCAGCGGCCGCTCGGTCGCTCAGCCCGCAGGGGACATGGACCGGTCGATCGTGCGGGATCTGTTCGCCCAGGCCGGAATCGTCCAGGTCGACTCGATCTCCGAACTGTTCGACTGCGCCGCTCTGCTGGGCTATCAGCCGTTGCCGCGCGGCTCGCGGCTGGCGGTCGTCGGCAACAGCGCGGCGCTCAACTGGCTGGCCGTCGACGCGGCGCAGGGGGAGGGCCTCGAGGTCGGCGAGCCGGTCAACCTCGGTCCGCAGGCGACGCCGGGCGCGTATCTGGACGCTCTGGTCGCAGCGTTGCGCTCGGACGAGACGGACGCCTTGATCGTCGTTTTCGCACCTCCGGTGCCGCTGCCGACCGCCGGTTTCGCCGACGCGATCCGAGCGGCGGCGGCCGCGGTGCCCGAGGCGAACAAGCCGATTCTCACCACGTTCGTCGCCGAGCAAGGGATTCCGAACCTGCTCGCGGTGCGTGGTCCCGGCGCCACGGCGGCGCACGGCTCGATCCCGTCGTATCCGGATCCGGAACGCGCGGCTCGAGCGCTGGCCCGGGTGCGGCGATACGCCGCATGGCGAACCAGGCCGGTCTCGCCGGTGGTGCGGCCGGAGGGCATCGACACCGACCGTGCGCGTCAATTGGTGGCCGATTGGATGGCCGGTTCGGGCGGTCGGCGGCTCACCGATCTGGAAACGGTGGAACTGCTTGCTTGCTATGGCATCTCGGTCGTCGAGTTCCGCGAGGTACGCAATGCCGAGGAAGCGGTCGCCGCCGCGGAAGAACTCGGCTATCCGGTAGCGGCCAAGGCGACCGGCGAGTTGTGGCGGCGTAGACCGGATCTCACCGGCGTCCGGCTCGATCTGTGGCGTCCCGAAGCGGTGCGACAGGGATACGCGGACTTGGCGGAGTTGTGCGGTGATCCGGTACTGCACATCCAGAAGATGGCCACCAAGGGTGTCGGCTGCATCCTGCGCGTCCAGGACGACCCGTCGTTCGGCTCGGTGATCGAATTCGGCCTGTCCGGCCTGATCATCGAGTTGCTCGGCGACCGCGCCTATCGGGCACTGCCGTTGACCGCCGACGAGGCGACGGCCCTGATCGACGCGCCGCGAGCCGCACCGTTGCTGTCGGGTACGCCGGCGAGTCCACGCGTGGACAAAGCGGCCCTCGCCGAACTGGCCCAGCGCATTTCGGCGCTGTTCGACGACCTGCCGGAGATGCGGGAACTGTCCTTCGATCCGGTGCTGGCCTCGCCGACATCAGCGGAGATCCTGTACGCCCGCGCCCGGATCGGCCCGCAGCCCAGCCGTTTCGACACCGGTCCGCGCCGATTGGGTTGAGCCTCGGCGGATCCGCCGGGCGAATTCGCTGCGCAGCACGCCCCGCCTATCGCGTGGCACGGCTGAGACATCGGCTCGCACACGTCACACGCGAAATGTCCGATAACGGACGATCGCTTCTGCCGCGATCTGGGGATGTCACGTTCGTCCGTCAGAAAGGCCTGCTCGCCATGAAGATTCGCAGTGTTGCCGTCTTGTCGCTGCTCGCGGCGGCGCTCACCGCGTGTTCCGTCACAATCGGCACCCCGAAGGTGAAGGAGGCCGACTTGGAGAAGTCGGTCAAGGACTCGCTCACCGAGAAGGTCGGGCAGGAACCCGACGCGATCGATTGCCCCGGTGATCTCACTGGCAAAGAAGGGACCACCATGCGTTGCACGCTCACCGCGGCCGGGAACACGCTCGGTGTGACGCTGACGGTGACCTCGGTGGAAGGCGACACCGTGAAATACGACATCGCGGTGGACCAGAGCTGAGCCGACGCGGCGCGGAGAGGGGGATACGACACCGCCGACCGGCCCGCGCGACGCCCGGAGGGGACGGGCACGCGCGCATACCGGTCGGCGCGGGAAGGTGACCCTGGCGGAAGGGCCACCGAGCCGAACGCCGGCGCTGTCTCGGGGCGGCCGGCGCCGGACGATCAGCTGGCGTAGGCGCGGAGCCGGTCGGCCCGCTCACCCTTGCGCAGCTTCGCCATGACTTCACGCTCGATCTGACGTACCCGCTCGCGGGAGAGACCGAAGAGCTTGCCGATCTGGTCCAGCGTGCGCGGCTGGCCGTCGTCCAAGCCGAACCGCAGCCGGATGACCTGCTGTTCGCGCTCGTCCAGGGTGGCGAGCACGCTGCGCACATCGTGGTGCAGCAGACCGGCGATGACCGCGGACTCGGCCGAGGTGGCCTCGGAGTCCTCGATGAAATCGCCCAGCGGGGCCTCTTCGTCGTTGCCGACCGGCATGTCCAGGCTCACCGGGTCGCGGCTGTGGTCGAGCAGATCGGAGATCTTGTCGACCGGGATGCCGGATTCGTTGGCCAGTTCCTCGTCGGTGGCCTCGCGGCCCAGCTGCTGATGCAGTTCGCGCTTGATCCTGGCCAGCTTGTTCACCTGCTCGACGAGGTGGACGGGCAGGCGGATGGTGCGGCTCTGGTCGGCCATGCCGCGAGTGATGGCCTGCCGGATCCACCAGGTGGCGTAGGTGGAGAACTTGAAGCCCTTGGCGTAGTCGAACTTCTCCATGGCGCGGATCAACCCGAGGTTGCCCTCTTGGATCAGGTCGAGCAGCGGCATGCCGCGGCCGGTGTACCGCTTGGCGAGCGAGACAACAAGGCGCAGGTTGGCTTCGAGCAGGTGCGACCGGGCGGCCTGACCGTCGCGCACGATCATCGCCAGATCACGCTTGCGGGACGCCGACAGTCGCTTGCCGGTTTCCAGCAGGTACTGCGCGTAGAGGCCCGCCTCGATGCGCTTGGCCAGCTCGACCTCGTCGGCAGCGGTGAGCAGCGCGGTGCGGCCGATTCCGTTCAGGTACACACGTACCAAGTCGGCGGCAGGGCTCTGAGCGTCGAGGTCCGAATCGCTGGTGCGCACACGAGTGGTGGCGGGGCTTGTCATGACTTGCCTCCTGTCGGTGGTGTCTCACTCCGATAAACGGACCCGACAGGGAGAAAGTTCCCCGTTACGGCTGGCATAAACCGCTCTGAGCAGCGGTTTTCGCCCTTCTCGTCTGAGAAGTTCCTGAGAAGCGCCGCAGCGCGGGGACGATCCCCGGCCAGGACCTGCACCGGCCGGCGCGCGGCTGCCGTTTCTCACACGGGCTTGATCAATCCGTGCCGAACCAGGCCGGTGACCACGGACAACGCGTCGGCGGCGAACTCGGTGCCCACCGCATCGGATCCATGGGCGAGCGCCAGCAGTTCGATCAGGTCGTACAACGGCAGGCCGTCGGCGTGCATTCCCGCCAGCAGTGAGATCGTCGCCTCATCCACTTCGTGCTGCCAGCGGGGGCCGTCGCCGCGATGCAGTCGCGCCACCTTCGGCTCCCATCCCTCGGCGTCGTGCAGATACACCCGCTCCAGCGCCGTCGCCCGGTCCACGACGAAACGTGAAGACCAGGCGAGATTTTCGTCGCCGGCGACGGCCCGCAACCAGGCCGAGCGCTCGAAATACCGGAAGGCCTCCTCGCCGAGCGGATCATCGAAGCCGTGGGTGAGGTCCTCGGCGAGCAATTCGGTCGGCCCATCGATGGCGCGCAGGTAGACGAACCCGAAACCGATGCCCGCCACGTCGGCTGCCTCGAAGGCGTCCAGCCAGCGCTCCGCGCGGGCCTGCGTGGCGGGATCGCGCGGGTCCGCGCCCGCGTCGCGCAACCAGGTGCCCACGTACAGGGCTGGGTCGGCGACGTCACGTTGCACCACCCAGGCGTCCACCCCGTGCGCGGGCAACCAGGAGGAGACGCGCCCGCGCCAGTCCTCGTCGTCGACATGGACCCACGCGGCGAGCATCGCGGCGGTACCGCCGGGCGCCAGCAAGTCGGCGGCCTGCGAGATGACCAACTCGCTCGCGCCGTCCAGTGCGAGGCCGGAATCGCGATAGGTGTGCTCGACACGCCCCGGGCCCACCACGAACGGAGGATTGGCCACGACCTGGTCGAACCGCCTGCCCCGCACCGGGTCGAACCAGGAGCCTTCCACCAGTTCGATGTCCAACTCGTTGAGCGCGGCGGTGGCCTCGGCCAGCCACAATGCGCGGGGATTGACATCGGTGGCGGTCACGCGCCGCGCGTAGGAGGCGGCGTGCACCGCCTGCACGCCGCACCCGGTGCCGAGGTCGAGCACCGTGCCGACCGGCCGGGTGGGTGTGGCGCGCAGCAGCGAGAGGGAGGCGTGGCCGACGCCGAGGACGTGATCCTCGGTCAGTGTGCGCCTGCGCATCGAGTCGTCGAGGTCGGACAGCACCCACCGAGTGCCCGCGCCCGTGTCGAGCGGCCGCAGGTCGAGCGCCGCACGCACCTCGTCGCCCTCACGCTCCAGCAGGCCCGCCGCGACCGCGCGATCCATCTCGACCGGCGCCAGCGCCGCGGCCACCTCCCGCTCGGGCAGCGCGTCGCCCAACAGCAACAGACGGATGAGGGTGCCCAGCTCGCCTGCCGCGCGGGCCGCGCGGCGCACCGGTACCGGCTCCGACCGGCCCAGCGCCGCGTGCGCCTCGCCGAGCACCTCGAGCAGGGTGTCGGCGTCGTAGCCCACCCGCGTGAGCGCGGTCCGCAGATCCGGGCACAGCGCGGCGAGCAGCGATCCGGTGGTCGTCGATCGGTTCGTAGGCACACCCGTACTCTGCCACCGCGACCACCGGGCGCGGATCAGGTGCCCGCTGTGTTCCGCGGCACCGCGCTGCCACTCGGGCCGCCGCCGGAGCCGGTCAGACCCCGCTGGGGTCGCGTCCGGTGACGCAGTACAACGCGTCGCCGGGATCGCTCAGGACTATCCAGTGTTCGTGACGTTCCACCACGGTCGCACCGAGTGACTCGTGCCACGCGGCGGTGGCGTCGATGTCGGTGGCCGCCAGATCGACGTGCGCGCTGGTCGGGCGGTTCTCGCCGAGGCGCTGCAACAGCAGCTGCGCGGGCAGCTGCCGTTCCTCGGAGCGCAACCGGGCGAACTCCGGCCGTCTGCCCGGTTGATGGGTCCAGCCGGTCAGCAGCGTCCAGAAGCGGGTCTCGACCTCGTGATCGTCGGGGCCGATGTCGAGGCACACCTGGTCCAGGCGCGACAGCGCGCCGTCCGGAGCCCGGACGGCGGGAGCGGGCGTGCTGGTGGCGCGGCCGCTGGGAGTCAGGCAGAACGTCTGGCCGCCGGGGGATCGCAGGACGGCGTAGCCGGGATGGTTGGCGACCAGCTCGGCCCCGAGGCCGAGCGCGGTGCGCACGGCGGAGGGGATGTCGTCGACGTCCAGGTCGAGGTGGACGCCGCCGAGGCCGGTCACCGCTTGCATCTTGACGCTCGCCGCGGCGAACAGCGCCGGGTCCGGCAACAGGGTGAGGAACTCGTCGTTCGCGCCGCGCCGAGGGGAGAGCTCGGTGCCGGTGACCGTGGACCAGAACTTCGCGCAGTCGTCGAAACGCTGCGCCGGGCGGTCCAGGAAGACCCAGATCCACCGAATCATGTGCACTCCTGTCTTGTCGCCCGCAACAAACCGTGGCCGGTGATCGTGGTGCGCGAGGCCTCATGCGACCCTAGGGACGCGTGCCCGCCTTGTCGAGAAAATACCGGCGCCGCCACATTTGGCAGGAATTCAATGTTATGTGGCATTTCAGCCACTCGTTGCGTGAGCATGGTTCGGGCAGGCTCATCGGGTGACCGAACTGCAGACGCCGACTCCCGTTTCCCTGGCTACCGCGCCGCGCCGGCGCTTACATCCGGCGTGGCCGGTCGCAGGCGTGGGCTTCATCGCCCTGCTGGGCGCGGCCGCGTTCCGCTCCGTGCCCAGCGTGCTGATGGACCCGTTGCACGAGGAGTTCGGCTGGTCGCACGGCACCATCGGGACGGCCGTTTCACTGAATCTGTTGCTATACGGCTTGATCTCGCCGTTCGCCGCCGCGCTGATGGATCGCTTCGGCATCCGCAGGGTGGTCGCCTGCGCGCTGCTGCTGGTCGCCGCGGGCAGCGGGCTGACGGTCTTCATGTCCCGGCCGTGGCACCTCGTGCTGACCTGGGGCCTGCTGGTCGGTGTCGGCGTCGGGTCGATGTCCATGCCGTTCGTCGCCACGATCACCGGCCGGTGGTTCGTGCGACAGCGCGGTCTGGTCACCGGCGTGCTCACCGCCGCGGGCGCGACCGGACAGTTGGTCTTCCTGCCGTTGGTGTCGGCGCTGGCGCACGCCCACGGCTGGCGGTTGCCGTCGCTGATCGTCGCGGGCGCGGCGCTGGCCGTGGCGCCGTTGGTTGTGCTGTTCATCCGGGACTACCCGAGCGACCTCGGCGTGCGAGCCTACGGCGCCGAGCCGGACAGCACGGCGGGCCTGCGCGTGCCCGCCGCGGGCGGCGCGTCGCGCGCGCTCACGGTGCTCGGGACGATCGCGAGGCGTCCCGGGTTCTGGCTGCTCGCAGGCGGTTTCGCGGTGTGCGGCGCGTCCACCAACGGGCTGGTCGGCACTCATTTCGTCAGTGCCGCGCACGATCACGGCATGCCGCCGACCGCCGCGGCGAGCCTGCTGGCCGTCGTCGGCGTCTTCGACGTGGCGGGCACCATCGCCTCGGGCTGGCTGACCGACCGGATCGATCCGCGCTACCTGCTGATCGGCTACTACACGCTGCGCGGTCTGTCGTTGCTGATCCTGCCCGCGCTGCTGGGTCCGGACACGCAACCGAGCCTGTGGGTGTTCATCGTCTTCTACGGTCTGGACTGGGTGGCCACGGTGCCGCCGACGGTCGTGCTGTGCCGCGAACTGTTCGGCGCCGACGGCCCCGTCGCGTTCGGCTGGGTGTTCGCCTCGCACCAGATCGGCTCGGCGGTGGCGGCCACCGGCGCGGGCGTGATCCGTGACCTGCAAGGCAGCTACGACCTCGCCTGGTACCTGGCGGGCGCTCTGTGCGGCGCCGCCGCCGTGATGTCGGCCGTCGTCCGCAGGCCTCCGGCAGCGGCGCGGTGAGCCGGTCTTTCCGGCGGGCTCAACCGTCGATGGCGTTGTGCGGACGCGACTCGATGGCCGTGCGCGGACGGTCCCACCTGCTGGGCTCGTCTTTGCGGCGTGGCGGACGATCGTTGGCGATCAGCACCGCGATCCAGGGCAGCGGAATCGACGCGACGATGATCAGGATGGACAGCAGCGGGTTGCCGAACGCGCTGTAGGCGATCGCGGCGAGGACCAGGCACGGGATGCGGAACGCCATGATGATCGTGTACCTGCGCACCCGGGCCCGGTGCTGATCGTCCAGCGAGGGCGCCGCCTCGGTGATCAACGCGGGGTGCTTGTCGTCGGTGCCTGGGAAGTATCCGGAGGAACGGCGGGGCTGCGTCGGCATCGTCACGTCGGGGTGCTCTTCGCGGTCGCGGCCGTCGGCGGATGGGGAATCGCCGTTCTGCTGCATACCCCGAGTCTTCCACTCGTGGTCCTTCCGCGCACACACCGAGGTGGGGTGGGGTTTGGTCGGCGGTGGCCGGTGATGCGACTCCGAGGTGGGGTCGGGTCTGCTCGGCGGTGGCCGGTGATGCGACACCGAGGTGAGACCGTGATCAGCGGGGTTGTCGCGCGATGCGGCATCATGGAGTGCGTGAGCACCGACACCATGGTTCGCCCGGATACGACGACCGACGAGACGACGGGCGACGACACCCCGAAGTTCTTCCACTACGTGAAGAAGGACAAGATCGCCGAGAGCGCCGTGCTGGGCACCCACGTGGTCGCGCTGTGCGGAGAGGTCTTTCCGGTGACCCGCTCGCCCAAGCCGGGCTCTCCGGTGTGCCCGGAGTGCAAGAAGGTCTACGACGGCCTACGCAAGGGCGACTGAGGCGACGATCTACTCGCCGGACGAGGACCGCGCCGCGCGCAGATCGAGCACGGCGCGCAGGTCGTCGGAGCCCGCGTCGTCCGGCCCCGCCGCGGCCTCGTCGGGATCCGTCGTGTCCGCGTCGGTTCCGCTCTCGCCGCGCACCTGATTGGCGATCCACTCCTTGACCTGCTCCATGCGCGTCGCGCGGGCGGGCCAGAACTCCTGCACCGCCGCGTTGAACTCCGCGCCCAGGATCACCGCGAAGCCCAGGAAGAACGTGAACAGCAGGAACGCGATCGGCGTCGCCAGCGCACCGTAGGTGACGCCGGTGCGGCTGACCCACGACAGGTAGCGGCGCAGCACTTCGCTGGCCGCCATGAAGAACACCCCCGCCACCAGCGCCCCGCCGAAGAGCCGGTGCCAGGGCAACGAGGTGTGCAGTGCCAGCTTGTACAGGGTGGTGAGCCCGACGATCAGCAGCAGGCCGACGCCCGGGTAGTAGAAGAAGTCCAGCAGTTGCAGTCCGGTGGCCCGCCACGCGGTGGGCAGCACCCGCCCGATCAGCGTCGGCCCCAGCGCCACCAGCGGCAGGATGAACACCGACGCCGCCAGGAACAGCAGGTACAGCAACAGCGCGAAGATGCGCTGCCACACCGGGTGCCGCGCGTCCTGCTGGTCGTGGGCCTCCACGATCGAGTCGACGAAGGTCGCCATCGCCGACGATCCGGCCCACAGCGACAGCACGAAGCCCACCGACACCACCGCTCCGCGCCCGCGCCCGAGGACGTCCTGCACCGTGGGCTCGATGAGATCGGACACCACGCTGGCGCTGAACAGCTCCCGGCTGAACGCGATGATCTTGGACTCGACGATCTGCACCGTGTCCGGGCCGAACCATCCGCCGACGTAACCGAGGCTGCCGAGCAGGCCGAGCAACAGCGGCGCCAGCGAGAGCGTCTGCCAGAACGCGGCCGCGGCCGATTTGGCGAAGATGGAATCCGTCCACGCCTTCGCCGCCACCCGCAGGATCAGCGCGGCGGCCCGTCTGCTCAACACCGCTGTGCACGCGCTCGCGCGGTCGGCCCAAGTGGGAGGGCGCACAGCGGCGGCGCGGGTCGACGGTGTGTCGGTCCGCGGCGGATCCCCCGGAATGGCGTGGTGCTCGGTCATCGTGCTTACAGCATCGCGCACTTCGGCGATCCGCATCGGAGTGTGCGCGCGACGTGTCGGTGGGCATCGGGTGAACTCCCAGCGTCCTGGCTGGTGGCCGTGTGATGCCCGTCGCGCCCGCCGCGTCGGTTTGGCGACACGCCGTGCCGGGCCGCTAGGGTCGTCTGCGTGACTGGGTCGGGTGGCGCCGCTGTGGCGGGAGAGGCAGAGACGCCGGGCGATTCGAAAGCGATCGGCCCCGCCGTCAGCGGCGGTTCCCTCCGCGCCTGGCAGCGACGTGCGCTGACGAAGTACCTGGCCACCAAACCACGGGACTTCCTCGCCGTGGCCACCCCTGGCGCGGGCAAGACCACCTTCGCGCTGCGCGTGGCCGCCGAACTGCTGGCCGACCGCACTGTGGACCAGATCACCGTGGTGGCGCCCACCGAACATCTGAAGCACCAGTGGGCACAGTCGGCGGCGCGCTCCGGGATCGCGCTGGACTCGCGGTTCTCCAACTCCACCGGTGGCACCTCGGGTGACTATCACGGTGTCGTGGTCACGTACGCGCAGGTCGCCGCGCATCCCTCGCGCCACCGCGTGCGCACCGAGAATCGCAGGACGCTGGTCGTTCTCGACGAGATCCATCACGCGGGAGACGCCAAGAGCTGGGGTGACGCGACCGCTGAGGCGTTCGGCGACGCGACTCGCCGCCTCGCCCTGACCGGTACCCCGTTCCGCAGCGACGACAGCCAGATCCCTTTCGTCGTCTACGAACCCGACGAGTCCGGTTTCCCGAAGTCCCGCGCCGACCACACCTACGGCTACGCCGAGGCGCTCGCCGACGGCGTGGTGCGGCCGGTGGTCTTCCTGGCCTACTCCGGCGAAGCGCACTGGCGCGACAGCGCGGGCGAGGAGTATTCCGCCCGCCTCGGCGAGCCGCTGAACGCCGAGCAGACCGCCCGTGCCTGGCGGACCGCGCTCGACCCGGCCGGCGACTGGATCTCCGCCGTGCTGCGCGCCGCCGACATCCGGCTGCGCCAGAAGCGCGCCTCCGGCATGCCCGACGCGGGCGGTCTGGTGATCGCCACCGACCAGGACCGTGCCCGCGACTACGCCGAACTGCTGGAACACATCTCGGGTGAGAAGCCGGCGCTGGTGCTGTCCGACGACCCGGCCTCCTCCAACCGCATCGCCGAATTCAGCAACAGCACCCAGCCCTGGATGGTCGCGGTCCGCATGGTGTCCGAGGGCGTCGACGTGCCGCGCCTCGCCGTCGGGGTGTACGCGACCAGCGCCTCCACCCCGTTGTATTTCGCGCAGGCGATCGGGCGTTTCGTGCGTGCCCGTAAGTCCGGCGAGACCGCGACGGTGTTCCTGCCGTCGGTACCGGTGCTGCTGGATCTGGCCGCGCAACTGGAGTTGCAGCGCGACCACGTCATCGGCAAGCCGCACCGGGAGAAGAACGGCTTGGACGACGACTTGCTGATCGAGGCGAACAAGCAGCAGGACGAACCGGGCGAGCAGGAGAAGTCCTTCGTCGCGCTGGCCGCCGACGCCGAGCTCGACCAGGTGATCTACGACGGATCCTCCTTCGGTACCGCGACTTTCGCCGGAAGCGACGAGGAAGCCGACTACCTCGGGATTCCGGGCCTGCTGGACGCCGAGCAGATGCGCGCGCTGTTGCGTGAGCGGCAGGCCAGACAGGTCGCGGATCGGAGCCTGTCCGCGCCCGTCCCGGATCCCGGTCCACAGGTGGCGGGCGCCGCGGAGCGGGTCGCCACCGCCGATCGGCTCGGCGAGCTGCGGCGCGAACTCAACAGCCTGGTGGCGATGCATCACCATCGCACCGGGAAGCCGCACGGCGTGATCCACGGCGAGCTGCGCCGCGAGTGCGGCGGGCCGCCGACCGCGCTGGCCACCGCCGAACAACTCGGTGAGCGCATCGCGGCGCTGCGCCGGAAGTAGCCCGCGTCAGTCGGCCGGGGCGGGCCAGGCGGCCATGGCGCAGTCGATGGACGCGGTGAGTTCCGGCAGCGCCGCGCCGTCCCGTGCCTGGATGGACAACCCGTAGAGGACCGTCGTGTAGAAAGCGGCGAGCGCCGCGCTGTCGGTACCGGGCGGCAGATCGCCCTCGGCGACGCCGCGCTCGAGTCGTCGCCGGATGTCTTCGGTCGTCGCGCGGCGCTTGTCGATCAGGAAATCGCGGATGCCGGTGTTTCTCGTGGTGTAGGTGGAGCCCGCGAGCACGACCATGCACCCGTGCGGCTTGTTCTCCTCGGTGTAGGCCATCGCGTTGTCCCGCAGCATCGCCTCGATGGCCGCCCGCGCGGTGGGTTCCTCGCGCAGCGCACGGGCGGTGTAGCCGCCGTCGGTGTGCCCGTAGAGGTCGACGGCCGCGCGGAACAACGCCTCCTTGCCGCCGAACGCGGCGTACAGGCTGGGTGAGTTGATCCCCATCGCGGCGGTGAGGTCGTTCATCGACGCGCCCTCGTAGCCGTGTTCCCAGAACACCTCCATGGCGCGGCGCAAGGCCTCGGCGCGATCGAAGGCGCGTGGTCGTCCCCGTTCAGCCATGCCGAACCTTTCTGTGTCGATCGTTAAATATACCCCTTGACACCGCGGCGGCGGATGCGCTTGGCTATTTATGTATTGATCGACACAAAAATAGAAGGAGTACCGATGCCGGAGCTGACGGGCAAGGTCGCACTGGTCACCGGGGGTAGCCGCGGGATAGGGGCGGCGATCGTGCGCCGCCTCGCCGAGGCGGGCGCGGACATGGCGCTGACCTACCAGCACGCCGAGGGGCAGGCGAAGACGGTGGTCGGCGAGGTCGAGGCGCTCGGGCGGCGAGCCGTCGCCATCCAGGCCGACAGCGCCGACGCCACCGCCGTGCGCACGGCGGTGGACCGCGCGGCGTCCGAACTCGGCGGGCTGGACATCCTGGTCAACAACGCGGGGATCTTCCCGGCGAAGCCGTTCGAGGAGTTCACCGTCGCGGAGATCGACAACGCGCTCGGTGTGCACGCGCGCGCCGCGTTCGTCGGCGCGCAGGCCGCGGTCGCGCACATGACCGACGGCGGGCGGATCATCAGCATCGGGACCAACCTGACCGATCACGCGCCGTTCGACGGGGTGACGCTCTACAACCTCAGCAAGTCCGCCCTCAACGGATTCACCAAGGCGCTGGCGCGCGAACTGGGCCCGCGCGCGATCACGGTGAACCTCGTCCAGCCCGGCTCCACCGACACCGACATGAATCCGGGCGACGGAGCGCATGCGGGCAGGCAGCGCGACCTGACCGCGCTCGGGCGCTTCGGCGCCGCCGACGATGTGGCGGCGACGGTGGCCTTCCTGGCCGGGCCGTCCGGTCGCAGCGTGACCGGTGCGTTCCTCACCGTTGACAGCGGGACCAACGCCTGATCATCTCGGCGAAATGCCGCCGCTGCGGGACCACGACCGCTCGCTGGAACGCCGCGACGTACGTGCTCGGCGTCGCGGGACCGATCGGCTCGCGACCCGCGCGAGCGGCATGCCCGTGGCAGAGCAGCGGCAACGATGCGGCGGGGTCCACGTACGCCACCCGTCCACGACGCGAACCATCGAGATCGCCTCCGGCGCAGTAATTCTCCGCTTCCGGGGCCAGACGGCGGGGGTGCGATCGGTGGCCCGGATACTCCGAGGTGGTTCGGCAGTTCAGCGCGGCGTCGTGGTGAAGAATCGCCGAGGATCCAGCGCACTGATCGGCGTCCACCGCGTCGCCGGTGCGGACTCGTCCGAGTCGTGCGGCGCGGCGGCGAAATAACCGAGGATCGCCAAGCCCAGTCGCGGATCCTCGTCGACTCGCCGTGCCATCTCGTAGAAGACGGCCAGAAGGTGCACGCATCGTGTCTTGCGCGCGGTGCACGAGCAGTCGGTACCCGCGAGGACGGGTGCGAGGGAAACCCCGGCCGCGCTGATCGCGCGGTGCACCTCGTCGGTCGGTACGGGCGGGTCCGGCACGAATCCGGCGATCGCGGTAACGGCGGTCCGGGACATGGGGGCCACCTCCACCTGCGTCACCGACGCCTGACCGCCCCGGTGGATGGTGGCCCGCACGACCTGTCCTTCGACGGTGGCCCGCACACCGTTGTTGCGCGCGATGCTGCGCGCGCGGGGCAGCAATGGGTCCGGCCGGGTCTGGCGCAGCGGCTCGGCCAGCCGGACCCAGTCCATGCCCCATGCGGTGTAGCCGAACTCGTTGTCCGCCATCAGTTCTCCCTCTTGCGGCGCAGTACCTCGATCAGCTGGGCGTCGTCCAGTGCGGCCAGCGCCGCGATACCCGCAGCGTCGCCGAGGTCGCGCAGCGCCGCCTTGCGGTCGTGCATGCCCGCGATGTGCTCCTCCACGGTGGTGGTGGAGGTCAGCGTGGTGACGGTGACCGTACGGGTCTGGCCGATCCGGTGCACCCGGTCGGAGGCCTGCGCCTCCACCGCCGGGTTCCACCAGCGATCGAAGTGGACGACGTCGGCGGCGCGGGTCAGCGTGAGCCCGGTGCCCGCCGCGCGCAGGCTGAGCACCAGCACCGGTGGCCCGTCCTCGGCCTGGAACCGGGTGACGATCTCGGCGCGCTCGGCCTGCGAAAGGCCGCCGTGGAAGAACGGCGCATCCACGCCGAACTGCTCGGCGAGATGCCGTACCAGCAGGTCACCGGTCTGCCGGTACTGCGTGAAAATCAGCGTCGGACTGCCGGTTTCGAGATTGGCGGCGACGATATCGGTGCACAGGTCGAGCTTCCCGGACCGGCCGGCGAGCTCGTCGAGTTCGCCGGTGATCAGGCCGGGATGGTTGCACACCTGCTTCAGGGCGGTCAGCGCCGCGAGCACGCGGCCGTGGCGCTCGATGCCCGCGCCGAATCCGTCGTCCACGGCCTTGTCGAGCAGTTGGTCGTACAGCTGTTCCTGTTCGGCGGTGAGGTCGCAGAGCAGGTCGCTGTGGATCTTCGCGGGCAGGGCGGCGGCGACCTGACGTTTCGTGCGGGCCAGCACCACCGGTTCGATGGTGCCGCGCAACCGTGCCGCGGCGGCGGCCGAACCCTCGTGGATGGGCCGCACGAAGCGCCGCCGGAACTGCGTCCGGTGCCCGAACAATCGGGGTGCCACCAGGTGCAGCAGGGCCCACAACTCATCGAGATGGTTCTCCACCGGCGTGCCGGTGAGTGCGACCGTGGCGGCCGCGTCGATCGCGCGCGCCGCCTTCGCGACCTGGGTGCGGGGATTCTTCAGCGCCTGCGCCTCGTCGAAGACGGCCGTCGCCCACCTCCGCTGCGCCAGCAGCTGCCCATGTAACCGCAACGTCGGGTAACCGGCGACCACGATCGTCGCGGCGTCGGGATCGACGGCGCCGCCTCGCCACACGACCACGCGCAGCCCGGGCGCGAACCGGCCGATCTCGTGCGCCCAGTTGCCGACCAGCGAAGTCGGGCATACCACCAACTGCGGACCGGCCTCGGCCCTGTCGAGCAGGAAGCCGATGGTCTGCACGGTCTTGCCCAGCCCCATCTCGTCGGCGAGCACCGCGCCGCCGTGCGCGGCCACCGTTTCGCGCAGCCAGCCGACCCCGCGGGCCTGGTAGGGGCGCAGCCGGGCTTTCAGGGTGGCTCGCAGATCCGCCGTGACCGCCTCGGTGTCGCGCAGGACGGCCAATGCTCGTCGCGGGGAGACGATTGCCGTGCGGGACGCGTCCGGCACGGCGTGCGCGGCGATGGGCAGGGCATCGGCGTCCGGGCCGGACGGCTCACCGGCGGGGTCGGCGAGCGCGGAACGCACCACCTGTTGCCAGGCCAGGACCGACTCACCCGGGTGCTCCAGGCTCGAGTCCGCGAACGTCTCGGGATCCACCAAGGCGGCATCGACGTCGATGACCTCGAGGGCTCCGTCCACGCCGATGGGGACGGCCAGCGCGAGGGTCTCGCGGTCACCTGGACCGGTCGGAGCCGGACCGGTGGCGTGTCCGAGCCAGGTCCAGAGCGCGAACATGTGCCGATCCGGTAGATAAGTGGCGTGTGTGCTGGGCAGAGCGCACCCCTTGAATCAACGTATGGTGTACGGAGTAATCTGACAACGGACACCGTACCGGATCGGTTCCGAGGAGCCAGTGAGCGAAGACGTCACATCCGACGAGGCCAGGCGGCTGATGAGCTTGCTGTGGCGGCACGAACTACCGTCGCGCCCGGCAGGGCGCGGTCCGAAGCAGGCGGTCAGCGTGGACGCGGTGGTCGCCGCGGCGGTCGCGCTCGCCGACCGGCAGGGCTATGACAAGGTCTCCATCCGCACGGTCGCCGCCGAACTGGGGCTGCGGCCGATGAGTCTCTACACGTACGTACCGAGCAAAGACGCACTGACGGTGCTCATGGTCGACGCGGTGGCCGAGGAGGACGCGCCGGTTCCCGCCGATCTGCCGCCGCGTGAGCGCCTCGCCGCGGTGGCCCGCCAGGTGCGCGCGGAACTCCTCGCGCACCCCTGGCTGCTCGAGGTGTCGCCGTGGCGGCTCGTGCTCGGGCCGGGACGGATGCGTCGCTACGAGCGGCAGCTCGCCGCGATCGACGGGCTCGGCTTGCCGGACGTGGCGATGGACCGGGCGATCGCCGTGCTGTCGGAGTTCGCCACCGGAAACGCGCGTATGGCGGTGGCCGCGGCCCGCGAGACCGCGCGAATGAGCGACGCGCAGTGGTGGGAAGTGCACGGTCCGCTGCTGAGCGAGGTCATGCCGCCGAGCCGGTTCCCGCTCGCCGCACGTGTCGGGGCGGCGGTGGGTGAGCTGTACCAGGCGCCGGCCGACCCGGACGGCGCGTTCGAATACGGCCTGGCCAGGCTGCTGGACGGCATCCTCGGCGCGGACTGAGCGCCGCCGGACACAGCGACAGCGGGCGACCTGTGGGTCGCCCGCTGCCGGTGGAAACGGTGTTCTGTTGTTCGATGCTGTTGTGTCAGGACGCGAGGAGCAGGTCAGAGCGCGGGAGCGGACTCCGTGTCGATCACGGCGTCCAGCTCACGCAGCCGATCCATGTGTTCGTTCGCGTGGTGCTGGCAGAAGAGCAACTCTCCACCTGCGGGCAGTACGGCGCGCACACGGGCCGCCGCCCCGCAGCGGTCGCAACGATCGACCGCGGTCAGTGGGGTGCTTGTCAGGGTTCCTGGCATGACTCCTCCGTCCTGGCTCCCGGTCCCGACGACCGTTCACCTGGTGTGGGGCCCGTGGTCACTCACCACGAGCTCGCTACCGCTACTTCCCAGCAGGGGTATGACTACTCTGTCAGACGTTCGGGACGGGGGACTTTGTTCCCGCGGATGAAGCAGTGTGTTTTCGATAACACGACCAGGGATTTCGCTACGGGCGAACGCCGCTGGTCCTGTCGTAGATGTGCACTGCGTCACACTCTCGATCGGCCGATCCAGTTGTCTACCGGGAGATTACCCGTGACCTATGACACTCACACGCTTGTTCACCTATGCACTTTGGATGAATGGTTATCCGCGCGGCAAACGGGGGAGTACCGAGCGCCCTCCCTCGCCGAGGCAGGGTTCATCCATCTCTCGTCGCCGCAACAGGTGCACCTGCCCGCGAATCGCTTGTTCGGGGGACGGCGTGATCTGGTGTTGCTGCGGATCGACTCCCGCCGCGTCGGGTCGCCGATCAAGTGGGAGCCGGGCGTCCCGACCGATCCGGAGTCGATGCTCTTCCCGCACCTGTACGGCCCCCTGCCGGTGGGGGCGGTCACGGGGGTCGTAGAGTACCTGCCCGCGGCGGACGGGACATTCACCCCGCTCCAGGCGTGACTATCGGTCGCGGATCTCACGCGCCACGATGGCGGCCTGAACCCGCGACCGCACACCGAGTTTCGTCAGCACCCGGGACACGTGTGTTTTGACGGTCGTCTCGCCGATGAACAGCCGACCCGCGATCTGCGCGTTGGACAGGCCGTCGCCGAGGCAATCGAGCACTTCGCGTTCCCGCTCGGTGAGCTCGCCGAATCCGGCGGGAGCCGCTTGCGCGGCAATCTGATTCGACGCGGCGAACGCCGAGATCACCGCTCGCGTCACCTCCGGAGCCAGCACGCCGTCCCCGGCCGCGACCGCGCGCACCGCCTCGACCAGCGCCCGGCCCGACGTGGATTTCAGCACGAACCCGGAGGCGCCCGCGCGCAGCGTGCGAAAGACGTACTCGTCCAGGTCGAACGTGGTGAGGATCAGCACCTTCGCCACGCCGCCCGCGGTGATCCGCTCGGTCGCGGTGATCCCGTCCACCCCCGGCATGCGCACGTCCATCAGCACCACCTGCGGCCGCAGCGCTTTGGCCTGTGCCACCGCGACATCGCCGTCGGCGGCCTCGCCGACCACCTCGATATCGTCCTCGACGTCCAGGATCATCCGCAGGCCGGCGCGGATCGCGGCGTGGTCGTCGGCGATCACCACCCGAATCGTCATGCGGCGCCCACACAGCCGAGCGGCAGGGTGGCCAGAACTTCCCAGTGGCCGGAATCTGTTCCGGCGCGCAAGCTTCCGCCCAGTGCCGCGGCCCGCTCGCGCATGTTCACCAGACCGCGACGCCCCGCTCGGTCCACGGCCCGGTGGGGCCGCGCGGGCGTTGTCCTGTTGCGGACGGATATGGTCAGCCTCTCCTGCTCTGCGCGCACGTCGATGGAGACCTCCTGTCCCGGGGCGTGTTTCATGGCGTTGGTCAAAGCCTCCTGGACGATGCGATAAGCGGCCTGGTCGACAGCGCTGGGCAGCGCGGCGCCGTCCAGTGATTCGCGCACCCGTACCGAGATCCCCGCCGCGCGTGCGGCGTCCACCAGGATCGGCAACTGCGCGAGGGTGCGCGGCGCGGCTACTTCCGCCGCGCCGTCGTCGCTGTGCAGCAATCCGATCATGGTGCGCATCTCCTCCAGTGCGCTGACGCTGTTGGCGCGGATGGAGCGCATGATGCCGGCCACCGCCGGGTCGGCGTCGCGGCGGGCCAGCACGCCGAGCGCCGCCTCCGAGTGCAGTGCGATGGCCGACAGGTGCCCGGCGATCACGTCGTGCAGGTCGCGCGCCATCGTGGTGCGCTCGTCGGCGATGGCCGCGCGCCGGTCGAGTTCGGCGACCAAGGTCAGCGCCTCGGCGCGGGTGCGCTCGGCGTGCGCGACCTCCTTGTGCGTGCGCACCGAGTTCGCCCACCAGATCGGCGTCGCGACGAAGCTGAACACCGCCACCAGCGCCAGCGCGACCGCGCGCAGGTCGCCGGTCAAGGCGAGGGTCAGCACCACCACGACGACGGAGAGCGTCGACCAGGACAGCGCCGTGATCCGCGACGCCCGGCGCCCGGCGTACAGCACGGCCGCGTAGATCAAGTCGGCGTAGACGATCCACACCGGCACCGTGGCGCCCAGCCAGATGTCCACGGCCAGCGGCAAGAGCCCGGCAAGCATGGCCGCGACCGGCATCCGGCGCCGGCAGAAGGTCGCCAGGCACAGTAGGGCCAGCACACCGCACCGCACCCACAACGACGCCTGCTCGCCCCGCTCGGTCATGGTGGACAAGCCTGCGAGGTACAGCGCCGCGCCGCCGGCGAACGCGATCACGGCGCCCAGCGCATCCCGTGCCCGCTCCGGCACATCCGCCCACCGCCACACGCCTCCATCACAGCACAGCGACCGCGACGCGCCATCGGCCGAAGTGATGACCGATCCGTTCGCGGACGCGGTGATCCGGCTAATCTGGAGGGCGTGAACGTCGACGTCACCGCACTACCCGGGATCGGTGTCCGGAAGGACTTCGAAGTGCGATCCGGTCGCCGAATCGGCGTGGTCGCCCACCGCGATGGTGATATCGACCTGATCGTCTCCAAACTCGATGATCCCGACGCCTGTGCCGCGCAGATCCCGCTGACCACCGATGAGGCCGCGGTCCTGGCCAACTTGCTCGGTGCGCCGCAGCTGGTCGCCAAGCTCAACGACGACCACCGCGACCTGCCCGGGATCACCACGCGCCAGCTCCCGATCGGGGACGATTCCCCCTACGACGGACGCACCCTCGGTGAGACCGAGATGCGTACCCGCACGAAGGCCTCCATCGTGGCGGTCATGCGGGCCGGGCAGTTGCATCCCTCGCCCGGACCCGATTTCACCTTCACCGCGAGCGACCTGCTCGTGGTCGTCGGCACTCCGGAGGGCTTGGATGCCGCCGCGAAGATATTGACGCACGGCTGAGCCGTGACGGACACCGCGCTCGCCCTGATCGAGCTCGGAGCGGTTCTCTTCGTTCTCGGCATGCTGGGGCGTGTCGCAGGCCGTGTCGGTATGTCGCCCATTCCGCTGTACCTGCTCGGCGGTGTCGCCTTCGGCCAAGGTGGTCTCATCGAACTCCGGGCCGCTCACGACTTCGGCCATATCGCGGGCGAGATCGGGGTGGTGCTGCTGCTCTTGCTGCTCGGCTTGGAGTACACGGCGGCGGAGCTGGTGACCGGCCTGCGTCGTTCCTGGGCGGCCGGTGTGGTGGACATCGTGGTCAACGCGTCACCGGGGGCGGTGGTCGCGCTGATGCTGGGCTGGGGTGTCGACGGCGCGATCACGATGGCAGGCGTCACCTACATCTCCTCCTCGGGCATCGTGGCGAAGGTCCTCGACGACCTCGGACGCCTGGGTAACCGGGAGACGCCGGTGGTCCTGTCCATCCTGGTATTCGAGGACCTGGCGATGGCGGTCTACCTGCCGATCCTCACCACGGTGCTGGCGGGGCTCAGCTGGCTCAGCGGGCTGCGCGCCCTGGCGGTGGCACTGATCACCATCACGCTGGTGCTCGTGGTGGCGCTGCGTTACGGGCGGTACGTCTCGGCGGTCGTGGACAGCGCCGACCGTGAGGTCTTCCTGCTCACGCTGCTCGGCGCGGCGTTGCTGGTCGCGGGCGTCTCCTCGGCGCTGAGCGTGTCGGCGGCGGTCGGAGCGTTCCTGCTCGGCATCGCGATCTCCGGCTCGACCGCGCACGCGGCGGCGAAGATGCTCGAACCGCTGCGCGACCTGTTCGCGGCCATCTTCTTCGTGGCCTTCGGGTTGAACACCGACCTGCGAGCGATCCCGCCGGTGCTGGGCTGGGCGATCGCGCTGGCGGCGGTCACGGTCGTTACCAAGGTGGCGACCGGGTGGTGGGCCGCCGCGCGCGAGGGCATCCGGCGGATGGGCCGGGCCAGAGCGGGCGCGGCGCTCGTCGCGCGGGGCGAATTCTCCATCGTCATCGCGGGATTGGCCGTGAGCGCGGGCGCGATGGACGGTCAGCTCACGGCGCTCGCCTCGACCTACGTCCTGCTGATGGCGGTGCTGGGCCCGATCGCGGCGCGAGTGGTCGAGCCGATGGTCGGTTTGCTGCCCAACCGCGGCCGCCGCGAGCCCCAGGTCTACTGATCAGTCCTGCGCCGTGCGGGCTCTGCGACCCGCGGTCCGCTCCAACCGATGCCAGAACAGGCTCGCGATCGCCCCGACCGCCAGCCCGATCACGGCGGCGCAGAGATGGCCGTAGTCGGTGAATGTCGGTTCGATCCACAGCGCCACGCCGAGCGTCAGAAGCAGCGCACCGGCCCACACCAGCCGCACCCTGCCGCGGAACCGGAATGCCAGCGCCGCCAGCACGGCCGAAAAGCCGTAGCTGGTACCGACATCCGCGGCGACGGCCACCCGCAGCGGGATGAGGCCACGGTCGATGGCGTGTGAGATGCCGGTGACGGTCAGCAGCGTCGCCCCGATGTGCCCGGTCGCGAACAGCAGGATCCAGCGCGCGGTGCCCAGCCAGCGCTCGGCATATGCCATGACGATCAGGAAACCGGCGATGGTTGTCCAGGGGAAGCCGCCGTCGGTCCAGAACGCCGAGGCGACCAGCACCTGAACCGGGTTGTGCCGCATGTTGTAGAGGTTGGTCGACGCCGAGAAGATCAATCTGCGCTCCACCGAGTCACCGACCCCGCGCAGCGTCCACCAGGTGACGAACAGCGTGAACGCGTAGGCGGTGCTGGCGGGGGCGGCTCCCAGGTGCGCGCGGATCGCGGGCAGGAGCCGCCGCGGCAGCCCGGGACGGCGCAGCCAGGCTTGCACGTCGCGCCACTCGGCGCGCAGGTCGACGGTCTGCGTCCACGGTGACCGCAGCCAGCTCGAAGTCGAGGTCGAGGCAACCACCCCGCAAGTCTGCCGGGCGGAAGCCGAGCGCGGCGAAGTGCCCCCGTCGTGGCGCCGTTTCATCCGTCGCGTCTGCGGCCTGGCGCGGAAAGCGCGACGCCCGCATTCACCGGCCGCTGGAGGAATCGAGCGGACGACGAATGCGGGCGTCGAGGCGATGCGACCTAGTCGAGGTAGTCGCGCAGGACCTGCGAGCGGCTGGGGTGGCGCAGCTTGCTCATGGTCTTGGACTCGATCTGGCGGATGCGTTCGCGGGTGACCCCGTAGACCTGGCCGATCTCGTCGAGGGTCCGCGGCTGGCCGTCGGTGAGGCCGAAGCGCAGCCGGACCACGCCCGCCTCCCGCTCCGACAGCGTCTCCAGCACCGACTGCAGCTGATCCTGCAGCAGCGTGAAGCTCACCGCGTCCACCGCGACCACGGCCTCGGAGTCCTCGATGAAATCGCCGAGCTGGCTGTCGCCCTCGTCGCCGATGGTCTGGTCCAGCGAGATGGGCTCACGCGCGTACTGCTGGATCTCCAGCACCTTCTCCGGCGTGATGTCCATTTCCTTGGCCAGCTCCTCCGGCGTCGGCTCGCGGCCGAGATCCTGGAGCAGCTCGCGCTGGATGCGGCCGAGCTTGTTGATGACCTCCACCATGTGCACCGGGATGCGGATGGTGCGGGCCTGGTCGGCCATGGCGCGGGTGATGGCCTGCCGGATCCACCAGGTGGCGTACGTGGAGAACTTGTAGCCCTTGGTGTAGTCGAACTTCTCCACCGCGCGGATCAGACCGAGGTTGCCCTCCTGGATCAGGTCCAGGAACGCCATGCCGCGGCCGGTGTAGCGCTTGGCCAGCGAGACGACCAGGCGCAGGTTGGCCTCGAGCAGGTGGTTCTTGGCCCGGTTGCCGTCGCGGACGATCCAGTTGAAGTCGCGGCGCATGGCGACCGGCAGCTTCTCGCCCTGCTCGGCGAATTCGCGCACCTTCTCCGCGGCGTAGAGGCCCGCCTCGATCCGCTTGGCGAGTTCGACCTCCTCCTCGGCGTTGAGCAGCGCGACCTTACCGATCTGCTTGAGGTAGGCGCGGACCGAGTCGGCCGAGGCGGTGAGCTCGGCGTCCTTGCGGGCCTGGCGCAGCGCCTCGGACTCCTCTTCGTCCCAGACGAAATCGCCGGAGGCCTTGTCGGCCGCCGTCGGCTCGTCGGCTTCCTCGCTCTCGGCTTCCTCGGTTTCGGTGTCCTCGGCGACGTCGACCAGTTCGTCGCCGTCGGCGAGGTCCTCCTCGGAGACTTCCAGATCGCCGAGATCGTCGAGATCGAGCGACTCGTCCTCGATGGCCTCGTCGGCGCCCGGCTCGCCGTCGGGGCCCGCCTTCTTGGTGGTGGCCTTCTTCGCGGGAGCCTTGGCCGCCTTCGCGGCCTTCTTGGCAGGCGCCTTCTTGGCGGCGGCCTTCTTCGCCGGAGCCTTCTTCGCGGCAGCCTTACGGACCGGCCGTGCTGCGGTTACATCTGCGGAGTCGGCATCGGCCGATTCGGCGGTCTGACGGGTATTCGTGGCTACCACGTACGCCCTTTCGTGACGGTCTCGTGCGGCGTCACGCCAGAGTGGGTTTCCGGCGGAGCGATCTGTCGGGTTGCACCGGCGGAGGGCCGGTCGGGGTTTCTCCGGCTCAGCCGGGCACGTTCCATTGTAACGATCTAACCAGGGTACCTACGGCACGATGCCGGGAACGGCATCCTCGCGGTTCCCGCGCGCCTCACGGTGCGACGCCCCCCGCGATCGCCATGGCGGCGCCGACGATGCCCGCGGTGTTGCGCAGGCGGGCCGGGATGACCGGAGTCCGGTTGGTGAGCAGGGGAATCCACTGCTCGGCCTCTCTGCTGATGCCCCCGCCCGCGACGAAGACGACCGGGAAGAACAGGTTCTCCAGCCCCGTCAGCACCAGGCTGACCTGCGCTGCCCACTGCTCGTAGCTCAGGCCGTCGCGTTCCTTGATCGAGGCCGCCGCCCGGTGCTCGCTCTCCATGCCCTGGATCTCCAGATGTCCCAGTTCGGTGTTGGGCACCAGCGTGCCGTGGTAGAGCAACGCCGAGCCGATGCCGGTGCCGAAGGTCAGCAGCATGACCAAGCCCGCGAAATTGCGCGCCGCGCCGAAGTGGTCCTCGGCCATGCCCGCGGCGTCCGCGTCGTTGAGCACGGTGACCGGACGGCCGCCGAGCGCGGCGGAGAACAGCGCCCGCGCGTCGGTGCCGATCCAGGACTTGTCGATGTTCGCCGCGGTGCGCGCCACGCCGCCGATCACCACCGAGGGCAGGGTGAGGCCGACCGGCCCGGTCCACTTGGCCTTGTCGACCAGTTCGGCGACCGCCTCCGCCACGGCGAACGGTGTCGCCGGGTGCGGCGTCGCGATCTTGATCCGCTCGTGGACCAACTCGCCGGTGGCCAGATCGACCGTGGCGCCTTTGACGCCGCTGCCGCCGATGTCGATGCCGAATGCGTGCCCCCGAGCGGACATGACTAACCCCTCGTTTCCCTGTGCTGGCCGGTGTGATGACAGCGCTGCACGGGACCCGGGACGCCCATGGCGGGCGTGCGAATGGGATGCCCGACGACGGCGCTGTGTCGTGCACGACAAGAGTAATGGGACCACGAGGCTGGGCGTTCGGCGAGGATGTGTGATGCGATGGTGGGCGTGCCGGAAACCTCATCGTCAGTGTCCGACTACACCCCCGACTCGTTCGTCTCGATCGTCGCGCGTGGCGACGAAGCCGACCTGCGCCGTGTCGCGGTCGACCTCGCCGAGACGGCCGCCGCCCATGTCCGTGCCCGTCGTCCCGAGGTGTTCGGGCCCGCGGGCGTGCACGCCGAAGGCGCCGTGCGGTCCAAGAGCCACGAGACCGATCCGGTCACCATCGTGGACACCGAGACCGAAGAGCTGATCCGAAGACTGCTCGCCGAACAACGCCCCGGCGACCCGATCGTCGGCGAGGAGGGCGGCGGCAGCATCGATGACGCGAGCGCGGACACCGTCCACTGGGTGGTTGATCCGATCGACGGCACCGTCAACTTCCTCTACGGCATTCCCGGCTACGCCGTGTCGGTGGCCGCGCTGCGCGGCGGCCGTCCGGTCGCGGGCGCCGTGGTGGACGTCGCGCGGGCAGCCACCTACAGCGCCGGGCTCGGACTCGGCGCGCTGCGTGTCGATGCCGACGGCGCGGTGGAGCACTTGAGTTGCACGCCCGTCGAGTCGGTGGCGATGTCGCTGGTCTCCACCGGATTCGCCTACGGCAGGCACCGCAGGAGCAGGCAGGCGGAATTGATCGCGCAGGTGCTGCCGCACGTGCGCGACATCCGCCGTTTCGGTGCGGCGGCACTGGATCTGTGTCATGTCGCCGCAGGCCGCGTGGACGCCTACTTCGAGCACGGCTTGAACGCCTGGGACTGGGGCGCGGGCGCGCTGATCGCCGCCGAGGCGGGTGCGCGCCTGACGCTGCCGCCCGCGACGGCGCCGGGCACAGACGGCGACCTGGTGGTGGCCGCCGCGCCCGGCATCGCCGACGAGCTGGGGGAGCTGCTGGCCCGGGTCGGCGCTACCGAGCCGATTCCGGACCGCTGATCAGCAGCGGGCCTGCCGTGCGGCGTCGAGCAGCTTGATGTCGATGGAGGTGGAGTTGCCCGGCGCCGGGTTCTTGAGCGAACGCAGCACTTCCTCGGCGTCGTTGCTGGGGCGGATGTCCCGGAACAGCGAGCCGAGCACGAGATCGACGGTGTCGTCGCCGCGCTGATCCTCGATCAGCTCGGCGCACGGCGCGACCAGCTGTACGGCGGCCGCGGCCGGACGGCCGTTGACGCCGAAGCGGACCTGCCCGGTGCATTCCAGGTCGCCGTTGACGTATACCGAATCGTTGCCGTATTGCGTTCCGGGAGCGCTCGCGAATCCGAGGTCGCCGAGCTGGGCGGCGACGTGCGCGGCCTGGCCGCGCTGGTTGTTCGCGTTCAGCACGCGCACCTTGCTCGCCGCCAGCGGTGCTGGTTCCACGTCCTGCAGCCGGCCTGCGCCGACCCGCTGGCCGAGCGGAGTCGGTTGCGGCGCACCGGGATCCGAGGCCGGACTCGGTGAGTTGCACGCCATCGCGGTGTGGTCGGTGTCGTGCGTCGTAAGGGCTTTGACCCAGACGATCCCGCAGATCAGGGCGAGAACGCCGAGCATGATGAGCCAGGGCTGGGGGCGGCGGCGCACGTACGGTTGCCCTTGCGAATCCGTCGCGGTGCCTTCGGTGATCAGTGAAACCACCAGCACACTCTACGAAAATGTGGAGCGGTCGCGTCGCAAGGTCTCGGTGCGTTCCACGGACGGTGTCGATTGCCCCTCATTTTCGACTCGGCTGTGTTTTGATTGCGACTTTTGCTCCGGGGTCCGCTATTGTCTGGCGGCCCAGATCGAATCACCGGTGCGGAAATCAGTGGTCGGTCGCGGGAACAAGAAGGGCATGTCCTGCGTTTACCCAGCGCTATCAGGAGTGGATCGGCATGATCCGCCCTGATAGGCGACCGGTGTACGTGTGACGTGCACCACCGGCGGGGCGGTACCGGTCGCGGCGATTCCGGCAGGAATCGGGTGTGAGCGGACCGGTCCGGGATATACGGAGTTAGGACGAGGGGAAGACGACATGGCAACCGACTATGACGCACCGAGGCGCACCGAATCCGACGATGTGTCGGAGGATTCGCTGGAGGAGCTGAAGGCTCGTCGTAACGAGGCACAGTCCGCCGTCGTGGATATCGACGAATCCGATACCGCGGAGTCGTTCGAGCTTCCCGGCGCCGACCTGTCCGAGGAAGTGCTGACGGTTCGGGTGATCCCGAAGCAGGCCGACGAGTTCACCTGTTCCAGCTGTTTCCTGGTCCATCACCGGAGCAGGCTGGCCAGTGACAAGGGCGGTCAGATGATCTGCATGGATTGCGCCGCCTGATCTCGACGAGATCGAACAACAGTGTCAGCCCGCGCTCGGTAGACCGAGCGCGGCGAGGACCCGTTCGGGCCGCCGCGTACTGACCAGCCAGTACGGCGTCGGATCGTCCGGGTCGTCGAGCACGAGCAAGACCATCGGCCCGATCCAGGGGCGATGCTGGACATAGGCGGCGGGGTCGAGCTGGCGACCCAGCGCCGCGCTTTTCGCGGTGGGGGCGACGGCGGCCGCGCGAGCAACGAAATTCACCGGCAGATGCGCGCGATCGGCGCGCAACTCCGGTGTGCCGTTCGCGTCCGGCGCCACTTCGACGCGGTGGCGGCTCAGCCACAGCAGCACCCAGACCGGCACGGGGAACAGCAGCACATAGGGCAGCCAGGCACGCAGTCCCGGCGCGCCCATATGGATCTCCGCCGCGAGCAGTCCGGTGACGGCGAACGCCACCGGCCACCACCACAGCGGCACCCACAGGCGCTCCCGGTATCGGTGCGCAGGCTGCGCTTTCTCGTCCGCGGTCATGGGGTTGGGCTGGTCCGACACGAGTCAACACTAAGTCACGAGGGCAAACAGCCTACGCGTAGGCTCGTCCAACGTGAGCGCACTTTCACCCATACCCTTGCTGCGGCTCGACCCCGGCATCCCTCTGCCCACGCGCGCCCATGCGGGTGACGCGGGCGTGGATCTGTGCACCACGCAAGACGTCATCCTGGAGCCGGGGGAGCGGGTGCTGGTCGGCACCGGCGTCGCCGTCGCGCTACCGGTCGGCACCGTCGGCCTGATCCATCCGCGCTCGGGTCTGGCGGCCAAGGCCGGGCTGTCGGTGGTGAACACCCCCGGCACGGTCGACGCGGGGTACCGGGGCGAGATCAAGGTGTGCCTGATCAACCACGATCCGCGCACGCCGATCGAGTTGCGGCGCGGTGATCGGATCGCGCAACTGCTGGTACAGCGGGTGGAGCTGGTGGATTTCGTGGAGGTCGACTCGCTCGACGAGACCACGAGGGGAGCGGGTGGCTATGGCTCCAGCGGCGGTCACTCGAGTTTGACCGCACAGACGAACGGGGTGGGCCGGGCTACCGGCGAGGAGGCATGACGGGAATGTTCGGAAAGAGAAAGAACTCGAGCCGGGCCGCGGACGACCGGTACGACGAGGCGGGCGACTACGCCGACTACGAGTCCGCCTACGAGGGCGAGTACGACGACGATTTCTACGACGACGCCCCCACCGACGAGCGCTCGTACGAGGGCGTGGATCTGGACGTCGACCGGCCCAACGGACGGCCCGGCCCCTACGACTACGACGAGGTCGCCGAGCTGCTGGATTCGGTGTCCGAGCAGCGGCTGGATCTCGGGTCGGTGTTGTTGCCGGTCCCGCCGGGCGGTCAGCTGCAGGTCGAGATGACCCCGGAAGGCCAGCCGCAGGCGGTGCACCTGGCCACGGAGCACGGCCGGATCACCGTCGCGGCCTACGCCGCGCCCAAGACCTCCGGCCAGTGGCGGCTGGTCGCCGCGGATCTCGCCGACTCGCTGCGCAAGGACGGCGCCAGGGTGTCGGTCGAGAACGGGCCGTGGGGCCGAGAACTGCTGGCCCTGACCGAAGGCGCGGACCTGCGTTTCATCGGCGTGGACGGCTATCGCTGGATGGTGCGGCTGGTCGCGGCGGGCCCCTCGGGCGCGGCGAACGACGGCAGCCCTCTGGTCAAGGCGGCGCGGGCGATCCTGAGCGAGACCGTGGTGCGGCGCGGCGAGGACCCGCTGCCGGTGCGGGACCCGCTTCCGGTGGTGCTGCCGCAGGAGTTGGCCGAGCAACTCGCCGCAGCCCATCAGCAGCAGGTGGAGGCTCAGCAGCAGGCGATGGCCGCGCAGGTGGCGGCGCAGACCGGTGCGCAACCGGTGGTGCCGCGCATGCCGCAGGGCCCGCGCCGGGGCGCGGACGGGTCGGCCATGCAGCAACTCGGCCTGAACTGAGCGGAAGATCTCACGCGAAGGCGCCGATACCCGTGTGTCCCAGGATCGCGGGGTCGGCGCCGAGTTCGTCCAGCGTGATCCGGTACAGGTGCGCGCGGGGGGCCAGCGCCGCCCATTCCTCGGCGACCGCGCGCGGGTGCACCGGGTCGTCGACCGCGGTGACCACCGCGAGCGGCAGCTCGAATGCCGACAGCAGCTCGGCATCGGGCCACTTGTAGTCCGCGGCCTCCTCGAGCGCCCGCGGCAGTTCCGGCCACTGGGCCCGCCAGGACTGGGTCAGCGCGTCAGCCAGCCACCGCGGGCTGCTCGCCCGCATCCGGTCGATCACCGTGTCCAGACCGTCCACGCGCAGCTGCGCCGCGGTGGCCGCCGCGCTCAGCGTGGCGGGGCAGGCCGCGGTGTCGGGCCCGGTCCAGGCGGGCAGTGCCGCCACGACCCCCACGACGCGTCGGGGGTGCTCGGCGGCCCACTCCAGTGCGATCGCCGCGCCCAGGGAAATGCCCGCCACCAGCACCGGGCCCGAATCCGCCGCCGCATCCAGCGCTGCGCGGCAGCTCGCAACCACCCGGCGCGGGTCGGGTTCCACCGCGACGAAATCCAGGCCGCGTGCGGCGCTCGCGGGACCGAAGGCGCGCCTGGCGAAATCGGCGTCGGACCCGGTGCCGGGCAGTGCCACGACACGAGCGGGGTGTGGGGAGTCGAACATCGGTCCGAGCGTAGCGGGGGTGCCCCGGTCCATCTACAGTGGCGTTGTACGGCCGCCGCAGGCCGTGCGGATCGGATCCCTCACGATGGTGTGCGACCCATGCCATCTGCTCTATGCAGGAGAGCGTGCACAATGTCATCCGCAGCCTCAGGGTATTTTCGACGTCTGGGCCGCAGGCTGACCGAAGACATCGATCAGCTGGATGCCGAAGAGCTGGCCGAGACGTCCGAAGCATCGGGCGCATGCCGCGCGTCGGAGTGTCGGCGCGGTGACGAGGCGACCATGCTCGGTAGGCTCCGTAGCGTCGAAGCGTGTCCCAAGTCGGCGGGCGCCAGCGTCCAGGCCGAGTTCTTCGACGGCACCGACGCGATTACGCTGGTCTGGATCGGACGCAGGCGCATTCCCGGCATCGAGCCGGGCAGGCGCATCCTCGTCCGTGGCCGGGTCGGCGACCGCGACGGCCGCAAAGTGATCTTCAACCCCTACTACGAATTGCGCGGGAACAGCTGACGTATGCCTTCGAGCAACGACAACGCAGGATCGGACGACCGCACCGGGCTCCCCTCGCCCGACCGTGACGAGGAACGTGCCGAGCAGACCCTCCTCGAACAACTGGGCGGCTTCAGCGGCCTGATCTACTCGACGCTTCCCGTTGTCGTGTTCGTTCCCGTGAACAGTGTCGCCGGGCTGGCCGCCGCGATCTGGTCGGCCCTGGGGGTGGCGGCCGCCATCCTCCTGTGGCGCCTGGTACGGCGCGATCCCATCCAGCCCGCCATCTCGGGCTTCTTCGGCGTCGGCATCTGCGCCTTCATCGCCTACCGGATGGGCGAGGCCAAAGGGTTCTTCCTCTTCGGCATCTACACCAGCCTCGTCTACGCCGCGGTGTTCCTCGCGTCCATCCTGATCCGCAGGCCGCTGGTCGGCGTGATCTGGGGCGTGCTGAACGGCCACGGCTCCGACTGGCGGTCCGACCCGCGCTCGGTGCGCCTCTACGACTTGGCCACCACCACCTGGATCCTCGTGTTCGGGGCGCGCTACCTGGTGCAGTCGCAGCTCTACGACACCGACCGCACCGGCTGGCTCGCCTTCGCCCGCATCGCGATGGGCTGGCCGCTGACCGCGGTGGCGCTGGCCGTCACGATCTGGGCTGTGCGCCGGGCCGGTCACCTGCCCGCCAAGTCGGTGCGCGCGACCGAACCGGGCCTGAGCCGTTAACCTTCCGCCGCCATCCGGCGAAAACCACAGGGGTGGGGAGATCGCCACCGCCGAGGTGGGTGCTTCCCCACCCTGGGGTGCCTGGTTGGTCCTCCGAGTTCATCAGACGATCTATGCGTACCGAAAAACACGCACTGATCGGCAAGAAAGGACTCGGACGTGGCTACCGAGCACAACACCGCGGCGCTGCCCGTCAACCACAACCCCGCGCTCTCGGAGAGCCGGCGGATCTCGGCCGAGCTGGACAAGCTGATCGGTCCGGCGGCCGGAGGCGATCGCCGGGCGGTCTCGGAGATCATCCGGATCGTTCATCCGCTGGTGCGGCGTTACTGCGGCGCGCGCCTGGGCAACACGGCCCATCTGCAGGTCACCGCCGACGACGTGGTCCAGGAGATCCTGCTGGCCACCGTCAACGCCATCCCGCGCTACCGCGACCAGGGCAAGTCGTTCCTGGCCTTCGTCTACGGCATCGCGGCCAACAAGGTCGCCGACGCGTTCCGCCGCTCGCAGCAGCACCCCGCCTACCCGGTGGCCGACGTCCCGGACTCCGCGTCCTCGGCCGCCGGTCCCGAGGAGTGGGCGCTGGCCTCCGAACGCCGCGCCGCCACAAGGGAACTCATGAAAGTGCTGGCCCCGGCGCACCGTGAGGTGCTGGTGATGCGCATCGTGCTCGGCTGGTCGGCCGCGGAGACCGCCGAGGCCATCGGCACCAGCCCGGGTGTGGTGCGGGTGATGCAGCACCGCGCACTGAACAAGCTGCGCGCGGAGCTGAAGCTGGCCGCGTAGGGTTTCCGGCAGCGCTTCGCCGAGAACGCGCGTCCGGCCGTGTCACGGGGAGTTACGGTCTGATGCCGTGGTTGGCGAGTTCCAGCCGGAGGTCCTCCTCGGCCTCCACCGAAGTCACGAACAGCAGCTCGTCGTCGCCTTCCAGCGCGTCGTCCGGCTGCGGCACGATCACGCGCCCGCCGCGCAGGATGGTCACCAGTGCGGCGTCGCGCGGCAGGGTGAGCGTGCGCACCGGTTTACCGGCCAGCGCGGTGTCCGCGGGCAGCGTCATCTCCACCAGATTCGCCTGGCCCTGGCGCAGCGTCATCAGTCGCACCAGATCTCCGACGGAGACCGCCTCCTCGACCAGGGAGGCCAGCAGCCGGGGTGTGGACACCGCGACGTCGACACCCCAGGAACCGTCGAAGAGCCATTCGTTGCGCGGATCGTTGACCCGCGCCACCACCCGGCGCACCCCGAACTCGGTCTTGGCCAGCAGGCTGTGCACCAGGTTCGCCTTGTCGTCGCCGGTGGCCGCGATCACCACCTCGTAGGTCTCCAGACCGGCCTGCTCCAGCAGGGCCAGTTCGCACGCGTCGGCGTGCACCCAGACCGCGTCGGGGATCGCGGCCGCATCGATGTGCTCGAGCTCACGCTCGAGCAGCATGACCCGATGCCCGCCGCGCAGGAGTTCCCTGGCGATCGATCGGCCCACGGCGCCTGCTCCGGCGATGGCCACTTTCATGTTCAGTCCTCGCTCGCGGGGGGCTTCCCGGCCAGGGCGACGGTTTCGCCCACGGCGCCGGATGCGGCGGCCACATAGACGATGTCGTCGGCCTGGATGATGGTCTTGCTGTCGGGGAGCACTGCCTGGCCGAACCGGATGATGAACGCGACCCGTGCCGCGACGGTCTGCTCCAGATCGCGCACGGTGCGGCCGTACCACTCTTCGTGCAGCGTCAACTGGGTCACAGCGACAGTTCCGGTGGGGTCGCGCCAGGTGGTGGTGCCGGTGTCGCCGACGAGCGCGCGCAGGAAGCGGTCGGTGGTCCACGGGACCGTGGCGATGGTCGGGATGCCGAGCCGCTCGTAGACCGCGGCGCGCTTGGCGTCGTAGATGCGGGCGACAACCCGCTCCACCCCGAACATCTCCCGCGCCACCCGGGCGGAGATGATGTTGGAGTTGTCGCCGGAGGAGACCGCCGCGAACGCGTCCGCCCGTTCGATCCCCGCCTTTATCAGCACATCTCGATCGAAACCGACACCGGTCACCTGCTCGCCGGGAAAGTCGGATCCCAGGCGTAGAAAGGCACTGGAGTCCCGGTCGATCACGGTGACTTCGTGACCTACGCGGACCAGGGCATGGGCCAGCGACGAGCCCACGCGCCCGCACCCCATGATCACTACGTACACCGTGCAACCTCGTTCCTGGAACCGTGGTGTTCGGTCTGCTTCGCTGTTCGGTCGAACGCTACCCGCCGAATGATTCCACCGGCCACGTTCCCCCTCCAGCCGGCGAGCAAACCTGCGAGCCACGCGCGCGATCCACCGTGCGGGGGCCTATGCTCGCTCCAGTGTCCAAGTTGACGACGGCAGCGAAGCGAGTGCTGCTGGGCAGGCCTTTCCGTAGTGACTCGCTCGGCCACACGCTGCTGCCGAAGCGAATCGCGCTCCCGGTGTTCGCTTCCGATGCCATGTCATCGGTCGCCTACGCCCCCGAGGAGATCTTCCTCGTTCTTTCGGCCGCCGGGGTCACGGCCTACCTGTACGCCCCATGGGTCGGATTGGCCGTCGCCTTCGTCATGGCTGTCGTGGTGGCCAGCTACCGGCAGAACGTGCACGCCTACCCGTCCGGCGGCGGCGACTACGAGGTGGCCACCACCAATCTGGGGCCGAACGCGGGCCTGACCGTCGGCAGCGCGCTGCTGGTCGACTACGTGCTCACCGTCGCGGTGTCGATCTCCTCGGCCGCGTCCAACATCGGCTCGGCCATCCCGTTCGTCGCGACACACAAAGTGCTGTTCGCCGTCGTCGCCATCGCTGTGTTGACCGCGATGAATCTGCGCGGTGTGCGGGAGTCCGGCACGGCGTTCGCGATTCCGACCTACGCGTTCATCATCGGCATGTTCCTCATGCTGAGCTGGGGCCTGTTCCGGATCTTCGTGCTCGGCGAGGAGTTGCGGGCCGAATCGGCCGGTTTCGGATTGATCGCCGAGCACGAGCACCTCTACGGGCTGGCGTTCGCCTTCCTCATCGCGCGCTCGTTCTCTTCCGGGTGTGCCGCGCTGACCGGTGTGGAGGCGATCAGCAACGGTGTGCCCGCGTTCCGCAAACCCAAGTCGCGCAATGCCGCCACCACTTTGCTGATGCTGGGCACGATCGCGATCGTGTTGCTGATGGGCATCATCATCCTCGCCCAGAAGATCGGGGTGGTGTACGCGCACAACGTCGAAGACCTGACCGGCGCACCGTCGGACTACCACCAGAAGACGCTGATCGCGCAGCTCGCCGAGACCGTGTTCGAGGGTTTCCCGCTCGGCTTCTTCTTCATCACGACGGTGACCGCGCTGATCCTGGTGCTGGCCGCCAACACCGCGTTCAACGGGTTCCCCGTGCTCGGCTCGATCCTGGCGCAGGACCGCTACCTGCCGCGCCAGCTGCACACCAGGGGCGATCGGCTGGCGTTCAGCAACGGCATCCTGTTCCTCTCCGGCGCGGCCATCGCGTTCGTGGTGCTGTTCGGCGCCGAGGTGACCAAGCTGATCCAGCTGTACATCGTCGGCGTGTTCGTCTCGTTCGTGCTCAGCCAGACCGGCATGCTGCGGCACTGGACCCGCTTGCTGCGCACCGAGACCGACCCGGCGCAGCGCGCGCGGATGAAGCGCTCGCGGGTGATCAACGCGGTCGGTCTCAGCGCGACCGGAGCGGTGCTGGTCATCGTGCTGATCACCAAGTTCTTCGCGGGCGCCTACATCGCCATCTTCACCATGGTGGCGATCTTCGTCGTGATGAAGATGATTCGCAGGCATTACGATTCGGTCGCGCGCGAGCTGGACGAGCACGAGTGGGACGGTGTGCTGCCCAGCCGCTCGCACTCCATCGTGCTGGTTTCCCGGCTGCATCTGCCGACCCGCCGCGCCCTCGCCTACGCCCGCGCCAGCCGCCCGGACACGCTGGAGGCGGTGACGGTGAACGTCGACGAGGCCGACACCAGGGCGCTGGTGCGGGAGTGGGAGAACAGCGACATCACGGTGCCGCTCAAGGTGATCGAATCGCCCTATCGCGAGATCACCAAGCCGGTGCTGGACTATGTGAAGCGCGTGCGCAAGGACGCCCCGCGTGACGTGGTGACCGTGTTCATCCCGGAGTACGTGGTGGGCCATTGGTGGGAACAGGTGCTGCACAACCAGAGCGCGCTGCGGTTGAAGGGCAGGCTGCTGTTCGTGCCGGGCGTGATGGTGACCAGCGTGCCGTGGCAGTTGAGTTCGTCCGCGCGGGCGCGGACCCCGGGGGTGGTGAACGCGCCGGGCGCGGTGCGGCGCGGGTACGAGGATCGGATGTGACGTCCATGGAGCATTCGGGATGAGCGATCGGCCGACCGCCACGTTCGAGGTGCGGCTCGGGCCGCCGGGTCACGGCGGCTTCTGTGTCGCACGGCACGAGGGACGTGTGGTGTTCGTCCGGCACGGCCTGCCCGGCGAGCTGGTGCGGGTCCGGGTCACCGAGGATCGCGGTGGCTCGTTCTGCCGTGCCGACGCGGTCGAGGTGCTCGAGGCGTCCCCGGATCGGGTGCGGGCCAGCTGTCCGGTGTCCGGCCCCGGTGGCGCGGGCTGCTGCGATTTCTCCTTCGCCACGCCGGTGGCCCAGCGCGCGCTGAAGGCCACGGTGGTGACCGAACAGTTGCGGCGGCTGGCCGGGATCGAGCGGGAAGTGGTGGTGGAGCCGATCGGGCCCGGGGACGCGATCGGCGGGTGGCGCACCCGCGTGCGCCTCGCGGTCGACGACCACGGACGTGCGGGCGTGCACCGCTATCGCAGCACCGACGTGATCACGGATCTGCGGTGCCCGCAACCGGTCGCGGGGGCTTTGGACGGGATCGCGGACCGGCGGTGGACGCCCGGCGCCGATCTGGTGATCGCGGTGGACGGCGATGGGATACGGCACGTCGTCGAGCTGGCGCCCGCTGCCGAGTCCGAACCGGTCGGCCACGAGCCCGGTCGGCGCGGTCCCGGCGGGAGTGGGCGGCGATCGGAGCCGGGGAGCCGGGATCGGCGTGCGGGCGGCGGAGGTGGTCGCCGCGATCGGCCGCACGGCCGGGATCGGCGCGGCGCACAGTGGCCCGCCGCGGAGTCCGCTCGCAGCGACGACCGGCGCGCGGCATCCGCACGACGCGCCGCGGCGCACGCGGCACGCGACGAGTGGGTGTTCGAGGGCAGCGGGCGCGCGGTCGAGTACGTGGCCGGGCGCCGGTGGGAGGTCGCGGCGACGGGCTTCTGGCAAGCGCATCACGGTGCGGCGCAACGGTATTCGGACCTGATCGCGGAATGGTCGGAACTCGGTCCCGGCGGCAGGGCGTGGGATCTCTACAGCGGCGCCGGGGTGTTCGCCGCGCGGCTCGCCGAGCGGGCCGGGCGGACCGGCGTGGTGCTCGCGGTGGAATCCGCGCGGCCCGCCGTCGCGGACGGCGCCGCCGCGTTGCGCGACCTGCCCTGGGTGGAACTGCGGGCCCAGCGGGTGGAGCGCTGGGTGCTCGAGCACGTCGGTGCGGCCGCCCCGGACGTCGTCGTGCTCGATCCGCCGCGCGCGGGGGCGGGCAAAGAGGTGGTCGGCGCGGTCACCGCCAGCGGGCCGACACGGATCATCCACGTAGGCTGCGATCCCGCTGCGTTCGCCCGCGATCTCGGCCTGTATCAGGCGGCGGGCTACCGGCTCGCCGATCTGCGCGCCTTCGACGCCTTCCCCGCGACGCACCACGTGGAAAGCCTCGCGCTGCTGGAGCGTTGAGCGGTCAGTCCTCGTAGACCGGGGGCCTGCGGTCCCTACGGGCGCGGATCGCTTCGTCGAAATTGCCGGTGGTGAGGCGGACGTACAACTGGGCCGTGCCCTCGTGCTGCATGTGCGATTCGAATCCGCCCGCCTCCATGCCGCTCCACAACATGCGCTTGGTGAGCTCGGTGCCCACCCGGCTGAAGCCGATGATGCGCTCGGCGAGGTCATAGCAGGTGTCCAGCAGTTTCGCCGCCGGAACCGTGCGGGATACCAGGCCGATTCGCTCGGCTTCGGTCGCGTCGACGTCGCGGCCGGACAACATGATCTCGAACGCCCTCGACGCGCCGACCGCGCGGGGCAGCAGATAGCTGAGGCCCAGTTCGGCGGAGGAGAGGCCGTTGTTGATGCCCGCGGCGCGGAAGTACGCGTCCTCGGCGGCGATCCGGATGTCGGCGCCGACGGCCAGGCACAGCCCGCCGCCGATGGCCGCGCCGTTGACCGCCGCGATCACCGGCTGGTGCATCCGCCGCAGCGTGATCAGCACGTCGTTGAGCAGATCCATCGATCGGCGCGCGACACTGGTGACGGTCAGCCCGTCGACGTTCGGCACCTTTCCCGCGCCGGTCAGGTCGGCTCCCGAGCAGAAACCGTGTCCCGCCCCGGTCAGCACGACGACCCGCACGTCGTTGTCGGCGCGCACACCCTCCAGCGTCTCGCGCAGCGGGATCATCACGTCGAACGCCATCGCGTTCATCCGTTCGGGCCGATTGAGCGTCACCAGGGCGATATGGGGCCGTGGTTTGTCGATGAGCACGAACGACATGCGACCTCCCGAGCGGTGACAACCTCAATATAGGCACGCCGGACGCGGCGCAGCGGTGAATCGCGCTCGGCACCGCCGGATCCGGGTCGGGTCGCCGGACCGCCAATTAGAGTCACCGCCATGACCGTGTACGCAATCGCGCAACTGAAGTTCACCGACCGCGCCGCCTACGATCGCTACCAGGCGCGCTTCCTAGACGTCTTCGTCCGCTACTCCGGGACGCTGCTGGCCGCGGACGAGTCCCCGCAGACCATCGAGGGCGTCACCGATCGCGAGAAGGTGGTGCTGATCTCCTTCCCGGACGAGCCGTCCTTCCGCGCCTGGGCCGAATCGCCGGAGTACGAGGAGATCTCGAAGGATCGGCACGCCGGAGCGGACACGGTCACCCTGCTGGTGCGGGGTCTCGGTCACGGGTCGTGAACCGGCAAGCCGCCGTCAGTCCAGCTGCCAAGTGACGCGGACGTCCGCGGAGATCTCGCTCTCGCCCACCTCGACCGGGATGGCGACGGCACGGTAGGCCTCCATCGGAGCGGACATCGCCTGTGCGCGCGGAACCGGAGGCGCGGCGGCGGTGTCCTCGGTGATCTGCACGACGTCGCCGAGCGAGCGCCGCGCCCGCCGGGCGTACTGCTCGCCCTTGGCGAGGGCGTTGTCCCACGCGGCGTCGCGGGCACGGATGAGCAGGGCATCCTGGTCGGCGAAGGTGAGGGCCAGACCGCCGAGGCGGACGTCGTCACCGCCCGCCTCGACGCAGTTGGCGATGATCGTGCCCGGGCCGGGATCGGCCTGCTCGCCGATATCGCGCAACGCGACCGTCAGCGATGTGCTCGCGAGGTATCCCGTGATGCGGTTGCCCTGTCCCTCGGTCCACACCGTCTCGGTCTGTACCGACAGTCCGCTGGTGGCGATGTCCGCGCCGTCGACCCCGTCGGAGCGCAGCGATCGCGCGACCGCGGCCACGCGCTCACCGGCCCGGCTGTAGGCGAGCGCGACCTTGCTCGCGCGCGATTCGACGGAAATCGTCACCCGCATCAGATCGGGGACGGCGCGGGCGGTGCCGTGTCCGTAGGTGGTGACGGTGCCTGCCTTCGAATCGGTGTTCGTGCCCACTGAGCCTCCTCGTCGATCGCTGTCGATCCGTACCGCACCATCGTGCCCGCTTCAGTAGTCGCCGCCGCGGGCCGCGATCGCCCGCACCGCCGCGTCGATCTGCGCGAAGGCTTCGGCGGCCAGCTGTTCGAGCAGCGCGAGCTTCAGCCCGGGCGCTTGCGGGGTGAGCCGATCGAACCGTTCGGGGGTCAGCACCGCGACGCACGTCTCGGTCTCCGCCAGTACCTCGTTCCCGAACGGCGTTCCGACCAGCATCGGAATCTCCCCGAACGACATCCCGGCCGACAGGCTGAGCAGCCGGTGCGTGCGTCCGTCGGTGCCTTCGACCGTCAGGCGCACGCGGCCGTCGAGGATCAGATAGAGACCCGAGCGCGCGCTGCCGCGTTCGGCGATCACCGCCCCGCGCGCGAAGGTGCGCACCCGGAACTGCTCCGCCAGGCGGGATCGCTCGTTCGCGGCGAGGCCGGCCAACGCCGGGTGACTCTCGATGCCGAACGACGCGCGGGCGGCCTCGCCGGCGGGGCGATGGTTCGCGAGCACGATGTTCTCGCACCACTCGGTCGCGGTGTCGCGATCGATGAACACCGGCCCCCTCGGATCGTCCGGATCGATGCCGGAATCCGGGGACCGCAGTCGCGCGTCGGGATCGACCAGCGCCACTCGGACACCCGCCGACAACTGCTCGAGTCGCAGGTCGTCGATCATCCGCACCGCGATGGCGCTCACCTCGCCGACCCTGCGCACGTCGATGGCCAGCGCTTCCAGCTCGCCCGCCTGCTCCTCGATGGTGCGCACCGTGCGCTCCGCGCCCGCGAACAGCAGGTCGCCGTGCAGCTCGTAGACACACGCGCGATGCCCGTGCGTGGCGAGCACCGCGATCTCCTCGGTCGGGCGGCGTAGCCGCGACGGCACCTCGGCCACCGAGTACGCCGCGCGGATCGCGGCCCGCGCCGCTCGGGTCACGTGCAGGAAGTGCAGCTCGAGTCGCCACGACAGCTCACGGCAGGCGGCCACGCCGCGCACGCTGTTGCCGTGCCCGTCCAGCCGCGGCGAGTACACCGCGATCCCGACCTGGCCGGGCAGCACCGCCACGATCCCGCCCCCGACGCCACTCTTGGCGGGCAGACCGACAGTGGTCACCCAGTCGCCCGCCGCGTTGTACATGCCGCAGGTGGTCATGACACTGAGCACCTGCTCCGTCAGCGCCGCCGAGGCCGCCTGCTCTCCGGTGACCGGATTGCGCCCGTTGTTCGCCAGCGATGCGGCCATCAGGGCCATATCCTCGCAGGTCACGGTAACCGCGCACTGGCGGAAATAGCGATCGACCGCCTCGTCCGGGTCGGCGTCGAGGATGCCGAACGAGCGCAGCATGTAGCCGATGGCGCGATTGCGGTATCCGGTGCGCGCCTCGGAGGCGTAGACCGCCTCGTTCACGGTGAGCTCGCGCCCGGCGAAGCTCGAGTAGCAGCGCCGGATCCGCTCGAAGCGGTCGGCGGGGTCGCGGCCGTCGATCAGCGAGGCGGCGGTGATCGCGCCCGCGTTGATCATCGGGTTGCGCGGCCGCGCGGTCACCGGATCCAGGCTGATCTCGTTGAACGGCTCACCGGAGGGCTCGACGTCGATGCGCTCGGCGACCGCGGCCTGCCCCCGGTCGGCCAGCGCGAGGGCGTAGGTGAACGGCTTGGAGATGGACTGGATGGTGAATTCGGTCCGGACATCGCCCGCGCCGTAGATCCGGCCGTCGGCGGTGGCCAGGCAGATGGCGAACGAATCCGGTTGCACCGCGGCGAGTTCCGGGATGTAGTCCGCCAGCGTTCCGGAGCGGTCGTCCCGGCAACGCCGGTGGACGTCGTCGACGATCCGTGCCACCACGCCGGGTTCGATCGTCCGGGAGACCACTTGCTCGGGCCGGGCCACCCTGTCACTCTAGGCCGGGTACCGTATGTCGAGGCTCACATTTCGACGCCATGTCGGTTGGTGTGACCGTTCTCGTGCGGGAGCACCGGCCGCCGCTCCGTAGACTGATCGGATCAGATGCGCTATCCGGAGGGAGCTAGTTCAGGTGGGAGTGCTTTCCCGGGTCGACACGCCCGATGATCTGCGCCGGCTGACCGTGCCGCAGGTGCGCGAGCTGGCGGAGGAGGTCCGCGAGTTCCTGGTGCGCAAAGTCGCCGCGACCGGCGGGCACCTCGGCCCGAACCTCGGTGTGGTCGAACTCACCATCGCCCTGCACCGGATCTTCGACTCGCCTGCCGACCCGTTGATCTTCGACACCGGCCACCAAGCCTATGTGCACAAGATCCTGACCGGGCGCAAAGACCAGTTCGACTCGCTGCGCAAACAGGGCGGCCTGTCCGGCTACCCGAGCCGGGCCGAGAGCGCGCACGACTGGGTGGAGTCCTCACACGCCTCGGCGGCGTTGTCCTACGCGGACGGCCTGGCGAAGGCGTTCGCGCTGAGCGGGCAGGACCGGCACGTGGTCGCGATCGTCGGCGACGGCGCGCTCACCGGCGGCATGTGCTGGGAGGCGCTGAACAACATCGCCGCATCCGACCGTCCGGTGGTCGTCGTGGTGAACGACAACGGCCGCTCCTACGCGCCCACCATCGGCGGTCTGGCCGAGCGGCTGACCGCGCTGCGCACCCAGCCCGCCTACGAGCACGCCCTGGACGCGGGCAAGCGCATCCTCAAGAGCATCCCCAGGGTGGGCGAATCGGCGTACTCGATGGTGCACGCGGTGAAGGCGGGCATCAAGGACGCGGTCAGCCCCCAGGAACTGTTCAGCGACCTCGGCCTGAAGTACGTCGGGCCGGTGGACGGCCACGACGTCGTCGCGCTCGAGGCCGCGCTGCGCCGGGCCAAGGACTTCGGCGGCCCCGTCGTGGTGCACGCGGTGACGCAGAAGGGCCGCGGCTACGCGCCCGCCGAGAACCATGTCGCCGACCAGATGCATGCCTGCGATCCCATCGACCCGCTCACCGGCGTCCCGGTCGGGGGTCCGAAGGCGCGCGGATGGACCTCGGTGTTCTCCGAGGAGTTGATCGCGCACGCCGAGCGCCGCGCCGACATCGTCGCCATCACCGCGGCGATGCCGGGCCCGACCGGACTGGCGGCGTTCGGGGAGCGCTTCCCGGACCGGATGTTCGACGTCGGCATCGCCGAACAGCACGCCATGGCCTCCGCCGCGGGCCTCGCGCTCGGCGGCATGCACCCGGTGGTGGCGATCTACTCGACCTTCCTCAATCGCGCCTTCGACCAGCTGCTGATGGACGTGGCGCTGCTGAAGCAGCCGGTCACCGTGGTACTGGACCGCGCGGGCATCACCGGCTCCGACGGCGCCAGCCACAACGGCATGTGGGATCTGTCGGTCCTCGGGATCATCCCCGGCATCCGGGTCGCCGCGCCGCGCGACGCCGCGACGCTGCGGGAGGAACTGGCCGAGGCGCTGGCCGTCAACGACGGACCGACCGCGCTGCGTTTCCCGAAAGGCAGTGTCGCCGAGGACATCTCCGCGGTGGAACGGCTGGACGGCATCGACGTGCTGCGGATGGCCGAGCCGGACGGCGGATCGGTGCAAGCGGTGCACGGCGACGTGCTGCTCGTCGCGGTGGGCTCGTTCGCGGGCACGGCGCTGGAGGCGGCGAATCTGCTGGATTCCGAAGGCGTCTCGGTCACCGTCATCGACCCGCGCTGGGTGTTGCCGGTCTCCGACGCGCTGCTGAAACTCGCGGAGAACTACCGGCTCGTGGTCACGCTGGAAGACGGTGGCCTGCACGGCGGCATCGGTTCCACGGTGTCGGCCCGGCTGCGCAACTCCGGGCTGGACATCCCGACCCGCGATCTCGGTGTGCCGCAACAGTTCCTGGACCATGCCTCGCGCGGTGAGGTCCACGCCGAACTCGGCCTCACCGGCCCGGACATCGCCCGCCGGATCAGCGGGTGGCTGGCCGCTCGCTGACGCCGCGGCCACGGGCGAGCCGACGGAGCGGGCGCTAGTCCGACGGCGGCAACGCCGCGGCCAGTCGCGGGACGTCGAGTTCCCGCTGCCACGGCCGGGCGCCGCCGGACTTCAGGAATCCGTCGACGGCGGAGGGGTCCACCGCCTCGTAGTCGGGCAGTCCGTCCCAGCACAGGCGGCGAACCAGATCCGGCGCGAGCAGGTTCTCCACCGGGATCGCGTGCTGCGCCGACAGGTCGGCCATGGCGGCTCGTGCCCGAGTCAGGCGCGCCGCCGCGGCCGGGTCGCGGCGCTCCCAGCGGTTGACCGGCGGCGGGCCGTCGAACGGTTGGGTGAGCGGCGGGAGGTCGCTGTCGGGCAACGTACGGCCGCGCTCGATCGCGGCGAGCCATTCGCGGGAGTACCGGCGCTGGCGCGGACCGCCGAACACCGGCAAGGTGCGCAACTGCGCGATGGACCTGGGTTCCGCGGCCGCCGCGGCGATGATCGCGGCGTCCGGGAGGATGCGGGCGGGCGCCACGTCGCGGGCACGGGCCAGCGCGTCCCGCGCGGTCCACAGCTCGCGCACCACCGCCAGTTGCCTGGTGCGGCGCAGCGTGTGGATGCCCGAGGTACGCCGCCACCGCTCGGCCTTCGGCGCGGGCGGGTCCAAGGTGCGAATGTGCTCGAATTCCTGTATCGCCCAATCCGTTTTGCCCTGCGCATCGAGTGCGTCGGCCACGGCGTCGCGCAGTTCGAGCAGCAGTTCCACGTCCAGGGCGGCGTAGTTCAGCCAGTCGGCTGGCAGCGGCCGGGTGGACCAGTCGGCCGCCCCGTGCCCCTTGCGCAGCGCGTGGCCCAACAGCCGCTCCACCATCGCGGCGAGCCCGACGCGCTCGAAACCAGCCAGGCGTCCGCCGAGTTCGGTGTCGAACAGCCGGGCCGGGCGCAAACCCAGTTCGGCCAGGCCGGGAAGATCCTGGTCCGCGGAGTGCAGGACCCACTCCAGCCCGTTGATCGCGTCGGCCAGCGGGCCGAGGGCTTCGGAGACCGGGATCGGGTCGATGAGGAACGTGCCCGCGCCCGCACGGCGCAGCTGGATCAGATACGCGCGCGCCGAATAGCGGAACCCGGAGGCGCGCTCGGCGTCCACGGCCAGCGGGCCGGTGCCCGCGACCAGCCGGGCGGCGGCTGCGCTGATCTCGGCGGCGGTGTCCAGTACCGGTGGCACGCCCTCCACCGGCGCGAGCAGCGGCGTCGCGGCCGAGGGTTCGGATTCGTCTGGTACGGACATGGTGTTGAACTTTACGTGCCGACGCCACGGCGCCGCCGTCCTATCGGCGCATAAGTGTGTCGGCGAATCGGGCGCGATGCGCCCCGCGCACAGGACGAGGGGCTCCGGCGCAGGTCACGGCACGCCGACAGGCGTGCTCAGGGATGATCGCCGGACAGGCCGGGCCGGATCTGCAGCTGGGTCACTCCGGCCGGCGGCAACCCCGCCGCGTAGGCCAGTACCTCGCAGAACGCCTCCAGATGCGGGCGCATGTCGGTGGTGACCGGCGTCCACGACGCGCGTATCTCCAGCTGATGGGCGCGCGGCGGACCGGCGATGTCCCCATAGCGCACCGAGCTGGTCGAGGTCACCGTGCCGCCGAGCGCGGTGAACGGCTCGGTGCGCGACTCCAGCGCGTCCACCAGCCAGCTCCACGCCACCTCGGGCAGCAGAGGATCGGTGGCGAGCGCGGCGTCGATGTCGGCCTGGATGTAGGCGACCAGACGCAAGGTGCCGTGCCAGGTGTCGTCGCCGTCCGGATCGTGCAGCAGGATCAGCCTGCCGAACGCGTCGCCTTCGGAATCGGCCGGTACGACAGGGGTTTCCGGATGAGCGACCTCCGCGCCGATGGCGTAGGAGAACGGAGCGAGTCGTTGCGGGGGCCGGATGGGCGCGAGCTCGATCCGAGGGTGCACGGTAGCGGTGCCCATCGCCTCGACCGCGGCGCGAAACTGAGCTGGCTCGCCATGAGGTCCTTCGGTCGGTGCGGCGCCGTCGCGGAAGTCGAGCGGTGTCACGAATGCTGACGGTAGACCTTGTGCACCCGGCGCAGTCGGAGGCGCGCCGCTACGGGCCGTGCGGCGTCCGTGCGGTCATCGCTGCCGCCTCCGCGTCCGCCCCTCCCGCCGGGCCCGCATACGATAGCCGTGATGAGCACTCATACCCGCCGCCGGTTGACCGATGCCCCGTTCCTGGCCGCCGCTACCGGCGCGACGCCCAGCAGGCGTCCGGTGTGGTTCATGCGCCAGGCCGGACGCTCGCTGCCCGAGTACCGCGAGGTGCGGGCGGGCATCGGGATGCTCGAATCCTGCTTCGATCCCGAGCTGGTGTGCGAGATCACCTTGCAGCCGATTCGCAGGCACCGCGTCGACGCCGCGATCCTGTTCTCCGACATCGTCGTTCCGCTGAAAGCGGCGGGGATCGACCTGGACATCGTGCCGGGCGTGGGGCCGGTGGTCGCCGCGCCGGTGCGGACCGTCGATGACGTGCGCGCGCTGCCCCGGCTGCGCCCCGAGGAGGTCGGGGCGGTGACCGACGGCGTGCGCCTGCTGGTCGACGCGCTGGGGGAGACGCCGCTGATCGGGTTCGCGGGCGCGCCGTTCACCCTCGCCTCCTACCTGGTCGAGGGCGGTCCGAGCAAGAACCACGAGCGCACCAAGGCGATGATGTACGCCGATCCGCAGACCTGGCACGAGCTGCTGGGGGTGCTCACCGACATCACCATCGCGTTCCTGCAGGCGCAGTTGGCGGCGGGCGTCGACGCGGTGCAATTGTTCGACTCCTGGGCGGGCGCCCTCTCGCTGGCCGACTACCGCAATTTCGTGCTCCCGCATTCGGAGCGGGTGTTCGCCGAGATCGCCGAGGCGGGCGTGCCGCGCATCCACTTCGGTGTGGGGACCGGCGAGCTGCTCGGCGCCATGAGCGAGGCGGGCGCCGACGTGGTCGGCGTCGATTGGCGGGTGCCGCTCACCGAGGCCGTCCGCCGCGTCGGGCCCGGAAAAGCGTTGCAGGGCAACCTCGATCCCGCCGTGCTGTTCGCCGGACCGGAAGCGATCGAGAAGCAGGCCCGGCGGATCGCGCGCGAAGCGGACGAGGCGATCACGCTCGGCGCCGCCGGGCACATCTTCAACTTGGGCCACGGGGTGCTTCCGGACACCGATCCGGGCGTGCTGACCGCCTTGGTGGAACTCGTCCACGAGTTGTAGCGCGGGCGAACGCGGGTAGGCCGCCACGGCAGCGAGCGCAGCGGTGCGGCGGCTGCGTCGAGCGCTGAGTCAGGATCCGCCCACTACGGTCGCGGCGCCCGTGTCGACGTACCGGCCGCCAGGCCGATCCACGTACCGACGCGCCGACGCCCGGCATCCATCCGCGAGCGGCCGAGGCGGTTCATGCTCCCATCGGCCGAGTCGAGTCCGGCCGACGTATCCGTCATCGCCGCGGACATCATGGACACAGTGTGTTCCGAGTCATCCGGGCGCCTACCGTTGGACGGCCGCCGTCGTGGAACGCGATACGGTCGAGGCATGCGTATCGCGGTGGTCGGCGGTGGGATCAGCGGGCTGGTGGCCGCGTATCGGTTGCGGATGTCGCTCGGGCCGGATGCCGACGTACTCGTGCTCGATCGCGCCGAACGGATCGGCGGCATCCTCTACACCGGCGAACTGGGCGGGGAGCCACTGGATCTCGGCGCGGAGGCGTTCGTCGGGCGACGGCCGGAGGTACCCGCGCTGCTGCGGGAACTCGGGCTCGAGTCGCAGCTGGTGACCCCGGCGGGTCTGCGGCCGTTGGTGTGGTCCGCAGGCACCGCGCACCCGCTGCCGGAGGGCACCTTGATGGGTGTCCCAGCGAACGCGGAGTCGATGCGCGGGCTGGTCGACGCCGAGACGCTGGCAGGCATCGCCGCCGAACCCGACCGGCCGCTGGACTGGGAGCCCGGCTCCGACACCGACGTCTACCGACTGGTCGCCGACCGCTTCGGCGCGCAGGTCGCCGAGCGCAGCGTGGATCCGCTGCTCGGCGGCGTGTACGCGGGCAGCTCCCGCTCCATCGGTGTCCGCGCCGCGCTGCCCACGCTCGCCGCCGCGCTGGACGACGGCGCGCCCAGTCTCACCGCCGCCGTCGGCGCCGCGCTGCCGCCGCCCTCGAACGCGCCGGTGTTCGGTGGCATCCGGGACGGCTACCGGGTGCTGCTCGAGGCGCTCGCCGAACGTTCCGGGGCGCGGTTCGTCACCACGACGCCGGGCACGCGTCTGGCCAGAGGGCTGCGCGGTTGGGTGGTCGACCCGATCGGCGCCGTCGACGCGGTGGTGCTCGCCACTCCGGCGCCGGTGACCGCGCGACTGCTGGCCGCCGTCGCCCCGGTCGCCGCCGCGGAACTGGCCGGTGTCGAACTCTCCTCGTCGGCGGTGGTCGCGCTGGCGCTGCCCCGCGAGACCGCCCTGCCACAGAACTCCGGCATCCTGGTGGCCACCGGAGAGCCGCTGCGGGCCAAAGCCTTCACCCTGTCCAGCCGCAAATGGACACATCTCGCACAACGTGAAACGGCGCTGGTCCGCGTCTCTTTCGGCAAGTTCGGCGACGACTCCCCGCTGTCCTGGCCCGACGCCGAACTCGTCGCCGCCGCCACCGCGGACCTGGCTACCGTCACCGGGGTCGCGATCGAGCCGGTCGAGGCCGTCGTACAGCGGTGGCCGGGTGGCCTCGCCCAGTACGCGCCCGGCCATCCGGCCCGCATCGCGGCCGTCGAAGCCGAGGTCGCGGCGCTGGACGGGCTGGCGGTGGCGGGCGCGTACCTGCACGGCGTCGGTGTGCCCGCGTGCGTCGCCTCCGGCGCGGCCGCCGCACAGCGCATCGCGGCGGAGGTCGGTGCGGGCACCGTACGCTGACCGTTCGCCGGGGGTGCCCGTACCGACGAGATTCGTCGCGGCACCGCGCACGCGCTTTCCTGTGACCACAATTATGCGGCACTGTTCCGGCCTGTCGGACAATGTGCGGCGCACTCAAAATGCGCACCGATCGGCGTAATTAAGGACACCCCGCCGGAATGCGGAATCGGTGGAATTCGCCGGTACCGTGAGCACCATGCAGCTCTCGCACTTCACCGATATCGGTTTGCGCACCATCATGCGGCTCGCGGTGGAGGACGAGAAGAATTCCCGGGTCACCACCAAACTCATCGCGCGACAGGTCGGCGCGTCCGAAAAGCATGTGGCCAAGGCGGTTTCGCGGCTGGCCGAACTGGGTCTCGTCGAGGCGCACCGCGGACGATCCGGCGGATTGTTCATCACCGCGGCAGGTCGCGCCGCGTCGGTGGGTGAGCTCGTCCGGGAATTGGAAGACGACCGCGACGTGGTGGAGTGCGGGGAACCGAATCCGTGTCCGTTACTCGGCGGGTGCCGATTGCGCCGAATTCTCGCCGACGCGAAGAAGGCTTTCTATACCGAACTCGACCGTTATTCGATAGAGGATTTGGTCACCTCGTCGACAACCGGGTTGCTGCATTTACTCGTCCGCTCCACGGCGAGTGTCACCCCTCAGATGAAGGAAGTTTCATGAACCTCGACAGCGTCGTCCGTGCCGAACCGGAACTCGAACCGCGGCACGCCGAGGTCGTCCGCGCGACCCTACCGCTGGTGGCGGCGAACATCGACCGCATCACGGCCGTGTTCTACCGCACGATGTTCGACGCCCACCCGCGGCTGCTGCGCGACACATTCAACCGGGGCAATCAGGCACAGGGCAGTCAGCAGCGGGCGCTGGCCGCCTCTATCGCCACCTTCGCCACGTACCTGGTCGACCCCGAATTGCCGCACCCGGCCACCATGTTGTCGCGGATCGCGCACAAGCACGCCTCACTCGGGGTGACTCCGGAGCAGTACCGGATCGTGCACGAAAACCTGTTCGCGGCCATCGTGGAAGTGCTCGGCGCCGATGTGGTCGACGACGCCGTCGCGGCGGCATGGGATCGGGTCTACTGGATGATGGCCGACACCCTGATGGATCAGGAGAAGGGGCTCTACGCCGAGGCGGGCGTGGATTCCGGCGACGTGTTCCGGGACGCCCGTGTCGTGGCTCGCGACGACGACCCCTCGGGCGTCGCGGTCTTCACCGTCGAGTCCGCCGACTCGGCTGCGCAGCTACCGGGATTCATTCCGGGACAGTATGTTTCGGTCGGCGTCCGGCTTCCCGACGGTGCGCGCCAGTTGCGGCAGTACAGCCTGGTGGGCAGGCCGCGCGACGGCGCTCTGTCGTTCGCCGTCAAGCGGGTCGAGGCGGCCGCAGGCTGCCCGGCCGGCGAGGTGTCCTCCTGGCTGCACGAGCAGTTGCGCCCGGGTGACCCACTGCAGATCACCCTTCCGTTCGGTGACGTCGTCCTCGATACCGCGGCGGAGACACCGCTGGTGCTGATTTCCGCCGGCATCGGTGTGACCCCGACGATCGGCGTTCTGGACTATCTCGCCGCCCACGACCCGGGCCGTCGCACGCTGGTCGTGCACGCCGACCGTGCGCCGCGCACCCATCCGCTGCGCGATCGGCTCCTGGGGCTCACTGCCCGGCTCGAACAAGCCGAGGTCGAGATCTGGTACGAGGAACCGACTCCCGGCGTCCGGCACGGCCGGGCCGATCTCTCGGTGTTGAACGTGCCCGAGGACGCCGACGTATACGTCTGCGGTCCATCCGGGTTCCTGGGCGAGATGCGACGCCAGTTGCGCGCCCTCGGCATCCCCGACGCCCGCGTGCACATCGAGCAGTTCACGCCCGGCGACGCGGGCGCTCCCGAGCGAGTGGCACGATAGTGCTATGGCGCGACTCGACTATCAGGCTCTCAACTCCACCATCCGCTACCTGATGTTCTCGGTCTTCCAGGTGCAGCCCGGAGTGCTGGGCGAGGACCGGGACGCGGCGACCAAGGAGGCCAAGGCGTTCTTCGACGGTCTGGCCGACCGCGACGTCGTGGTCCGCGGCATCTACGACGTGGCCGGGATGCGCGCCGACGCCGATTTCATGATCTGGACCCACGCCGAACGCGTCGAGGACCTGCAAGCCGCGTACGCCGATTTCCGCCGCACCACCGAGCTGGGACGGGCCAGCGCGCCGGTCTGGAGCAACGCGGCGCTGCACCGCCCCGCCGAGTTCAACAAGAGCCACATCCCGGCCTTCCTGGCCGGCGAGGAGGCGGGCGCCTACATCTGCGTGTACCCGTTCGTCCGGTCCTACGAGTGGTACCTGCTGCCCGACGAGGAGCGCCGCCGGATGCTGGCCGAACACGGCAAGGCCGCGCGTGGCTACCCGGACGTGCGAGCGAACACCGTCAGTTCGTTCGCGCTCGGCGACTACGAGTGGATCCTGGCCTTCGAGGCGCCCGAATTGCACCGGATCGTCGATCTGATGCGTGACCTGCGGGCCACCGACGCCCGTCGGCACGTGCGCGAAGAGATCCCGTTCTTCACCGGCCCCCGCGTGGAGATCGAGCAGCTGATCGCCGCTCTGCCCTGACGCGCCCTGCCCCGGTGCAGGCAAACGCTTGCCCGAAGTTTTCGGGGCATGCGCCGAGCGCCGGGGCTTCGTACGCTGCCCGTGAGCGTCGGGCTGGTTACTCCGCTGCGCTGTCCGAGGGGTGCAGTCGCAGGGCGATGGAGTTGATGCAGTAGCGCTTGTCGGTGGGCGTGTTGTACCCCTCGCCCTCGAACACGTGGCCGAGGTGGCTGTGGCAGTTCGCGCACAGCACTTCGACCCGATGCATGCCGAGCGAGTCGTCCGACCGGAGAATCACCGCGTCGGACGCGGCCGGATCGAAGAAGGACGGCCAGCCGCAGTGCGAGTCGAACTTCTCGGTGCTGCGGAACAGTTCGGTGCCGCAGGCCCGGCACACGTAGACGCCTTCGGTTTTGGTGTCGGTGTACTCGCCGGTGAACGGCCGCTCGGTAGCCGCCTCGCGCAGCACCGAGTACTCCTCGGGGTTCAGCTTCGACCGCCATTCCTGCGGCGAGAGCTGGATGCGCGGCGCGGGCAGGGACGTGTCGGCTTCGGAACTCATGGCTCCACGCTAATACGATTCTGCTCCGCGGGCGCCGAACCGTTTTGTGGTCTGTGGGTTTCCGCCGGGAGAGCCGCGGCGACCGGCGGCTGCGGCTGTTCGCCGCGCGGGTCCGGGGCGGAACTCATCCACGCGGGATCGATGCCGAACGGCAGCCTGCCTTCCCGCCGCGCGGCCAGATAGCGGTCACCGAGCACGCAGAACACGACGATGAGCAGCAGGCCCCAGCCGAAGGTGATGCGCAGGTACTCCAGGTTGCGGCCGATGTGCTGCCAGCGGTCCGATAGCCACTTGTCGTAGCTCATGAACCCGAAGATCGCCAGCCAGGCCGGCCAGTTGCGCAGCACCGAGTTGCGCAGCACGACGGTCATCAGGAAGGGGAACAGCATCATCGAGTAGTACATCTGCCCCAGCGAGCTGAGCAGGAACGAGGCCGTCAGCAGCACGCCGGAGGAGGTGCAGACGAAGAACAGTTCGTCCTCGCGGTAGTAGCGGTACAGCAGCCACAGCGAGATCAGCACGAGCACGCCGAGCGCCACGCGCATGCCCCAGGTCAGCCACGGCGGCAGTCCGTAGTACTCGCCGTTGCCGACGATGGCGCTGTTGAAGTAGTCGCGGGATTCGAAGAGGTAGGGCGCGGTGCGGGTGATGAACTTCTCCGGGTCCTTCACCAGCGGCCAGGCGATCGCGGTCAGCGCCAGCGGCACGCCGAGTGCCGTCACGAAGACTTTCCACTGCCCGCGCACGAGCGCGATCAAAAGCAACGGAGCCAGTGTCGGTTTGACCGCGATACTCAATCCGAGTGCGGCGCCCGCCCAGAGGTCGCGCCGCTTCAGCAGCAGATGGATGAAGATCAGCTCCGCCAGCAGCACGCAGCCGTTGACGTTGGTGAACACCAGCGTGTTGATCACGGTCTCGGAGGAGAACATCGCCAGCAGCAGCGCGGGCGCGGCGACCGAATGCAGGGTGTACCGGAACAGCCGCAGCAACAGGTACCAGGCGATGAGAATCGCGATCGCGTTGAGGGCGATGAACAGCCAGCGCGACTTCTCGTAGTCGATGGCGGCGATCGGCGCGATCAGCAGGGTGCCGCTGGGCGGGTACAGGTAGTGCGGGTCCACCGAGTCGAAGTTCGCGGTGTAGACCGGCCGCCCGTTCAGGAAGTCGAACGACGCCTGGTAGACAGGCCGGTAGTCGTCGGTGATGAAGCCGTTGACAGCCTTGATGAAAACCCGGTTCAGCACGGTCATGACCGCCAGGGGCCAGAGTGCGAACTTGATCACCTCGGCGGTGGTGCGAGCGGTCCTGGGCTCGAGCTGTCGAAGGAACACTGGGGCACGGTACACCGGATGGGTTACCGGCGGTTGGCCGGACCTGTCGGACGCGCCGCTCGAACGGCTCCGCACGCCCGGGCTACGCCGGGCATGCGGTGCCATCTGCGGGAAGTTTGCCGTCCTTCAGATAGTCGAGCACCGCCCGCTGCGCGCAGCCGGAATGCGCGGACACCGGATGCCCGAAGCCCTGCCAGGACAGCGCCGCGTGCCGGGCGCCCGCCGAACCTATCGCGCCGGTCACCGAGGACTGACCGCCGTTACCGACCACCGGATCGGCCACCCCGCCCAGCACGAACACCGGAATACCCAGCTTTTCGGGCAGCGGAGGCGCGGTCGACACCGGCCAGGCAGCGCACTCCATCAGGCCGATGGCCGCCGCCTTGCCGAACACCGGATACTTGCCCGCCCATGTGCCCGCGAGTTCGTTCGCTTTGGCCGGCGTCGGCGGCAGCTGTGTGTCGGTGCAGCGGTTGACGAACTGGCCGTCGCTCGCGGTTGCCGCGGCCTCCTGCCTGATCAGGTTGCTCAGCGGCCCGCGGTCGCCGCGTCCGGCCGCGGCCAGCGTGTCGGACAGCTCGGCGACCCGAGAGGCCTGGTCGGCGCGCGGGCTGCCGAGGAAGCCCGACACCGCGGTAAGCAACGCGTTCGCCGAGATGTCGCCGAGTTCGCCGCCCGCGGCACGGTTCACCAGATCGGTGACCGCGGCGCGCGGATCGGCCCCGAGTGAGCAGCCGACGCCGACGCAACGCTGCGCGAAGGCCGTCAGCGCCGCCTCGGCGCCCTGCACGGCTTGTTCGGCGCGGGTCACGGCGTCGGTGCCGACCGGTTCCGGGGAGTCGAGCACCAGCCTGGCGACGTGATCGCCGTACTTGCGGGCGTAGCTGAGCGCGACCTTCGCGCCGTTGCCCGTGCCCAGCAGCGCGATGTGGTCCACCTGCCATTGCCTGCGCAACTGCTCGATGTCGTCGGCGGCGTGCGGCGCGTCGAAGGTGCCTTCGTAGGGCTGCAGGAAGTCGCGGCAGGCGATGGTGCCGTCCTGGCTCAACTTCGTCATGCGGGCCACCGGGTCGCCCGCGCCGGGACCGGACTGGGCGTTGTCGGCCAGGCCACGGCGGATCTCCGTGGGCAGGCAATCGATCGGCTGCGAGCCGCCGATGCCGCGCCGGTCCACCGCGACGATCGGGCGGGCGGCCAGCAGCACGGAGGCGGGGCCCGCGGCCAACCCGGCCAGGGTAGCGGAGGAGGAGCGATCCGAGCCCGAGGTGAGCACCAGCGGCGGCGCGTCGGCCGGGGTCTGCGCCAGCCTGGCCCGCAACGCGGCCGCGCGGAAACTGCCCAGCACCGTGCCCGTCGAGTCGATCGGGGTGGCGTACTCGGCGCAGTCGAGCACCAACCCGGCGGGCGCGGGGCCGAGTCCGAACTGATCCAAGGTCGGCTGGGTGCACTCGCGCCAGCTGAGGTCGGTTCTGGGCAGCTCGGCCTTGGGCAGAGGAGCGGGCGCGGCGGAGGTGGTCGCGGTGCCCGCGACCGGCGGGCGCTGCACCGCGACACCGGGACGATCCGACGGTCCCGCGCCGCAACCGGCGGTCACGATCGAGAGGGTGGCGGCAAGCACGGCGGCCCGAGTCCAGCGCATTGCTACAGCCTGCCAGGTTCGGACGGTTCTTTCATCGACGGGCCCACCGGGTGAGCATGGTGCCGTCGTCGTCCAGCAACACGTGCGCGCGCGTCATGCGGACGCGGAATTCGTGCGCCGACAGCGAGATTCGCCGCGCCGCACCGCCGACCAGCAGCGGCGCGGTGGTCAGGCACAGCTCGTCGACCACATCCGCCTCCAGCAGTTCGCCGAACAGATGCGGGCCGCCTTCGGTGAGTACCCGCAGCAGGCCGCGCTCGGCGAGCACCCGCAGCAAGCCGCTGGGCGTCACCGCGATGCCACCCGCTTCGATCACCTCGGCGCCCGCGTCCGCCAGCCGCTGCTTGCGGTCGGCGGGCGCGGTGGTCGTCGTGATGATCAGCGGCGGCACCTGGGTATCGGTGAGCAGGCGCGCGCCGGGATCGATCGCCGCGCTCGCCGTGACGACCGCGATCGGCGGCGGCGCGCCGTCGGGATGCCCGCCGATGCCGCGCTCGTGGAACGCGCGGCGGCGCGCCGGGTCGGTGCGCGCCCCGCCGTAGTTCTCCGCGCGCGCCGTGCCCGCGCCGACGACGATCACCTCCGCCAGTTCGCGCAGCAACATGAACACCGTTCGGTCGGCCGGGGTGCCCAGCCCTTCGGTCAGGTTGCCGCTGGTGGCGGCGCCGTCGATGCTGGAGACGAAATTGGCGCGGACCCAAGGCGCGTCGAGCGCGGCGGGGAAGGCGTACATCTGCGCGAGGTCGTCCGGGCCGAGTGCTGTGAGCTGGATCGCATTCTGGCTACGCTGCATGAAATCAGATCTCACCACGTCTTTAGGCTTCGTCCATGCAAGAACGCCTCGTCGATCGTCACCCGGAGGTCCCGGCCGATCAGCTCGTCGCCCAAATGGTGCCGCCGCCCATGTTCGACGAGGTGAGCTTCGCCTCCTACATTCCCGATCCGAAGGAACCGAGCCAGGCGGCCGCGGTCGGCAAGGCCGAGGAGTTCGCCGGGCAGGTCGCCAAGATCAGCAAGGCCGCGGGCAAGAAGAGCTTCTTCGGTAAGAAGAAGCAGGTCAGCGGCGCCGGCTTGTATCTGGACGGCGGATTCGGGGTCGGCAAGACCCACCTGCTGGCCTCGATCTTCCACAGCTCGCCCGCGCCCAAGTCGTTCGGTACGTTCGGCGAGCTGACCAACCTGGTCGGCGCGCTCGGCTTCGCCAATGCCCTCGAGCGGCTCTCGGGCAACAGTGTGCTGTGCATCGACGAATTCGAGCTCGACGATCCCGGCGACACGATGCTGGTCTCGCGCCTGCTGACCGAACTGTCCGCGGCCGGTGTCTCGATCGCGGCCACGTCGAACACCTTGCCGGGGCAGCTCGGCGAAGGCCGTTTCGCCGCACAGGATTTCATGCGCGAGATCAAGAAGCTGGGCGCCATCTTCGAGGCGGTGCGCGTGGACGGGCCGGACTACCGCCACCGCGATCTGCCCCCCGCGCCGGAGCCCACCGCCGCCGCGGTCCTGGCCGAACGGGCGGCGAGCACGCCGAATTCCACGCTCGACGAGTTCGACGCGCTGCTGAAGCACCTCAGCACCCTGCATCCGTCGAAGTACGGCGCGCTGATCTCCGGGGTGTCGTCGGTGTTCGTCTCCGGCGTGCATCCGGTCACCGATCAGGCCGTGGCGCTGCGGATCGTGGTGCTGGCCGACCGGCTCTACGACGCGAGCGTGCCGGTGACGGTGTCCGGCGCGAAACTGGACGAGATCTTCTCCGCCGAGATGCTGGAGGGCGGCTACCGCAAGAAGTACCTGCGCGCCATCTCCCGCTTGCTCGCGCTTTCGCGGTTCGAGGTCGCGGCCTAGCGCTGCCTGCCCGGCCTGGTCGGTCGGCGAGAGAACGTGGGCAGACCCCACAGACCCGATGATTGGAGCAGCCGAATGGCCACTCGTTTCCGCGCCCCGGTCGCAATGGCGGCCGGCTTGGCGGTCGCCTTCGGGCCGGTAGCCGTCATCGCGCAGGCCGACCCGCCTGCGGCCGTCGTCGCCGATCCCTCCCTGCACCTGCAAGGGGTGCAGAACGCGCGGGACATCGGCGGGTATCGCACCACCGACGGCCGGATCGTGCGCACCGGTCTGGTGTATCGGACCGGGCAGCTGAACAACGCGACGCCGGAGGATCTGGCCGCGCTGACCGGCCGCCGCGTGCGCTCCGTGCACGACCTGCGCACGGTCTACGAGCGCGCGCTCGGTCCGGACCGGCTGCCCGCGGGCGCGACGGCGCACTGGGCCGACGTGATCGGCCAGGCTCCCCCGGAGGTCATCGCCACCACGCTCACCGGAGGCGACGGCCTGTATCGCGCGTTCATCACCGCGCCCGGCGCGAACGAGGCGTTCGCTTCGGTGCTGCGCGACCTCATCGGCGCCGACGGCGCGGTGTTGTTCCACTGCACCGCGGGCAAGGACCGCACCGGCTGGACGGCGGCCGTGCTGCTCACGCTGCTCGGCGTCGATCGTGCCACGGTCACCGAGGACTATCTGCTGTCCAACCGATTCCGTAACGCGAGCGAGAACGACCCGCTCAACGGCGTCCAGGGATCCTGGCTCGACGCCGCCTTCGACCAGGTGGATCGGACCTACGGAAGTTTCGACGCGTATGTCCGCGACGGCCTGGGACTCACCGGCGCCGATATCGCGGCCTTGCGGGACCGACTGCTGGGCTGAGCGCGGCACCCGGCCCGATACGTCCGCTTCGGCAGTTTCGGTGGCGTGCCGTGCACTACGATCCCGGCATGGCGAAGTTTGAGACATGGGACGGCCTGGAACTCAATTACCGGGTGTGGGAGGGCGAGGGCATCCCGGTCGTGCTGCAGCACGGAGTGGTCGCGGACACCAACGCGAACTGGATGAGCACCGGTGTGGTCGCCGCACTGCATTCCGCCGGGCACACCGTGGTGTCCCTGGACGCGCGCGGTCACGGCCGTTCCGGCAAGCCGCACGACGCGGCGCGGTACTCGTGGCAGGCGATGGCGCGTGACGTACGCGCCCTCTACGACGAGCTCGAATTCGAGGAGGTCGCGCAGGTCGGGTACTCGATGGGCGGGGTGATCTCGCTGATGGTGGCCGCGACCGACCGGCGGGTGCGGCGGCTGGCCGTCGGCGGCATCGGGTCGGGTGTGCTGGACTGCGGTGGCGTCGATCGTCGCGTGATCGACCTGCCGGATCTGCAGGCCGCGATGACCGGAGACGGCGCGGACGCGTCGCCGACGGCGAAGATGTTCCGGGTGCTCGCCGACGCGGTACAGGCCGACGTGCAAGCCATCCACGCCGTGGCGACGGGTCTGGACGATCGTCCCATCGAGACGCTGGCGGACATCACCGTGCCCGCGCTGGTGCTGGCGGGCGAGGACGACCCCTTCGCCGCCGAACCGGAGCGACTCGCCGACGCGCTGCCGAACGGTGAACTGGCCGTGGTGCCCGGCGATCACCTGATGGCGGTGCTGAACCCCGCGTTCCACACCGCACTCGTCGATTTCCTGCGCTGAGGCGGGATCAGAAGACCAGCCGCAGCACGTAGTCGTGATGCACCTGGGCGCCGACGGTGAACGTCCTGGTGCCGGCCTCGGTGAAACCGTGTTTGGCGTAGAAGCGCCGAGCGCGGACGTTCTCCTGGTTGACGCCCAGCCAGACGCCCGGATATCTCTCGGCGCGCGCCCAGTCCAGCGCGGCGTTCATCAGCGCGGTGGACATCCCGGTGCCGTGCCGGCCGGGCAGCACGTACAACTTGCTGAGCTCCACCATCGGGTGCGGCCCGACCGGCTCGGCCACCGCAGGGTCCGCTGGGCCGCCCGTGACCAGCATCGCGTAACCGACGATGTCGTCGTCCGCGACAGCCTTGAGCACGATCCGGGCCGGATCGCTCAAATATTCGCCGAACCGTTCGCCCGACAGGACCTCGCCGACGAACACCGCGATGTCGTCGGGCGTCGCCTCGGGCGGGCACGCCAGTGGAAAAGTCGCGGCGGCAACATCACTGAGCGCTTCCGCGTCCCACAGCCCGGCCCGGTCGATGACGACGGAGAGGTTGCTCATGGCTACATCAGAGCATATCGACAACGCGTCAGCGGCGGGGCTCAGGGAACTCACCTCGTCGCGCGCCTGGCAGCAGGTGAGCGCCATGGAGGAGGCCGTCATCCGCCCGGTGCCCGCGAAGTCGGGGCCCACGCCCGCGCTGCCGGTGAGCGTCGCGGACTGGCGATCGGCCGCGGATCAGGTGAACAGCGAAGTGGTGGCGCTCTGGGCGACCAGAACACGCAGGCCACAGACACCGCGGCGGAGCAGTCACGCGACTCGCTGCTGACCGGCGCCGCGGTGTCGGGCGCCACCGCGCCGGCCTTCCTGTTGTCGCCGCGGCTGGCGAATCGGCTGATCGGCCGATTGCGGCGATTGCGCTCGGAGATCTCGGCGCCGGCCGAGATCCGGTTGCGCACCGCTGACCGCACTACCCGGTGGCAGGTCCGAGTTCGGTGGGCTGGTCCAGTTTCCGCGTAGGAGGCGCGCTCGCGACCCGATGGGAGCGGAAGACGCGGGAGAGCCCGATCAGGGCCACGGCGAACAGCAGCGGGATCACGAATCCCACGCGGTGACCGACGCTCGCCGCGATCGCGCCGACCACACCGCCGCCGAGCAGTGTCCCCGCGTAGTTGAACAGGTTGAGACGCGCGATCAGTGCGTCGAGCTCCCGTCCGGTCGCGAGTTGCCCAGCCGCGCTGAAGCACAGCGGCGCGATCACGGGCAGGCCCGCGCCCGCGACGAGGAACCCGGCGATCGCGACCGCCGGACTCGGCGCGGCCACCACGAGAGCCAGACCGAGGACTCCGGTGCCCGCGGCGGCCCGCACCACAGGGCGCGGACCGAAACGGCGCACCAGCGAATCCCCGGCGATCCGGGAGACCAACGACGTGCCTTGATACGCGGCGAAGGCGAGCGCCGCCGTCGCCGAACCGGCGAGCAGGTCATCGGTCAGGTACAAAGCCGACCAGTTGCCCACCGCGAGGTCGACCGCGAAGACGAACGCCATCGCGATCCCGAACCCGACATACGCGCGCAGCGCGACGGTGGGACCGGACGCGGCGGTCTCGACGGGACTCGTCTCCGCGTCCCGCACGCCGAGCAGTCCTCGTCCGAGCGCCCAGCCGAGCAGCAGCACGATCGCGGCGGCCGCGAGCAGCGATTCGCGCAGCGTCACCTCCAGCGCCTCGCACCCGGATACGAACAATGCCCCGGCTATCGTTCCGGCGCTCCACGCGGCGTAGAACGACGACAGGATGAACGTCCCGTAGCCGTGCTGGATGAACACGGCCTGCATGTTGGTGCTCGCGTCGACGATGCCGACCGCGATCCCGTAGCAGCCGAGTGCGGCCACCAGCAGCGGCGTGTTCGGCGCGAACGCCGCCGCCGATCCGGTGACGGCCACGAGCAGCAGCCCGATCCGCACCGCCGCGCGGCTGGACCAGCGCAGCGCCAGCCGCTCCGCGAGGACGCTGCCGCCGCCCGCCAGCAACGAGATCAGCACCACCGAGACGGCGATCACGCCGTCCGACAGCCCGAAACGCTCCTTCTGCTGCGGCAACTCGGTCAGCACGACGGCGAGGAAGAAGCCCTGTGCGCCGAACGCGAACGAGTTCGCGATCCGGGCACGCCGCAGGACGGGCGCGATCGAACTCATTGGCGCAGGGTAGCCGGACCCTGACGACGACGCGCGCCAGGCCGGGCCGCGACGAGGGGCAACGCTGATCACAGGATGGTCCGGTCGCGCGGCCTGGCCGAGATCCGTGATCGGTGTCACCATCGAAGGGCCGCAACGATACTCACGAATCAGGGGGAACCGATCGGATGAGAGAGCTGCCCGCGGATTTCTTTCGCACGCCGCATGCCTTCTACCAGCAGTTGCGCGCCGAGGGGCCGGTGCATCAGGTCCGGTTGCGCACCGGTGTGCGCGCCTGGCTTGTGGTCGACTACGACGCTGCCAAGGAGGTGCTGCGCCATCCCGACGTCCACAAGGACCCGCACGCTCCGAGGGGCGCCGAGGCGCGGCGATCAGCCGCAGGTGGCAGCGGCGTCACGGCGGTCAACCCGCGCCTGAGCCTGCATCTGCTCAATTCCGACCCGCCGCGGCACTCGCGGCTGCGCAAACTCGTCACACCGGCGTTCGCGCCCGCGCGGATGGAGGCCCTCGCACCGCGGATCGTGGCGATCGCGGACGATCTGCTCGACGCGATCGATCGTGCGACGGGCGCCGGTCCGGTCGACCTGCTCGCGGAGTACGCGTTTCCGCTGCCGATCACGGTGATCTGCGAACTGCTCGGCGTGCCGGTCGAGGACCGCGCGCGCTTCCGGGAGTGGTCGGCGGCCGTGGTCGACACACCCATGTCCACGCCGGAGGGCATCCGTGCCGCGACCGACGCCATCGTCGACTACTTCGACGACCTGGTCGCCCGGCGGCGCGCGGAGGGCTTGGGTGAGGATCTGATCTCCCAGCTGCTGCTCGCCACCGAGGAAGGGGACCGGCTCAGTCACGACGAGCTGATCTCCATGGCCTTCCTGATCCTGGTCGCGGGCCACGAGACCACGGTGAACCTGATCGGTAACTCCGTGCTGGAACTGCTCGCCGATCCCGCCCGCTACCTGGCCCTTCGCGACGACCCGGCGGGCGTCACACCGCTGGTGGAGGAAACGCTGCGCCACAACGGCCCGGTCAACGTGGCGACCCTGCGTTACACCACCGCGCCGATCCACCTGGCCGGCGGCGTCATCCCGGAAGGGGAGCTGGTGCTGGTCTCGGTGGCGTCGGCCAACCGTGACGAACGACACTTCGCCTCGCCCGCGGCGTTCGACCCGGACCGCGGCACGAACGGGCACCTGGCCTTCGGCCACGGTATCCACTATTGCCTCGGAGCGGCGCTGGCCAGGCTGGAGGCCCGCATCGCGCTGACCCGGCTGGTGCGGCGCTATCCGCAGCTGCGGCCCGCCGTCGACGATGCGGACCTGCGGTGGCGGGAGAGCATTCTGATCCGTGGGCTGCTCGAGCTTCCGGTGGTCCCGGTGGGTACGCCCGTAGTGCGCTGAAGAGCGGATTCGGTCGACCGACTTTGCTGTGCGCCGCTGGCGACGTAATCTCTCGCGCATGACAAGCGGAAGCCGCATCGGGATCGTCGGTGCGGGTATCGCAGGTCTTGCCTGCGCGAAAGTGCTGAAACAGGCGGGTTTTCCGGTCGAGGTTTTCGACCGTGCACCCGATGTCGGTGGTGTGTGGAGCGCGACCCGGCGATACCCGGGACTGCAGACGCAGAACTCCAAAGACACATATCACTTCTCCGACTTCCCCATGCCTGCCGACTACCCGCGCGTCCTCGACGGGCAGCACATGCAGGCCTATCTGGCCGCCTACGCCGAGCACTTCGGGCTGACCGAGCACCTGCGGTTGGGCACCGAGGTGGTCGCCGCCGATCCGGTGGACAGCGGCTGGTTGCTGGAGATTCGCGATTCGAGCGGCATCCATCGCGCCTCGTGCGATCACCTGGTCATCGCCAACGGTGTTTTCAGCGAACCCGCGATGCCGGAGTACCGCGGCGCCGACTGGTTCCGCGCGGCGGGCGGGCGCTTGTGCCACTCCTCGGAGTTCACCGATCTGGAGTCGGTGCGCGGCAAGTCGGTCGTCGTGGTCGGCTACGGCAAGTCCGCCTGTGACATCGCCACCGCGGTGAGCGAGGTGGCGGCGTCCACCTCGGTGGTGGCCCGGCGGCTGTTCTGGAAGATGCCGCGCAAGCTGGCGCGGGTGATCGACTACGAGCGGTTGATGCTGACCCGCTTCGGCGAGGCGCACTTCCACTACCTGCGGCCCCGCTGGATGGACCGGTTCCTCGACGGCCCCGGCGAATCGGTACGGATCAGCAATTTCGATCTGATCCAGGAACTGGTCACCAAGCACTCGCAGCTGCGTGAACTCGGTCTGGTGCCCGAGGGGCGGTTCGAGCAGATCGCCGAGAGCACCGTCAGCCTGGTGAGCGAAGGCTTTTACGAGCAGGTCGCCAACGGACGTATCACGGTGCACCGGGACACCACGATCACCGAGATGGGCGGTGGCCCGAAGGCGGCGCCCGGGATCCGGCTGTCCACCGGGCAGGTGCTGCAGGCGGACGTCGTGATCTGCGCGACCGGCTTCCAGCAGCGCGTGCCGTTCCTCACGCCGTACATTCAGCGCAGGCTGACCGATGAGCACGGCAATTTCCGCCTGCACCGTCAGATCCTGCCGTTGGAGGTCCCGAATCTGACCTTCGCCGGCTACAACTCCTCGGTGATCAGCACGCTGAACGCCGAGGTCGCCGCGCACTGGACCGCCGCGCTGCTCAACGGCGGGCTCGTCCTGCCGCCCGCCGAGAAACTCGACGAGGAGATCGACGCCCGGCTGCGCTGGATGGAGGAACGCACGCACGGCCACCACGCGCACGGCACCGCGGTCGTCCCGTTCTCCATCCAGAACATCGACGAGATGCTCGCCGACCTGAAGTTCCGCCTGCCGCTGCACACGCGCGTGGCGCAGGTGTTCCGCCGGATCAAGCCCGAGTCCTACCGCGGACTGGCCAACCGTCGCAAGCCGGGGCCAGGGCCGATGGCACGCCCGGCGGCGCCGATCGAGGCGGAGCTGCTTCCGTACGAGGGCGACAGCGGCCGGGTCAGCCACTAGAACATCGGGGCGGACCCGGGTAGCGCCGGTCCACCCGGTCAGCGAGTTCTCCGATCGGTCCGGGCCGCGGGGTGGGCGACCGCGTGCGCACACTTGCATCGACTGCCGAACCGGCGGCTGTCATGCGGCAAATCGTGCCGGGCCATCCGATGGCCGATCGGTCTGCGGTGCTGCTTTCTGGGTCCGGCGTGCTCGACCAAGACTGTCGCGCCGCCGCCCAGCTGGCCTGTGCGGGGCGTATCCCCAGCTCACCGGCCAGCCGGATGCTCGCAACGGTGCCGTGCCCGCGGCGGCGGCCCGCTCGATCACGGACGGTTCCGCCTCCGACTGTCCAGTGGAACCGCTCGGTTCGGACTCGCCGCGAGTTATCGCGCGCGCAATACCGGGGGGCGTTGTTTGCGTTGGCGATAATCCAAGGGTGGAAGCGCTGGACATGAATCTCCTCGTGGCCCTCGACGCACTGCTGGACACCAACAGCGTCACCTTGGCCGCGGAGCGCCTACACACCTCGCCGCCCGCGATGAGCCGGACGCTGGCCAGATTGCGCGACGTACTGGGCGACCCGCTGCTCGTGCGTGCCGGTCGCAACCTGGTGCCGACGCCGCGCGCACTGGAATTGCGTTACGAGGTCAGCACGCTGGTCGAGCAGGGCCGCGCACTGCTGACGCCGCGCGACGACCTCGACCCGGCCGCGCTGCGCCGGACGTTCGCGATACAGGCGGGCGACATGGTGCTCACCGAACTGGCCGGGCCCCTGCTGTCCGCGGTGCGCGCCCAAGCGCCGGGCGTGACGCTGCGCTTCCTGCCGGAGATCGCCGAGGGCACCGGGGCGTTGCGGGATGGACGCGTCGACTTGGAGGTCGGCGTGATCGACCACACCGACCCCGAGACCACTGTGCGCAGAGTGCTCACCGACCGGGTGATCGGAGTCGCCGCCACCGACCATCCGCTGGTCACCGATCGCGTCACCGTCGCCGCGTACGCCGCCGCGCCGCACCTGAGCATTTCGCGCACCGGCCGTTCGCACGGCCCGATCGACGACCGCCTCGCCCTGCACGGCCGCACCCGGCGGGTGGTGGCCACCGTGCCCACGCTGACCAGCGCGCTGTTCGCGGTGCGCGGCAGCGACCTGGTCTGCCCCGCGCCCGCCCTGCTGAGCGCCGCTACCCTACCCGCGATCGGATTGAGCGCGTTCGAGATACCCCTGCCGTTGCCCGAAGTCGCCATCGGGATGGCCTGGCATCCGCGCAACACCGCCGACGGGGGGCATCGCTGGCTGCGCGATCTCGTCCAGCAGATCCTGTTGCGTTCGTTCGCGGCGGCGCGTCCGCCGAAGCGGCGCCGCGTCAAGGCCCTTCAGGACATCGGGGGCGGGCTGGATAGCCGGTAGTCGGCCGGTCGGCGCTGCGCGTCGGTGCGGTCGGACTGATAGCCATTCGTCGTCGACTCGCCCGGCGCAGGCCCGAAGAGGTCGGAGCGGCCCAGCGGAGCCGCCGCCGTGCGCTTGAGTTCGTCCAGCATGGCTTGCAGCTTGTCCACGTGCGTGTTCTCGACCGGGGTGCGGTCGTCGTCGCCGGCGCGGTGCGCTCCGGTGAGTCCCGGGGTGCCGGGGGCTGTGCCGTTCTCCGAGCCGTTGTGCGTCGTGCTCGGGGCGGACGCGACGATGCTCTCGTACGCGGCGTTCGCACCGGGGGAGTACGAGGTGGCGGGTTCGCGCGAGGCGATGAACGCCTCCTGCTGTCCCGTGCTCGGGTCGCGCGGTGTCGGCGCGGTGAAAGGCGATACGGGCTCCCGTTGGACCGGAGTGGTGAAAGCCGGCTCACGGGACGGCGGGGCGGTGAAGCTCGCCGCCGGGTCGCGGGGCGTGGTGAAGTTCTGCCCGGACGTGGCGTTCGTATCGAGCGCGGTCGGCGTGGGCTCGCGCGGCGGTGTGAAACTCGTCTGCGCAGCGGAACTCGGTTCGACCGCCGCGTGCACCGGCTCTCGCGGCGTGCGCTGCGGGCGCGCACCGTTCGTGGCACCGGCCGGCTCGCGGGAATCGCTCTTCTGCGCAGTGGCTTCGGCGCCGCCGTGCTGCGGTCCGCGCGCGTTCGATCGTCCCGCGGCTGCCCGGGGAAGCGGGCGTTGCGCAGTTCGCTGGTCCTCCTGCGCTGGGTCGTCACCGGATTCCAGGCGCTCCACCCTGGCATCGAGACTCGAGATGTCCTGTCCGGCGCGGAAAGCCCACGCCTCGAGCTCGGCCAACCGCCCCTCGACGGTCGGTTCGCTCACCACGGTCTGCGCACCGTCGATCCGGGCCGCCACCGCGTCGAGCTTCTCGCTGACCTCTCGGAGAGCCGATGCGATACTCGCCAACATCGCGCCGACCGACTCGCCGGTCTGCTGACCGTGCTCCATCCAGTACCCACTTCCCCGTATCGGCCCAGCTCGCACTCGGCCGGACGATTCTATCCGCCCAGTTGGACATCCGCGGCTCGCGAAAGATTCGGCGGTGCACCGCCGATTCAAGACCTGATCGAAGCAGCCTAGGCCCCCGGAATCAGCCCCCTGCAGGCGGATTACGCGGCGACCCGGTTTGTCCGGAAACGGGCCGACGCATCTGATCGGTCATTATCCGCCCGAAGCGTGTCCTGCGCGAGTTCACGCCCAGGGGTGGCTGCGCGAAGGCCGTGCCGGTTGCCGGGGGGCCAGGGTTGCGAGCGGCCGGGCGCGTCGTGGGATGGCGGCAACTGTCAATTCAGCGTTCCCGCAGTGGCCGATGCCGTCCCGTGGCATGATGAAAGCCCTTGTGCCGCAGAGTACAACGCAGATCTCGTCGGCAGGCCACGTGTGTGGCACACCCGAGCGCGGGGTGAACGGGGCTGGCGAGGTAGCCGAGTCTGACGCACTCTTGATCTATGGCGTAGGTCGCCGGGCCTGCGGTGGTTTGTGCAGGGGAGTGGTCGCGTGAGAACGAAGCAGCGGGCGGAGATCGCCTGCGGGCGCCGAGCGATGCTCGCCGAGTTGGGTATCGGAGAGGCTTCCGGCCGTATCCGTGGATCGAAGACCGGTTACGCCTGCGGGTGCCCGGAATGTGCCGCCGCCCAGTGGGATATGCGGCGGCTCAAATACTGGTTGTGCGGCAGGCTGCTCGCCTACGGAGCCGACGAGGCCGAAGTGGATCAGCGCATCGGGACCTTGCCGGTGGACGTGTACTGGCGCAAGGGCGACCGGATATACGCGATCGAGGTGCGCAGCGGTCCGCTGGAGCGTGGACTCGCTCAGGAGCACACCGAACGGCTGCGCGCCGAGGGTTGTACGGACGTGTTGTGGCTGTGCCCACCCGGCTACTGGGTGCCGTACCTGCACGCCCTGGGCATCGCGGACTTCGCGCCCGCCGCCTGTGATTATCGCGCGGTCACCGGCGTGCTCGACACCGAGCACGCGATGGCGGCGCCGCGGCGTGAGCCGGTCGAGCTGCGCGAGTTCATCGAGGGCTGGGTGAGCGGCGAGTATGTCTGGGGCCATCGGGACGAGAGGACAGGAGGCTGGGCGACCGTGACCGACTGGGAGTACCACACGAAGACGCAGGCCACGGTCATCGCCCGGCAGCGCCAGGAGCTGGTCAACCAGCGCACGTCGCTGGCGGTGGCCCGGAAAGCCTTGCGCGACAAGCAGAAACATCTGCTGAAGATGACCACGCGACTGGAGCGCGCGGAGCAGGCCGCGCAGGAACGGGCCGACGCGCTCGCCGCCGCTCAGCGCACGATCGCCGATCACGACCGGCTCGACAAGGCCCTGCGCAACACGATCGCCAAGCTCGAGGTGACCATCGGCCGCTGGCAGCTGATCACCATCTGCGCGATGCTGCTGATCGTCACTTTCCTGGCGGGGGCGATGGTGGTGCGCTGAGCCGGAAGGGCGCCCGGTCCCACCGCCATTCGTGGCGCAGCACCAGCGCGAGGAAGTCCAGCAGTTCCAGGCCGGTCTTCGCGCGCACCTCGCGGAGCGCGGCCCAGTGCACGGGGCCGCGCTCGACGAGGTCGCGCAGCATCCGCTCACCCGCGGCGTCGACAGGGCGGGCGCGCAGGTCCGGGACGCCGATGCGGCTGCCGGTCCAGACCAGCCAGCCCCAGCCGTTGGCGTGCGCGTATGCCCGAGCGGCGGCGGATTTCACGACGTTCACGTGGAAGCCGACATGGCCCAGCGGCGTGACGTCGATCAGTACGGTGCGGCCGTCGGTGAGCCGCGCGACGATACTCGGATAGTGCACCCGCTCCGCGCCGTCGAGTTCGTAGACGACCGCCGCGGGCTGCTCCAGGAAGGTCTCGACGAGATCGCCGGCGTTGAGGATCCGCAGCAGCCTGGCCTCGAGACCGGAGTCGAACGGCACGTCGCGACCGACCTTGTCCAGATAGAAGCGCCCTCGGCCGTCGTCGTCGCTGTCCACGGTGCGCGCGGACGAGGTCGGGATCGCGGCCGCGGTGCCTGCGTGGGGCCAGTCGACCTGCCCCAACCAGGTATTCAGCTGACTCGTGGCGCGCGGCTCGGCGTCGTGTAGCTTCGCCAGGCGCCGGTTGGTCTTCTTCTGCCACGCCGCGATGCGCTGGGTGACGAATCCGGCGATTCGCTTGGCGTCCTCGGCGGCGTGCCCGGCCAGCCGGAGTTTGAGATACGACAGCTCGGTCGCGGCGATATCGGTGTCGGTCGCGTACGTCTCCACCAGCAGCGCGCGTGTGAGTTGCCGGTCCATGGCGTCGAGGGGGTAGCGCGCGGACAGGACCGCGGCGGCGCGATGTCCGGAAAGCTGTGCCATCCGGATCATCTGCCCGACCGCTTTGGTGTGCAGTTGCCGCACCCGGTCGCGGGAAAGGTCGTAACGAGCGCCGATCCGGGCCAGTGTCTCGGGCTTCTCGCCACCGACTCCCAGCCGAGCCGTCAGCAGGTCGCCGTCCTTGGCCTTCTGGTCGGCGCGCAGCGCGATCAGCTCCCCGAGCACCTCGTTGACCTCTTCGAGTTCGAACGAGATGTCGTCGCGCAGGTCGAGTGACCCGGGATCGTCGTCATCCGGCGCCGCGCCTTGCGCGACCTCCGCGCTGATCGTCACGCGACAACCCCCTGACTCGGCTCCGGCACTGTGCGCCACAGCGTATCCCCACCCACCGACACGCGGCCCCATCTCTCGAGCACCGGGATGATGGCCAGTCTCGTTCGGGCAGTGGCGCTTGCGCAGCGCTATTCGTGCGGAGTGTCGGTTCCGCTGTCGGGAAAGAATCGCCGTCAGGTTTCGGCACCTGAGCCGACCGTGGCAATGACGGAGACGCTGAGACGGAATCCGCCGGCTCGGGCCGTGACGCAGCCGATGTGGACGTCACCGCAGGTGAGGTCGGCGCGGGCGGCGGTGCCGGGACATTATGGGTAGCCGACTACCTGTTCCTGAGCCGGACCACGACGAATGGCCAATGGAGGCTCGATCCGCGTACGGGGGCACAAACAAAATCAGACCCGGTGAAAACCGGGTCTGACCTCGTGAGACGGTGGTGCGCGATACTGGGATTGAACCAGTGACCTCTTCCGTGTCAGGGAAGCGCTCTCCCGCTGAGCTAATCGCGCGAGGTGGAGACGGGAATCGAACCCGTGTGCACGGCTTTGCAGGCCGTTGCCTCACCACTCGGCCACTCCACCGCGCAAAGGGGGACGGCGTAATGTTGCCTGGCCCTACCTCTCGAGCGGATGACGGGATTCGAACCCGCGACCCTCACCTTGGCAAGGTGATGCGCTACCAGCTGCGCTACATCCGCATTCTGCCTCCCCGGGGCTCGTTTCCGGCCTCCGTGGTGCGAGACAGAACATTAGCGGACGCTCGGTGAAAGGTACAAATCCGCTGGTAGAACGGCGGAAATCGGGAAAGTGGCGAGCTGTGACGTGGGTGGCGCATGTGGTGGATGGGGGAGCCGAGGCGCGCGGTAGTCCTCTCGATGGTCGAGGCACATCGAATCGGCCATCGAACCTGGTTCGGTCGCCACCGGGCATGCCCGCCGGCGCGGGCCGCGCGCGGGCGGCGACTCCCCGCCGAACCATCCCTGTCCGGATGGCGATTTGGTGAACCGCCGGTGGCGCGTGCTAATGTTTCGTCTCGTCCGGAGGGCATCTCGAGCCGCCGGAAACCCGTCAGGTCTCATAGCTCAGCGGGAGAGCGTCCGCCTCACACGCGGAAGGTCGCTGGTTCGATCCCAGCTGGGACCACTTCATTCCCCCCGATGTCCATGCTGGTCGGGGGGATTTTTCATATGTGGTCGGGGTTGCATACCCGGTGCGGGGTGGTTCGGGCCGTCGCTGTTCGTACTCATTTGTTGCATTGTGACCTGAGTCACATTATGGTAGCGGTTGCCGTCAGCGGGAGCGGAAACCTTTTCACGCGCTTTGCGAACTCTTTACTATCATCTCGATCGCTGCGTCGCGGGTCGCGCTTCCCTCGACCGGTGGAACGGCCCGAGCTTCGCCCGCCGCTCGCTTTCGATGCCAAGAACATGTTTGACCGATGAACCGGGGCCACCCCGGCGAAGGAGAAAATATGTCCACCGACACCGATTCCGCACCACGGACGTCGCCGCGCGCACACCTCGCCGGTTACCTGACCAGCGTCGGCCGTGCCGATCTACCTGCCTCGATCGTGGTCTTCCTGGTCGCGCTTCCCCTTTCACTCGGCGTGGCGGTAGCCTCCGGCGCTCCGGTGGCGGCAGGCCTCATCGCAGCCGTCGTCGGCGGTGTGGTGGCCGGATTGCTGGGCGGTTCCGCGATCCAGGTGAGCGGGCCCACCGCGAGCCTCACCGTGGTCGTCGCCGAGAGTGTGCACCAATTCGGCTGGGCGGCAACGTGCTTCATCACCGTCGGAGCGGGTGTGCTGCAGATCCTGTTCGGGCTGAGTCGGGTCGCGCGCGCCGCGCTGGCCATCGCCCCGGTGGTCGTGCACGGCATGCTGGCGGGCATCGGCGTGGTGATCGCGCTGCAACAGGTGCACGTGCTGCTCGGGGGCAGCTCGCTGAGTTCGTCGTTCGCCGCGCTGGTGGGGTTACCGCGGCAGCTGTTGTCGGTGCGCACCGGCGACCTGTGCGTCGGCCTGGTCGTCATCGGCATCCTGGTCGCTTGGCGCTTCGCGCCACGGCGGGTGCGGCTGCTCCCCGGACCGCTCGTCGCCGTGGTCACCGCCACGTTGCTGGCGCTCGTCCTGCCCACGCGGGTCGAGCACCTCGTGCTGAACGAGTCGTTACTGGAGTCCCTTGGTCTGCCCGCCGTCCCCTCCGGCGGCCCGGCGGCCGTCGCCTCGACCATGATCACGATCGCGCTCATCGCCAGCGTCGAAAGCCTGCTGTCGGCCGTCGCGGTGGACAAGATGCGGCCTGGTCACCGCACCGATTTCGACCGGGAGCTGATCGGGCAGGGATCGGCCAACGTCGTCTCCGGCCTCCTCGGCGGCCTGCCGATCGCGGCCGTCATCGTGCGCAGCATCACCAACGCGAACACAGGCGCCCGCAGCAGGGCGGCGACCGTGCTGCACGGAGTCTGGATCCTGCTGTTCGCGGTGGCCCTGGTCGGCCTCGTGCGGCAGATCCCGACCGCCGCGCTGGCCGGACTGCTCATCTTCGTCGGCGCGCAGCTGATCAAGCTGGCGCACATCCGGCTGGCCAGGCGGGCCGGTGAAATGTACGTCTACCTGGCGACGGTGCTGGGTGTGGTGTTCCTGAATCTCTTGCAGGGCATGCTGATCGGTCTGGTGCTCGCGTTCGCGCTGCTGCTGTGGCGGGTAGTGCGCGTGCTGATCGTCGCGGCTCCCGTACCCGGCTCGCGCCGATGGGTGGTCGCGATCGACGGCACGTGCACCTTCCTGGCCTTGCCGAAGCTCACCGCGGAACTGGCGAAGGTCCCGGCCGACGCCGAGGTGACCGTCGAGATGGCCGTCGACTTCCTGGACCACGCTACGCACGAGTTCCTCACCGAATGGGCTCGCGAGCACGAAACACACGGTAGTGCAGTGGAATTCGTCGAACTCGGCGGCGAAAGGATGGCAACCGCCTTGGCCGGACCGCCCGAGCGCGGGCACTTCAGGCAGGTCGTCGACCAGGTCATCGGACCGTGGCGGCGCACGGGCGACCGGGAGGACCGCATCGCGGCGGGCATAGCCGCCTATCACCGCGGCCACGCCCACCTGCTGCGTCCGCACCTGGACAAGTTGCGCCATAGGCATGACGCCGACTCGTTCTTCCTCACCTGTGCGGACGCCAGGATCGTGCCGAACGTCATCACCAACAGCGGCCCTGGCGACCTGTTCACCGTGCGCAACGTAGGCAACCTGGTGCCTACGCGCGGTGGGGACGTCTCCGTGGAGGCGGCGCTGATCTACGCGTTGGAGCGGCTGGAAGTGCGCGCGGTCGTGGTCTGCGGTCACTCCGGCTGCGGTGCCATGGAGGCGCTGCATCGCGAGGTCCGCGCCGGGGCGGGGCTCGGCGACTGGCTGGCGCACGCGCGGCCGAGCCTGGAGCGCTACCGGCTGGGGCATCCGGTCGCCGCCGCGGCGGCCGTCGCGGGCTTCGGCCCGGTGGATCAGCTGGGCATGGTGAACGTCGCCGTGCAGCTGGAGACGCTGCACGCGCACCCGGTCGTGCGCCGGGGGATCGAGGAGCGGGGCGTGGCGGTGTCGGGATTGTTCTTCGACCTCGCCACGGCCCGGGTGATCGAGGTCATGGCCGACGGCATCGCGGAGTTCGGCGACGAGCGGCGCGATATCGCGGCGGAACCCGTCTGACCAGGCGTTGTGCGATGGATCATGCTGATGGACGACGACCGGACAGTGGGGAATCGCACACAATCGGCGAACTTCTCAGGCTTTGCTAAGTCTTTACCAATAGACTTGCACTCGTTTACATCTCGACTCATCGCTGTGTCGGGACTGCTTCACCGCGAGATGCCGGTTCGCGGTCTTGTGCCCTGCTGGACATGTTGATCGTCAACCGACCTCGGCGAAACAGCCGAGTCGGCGAAGGAGAGTCATGGCTATCGATCACGATTTGGCCCCGCCACCGTCGAAGCCCGCACCGGCGGGTTCGAGCCGCAGTTCCGGACCGCTGTCCGATCGCTTCACCGAGATCCTGCGCCACGACGTGCCCGCATCGATCGTGGTTTTCCTTGTCGCGCTGCCGCTTTCGCTCGGCATCGCGATCGCCTCCGGAGCCCCCGTCGCCGCCGGGCTCATCGCCGCCGTGATCGGCGGTATCGTCGCCGCAAGCCTCGGTGGTTCGGTCCTCCAGGTGAGCGGCCCCGCCGCGGGCCTCACCGTCGTGGTCGCCGAGACGATCAATCAATTCGGTTGGCGCACGACGTGTTTCATCGTCTTCGCCGCCGGTGTGCTGCAAATCCTGCTCGGCCTGAGCCGCGTGGCCAGGGCGGCGCTCGCCGTGGCGCCCGTGGTGGTGCACGCGATGCTCGCCGGTATCGGCATCACCATCGCGCTGCAGCAGATCCATGTGCTGCTGGGCGGTTCCTCGCACAGCTCGGCCTGGCGGAACATCGTCGAGCTGCCCGGGCAGTTGCTGTCCGCGCACGGGGGTGGCGCGCTGATCGGCGTGGTCGTGATCGCGATCATGCTCGGCTGGAAGTACCTGCCCGCCAGGGTGCGCGTCGTGCCGGGTCCGCTGGTCGCGGTGCTCGTGGGTACGGCGTTGTCGCTGGTGCTTCCGCTCGACGCGGTGCGCATCGTGCTGAACGGCTCGCTGTTCGACGCCATCGGCCTGCCCGCGCTGCCCCGCGGCGACTGGTCGGGCCTGGCGCTGGCAGTCGTCACCATCGCGTTGATAGCCAGCGTGGAGAGCCTGCTGTCCGCGGTGGCCGTGGACAAGATGCACTCGCGCAAGCGCACCGACTTCGACCGGGAACTGATCGGCCAGGGCTCGGCGAACGTGCTGTCCGGTCTGCTCGGCGGCCTGCCGGTCACCGGCGTGATCGTGCGTAGCGCCACCAACGTGCAGGCGGGGGCGCACAGCCGCGCCTCCGCGATCCTGCACGGGGTCTGGGTGCTGGTGTTCTCGGTGGCCCTGGTCTCCGTGGTGGAGCAGATCCCGAAGGCCGCGCTGGCCGGTCTGCTCATCGTGATCGGCATCCAACTGGTGAAGCTGGCCCACATCAAACTGGCGCGGCGCACCGGCGACCTGCTGGTATACGCCGTGACGGTGCTGGGCGTGGTGTTCGCGAACCTGCTCGAGGGCGTGCTGATCGGTCTGGGCCTGGCCTTCGGCCTGCTGCTGTGGCGGGTGGTGCGCGTGGCGATCGAGGCCCGACAGGTACCCGGCACGCAGCGCTGGCTGGTGACCATCGACGGATCGGCCACCTTCCTCGCGCTGCCGAAACTGTCGGCGCAATTCGCGAAGATCCCTCCGGGAGCCGACGTCACGGTGGAGATGACCGTCGACTTCCTCGATCACGCGGCGTTCGAGGCCATCGAGGAATTCGCCCGCCAGCAGGTGAACCACGGCGGCAACGTCGATTTCGTGGAGATCGGCGGCGCCAGGATGGCCCACGCCGCGGCGCAGCCGCCCGCACGCAGCTTCGCCCGCTCGGTCTGGGACGACATCCTCGGCCCTTGGCGGCGCGACGAGCGGCACGAGAATCCGGTCGCGGCGGGTGTGGCGGCCTTCCACCGCAGCCACGCGCACGTCGTCCGGCCGCATCTGGACGAGTTGCGCGACACGCAGGACCCGGATTCGTTCTTCCTGACCTGCTCGGACTCGCGGATCGTGCCGAACATCATCACCAACAGCGGGCCGGGCGATCTGTTCACGGTGCGTAACGTGGGCAACCTGGCGCCCGCCGAGGGTGACGCGTCGGTGGAGGCCGCGCTGGTGTTCGCGCTCGAGCAGCTGAACGTCCGCTCGATCGTGGTCTGCGGGCATTCCTCGTGCGGTGCGATGAAGGCGTTGCACGCCGGGGCCCAGGTCCCCGGCGTGGACGCCTGGCTCGCCCATGCGCGACCGAGCCTGGAGCGGTTCCACGCGGGCCACCCGGTGGCGAGTGCGGCGCGGGAGGCCGGTTTCGGCGAGGTCGATCAGCTGGCGATGGTGAACGTCGCGGTGCAGCTCGAGTTGCTGCACCGGCACCCAGCGGTGCGCAAGGCGGTCGCCGAGCGCGGCGTCAAGGTGTCGGGCCTGTTCTTCGACATCGCCAGTGCCCGGGTGGTCGAGGTGACCGAGAACGGGATCGCGCACATCGATGACGCGGGCCATCAGCCCGCTCCCGAACTCGTCTGATCGGACGGGGATGGGTGATCCCGCCCGGGCGGCCTGCCGGGCGGGGTCACCGTGTCCGGGCGAGTGGGATCGCGATTCGCTGTGCCGGACCCTCGTACCCTGGGAAATGTGACGGCAGACCTCGAAACGAGCTCGGACGATCGGCCGACCCGCTGGCGCGCCTTCCGCGCCGGGCTCGAACGACGACCTACGCTGTACCTCGGCTACCGGATCGTGGTCGCGGTGGTCGGTGTAGCCGTGCTCGCGGCCGGTGTGCTCGCGATTCCCTATCCCGGTCCCGGCTGGGCGATCGTGTTCGCCGGGCTGGGCATCCTCGCCACCGAATTCGCTTGGGCGCACCGGGTCTTGACCTGGCTGCGGGACCGGTATCGGCAGTTGATGGACTGGTACTCCCGGCAAGGTCTGGCCGTGCAGGTGGCCGGGGCGGTCGGCACCGCCGCGCTGGTCGTGGCGACGCTGTGGGTATTGGGAACCTTCGGGCTTGTGGGTAGTTGGATCGGAGTCGAATGGGAATGGCTGCGCAGCCCCCTGTAACGGTGTCCACCGTTCCGGGGCGCATGCTCACCCAACCGGAATGGCTGGCCGCGCGTATCGCGGAGATGGGCCATTCCTGGGGGACCACGTCGCTGCGTATCGCGGGCACGCTGTGGTGGTGCATGGCCGCGTCCGCGCTGGTGGAGCAGATCGCGCGGGCGTACGCGCACGACGCGGACGCCCCCGAGGCCGCGCTGGACCGCCTGGAGTGCGAAGTGCGCCCCGACGGCGGCGTCGAACGGGTGCGCATCCCGGTGGACGGCGCCCGGGCTTCCGGTAGCGCATCGGCGCTGCGCGAGACGCTGGCGACCGTCATCCCGCCGGTCGCCCGGGTGTCGAGCGCAGGCGTCCCCGCGTTGTGGGCGATCGTGGCCGACGCGATCGGCAACCGCGCACTGGATGCCGGGTCGCCGGACGCGGGCGCACGGCTGGCCGCCGAGGTCGGCGGCAAACTTCCGGTTCCGCGTTTCGTCGAGATCGGCGGACGCACCTTCGTGCGGCGCATCTCCTGCTGCCTGGTGTTCGAGGTCCCCGGCTGCGAGATGTGCACCAGCTGCCCGAAACGTTCTGCCGCCGAACGCATCGCACTGCTCGCGGACCTGGCCGCCGAGGGCTGACCATCCGGCGCGCGACAACTCGACGGGAACGCCGGGAACTCCGGCGTCACCCGGAGAGAGACCCGAACGCAAATCTCGCGCCACCCGACCGCTACGGCCCAAAACCCGGAGGGGCGGGCCGAAGCGGCGGGACAGTAGCATGGTCGCGCCGGGCGAACTTGCGATCGGCCACCATCCAGCGGGACCCCGCCCGCGCACGAGAAACGCCAAGGAGAGCGCAGCCGTGACCACCTCAGCCGCCATCAGCCCAGTCGCCCTCGTCCGGGTGCCGGCCGGGACGACGGCGGGCGCCGCGGTGCGCGAGGCCGGACTGTCCACCAAGGGGCCGGAGACCGTCGTCGTCGTCCGGCTGGACGGCGAACTCAAGGATCTGTCCTGGACCCCGGACGAGGACGTCGACGTGGAGCCGGTCGCGGCGAACACCCCCGACGGCCGCAACGTCATCCGGCACTCCGCCGCGCATGTGCTCGCCCAAGCGGTGCAGCAGGAATTCCCCGAGGCCAAGCTGGGCATCGGTCCCTACATCAAGGACGGGTTCTACTACGACTTCCGGGTCGAGCGGCCGTTCACCCCGGAGGATCTGGCCAAGCTGGAATCCCGGATGAAGAAGATCGTCAAGGGCGCGCAGCGTTTCTCCCGCCGGGTGGTCGAGGTCGACGAGGCCAGGGTCGAACTGGCCGGTGAGCCGTTCAAACTGGAGCTGATCAGCGACAAGTCCGGGATCGATGATCCGGAGGTCATGGAGGTCGGCGGCAAAGAGCTGACCATCTACGACAATCTGGATCCGCGCACCGGCGAGAAGATCTGGGGCGATCTGTGCCGCGGCCCGCACATCCCGACCACCAAGTTCATCCCGGCCTTCAAACTGACCCGCAGCTCGGCCGCCTACTGGCGCGGTGACCAGAGCCGGGAGGACCTGCAGCGCGTCTACGGCACCGCGTGGGAGTCCCAGGAGGCGCTCGACGAGCACCTGCACCTGCTCGCCGAGGCGGAGCGCCGCGATCACCGCAAGCTCGGCCTGGAGCTGGACCTGTTCAGCTTCCCCGACGAGCTCGGTTCCGGTCTCCCGGTGTTCCACCCCAAGGGCGGCATCATCCGCAAGGAGCTGGAGGAGTACTCGCGCCGCAGGCACGTCGCGGCGGGCTACGAGTTCGTCAACACCCCGCACATCACCAAGGGCCACCTGTTCGAGGTCTCCGGCCACCTGGACTGGTACCGCGACGGCATGTTCCCTGCGATGCACCTGGACGCCGAGCTCAACGAGGACGGCACGGTCCGCAAGCCCGGCCAGGACTACTACGTCAAGCCGATGAACTGCCCGATGCACAACCTGATCTTCCGCGCCCGCGGCCGGTCGTATCGGGAGCTGCCGCTGCGGCTGTTCGAGTTCGGCTCGGTCTACCGCTACGAGAAGTCCGGCGTGGTGCACGGCCTGACCCGGGTGCGCGGCATGACTCAGGACGACGCGCACATCTACTGCACCAAAGAGCAGATGCACAGCGAACTGACCGACACGCTGCGGTTCGTGCTGGATCTGCTGAAGGACTACGGCCTCGACGACTTCTACCTCGAGCTGTCCACCAAGGACCCGAAGAAGTTCGTCGGTTCCGACGAGATCTGGGAGGAGGCCACCGAGACCTTGTCCAAGGTCGCCTCGGCCTCCGGTCTCGAGCTGGTGCCCGATCCCGGCGGCGCCGCCTTCTACGGCCCGAAGATCTCCGTGCAGGCCAAGGACGCGCTGGGGCGCACCTGGCAGATGTCGACCATCCAGCTCGACTTCAACCTGCCCGAGCGCTTCGACCTGGAGTACACCGCGTCGGACGGCACCAAGCAGCGGCCGGTCATGATCCACCGCGCGCTGTTCGGGTCGATCGAGCGCTTCTTCGGTGTGCTCACCGAGCACTACGCGGGCGCGTTCCCGGCCTGGCTGTCTCCGGTGCAGGTCGTCGGCATCCCGGTCGCGGATACCTTTGCCCCGCACCTGGATCGGGTGATCGAACGGTTGCAGGACGAGGGCATCCGGGCACAGGTGGACCGCAGCGACGACCGGATGCAGAAGAAGATCTTCAACAACACCGCCCAGAAGGTGCCGTTCATGCTGCTCGCCGGTGAGCGCGACGTGAACGCGAACGCCGTGAGCTTCCGCTTCCGCGACGGTACCCAGGTCAACGGCGTGCCGGTCGACGACGCGGTGGCCACCATCGTCGCGTGGATCGCCCACCGGGAGAACGCGTCGCCGACGGCCGAGGGTTTCGAAATCCGATCAGCGAACAAGGGTGGGGCATGACCGAGCGGACGGTGCCGGAGGGGCTCGCGGATCTGGACGGGACCGCGACCTCGGCCGAGCCGGGAAGCATCGTGGACACCGGCGCCGGCGAACCGGATCGGCTGCAGCGCCTGTGGACGCCGTATCGCATGTCCTACATCGCGGAGGCGGCCACCCCTCCCAAGGATTCGACCGGCCACCCCTTCACCGACATCCCGAAGATGTCCGACGAGGACGGATTGGTCGTCGCCAGGGGCGAGTTGGTGTACGCCGTGCTGAACCTGTACCCGTACAACCCGGGACACATGATGGTGGTGCCGTACCGCAAGGTGGCGAACCTGGAGGATCTCACCGAGGCGGAGAGCGCCGAGTTGATGGCCTTCACCCAGCAGGCGATCCGGGTGATGAAGAAGGTGTCCCGGCCGCACGGCTTCAACGTGGGGCTGAATCTCGGCGGGGTGGCCGGTGGGTCGCTGGCCGACCACCTGCACCAGCACATCGTCCCGCGCTGGGGTGGCGACGCGAACTTCATCACGGTCATCGGCGGGGCGAAGGTGATGCCGCAACTGCTGCGGGAGACCAGGGCGCTGCTGTCGGCGGCCTGGAAGGAGGCCTAGATGAGCGACCGGGCGGGTCGGCCGTGCTGAGTTTCTTCGGCCGCGAGACGTTCGCCAAGGCGACTGCTCCACTGGGCCGCGCGCTGGTCGGCACCGGACTGACGCCGGACGCGATGACGCTGATCGGCACCACCGCCTCCATCGTCGCCGCGGTCACGCTCTTCCCGACCGGACACCTGTTCTGGGGAACCATGGTGATCTGGTTGTTCGTCATGTTCGACATGCTCGACGGGGCGATGGCGCGGGCACGCGGCGGCGGCACGAAGTACGGCGCGGTGCTGGACGCCACCTGTGACCGGCTGGCCGACGGGGCCATCTTCGGCGGGCTGGCCTGGTGGGCGGTCTTCCACGAGCAGCACAAGCCGTTGTTCGCCGCGACGCTGGTCGTCTTGGTGACCTCTCAGGTGATCTCTTATGCGAAGGCACGCGCCGAGGCCAGTGGGCTGTCCGCGGACGGCGGCCTCATCGAGCGGCCGGACCGGCTGATCATCGTGCTGGTGGGAGCCGGATTCACCGGCATCGGGGGCTACTGGGGGATCGAATGGCTGACCTACGCGGTGCACGTGGCCATGTGGATCCTCGCCGTGCTCAGCATCGTCACCGTTGTTCAGCGGGTGCTGGCCGTACGCAACTCGCCGGGAGCGCGCACCGTGATCCCGACCGGGCAGTCGCAGCGCCCTGGCGCGGGCACCGCCGGCACGTCGGGGCTTCCGACGTGACCTCACCCGATGCCGGGCGCGAACCGATCGACGGTGGCGTCCGGGTATCCGTCACGATGAATTGCGGACCTGCGGCTCGGGAGCTCGGATGACGATCGGGGAACAGCTCGGCGCCGCCGGATACGCGGCGGGGTGGCGATTGGTGCGTGCGCTGCCGGAGCCGACTGCACGACGATTGTTCGAGTGGGGCGCCGACCGGGTTGCCCGTCGCGCCAATCGGGAATTCCACGCGGGCGGCGAGCCGAACCAGTTGCGGCGCAATCTGGCGCGCGTGCTCGGTGTGCTTCCCGCCGACGTGCCGGACGAACTGATCGTCGCCAGCATGCGGTCCTACGCGCGGTACTGGCGGGAGGCGTTCCGGCTGCCCACGATGGACCATGCCGCGATCGACTATGACGTCGGCGGGTTGGAGCATCTGGATGCCGCAATCGCGAAGGGCCGAGGCGTGCTCTTGGTGCTGCCGCATTCCGGCAACTGGGACATTGCGGGCGTCTGGCTGGTCCAGCACTACGGCGGCCCCACCACCGTGGCCGAGCGGCTGAAGCCGGAGTCGCTGTTCGAGCGGTTCGTCGCTTATCGGGAGAGCCTCGGCTTCGAGGTGATCCCGCTGACCGGCGGTGAGCAGCCGCCGTTCGGTCTGCTGGCGGCCCGACTGCGACAGAACAAGATCGTGTGCCTGCTGGGCGAACGCGACCTCACCGGCAAGGGCGTGCCCGTGCAGTTCTTCGGTGAGCGCACCTGGATGCCGGCGGGTGCGGCGAAACTGGCGATCGAGACCGGCGCGGCATTGCTGCCGGTGCACGCCTGGTTCGAGGTAGACGCCGATGGCCGAGAGGACTGGGGACTGAAAGTCGAAGCGCCGCTGAATGTTTCCGATGGCGTGGCGGCGGCCACCCAGGCGTTGGCGGAAACTTTCGCGGCGAATATCGCCGAGCACCCCGCGGATTGGCACATGCTGCAACCATTGTGGGAGAGCGATCTCTCGCCGCAGCGGCGTGCCAGGATCGCCACCGCGCAGGCGAGCATCAATGCCGAACAGGGGGACGTATCGCCATGAAGATCGGCATGGTCTGCCCCTATTCGTTCGACGTCCCCGGTGGGGTGCAGGCGCATGTGGTCGAACTGGCGCGAGTGTTCATCGAACGCGGGCACAAGGTGAGCGTCCTGGCGCCCGCGTCCGAGGGCACCCCGCTGCCGGAGTTCGTGGTGTCGGCGGGGCGCGCCGTGGCCATCCCGTACAACGGGTCGGTGGCGCGGCTGTCGTTCGGGCCCATGGCCTACACCAGGATCCGCCGGTGGATCGAGGGCAACGACTTCGACGTGCTGCACATCCACGAGCCGAACGCGCCGAGCCTGTCCATGCTCGCGCTGAAGATCGCCGAGGGTCCGATCGTGGCGACCTTCCACACCTCTACGACGAAATCGCTGGTGCTGAGCACTTTTCAGGGTGTGCTGCGGCCGTATCACGAGAAGATCTCCGGTCGTATCGCGGTGTCCGAGCTCGCGCGCCGCTGGCAGGTCGAGGCGCTCGGCTCGGACGCGGTGGAGATCCCCAACGGCGTCGACGTCCCTGCGTTCGCGCGCGCGCCGATGTTGCCTGGTTATCCGCGCCCCGGCGGGACGGTGCTGTTCCTGGGGCGCTACGACGAGCCGCGCAAGGGGATGGAGGTCCTGCTCGGCGCGCTGCCCGAGCTGGTGCGCAAACATCCCGACGTCGAGATCCTGATCGTCGGCCGCGGCGACGAGGACCGGTTGCGTCGGGAAGCGGGCGACCTGTCCGGCCACTTGCGTTTCCTCGGCCAGGTGTCCGACGAGGAGAAGGCTTCCGCGATGCGGAGCGCGGACGTGTACGTGGCGCCCAACCTGGGCGGCGAGAGCTTCGGCATCATCCTGATCGAGGCGATGGCGGCGGGCACCGCGGTCGTGGCCAGTGAATTGGACGCTTTCCGCCGGGTACTGCGGGACGGTTCGGCGGGCATGCTGGTCCCGGTCGGCGACTCGGCGGCGCTGGCCACCGCGCTGCATGCCGTACTCACCGATGAGGTGCGCAGGGAGGGGCTCGTGCACACCGCGACCCAGGTCGTCGGCGAGTACGACTGGCCGGTGGTGGCCGAACAGATCCTGCGCGTCTACGAGACGGTGACCGTGGGCGACACGAGAGTGCGGGCCGCAGGATGATCACCTTCTCCGCGACGACCGTTCTCGTCCTCGCGCTGATCGCGGCGGTCGTCGTCGCCATCGGTCTGTGGGCGTACTCCACCGCCAACCGGCTCGACCGGCTGCACGTCCGCTCGGATCAGTCCTGGCAGGCGCTCGACGCGGCGCTGGCCCGCCGGGCGGTGGTGGCCAGGTCGGTCGCCATGGCGATCGCGGGTCCGGTGTCCGATCCGGCTCTGTCGGAGCAGGCCGGACAACTGGCAGCGCTGGCGGACCGGGCCGAGCGCGCCGGGCGCGCCGAGCGCGAGACCGTGGAGAACCAATTGTCCACCGCGCTGTCGGCGGTCGACATCGGCACGCTGCGCCCGCAACTCGTCGCCGAACTGGCCGACGCCGAGGCCAGGGTGCTGATCGCACGCCGCTTCCACAACGACGCCGTACGCGACACGCTGGCGCTGCGCACGCGCCGACCGGTCCGCGTCCTGCACCTGGGGGGTACCGCGCCGCTGCCGTCCTACTTCGAGATCACCGAGCGCGCTACCCCGGCCGCGTCCACCGGCCTCGCGGTGGACACCATCCGCACCACCGCGCGGGTGGTGCTGTTCGACGAGAACGACCGGACTCTGCTGATGCGCGGCAACGATCCGAAGACGCCGCAGGTGTCGTTCTGGTTCACCGTCGGCGGCGGCGTGGAGCCGGGGGAGAGCCTGCGCGCGGCGGCGGTACGGGAACTGTACGAGGAGACCGGATATCGCGGGGATCCGGCCGCCCTGCGCGGTCCGATCTGGAGGCGGGTAGCGGTATTCCCCTTCAACGGGGAGCTGATCCGGAGCGAGGAGTTGTTCTTCGCCCTGCGGGTGCGTGGTTTCGACCCGCAACCGGCGAACCTGACCGCGATCGAACGCCGCTCCATCACCGGGCACCGATGGTGCACCGCCGCCGACATCGTCACGCTGGACCGCTCCGGCGAAACCGTCTACCCGTATCACCTGGACGAACTGCTGGCCGAAGCAGCTCAGGCCGCGTCGGGCACCGGCGATCCGGAGGTCCGCTCCATCCGCTGACCGGCCACGGAAGACGTGTGATGTGTTTCACGATCGTGATAGCGTCGCGATGATCCAGGGCGCCGAAGGGTACTGCTGTCGGGGACGCATGTGCTTTCGGTGTCGTGGTCCCGCTGACGGCGGGGCTGTTCCTGTTCGGTTGTGGAGGTAGTTGGTTCATGTCGTACCTGCTGTTCGATTTCCTGTTGCCGCTGATCGGTCCCGCGGCCGCGGAGTACTGGGCGCAGTTGCTGGTGGTCGGTCCGCTGTGATCGTGCGCCCGGCGCGGACCGGGCAGGCCAGTGCGGCGCCGGGACGGCACCGCCGCCGATCCTTCCCGGCGTAAGGCGCCATTACCGAGATCACACCAGGCCAGTGCACTCCAACTGGCTATCAAGTGGCCTTTTGCGCCCACCTAGAATCGTGGCGTTCGTATGCGAGTGATCGATTTGGCGCACATGCCTGGAGGAGTTTGCCGTGACCACCCCCGAGACCACCCAGACCGTCGGTACCGCCCGCGTGAAGCGCGGCATGGCCGAGATGCTCAAGGGTGGGGTGATCATGGATGTCGTCACGCCGGAGCAGGCCAAGATCGCCGAGGACGCCGGTGCGGTCGCGGTGATGGCGCTGGAACGCGTCCCCGCCGACATCCGTGCCCAGGGCGGGGTCTCCCGGATGAGCGACCCGGACATGATCGACGGCATCATCAACGCGGTCTCCATCCCGGTCATGGCGAAGGCACGCATCGGCCACTTCGTCGAGGCGCAGATCCTGCAGAGCCTCGGTGTCGACTACATCGATGAGTCCGAGGTGCTCACCCCCGCGGACTACGCCAACCACATCGACAAGTGGAACTTCACCGTGCCGTTCGTCTGCGGCGCCACCAACCTCGGCGAGGCCTTGCGTCGAATCACCGAGGGCGCGGCCATGATTCGCTCCAAGGGCGAGGCCGGTACCGGTGACGTCTCCAACGCGACCACGCACATGCGCAAGATCCGCCAGGAGATCCGTCGCCTGTCGTCGCTGCCCGAGGACGAGTTGTTCGTCGCGGCCAAGGAGTTGCAGGCGCCCTACGAGCTGGTCCGTGAGATCGCCGAGACGGGCAAGCTGCCTGTCGTGCTGTTCACCGCGGGCGGCATCGCCACTCCCGCCGACGCCGCGATGATGATGCAGCTCGGGGCCGAGGGCGTGTTCGTGGGGTCGGGCATCTTCAAGTCCGGCAACCCGGCGCAGCGCGCCGCCGCCATCGTCAAGGCCACCACGTTCTACGACGACCCGGACGTGCTGGCGAAGGTGTCGCGCGGGCTCGGCGAGGCCATGGTCGGCATCAACGTCGAAGAGATCGCCCAGCCGCACCGCCTGGCCGAGCGCGGCTGGTGATCTCCGGCCGGTAGCGTCGGCCGCGTGGAGTTGCGGCAGCTGCGGTACTTCGTGGTCCTGGCGGAGGAATTGCACTTCCGCCGGGCCGCGGAGCGATTGTTCATCTCGACGCCGACGCTCAGTCAGCAGATCAAGGTGCTGGAGCGGGAGCTGGGCGGCCCCTTGCTGGTCCGGGAGCCGCGGGTGGAGCTGACGGCCGCGGGCGCGGTGCTGCTGCGCTCCGGTAGGAACGTGCTGCGCGCGATGGATGAGGCGATGCGCGAGACCAGGCGCGCTGCCGCCGCCGGTGCCCCGGTGCTGCGTCTCGGGCTGTTGAACGGCGTCCCGCCCTGGCTGCCCGCCCACATCGGCGGCCTGCTCACCGCCGCGCTGCCCGATGCCCGGATGGTGCTCACTGGTGGGACCACCGCCGATCAGGTGCGTTTTCTCGATGACGACGAAGTCGATCTCGCGTTGGTCCGCGCCCCGGTGGAGCTGCCCGAACGCTTCGCGCAACGTCCGGTGGCCCGCGAGGAGCTGGGCGTCGTGATGTCCGAGCGGCATCCGCTCGCCGGGGCGGCGGCGCCGCTGGACCCGGCCGAGCTCGATGGGCACGAGTTGATCTTGTTCTCTCGCGAATCCGCCGCGGGCCTGCATACTTCGCTGTTGCGTACGCTCGCCGACCACGGCGCGGCGGTACGGCTGAGCGACAGCGCGATGGGCCATGCGCAGATGCTGGCCGTGCTGCCGTCACGTCCCGACGTGATCGGGCTCAGCTCGTCGCGCGTAAACGGACTGGCCGGTCTGGTTTGGCGGCCGTTACGTGGCGCGCCCCTGCGGGTGACCTATGCGATAGCCTGGCGCGCGGCGGTGCGCGATCCGGCCGTCGCGGCGCTGCTCGCGGCACTGGCATCCGAACTGTCGCCGGAATGAGCCCGCCGGGACCGCTTCCGATGCTAGGTTCACTTCTTACGGCGGCCAGAAGGTCGTCTCATGGTTCTCACAATCACGCTCAGTAGCTTCGCCATTCGATGGCCGTCCCGGCCATATCGCGCCCTATCACCGTCGGATCGATCCGAGCGCAAAGGACGAACAGTTGAAGCTTCTCAAGACCGGACGCATCGCAGCAGCGGGCCTGGCTCTCGTGGCCGCCCTCGGCATGGCCGCCTGCGGCAGCGACGACAAGAGCGATTCGCACAGCTCCACCCACACCACCACCGCCGCCGCTTCGGCGACCGCGAAGGTACCTGCCCCGCCCACCAAAGAAGAACTCAACGCCAACCTGCAGCGTGCGCTCGACCCCGCGGTGCCGAACGAGGAGAAGCTCGACCTCGTGCAGGGCATCGAGGCCGATCCGAGCCTGCCGAACCGCTTGGCCCAGGCGTTTCAGCAGGCCAACGCCACGGCAGTGGTCACAGGCGTGACCGCCTTCGGTGACACGGTCACCGCCCAGGCCACGTTCACCGTCAACGGGCAGGCGAACCAGGTCGACGTTCCGTTCGTCCTCGAAGACGGCAAGTGGAAGGTCCAGAAGGCCTGGGCCTGCCAGGCGCTGGCCAACCTGAACCAGCAGTCCCCGGCCTGCACCGCGTGATGACGGGAGCCGGCCCGGCGCGCGGGCGGTGACGTTCGTTTCGTCGGACCGGCGTCGGCTCCACCCACCGCGGTCCGTGCGCCGAATCGGTCCACGGCCTGCGGTGTTAGCCCGTGCCTAAGGCGTATTCGGCAGTGCGACATGGACTCTCGACCGCCGCGATGGTCGGGTGGAGTCATGACAGCAAGCAGCACAACACCCGAACGCGTCGTCATCGTTGGCGGCAGCTCCGGCATGGGACTCGCGCTGGCGGCATCGCTGATCGATACGGGCGCGCAGGTCACCATCGCGGGCCGTTCCGCCGAACGGCTCGCCGCGGCGGAGCGCACCTTGTCCGCGGGGCCGGGCACGGTGCGCTCGGTCGTCGCGGACATCACCCGCGAAGCCGACCTCGAGCGTTTGTTCGCCGAATCGGAGCCGGTCGATCATGTCGTCACCACCGCCGCCGATGTCACCGGCGCCTACCAGCAGCTGGATCGGTTCGACGCCGACCTGGCTCGGAACCTCGTTTCCGCCAAATTGATCGGCCCCATGCTGCTCGCCAAGCACGCCCGGGTCGTACCGGGCGGCTCGGTGACGTTCACTTCCGGCGTCGCGGCGTATCGGCCCGGTCCGCGTCAACGTGGTCTCGCCGGGGTGGGTCGACACACCGATCTGGGACACCATCGCCGGGCCCGCGAAAACCGAACGTCACCAGCAGCTCGCCGCACGCCTGCCCGTCGGGCGCATCGGCCGCCCTTCCGATATCGCGCAGGCGATGCTGGGCGTGATGCGCAATCCCTTCATCACCGGCACGGTCCTGCACGTGGACGGCGGGCATCGGCTGGTCTGACCGCTGGGCGCCGGGAGCACATATGGCTACGTGGTTATGCGCATCCAATGATGAGATTGCGCCTCACCGCAGAAGCCGAGCTCGAGCGGTAATCGGCAAGGACCCGGGAACCTAGTCGGCCCGGTCCTGGTCGACTCGAAGCGCCGGACGATCAGGGTGGTCCCAGCGCACGAAGAAGGTCGGCGTGTAGGGGTTATCGGCATCGTGCCGCAGCAAGGCCGGGATGGTCCATTGCGCGTCGGGCGGGGTGCGGCGGCGGAGCGCGGCCTCGGACAGGTCCAGCCGGAGGATCAGGTCGGCGTCGAGGTGGCGGCCCGCGAGCATCGGGCCAGCGACGACAACGGTGGTCGCGGCCGGCGCCGTGCGGATCGCGGCGCGCGCGGAGCGGTCGGCGGCTTCATCCCACAACGCGGGCAGCCACCGGCCGTGCTCGCGCAGAGACTCCACGACTTCGCGGCGCAGCGCGGCGTAGTCGAACCACGCGGTGCGATAGGACATCTCGTCGGTGCGGCCGAACTCCATGCGCAGCGAGGCGGGACGCACGTAGTCGTGCAGGGAGACCACGTGGGCCGACCGGCCCGCATCGCGCAGCGCCTCCACGATCCGGTCGGCGAACGTCACCGGCTGTGCGGCGTCCGCGCCGTCGACGGCGATCACCGTGTGTGCGTTCGCGGTCAGCACGGGCTGGATCACCTGCGTGACGAGGGCGTCGGGCGTGATGGGCAGGAAGCGCGGCACCCATCCATCTCAGCAAAGTGCGACGGCCGGTGCGGCGTGGGCGTAGCCAGGCGTTCACCGGCGGCCGAACGGCGACGCCGTGAGCGGCCGGGATAATCTCTGCGCATGGCGACAATCGAAGAGGCGCTGGAGATAGAGCGGCTGGAGCGGGACATCTTCCGTGGCGCGTCCACCAAGACCCAGCTCGCGCGCACGTTCGGCGGCCAGGTTGCCGGCCAGGCGCTCGTGTCCGCGGTCCGGACGGTGGAACCGCGATTCCAGGTGCACTCCCTGCACGGCTATTTCCTCCGTCCGGGCAATCCGCAGGAGCCGACGGTCTATCAGGTCGAGCGCATCCGGGACGGGCGGTCGTTCTGCACCCGCCGGGTGACCGGCATCCAGGACGGCGCCGCGATATTCACCATGTCGGCCTCGTTCCACGTCGGCGACGAGGGGCCCGAGCATCAAGATGTCATGCCCGATGTCCCGATGCCGGAGGATCTGCCCGACGCCAGCACCACGATGACGCCAGAACGGCTATGGGCGATGCGGGAGTGGGAACACTGGGACATACGCATGGTCCCGTACGAGAACGTGTCCCGCCGCGATGGTGTGGTCTCCCAGCAGCAGGTGTGGTTCCGCTACCGGCACCTGCTGCCCGACGATCCGCTGGTGCACGTGTGCACCCTCGCCTACATGAGCGATATGACGCTGCTGGGTTCCTCGAAGGTGATCCATCCCGACGAGCCGACCCAGAATGCCTCGCTCGACCACGCGATGTGGTTCTTGCGCCCGTTTCGCGCCGACGAATGGCTGCTCTACGACCAGTCCTCGCCGTCAGCGGCTTTCGGCCGGGGGCTGACCGGCGGCAAGATCTTCACCCGAGAAGGCACGCTGGTCGCGGCCGTGGTGCAGGAAGGCCTCATCCGCAGGCTGCGGGAGGACTGACCCGGCGGCCATCGCGACGCGGATGCGGCCGACCGTGAGCGGGCCCACATCGGTACGGCTCGTAAGCTTTCCGGCGTGAACGCTTCCTCGGTCACCGCACCCGCCGCCGACACCGGACAGGCGCCGTCCCGTCCCACGATCGGCGTGCTCGCGCTGCAAGGCGACGTCCGGGAGCACGTCGCCGCGCTCGCGCACTGCGGCGCCGAGCCGGTGTTGGTCCGGCGCGAGTCGGAGCTCGCGGCCGTGGACGCGCTCGTGCTGCCCGGTGGCGAGTCGACCGCGATCAGCAAGCTGCTGCAGGCCTTCGACCTGCTGGAGCCGCTGCGCGCGCGGCTGCGCGACGGTATGCCCGCGTTCGGTTCCTGTGCGGGCATGATCCTGCTCGCCTCGGAGGTGCTCGACACCCGCCCGGACGCCCAGCATCTGTCCGGCATCGATATGACGGTGCGGCGCAACGCGTTCGGCCGTCAGGTCGACTCGTTCGAAACCGACTTGCCGTTCTCCGGCCTGACCGACGGCCCGGTGCGAGCGGTGTTCATCCGCGCACCGTGGGTCGAGCGGGCGGGTGCGGGCGTCGAGGTGCTGGCCACGGTGCCGGATGGCCCCGCCGCGGGCCGGATCGTCGCGGTGCGGCAGGGCAACGTCCTGGCGACGTCGTTCCATCCCGAGGTCACCGGCGATCTGCGGGTGCACCGCATGTTCGTGGAGATCGTCCGTTCGGCCGCCGCGTAGTCGGGGCCGCTCTGTACGGCCGTGGTGGAGGCCCGAGTAGGCTGGAGAAGTTGTCCGCCCGGCGGTGCCGGTACCGTACACACGACCAGACGTGCCACCGACCTGAAGGAAGTAGGGAATGAGCGGCCACTCCAAATGGGCCACCACCAAGCACAAGAAGGCTGCGATCGACGCGAAGCGCGGCAAGCTGTTCGCGAAGTTGATCAAGAACATCGAGGTGGCGGCCCGGACCGGTGGCGGTGACCCGGAAGGCAACCCGACGCTGTACGACGCCATCCAGAAGGCGAAGAAGTCGTCGGTCCCCAACGACAACATCGAGCGCGCCCGCAAGCGCGGCGGCGGCGAGGAAGCCGGCGGCGCCGACTGGCAGACGATCATGTACGAGGGCTACGGTCCCAACGGCGTCGCCGTGCTGATCGAGTGCCTCACCGACAATCGCAACCGGGCCGCGGGCGAGGTGCGGGTCGCGATGACGCGCAACGGCGGCAACATGGCCGACCCTGGCTCGGTGGCCTACCTGTTCCATCGCAAGGGCATCGTCACCCTGGAGAAGAACGGGCTGTCCGAGGACGACGTGTTGCTGGCCGTGCTCGACGCGGGCGCCGAGGAGGTCAACGATCTCGGCGAGTCGTTCGAGATCGTCAGCGAGCCGGGCGATCTGATCGCGGTCCGCTCCGCGCTGCAGGGCGCCGGTATCGACTACGACTCCGCCGAATCCGGCTTCCAGCCGTCGGTGTCGGTCGCGGTGGACGTCGACGGCGCCCGCAAGGTGATCAAGCTCGTGGATGCCCTCGAGGACAGCGACGACGTGCAGAACGTCTACACCAACGTCGACATCCCGGACGACGTGCTCGCTGAACTCGAGGACTAGTCGATCGACCGCGCGCCGTACTCCCGCACGGCGGGATGCTGAGCGCGAAATCGGGGCGGCCGGTCTGTGTACGGGCCGCCCCGAGTGGGTTCATTCCTGGTTCCCAGCGCACCGCCCGGCGGCCGCACCCCCACCTTCCGGTCGGCGCTGCGGCCGCCGGAGAGGTGGGACCGGACTCACTCCGCGATCTCGGTGCGGTCGCACCACTCGTACACGCGCAGCCGCCCTTCAGGCGTGTCCTGCTCCCGCTGACTGACCTTGAAGTGCTCGTATCCGCCGCGGAACGGCACCTTCAATTCCACGCCGGGTGGGGTGATCGGGACGATGCGCGAGGGCAGATCGTGCGGCCCGCCTTCGAGGACTGCTTTTGCGCCTTTGCTCATCCTGGGATGGTAGAAGCGCGAAGGGCCTGATCGTGGCATATTTCATGGCACGGTGAGTACCAATTTGCCGACGGTTCGCCCGGTATCGCCGAGCGCGTGCGCCTCGGCTGCCGCGGACAGCGGGAACGACCGGGCGACCGCCGGGCGCAACGCGCCGGATTCGACGAGTCCGGCGAGAGCGAGCATGCCCGCGTGATCGTGCTCCACCAGCATCCGGATCGCGCGCACGCCCAGCGCCTCCGCCTCGCCTGCCAAGTCGACCGCGCCGAAGGCCCGCAACGTCACCAGCAGTCCGCCGGGACGCAGGGTCCGCAGGGACCGGATGCTGTTGTCGTCGTCGATCGAGTCCAGCACCACGTCGACGTCGCGGACCGCCTCGGCGACGTCGGTGTCGCGATAGTCGATCACCTCGTCGGCGCCGATATCGCGCAGGAACGCGTGGTTCGGCGCGCTGGCGGTGCCGATGACGTACGCCCCGCGCGCTTTGGCGATCTGAACCGCGAAGTGGCCGACGCCGCCCGCTGCCGCATGGATCAGTACGCGTTGCCCGGGGCTGAGCCCGGCGGTGTCGACCAGCGCCTGCCAGGCGGTGAGCGCGGCGAGCGGGATCGCCGCCGCTTGTGTGTGGTCGAGTGCGGCCGGTTTGGGGGCGAAGGCGCGGGCGGGGCCGACGACGTATTCGGCGCAGGAACCGTGGCCGTACGGGTAAGGGAGCATGCCGAACACCTCGTCGCCGGGGCGGAACAGGGTGACGCCGATGCCGGTGGCCGCGACCTCGCCGGAGACGTCCCAGCCGAGGACGAACGGCGGCTCGGGAAGGAACAGTCCCGCGGTGGCGCGATGGCGCCAGTCGGTCGGGTTGAGCCCGGCCGCGCGGACCCGGACCAGGATCTGGCCGGGGCCGGCCACCGGCTGCGGCAGTTTCACTTCGGTGAGCACCTCGGGTCCGCCGAGGGTCTGCTGGCTGATCGCGCGCATGGTCGCGGTGCTGTCGATTTCGGTCACGGCTGTCAGCCTGCCGGTATCCGACGGCAAAGAAAATGGCACGATTGCCATTCTTCGATATGATCATGCCATGGATTCGACGGTGCCTCATCGAGTGGTGGTGTTGGCGCTGGCGGGGGTCTACCCCTTCGAACTCGGTATCCCGAATCGGGTTTTCGGCAGTGCGGCAGGTAGATACGAGGTGATCACCTGCTCGGTCGACGGTCGTCCGGTGCGCAGCGCCGCCGATTTCGACATCGCGGTGGCCCACGACAGCCGCGCCTTGCGGAACGCCGACACCGTGGTGCTGCCCGCCTGCGATACCACGACGGCTCTTACCGGCACCCTGCCGCAGCCGGTGCTCGACGCGTTCGCGCTGATTCCGGCGGGGGCCAGGATCGTCGCGATCTGTACCGGCGCCTTCATCGCCGCGGCCGCGGGGCTGCTCGATGATCGGCCGGCCACAACGCACTGGAATCAGGCCGGTCTGTTCCGGCGCACCTTCCCGCGGGTCCGCCTCGACCCGGACGTGCTCTATGTCGATGACGGGGACGTCCTCACGTCGGCGGGCGCCGCGGCAGGACTGGACGTCTGCCTGCATCTGGTGCGGCGCGATCACGGCAGCGCCGTCGCGAACGCGGTCGCGCGCCGCTGCGTCGTTCCCCCGTGGCGCGACGGCGGCCAAGCGCAATACATCGAGCAACCCGTGCCGCCCGAGACGTCGGCCGGGACCGCCGCGGTCCGGCAATGGGCTCTGGAGAACCTGCGCCATCCGCTGACCGTCGATGAACTGGCAGCCCGCGCCCGGATGAGTAAACGAACCTTCGCCCGGCGCTTCCGCGACGAGGTCGGCATGAGCCCGGGACGGTGGCTGATCCAGCAGCGGGTCTTCCGCGCCAGGCATCTGCTGGAAACCACCGACCTGACCGTCGATCGCATCGCGGGCGAGGTCGGCTTCGCCACCGGGACTTCGTTGCGTCAACATCTGGCCGACGCGATCGGCGTGTCACCGCAGGCTTATCGGCGTACGTTCCGTGCACGAGCAGGCGCCGCGGCGAGCTGAACGCCGGTGCGCCGACCGGTTCAGTCGGCGGCCGTGACGGGCAGACCCACGCGGCCTGCGATCCACGGCAGCGACGAGGTGAACGCTGCCGAAGCGAACTGCCAGGTGTGGCCGCCCTGGGTGGTGTAGACGGTGCAATCGATGCCTACCGCGCGTCCCGCGGCGCAGAGTTTGTCGGCGGCTCCGACCTCACCGGAATCGGGTATCCCGCCACGGCCGCCGAGGCCCGCGCGGTCGTCGTCTGGAACCGGCGCGCGCCTCGTCCCCCCGCCGGAGCGTTGTGCGGGGACGAGGTCGTCGAACAGGCCGGCGACGCCGCTGTAGGGACCGTGCGCGGCCATGACGGTCAGCGGGTCGAACGCGGCCCATGCGGCGGAGTCACCGCCGAAGAGCCGGGCGATGGTCTGCTCCTTGGTGCCGGACGACGGCCCGAGGTCACCGGCGATGTCGAGGAAGGTGTGGACCAGATCGGGGTGCATGACCGCGAGGTCCACCGCGCAGGTGCCGCCCATGGACCAGCCGACCACCGCCCAATTCGCGGGATCGGCCGAGGCGCCGAAACGCGATTCGACATAGGCGGGCACGTCCTCGGTCAGATGGTCGGCGGCGTCGCCGCGAGGGCCGTCGACGCATTCGGTGTCGTTGTTGAAGCTGCCGCTGGAGTCGACGAAGACGAGGATCGGCGCGCGTCCGCCGTTGGCCTTGGTGAAGCTGTCCAGGGCGGGCATGATCTGGCCACTGCGGATCCAGTCCGCCGGCGTGTTGAACTCGCCGCCGATCATCATCACCACCGGCAGAGCGGGCGGTGTCGGCCCGGCGAACCACGCGGGTGGCAGGTAGACGTATTCGGTGCGGTGCGGGAATCCGCTGCCCGCGTCGGGAATGCGCACCGGCACCAGTTTGCCGTCGGCAACGGCGGTGTTCCGCAGGCCGGGCAACGCCGAGAGGTCGGTTTCGTGCGGGAGCGGACCCGCGGTGACCGCGCCCCAGGCGGCCTGCACGGTGGGGTAGTAGCCGACCCACTGGTTCAGCACGATTCCGGTGCTCACCAGGGTCAGCGGGATGGCGAGGACCGCGATCCCGCGCCGCCACCAGCGTGCGCCAGGCCAGCCGACGACCGCGACGGCGACGGCGACGGCGGTCGCGCCGACCCACGCCCACAATCGGGTGGGCGCCGGATCGGAGGCCAATCCCTCGTCGGCCACGTACCACGCGGCGCCCAGCGCTCCCGCGCCGCCGAGCGCCACGCAGACCGGCAGCTGGATCAGCCACCACCGTCTGCCGCGCCGAGCGACGGCGAGCAGCACGACCACCGCGGCGAGGAGCGCGACGGTCACCGGCAGCCAGCCGTGCAGCAGTGAGATCCCGTGGTGGAAGGTGTGCTGCTGGTTCGAGGCCGGACTCGCCGGGGGAACCTGCGGTGGCGCCGGGGACGTGGGCGCGGCGAGTATCGGCACGTCCGGCATTGTGCAGGCGGTTCCTCGAGAGACGCTGTGAATCGGCTCAGGTCCTCCTGTGCGACCGGCCCGAAATGTCGTCGTGCCGTCCGGGGTGCGCGAGGAGAATGCGAGCATGGTCGAACTGGTGCTGGTGCGCGGCGACATCACCGAACAGGAGGTCGACGCGGTGGTCAACGCGGCGAATTCGTCGCTGCTCGGCGGCGGGGGAGTGGACGGAGCGATCCACCGGCGCGGCGGCCCGGAAATCCTGGCGGAATGCCGCCGATTGCGGGCGTCCCACTACGGAGCGGGACTTGCCACCGGAGCGGCGGTGGCCACCACGGCGGGTCGGCTTCCCGCGCGGTGGGTCATCCACACCGTCGGGCCGGTGTGGTCGGACGTCGAGGACCGCTCCGCTCTGCTGGCCTCCTGTTATCGCGAATCCTTGCGTGTGGCGGACGAATTGGGGGCGCGCACGGTCGCCTTCCCGGCGATCTCGACCGGGATCTTCGGCTGGCCGATGGACGACGGGGCGCGAATCGCTGTCGACACGGTTCGTACGACCGAGACGGCGGTATCGGAGGCGCGATTCGTTCTCTTCGACGAACGGGCTCACGGTGCGTTCGCGCGGCAGGTCTCCGGGACTTGAGACCTCCTGCGCCGGCAGCCGCCGTGTCGTCACGGGTACGGCAGGTCCGCAGCACCGGTGGGCCGAACTTGTCGGTCCTCGCTGACATAGTCGGCGCGTGTCGTTCAGTACTCGCATCGAAATTAGGGTCTCCGACCTGGATCCCCAGTTGCACGTCACCGGCGCGGCCTACCACCAATTCGCCGATCACGCCCGTTTCGCCTGTGTTCAGGCGGCGGGCGTGTCGGTGGACGAGCTGATCGCCTCCGGGCTCGGGCCGGTCAACTTGGAGACCGTGCTCCGCTTCCAGCGCGAACTCCGCGGTGGCGACACCGTGGACGTCTCGTGCGCCTGGCAGTGGGGAGACGGCAAGACCTATCGTGTCGAGCACGTCCTGACCCGCGCCGACGGCGTGGTGGCCGCGACGGTGACCAATGTCAGTGGCTTGCTCGATCTGGCGGCGCGGCGCCTCGTGGCCGACCCCGCGCGGCAGTGGGCGGCACGCGCGAGCCGTCCGGAGTTGCTGGGGTTGCCGGGCGCCGCGCGGGAAGCGGCGGTTGTCGGCGAATAGCCGGGCTGTGTCGCTGGACGGCGAAAGGCGAAGCCTCCGCTAGACTCTCGAACAGTTGTTCGTGTCTGCGAGAGGGGTTGTCGTGCGGGTGATGGGCGTCGACCCCGGACTCACTCGCTGCGGCCTCAGCATCGTGGAGGGCGGATCGGGGCGGAAGGTCACCGCCGTGGACGTCGACGTGGTCCGCACTCCCGGCGATATGGATCTGGCGCAGCGCCTGCTCGCGGTCGCGGACGCAGCCGAACGCTGGATGGACATCCACGAGCCGGGGGCCGTCGCCATCGAACGCGTCTTCGCTCAGCACAATGTCCGTACCGCCATGGGCACCGCGCAGGCGGGCGGCGTGATCGCGCTGGCCGCCGCGCGCCGGGGAATCCCGGTCGCGTTCCACACACCCAGCGAGGTGAAGGCCGCGGTGACCGGCAACGGCACCGCGGACAAGAAGCAGGTGACCGCCATGGTCACCCGTATCCTCGGGCTGCCGTCCGCGCCGAAACCGGCGGACGCGGCGGATGCGCTGGCGCTGGCGATCTGCCATTGTTGGCGAGCGCCGCTGCTGGAGCGGATGGCGGCGGCGGAGGCCAAGGCGGCCGCGGCGCAGCGCCGATACCGGGAGCGGCTGGCCGAACAACGGAAGGCGGTGCACGGGTGATCGCGTCGGTACGCGGTGAAGTGCTGGAAATCGCCCTCGACCACGCGGTGATCGAGGCGGCAGGCGTCGGCTACCGGCTCAATGCCACTCCGTCCACCCTGGCCGGGCTCACCCGAGGCGAGGAAACCCGGCTCTACACCGCGATGATCGTCCGCGAGGACTCGATGACCCTCTACGGTTTCGCCGACACCGAGGCCCGCGACCTGTTCGGCCTGTTGCAGACCGTTTCGGGCGTCGGGCCTCGCCTGGCCATGGCGGTGCTGGCCGTACTCGAACCCGAAGCGCTGCGCAAAGCGCTGGCCGAGAGCAACGTGGCGGCACTGACCCGGGTCCCCGGCATCGGCAAGCGCGGCGCCGAGCGCATGGTGGTGGAACTGCGCGACAAGGTGAATCTCGTTCCCGTGCCTGCCGGCCCGCCCGGATCCGCGCCCGCCGCGGTGGTCACCCCCGTGCGTGACCAGGTCACCGAAGCGCTCGTCGGCCTCGGTTTCGCCGCCAGACAGGCCGAACAGGCGATCGACGCGGTGCTGGCGGAACAGCCCGCCGCCGACACCTCCGCCGCCCTCCGGGCGGCGCTCGGCCTGCTCGGCAAGAACCGGTAAGGCGTCATGGATCATCCTGAGGAACCCGCCGAATCGCAGGTCAGCGCAAACTATCTGAAGTCCGACGGCGAGATCGAGGCGAGTCTGCGCCCGAAGTCGCTGGACGACTTCATCGGTCAACCCCGTGTCCGCGAACAGCTCGCGCTGGTGTTGCGCGGCGCCAAACAGCGCGGCGGCACACCGGATCACGTCCTGCTGTCCGGACCGCCTGGTCTGGGCAAGACCAGCATGGCGATGATCATCGCGGCCGAACTCGGCACCGCGCTGCGGATCACGTCGGGCCCCGCGCTGGAGCGGGCCGGAGACCTCGCCGCCATGCTCAGCAACCTGGTCGAGGGCGACGTGCTGTTCATCGACGAGATCCACCGGATGGCGCGCCCCGCCGAGGAGATGCTCTACCTGGCGATGGAGGACTTCCGGGTGGACGTCGTCGTCGGCAAGGGGCCGGGGGCGACCTCCATTCCCCTGGATATCGCACCGTTCACCCTGGTCGGGGCCACCACCAGATCCGGAGCGCTGACCGGTCCGCTGCGCGACCGTTTCGGTTTCACCGGGCACATGGACTTCTACGAACCCGGCGAATTGCTGCGCATCTTGCAACGGTCGGCACACATCCTCGGTGTTGTCATCGAGGAGGAGGCGGCGGCCGAGATCGCGGGCCGCTCACGCGGTACGCCCCGTATCGCCAATCGCTTGCTGCGCCGTGTGCGCGACTACGCGGAGGTGCGTGCCGACGGCCGGATCACCCGCCCCATCGCCCAGGCCGCGCTGGAGGTCTACGACGTGGACGTGCTCGGTCTCGACCGGCTCGACCGCGCGGTGCTCGGCGCGCTCGTGCGCAGTTTCGGCGGTGGCCCGGTGGGGGTGTCCACCTTGGCTGTGGCGGTCGGGGAGGAGGCCGCGACCGTGGAAGAGGTCTGCGAACCGTTCCTGGTTCGCGCGGGCATGGTCGCGCGCACACCCCGCGGCCGGGTCGCCACCGCCGCCGCGTGGGAGCACCTCGGTCTCGTTCCGCCGCCCGACCTGGTGTTCGGTTCCATCGAAGTGCGCGGTCGCGAGCCGCACCCCACGCTCGACCTGTTCGAATGAGCCGCGCGCTCGGGTGATCGCCGCCGCGCTGGCGGGTCAGCGGCGATGGCGCAGGGCGGCGGCGACCAAGTCGCGGAAAGCGTCGACCTCGTCGCGCTGGTAGCCGCGAGTGCCGAGGCGGGCCTCGGTGAAGCGGACGGCCTCGACGTCGGTGAGGGTGAGGCTGCCCGGTCCGCCGTGCGCGAGGGTCGCGGCGACCAGATCGAGGAACGCGCCGACCTCTTCCTCGTTGTATCCGCGCCTGCCCACCGGGGCCTGGCTGAATCGCATGCGCTGCACATCGTCGAAGGTGAGCATGGCGTGGCCGTTGCCGTTCGCGGCGGGCACCGGACGGACGCCGCGCTGCCGGAACTCCAGTTCCGCGCGCAGTTGGTCGAGGTACTCGTCGACCTGGTCGGCGCGGTAGCCGCGCTGGCCGAGCCGGGGCGCGCCGAAACCGACATGCCGCAGATCGTCGGCGGCGAGAACGCCGTGCCCGGCCAGCGTCGCGGCGACGAGTTCGAGGAAGGCATCCACCTCGTCCGCGTGATAGCCGCGATGCCCGAGCGTCGGGGTCGCGAAACGGGTGCGGCGCACGTCCTCCGGAGTCACGGGCGACATTCTGTCAGGCTCGGCGCGTCCGGCCGATCGGAAGGGAAACTTCGCGATTCCCTGGCCTTTTGCGAACAAGGGCCGTCCCCCTGGCGAAAGCGTCGGATCAGTGCGCCTCACCCTAGCGCCGGTGGCGGTGTCAGGGGGATTGCCGAGGTGCTCAGTCCTTGCGCACGCCGTCCACGAGCAGGCGGCGGATCGCCTGGTTCAGCCCCGCGATCGCGGCCTCGTCGGGTTCGCGCAGTGAGTAGACGATGCCCCCGATCAGCATGCCGGTCACCGCGCGCGCGGTGTTCGACGTGTCCAGGTCGGCGCGCAGGTAGCCCTGCTCGACACCGTGGTCGAGATAGCCCGCGGTCAGCGCGTCGGCGGTGTCGAGCAATCCGTACAGCCGCTGGGTGAGTTCGTCATCGATGCCGGTGGCGTGGAACAGCAACAGCTGGGCGACCCGGCGATCGGTCAGCAGGATTTCGGTGAGGGCCACCCCGATACGGTCGATCTGGGCGCGGTATTCGTCGAGGGTGGCGGCGGCGTCCGGGGCGTTCTCGGTGCCGAGGGCGGCGATGATGCGCGCGGCGAGGTCATCGATGACGTGGTCGATGATCTCGCGCTTGTTGCTGAAGTAGCGGTAGAAGGTGCCGTGACCGATGCCGAGCTGTCCCGCGATGTCGGCGATGCCGGTGGCGTGATAGCCCTTCTCCGCGAAACAGACGAAGGCGGTGTCGATGATCTCTTGGCGCAGTTCGGCTTTCCGTCGCTCGGCACGCGTGGATGGCTTCGTCACCTTCCCGATGATACAGTCATCACAAACGGAATGATGTGTCATTCCGTGATATGTGGTTCAGCTAGCAGGAGGTTCGGTGTGGCGCCTCAATACGACGCGGTCGTGGTCGGTGCGGGGTTCGGCGGTATGGGGGCCGGTATTCAGCTCGATCGGCTCGGCCTGAGCAATTACGTCATCCTCGAACGCGAGGACGACCTGGGCGGCACCTGGCACGTCAACCACTATCCGGGTCTTGCGGTCGACATCGCCTCGGTCACCTACTCCTACTCGTTCGAGCCGAATCCGCACTGGTCGCGGCTGTTCGCGCCGGGCGAGGAGCTGAAGAAGTACGCCGCGCACGTCGCCGACAAGTACGGCCTGCGCCGGCGCATGCGCTTCGGCACCGTCGTCGACGGCGCGCGCTGGGACGAAGAGCGGCAACACTGGGTGGTCTCGATCGCGGGCGGGGAAACCGTCACGGGCCGATACCTGCTGACGGCGACGGGATTCCTGTCCCAGCCCTATACCCCGCCGTTCCCCGGCATCGACTCGTTCGCGGGCAAGATCATCCACACCACCGCGTGGGAGGACGACTTCGACCTCACCGGCCGCACGGCCGCGATCATCGGCACCGGCGCCACCGCCGTGCAGCTGGTGCCCGAGGTGGCCAAGAAGGCGCGGGCGCTCACGGTGTTCCAGCGCACCCCGATCTGGGTGGTGCCGAAGGTCGACACCGCGATTCCCGCCCCGGTGCGCAAGCTGTTCGAACGGGTTCCCGCCACGCAGAAGGCCGCGCGACTGGTCAACACCAGCCTGCTGGAGGCGCTGATGGTGGTCGGGGTGCTGCATTTCAAGCAGGCCAAGCTGCTGAACAAGGGGGCGGGAGCGCTGGCCAAGGCGCACCTGCGGGCGTCCGTGCGCGACAAGGCGACGCGCAGGCAGCTGACACCGCACTACGATTTCGGGTGCAAGCGGCCGACCTTCTCCAACCACTACTTCACCACGTTCAACCAGCCACACGTGCGCCTGGAGACGAATTCGATCGACCACATCGAGCCGGACGGCATCGTGACCGCCGACGGGCACAAGACCGAGATCGACACCCTGATCCTGGCCACCGGCTTCAATCTGTGGGACGTGAACTTCCCGGCCATCGAGATCATCGGCCGCGACGGGGTGAACCTCGGAAAGTTTTGGCGGGACAACCGTTTCCAAGCCTACGAGGGCATCACGGTGCCGAAGTTCCCCAACTTCCTCAGCCTCAACAGCCCGTACTCCTACAGCGGCCTGTCCTACTTCACCACCATCGAAGCCCAGATGAAGCACATGGGCAGATTGTTCGGCGAGTTGCGCCGCAGGGGCGAGACCACCTTCGAGGTCAGCGAGCAGGCCAACGCCGCGTTCCTGGACCGGGTGACCGACAAGCTGGGCTCCTCGGTCTTCTACGGCGGCGACTGCGCCACCGCGCGCAGCTACTACTTCAACCAGCACGGCGAGGCCGCCTTGCTGCGGCCCACCAGCACACTGAACGCCCATCGCGAAGCGGTCGCCTTCCCGCTGGAGGACTACGTCTACGGCAAGACCGCCTGACACCGTTACCTCGGCTCGCCCGCCGGAGCGTGTCCCGGCGGGCGAGCCGGTGTGCGATCTGGGCCGTTGTAGCTGCCCAGCGGGCGTGCGGGTGTGGCACCCGCGCAGCGAACTGGCAGACTGTGTGGGTACTTGCCCATCCCACCCACGACACTAGGGACTGACTTCGACGATGGAACTGCTGTTTCCGCTGCTACTGGTAGCCCTGCTCGTGCCGATGTTCCTCGGTGTCCGCCGTCAGAAGCGGGAAGCCGAGAAGGTCACCCAGATGCAGGACAGCCTGAAGATCGGCGATCAGGTCGTCACCACGTCGGGTCTGTACGGCACCGTGGTCGAACTCGACGACACCACGGTCGACCTCGAGATCGCCGAGGACGTGGTCACCACGTGGCTGCGCCAGGCCATCCGTGAGGTGCGCACCGACGACCAGGTGAGCACCGAGGAGACCGGCTCGGAGACCACCGGCTCGGACACCACCGAGGCCGTCGAGGAATCCGCCGAGCAGACCGAGACCCGCCTGACCAAGGACTGATCGTTCCGGTTGTGCCCCGGCTCGCCGGATGTCGCCGCGGCCGTCCGTCCGCGCACCCGGCGGCGCTGATGCACGTCCGCATGTTCCATCCTCGACTTCCCGCCTAGGAGATGACGTACTGTGCCACCTTCCCAGGGATCGGCGCACCCGCTGCGGCTGCTCGGTGTCTATGCCGCGCTGCTGGCCGTGATCTATGCGCTGGTGTTCTTCACCGGTGACAAGTCCCCGACACCCAAGCTCGGTATCGACCTGCAGGGCGGCACCCGCGTCACGCTGTCCGCGCGCACGCCGGACGGCAGCAAGCCGAGCCAGGACAGCCTGAAGAAGGCGCAGGACATCATCGAGAACCGGGTCAACGGCCTCGGTGTCGGCGGATCCGAGGTCGTCATCGACGGCGACAACATCGTGATCACCGTGCCCGGCGACGACGGGCAGCAGGCGCGCGCGCTGGCGACCACGGCCAAGCTGTACATCCGTCCCGTGCTGCAGGCCGTGCCCGCGGCGGGACGCGGCGCGACCCCGCAGACCGCGCCGGGCACCCAGCCCGCGCCCGCCGCGCAGCCGACGACGCCGGAGACCACGCAGCCCGCCGCGCCGGAGACCACCGAGCCCGCGCCCGCCCCGCAGCAGCGCGTGTTCCCCGCTCAGCAGCCGACGCAGCCACCCACGAATCCCGGTCTGGAGCCCACCGAAGAGTCGACCAAGGAGATCCAGGCGGCCAAGGCCCTGCGCCAGAGCACCGACCAGTCGGTGCAGCAGGCCGCGCTGGCCACCATGGACTGCGGGAAGGCCGATCCGCTCGCGGGCAACGACGACCCGGCCCTTCCGCTGGTGACCTGCTCGACCGACGGCACCGAGGTCTTCCTGCTGGACAAGAGCCGCATCGACGGCCAAGAGATCAAGGACGCCACCTCGGGCCTGAACCAGCAGCAGGCCAGGCACGAGGTCTACCTGGACTTCAAGTCCGGCGGCAGTGACGCGTGGGCGGCGCTCACCGGTGAGTACGTCTACAAGCGGGTCGCGTTCGTGCTCGACTCGAAGGTGGTCAGCGCGCCCGTCGTGCAGCAGGGCCCGCAGCAGGGTGGCCGAACCCAGATCTCCGGCAACTTCACCGCGACGTCGGCGAAGGAACTGGCGAACACGCTGAAGTACGGCTCGCTGCCGCTGTCGTTCCAGACCTCGGAAGCCGAGACGGTGTCCGCCACGCTCGGCCTGTCCTCGCTGAAAGCGGGCCTGCTCGCCGGCGCGGTCGGCCTGCTGGTGGTGCTGCTGTACTGCCTCCTGTACTACCGGATGCTCGGATTCGTCACCGGTCTGTCGCTGGTGGCATCGGGATTCGCGGTGTACGGCATCATGGTGCTGCTCGGGCGCTGGATCGGGTTCACGCTCGACCTCGCGGGCATCGCCGGTCTGATCATCGGTATCGGTATGACCGCCGACTCGTTCGTGGTGTTCTTCGAGCGCATCAAGGACGAGATGCGCGAGGGCCGCAGCTTCCGTTCCGCCGCTCCGCGCGGCTGGCAGCGCGCCCGCCGGACCATCCTGTCCGGCAACGCGGTCAGCTTCATCGCCGCGGCGGTGCTCTACATCCTGGCCGTCGGACAGGTCAAGGGCTTCGCGTTCACCCTCGGTCTCACCACGATCCTCGACGTGGTCGTGGTGTTCCTGGTCACCTCGCCGCTGGTGCTGCTCGCTTCGCGGACGGCGTTCTGGTCCAAGCCGTCGGTGAACGGCCTCGGCGCGATCCAGCAGGTCGCCCGCGAGCGGAAGGCGGCCGAGGCCGCACTCGGGAAGGCGTGAGGACGATGACCAACAGCCACACCACCCCGTCGCTCGACAAGACGAGCGCCACCGAGATCACCGACGTGTTCGCGGCGGTCGGCGACGCGCAGACGCCCAAGCACGGCTTCTTCAACCGCCTCTACACCGGCACCGGCGCGATCGACGTGATCGGCAAACGCCGGATGTGGTACATCATCACCGCCGCGATCGTGCTCGTCTCGCTGGGCAGCATCATCTTCCGCGGCTTCAACTTCGGCATCGACTTCGAGGGCGGTTCGCGCATCCAGTTCCCGGCGGGGAACGCGACCACCAGCGCGGTGGAGGATGTCTACCGCGGCGCGATCGGCACCGACCCGGTCTCGGTGCAGACCGTCGGCGCAGGCGGATCGGCCACCATGCTGATCCGGTCCGAGGCGCTGAACCAGAAGCAGGTCGAGGCGCTCAACAGCGCGCTGTTCGCCGAGTTCCAGCCGAAGGACAAGTCCGGCAACCCGAGCCGGGCCGCGATCAGCACCTCCGACGTCAGCGAGACCTGGGGCAGCCAGATCACGCGCAAGGCGATCATCGCGCTCGCGGTGTTCCTCGTGCTCGTCGCGGGCTATATCGCGATCCGCTACGAGGCGCACATGGCCATCGCGGCGCTGGCGGCGCTGGCCTTCGACGTCACGGTCACCGCGGGCGTGTACTCACTGGTCGGGTTCGAGGTCACCCCGGCGACCGTGATCGGCATCCTGACCATTCTCGGCTTCTCGCTCTACGACTCCGTCGTCGTGTTCGACAAGGTGGAGGAGAACACCCACGGTATCCTGCACCTGACTCGGCGCACCTACGGCGAACAGGCCAACCTCGCGGTGAACCAGACGCTCATGCGCTCGATCAACACCGCCTTGATCGGCATCCTGCCGATCGTCGGGCTGATGGTGATCGCGGTGTGGATGCTGGGCGTCGGCACCCTGAAGGATTTGGCGCTGGTACAGCTGGTGGGTCTGCTGGTCGGCACGTACTCCTCGATCTTCTTCGCTACCCCGCTGCTGGTCTCGATCAAGGAACGCTGGGGGCCCGTGGCGGCGCACACGAAGAAGGTTCTGGCCAAGCGGGCCGGCGCGGCGAGCGCCCGTGCGGGCGTCGCGGCGGAGCGCCGGGCGAGCGTGGCAGCCGGGCGGGACTACGAAGAGGCGCCGCGCAAGCAGCGCGCGGCCGGGCAGGCGCCGCGACCCGGCGCGCGCCCGAGCGGCAAACGGCACAAGAGGCGGAACTGACACCAGGCAAGGGGTTTCATGCGACAGCCACGCAGTGCGGTACGACTGATCGGAGCGCTCGCTGCGGGGACGCTGGCCGCCGGGCTGATGGTCGGCTGCTCCAGCAAGAATCAGGTGCCCTCCATCGGTTACGCGACCGATGCCGCCATCGCCACCTATAACGGCGCCAGTTCGCTCGGGGCGAGTTCCGGGTCCTCCGCAGTGTTCTCCCGGGTACTGACCGGCTTCTTCTACACCGGTCCGGATGGCCAGCAGGTCGCCGACACCGACTTCGGGACCGCCAAGGAGGTGCCGGGCGAGTCGCAGACCATTCAGTACCGCCTCAATCCCGACGGCGTGTATTCCGACGGTGTGCCGACCTCCTGCGACGACTTGGTCCTGGCTTGGGCCGCCCGCAGCGGGCGGTACACCAAACCCGGTGATCGGGGCCCCGTTCCGCTGTTCGACGCCGCGAGCGCCAGCGGCTACGACGCCATCGAGCGGGTCGACTGCCAGCCCGGCTCGCGGGATGCCACGGTGGTGTTCCGGCCCGGCAGGCGGTACCTGCCGTGGCGCAACCTGTTCGCGGCTGGTGAGCTGATGCCCGCGCACGTCGCGGCCCAAGTGGCGAACGTGCCCAACGTGGTGTCGGCGTTGCAGACCGGCGATCCGAATGCCCTCGGCAGGATCGCGGAGTTCTGGAACACCGGATGGACCATTCCGGCCGACGGACGGCTCGACCTGTCGCGGTTCCCCTCGTCGGGGCCCTACCGCATCGAATCCTTCGGCAGCGAAGACGGTTTGGTGCTGGTGGCCAACGAGCGCTGGTGGGGAAACAAACCCGCGACCGGGCGGATCGTGGTGTGGCCGAAGACCTTCGACTTGAAGAAGAAGGTCGGCGACAACGCCGTCGGCGTGCTCGACGTCGGCGCGCACTCGGTGAAGGACCTGAATCTGAACGGTTTCTCGGTGCAGACCCTGCCCGGCCGCGGCGCCGAGCAGTTGACGCTGTCCACCGGCGGGGTGTTCGCCTCGGTCGAGGCGCGCCGGGCGTTCGCGCTGTGCCTGCCGCGCCAGACGCTGTTCGACAAGCTCGGGAAAGTGCCGGACGCACCCAAGACCGGGCTCGGCTCCGGACCGCTGAACGCGCATATCCTGCAACAGGATTCACTGCTCTACCCGGCGGTCATCGGCGCGTCGAACAAATATTCCGGCGGTGACGTGGCGAACGCGACCAGGGCCGTCGCCGCCTCCGGCGCCCCGAATCCCACCGTCCGCATCGGCTACGCGGGTCCGGACGACCGGCGCGCGCAGACGGTCACCATGATCGCCGAGGCCTGCAAACCGGCGGGCATCACCGTGGTGGACGCCGCAGCGCCCGATTTCACTCCCGCCCGGCTCACCGAGGGCAAGGTCGACGCCGTCCTCGGCAGTACCGCGTCGGCCCCCGGTCCGGCGGGCTCGATCGGGGGAGTGGCCGCGACCAGCGCGTTGCGCACCGGTAACGGTCTCAATTTCGGACGGTACGGCAACGGCCGTTACGATGCGATCACCGATCAGCTCGGGGCCGACGACAGTTCGGCCGCACAGCTGAATCTGCTCACCGAGGCCGAGAACCTGCTGTGGGCGGAGCTGCCGAGCATTCCGTTGTTCGCCACCCCGCGCACGATCGCCTTCGGCAAGGGGTTGCGCAACGGGATCGCCGCCCCCAACCAGGCCGGAACCGGCTGGAACATGGACCGGTGGGTGCTGGAGCGGTGATAGACGGTGTGGGTGATGTGATCATGGAGAGGTGTCGATGAGCAAGCACGCGGCGATCGAGTCCGAGAATGTAGCCGCCGAACGGACCACCAGAGCCGCCGAGGTGGTCGACCGTTTGACCCGTTGGCACGACGACTTCCCCACGCCCGGTGTACGTTTCGCGGATCTCACCCCGGTGTTCGCCGACGCCGAGGGCTTCCGCGCCGTGGTCGATTGCCTGGCCGCGTGCGCGCCCGACGCCGATCTGGTTGCCGGCGTCGACGCCCGTGGCTTCCTGCTCGGTGCGGGTGTCGCCGCGTCCCTCGGCACCGGCGTGCTCGCCGTCCGCAAAGCGGGCAAACTGCCGCCGCCGGTGATCAGCCGGGAGTACAGCCTCGAATACGGCACCGCCGCGCTGGAGATTCCCGCGGACGGCCTCGACCTGACCGGCCGTCGCGTTCTGTTGCTGGACGACGTCCTCGCCACCGGCGGCACGCTCGCCGCCGCGGCCGAGCTCTTCAAACAGGCGGGCGCCGAAGTGGCCGCCGCCGCGGTGGTGCTGGAACTCGGCTTCCTTGGCGGGCGCGCCCGGCAGGGCGACTACCCGCTGACCTCGATCGTTCAGCTCTGAGCCGGCACCGGCCGCGCGCGGGGGCCGCCCGCGGGGAGCCGCTCGCAGCCTAATTCTGTTGCTCGCCACCGCGGCGACTGTCAAGATCGCGGCATGCGACCTGAGGAGCCGCCGCGCCGGATCCGGGCGGTCTACGACGAGCGGACGATCGTCGTCTATCAGGCCTACTCCCCGGAGATCGCCGAACCCGCCGTTGCCGCTGGGACTTTCGTCGAGCCGTTTCGCCGGGAGCGGATGACGTGGATCAAGCCCTCGTTCCTGTGGATGATGTATCGCTGCGGGTGGGCGAGCAAGCCCGGCCAGGAGCGGGTCTTGGCGGTGACGATCACCCGTGCCGGGTTCGAATGGGCACTGGCGCATGCCTGCCTCAGCCATTACGACCGGAAGCTCCACCCGGATCGTGAGGTGTGGGCCGAGCGGTTGCGGGCGAGTCCGGTGCGCGTCCAGTGGGATCCGGAACGTGACCTCGCGCATCGTCCGCTGGCGTACCGCTCCCTGCAAGTGGGCTTGGGCGGTATCGCCGTGGGGCATTTCCTCGACCGCTGGATCACCGGGATCCGCGATGTCACCGGGGAAGCGCGGCAGCTGCGGCAGTTGGTAGCGGACGGGAAGCTGGAGGCGGCGACTCGGGCCCTTCCCGAGGAGCGCCCCTATCCGTTGCCCGCGGCCGTCGCCGCCGCCATCGGCGCGTCGTCCTGACGAACCGTGTGATCCGAATCGCACTGGCGCATCTGCCGAAGTTGTGATTAACCTGTAGAGGTCTTATTTCCGTTGATCGGAGTTCTGCCGTTGCTCATTTGAGGTAGCCACCGTGCGGCCCGCATTCGCGCGCCGTGTCTCGTCGCAACCTCTGGGAGCTGGCATGACCAATCTGTCTTTTTCCGATCTCACTTTCGGCTGGCCGGACGGCACCCCCGTTTTCGAGGGCCTCGACGCCGTGCTCGGCCCCGGTCACATCGGCCTGGTCGGCGGGAACGGTGCGGGTAAATCCACTTTGCTGCGGTTGATCGCGGGGGAGCTGAAGCCCGTTCGCGGGTCCGTCACGATCGCCGGGCATCTCGGGTATCTGCGCCAGGACCTCGGTCTGGGCGTGGGACAGCGCGTCGACGCGGTGCTGGGCATCGCGGATGTGCGAAAAGCCTTGCACCGCATCGAATCCGGAGTCGGCAGCGAGGCCGACTTCGACTCGGTCGGCAACCAGTGGGATGTCGAGGAGCGGGCGTTGGCGTTGCTGGCCCGGCTCGGCCTGCACTATGTCGCCGACTCGGTGGAGCATCTCGATCGCACGCTCGACACCCTGTCCGGCGGCGAGACGGTGCTGCTCGGACTGGTCGCCGAGCTGCTCGGCGAGCCCGACGTGCTGTTGCTGGACGAACCGACGAACAACCTGGATCGGGTGGCTCGCGCGCGGCTCTACGAGGTGATCGGCCAATTCTCCGGCACGGTGCTCACGGTCAGCCACGACCGTGCGCTCCTGGATCGGATGGCGACCATCGCGGAGCTGCGCCACGGCGAACTCCGGTTGTTCGGCGGCAATTTCAGCGAATACGAGCGGATCGTCGCCGCCGAGCAGGAGGCAGCCCGCGCCGCGATCCGGGACGCGCGCAGCGATGTCCGCAAGCAGGCACGCGAACTCGTCGAGGCGCGCATCAAACTGGACCGCAGGCAGCGGTACGGGCAGAAGATGTGGGACCAGAAGCGGGAGCCGAAAATCGTGATGGGCGAACGCAAACGGCAGGCACAGGTGTCCGCGGGCAAGTTGCGCAACAACCACATCGAAAAGTTGGACTCCGCCAAGGAACAGCTCGAGCAGGCCAAGGAGTTGTTGCGCGACGATCGGGAGATCCGGGTGGAGTTGCCCGACACGCGGCTGTATCCCGGTCAGGACGTCATCGAGCTGGACGGAGTCGAGCTGGCGTGCGGGCCGACGGTGGCGTTGCGGGTGTCCGGTCCGGAGCGGATCGCGTTGACCGGCCGCAACGGCGTCGGCAAGACGACGCTGCTGCGGCGCATCGTCGAGGAGGGGCCGAAGGTGCCGTGGCGGATGCTGCCGCAGCGCTTGGACGTCTTCGACGAGCGGAAGACGGTATTCGAGAATGTCGCCTCCACCGCGCCGCACGCCTCCGCGGAGCGGATCCGGGCGCAGCTGGCTCGCTTCCTGTTCCGCGGCGCGGACGCCGACGTCGCGGCGGCGGCGCTGTCCGGCGGTGAACGGTTGCGCGCGGCGCTGGCGATGCTGCTGCTGGCCGACCCCGCGCCGCGCCTGCTGCTACTGGACGAGCCGACCAACAACCTCGACCTGCCCAGCCTGGAGCACCTCACCCAGGCGCTGGCAGGCTTCGAGGGCGCGCTGATCGTGGTCAGCCACGATCCGCGCTTCCTCGACGACATCGGGGTGACCCGGCGTCTGGAACTCACCGCGGCGGGATTGACGGAGACGCTGGTGACCTGACCCGCCGTCAGGTCGGCAGCGCCGAGAGCCGCTTCGGGGTGACGAGTCGGTAACCGTCCCGGACGATCTCGGCGACTTCGTCCCAGTCGGGTCCCACGTCCAGCCGGACGCCGATCCAGCCGCGGTGCCCGACGTAGGGCGGCACGAAGAACCGGGTGGGCTCGGCGGCGACCATTTCGGCCTGCACGCCTATGGGAGCCGGGCACCAGATCGTCGTACCCGGCTCTCGGTGTCGGTCCTCGAGGTAGTACATGAACGCCTTCTTCGCCGCGACGAAGAAGGCTGGGGAGCCGTGGCTGGGCCGTTCGGTGCCTTCCGGCAGATCCAGGCAGATCGCGCGGATTCGGGCGAGCGGGTCCGCGAGTGGGAGTCTATGTGGCCTTGGCCGCACGCCGCATGAGGCCGGGATGCTTGGACAGGCCGAGCGCCAAGCGCACCGCGAGGTAGGTGAGCGTCAGCCACGGACGTAGGTGTGGCTGCAACGTGCGGATGCGGCCCTGGTCGTCGAGCCGCAGCACCAGCGCTTCGGTCAGCCGGAACGGTCCGATCCCGGCTTCGGCCAGCAGGACGCGCCGCGCGCCGTCGCCGATCTCCTCGGTCCACCGCAAGCCGGTGAGACTGCCGTACGCGGCGGAGAGCAGCACGCGCAGGTCGTCCCGACCGCGGAAGACCAATCGGCCGGACAGCGGTGAAATCAATTCGGCATCGGGCGCGAGTACCCGTGCCAGCGCATCCATGTCGCCGCTTTCGGTCGCGGATCGGAACTCGGTGATGGCGTCGGACATGCTGGTCAACCCTTCGCTCGTCGCTGATTCCGAACCTAGTTCAAGTCACTTGCAAAAAGCAATGGACTAGACTGGGCAAATGCCCAAGGCCGCTTTCTCCGACATCGTTTGCTCGATCGCGCGCACGGTCGACGCGATCGGCGAGCGCTGGACGCCGTTGATCCTGCGCGATCTGTTCGTCGGCCTGACCCGCTTCGAGGATCTGCGTCGCGACCTCGGCATCGCTTCCAACGTGCTCGCCGCTCGCCTGGAGGTGCTGCGTGAGCACGGCATCGTGGAAAAGCGGGCGTACCAGTCGAATCCGGCCCGCTACGAGTATCTGCTCACCGAACGTGGCCGTGACCTGTATCCGGTCCTCGCGATGCTGCTCACCTGGGGTGACAAATGGCTCGCGGGCACGGAAGGCCCGCCCGCCGTAGTGGTCCATCGCGAGTGCGGGCGGCCAACGTCCGGCGTGGTGGTGTGCCGGGAGTGCGGTGGGTCGCTCACCGCGGACAATGTCCGGTGGCTTTCCGGACCCGGTGGCAGGCAAGCGCCGGGAACGATGCTGATCGGGGGAGTGCTCGAAGCCGCAGACGCCGCGGACTGACCGAAGTCCTGGGCCCGAAAGCCGCTGCTGTTCAGGCGACCGGCGGCGGGAACCGGAGGGGTGCGCGCTGGGCCGGAAGGCTCAGTCGGACGCCAGGGGCCGACCCGACCCTTGACCGGTTTTGTTTTGGTCGAATAGACTAAAACGGAGAAGGGACGTGATCACATGGGATACGGACACTGGGACGACTCCGCCTACCGCGCGGCCGAGACTTTCCGAGCCGCTCGCGGCATCGACGACTTCGGCTACACCGCCGACATGCGGGCCGAGCCGCATTCGAACTGGCGGGTGCATCCGATGCTGGATCCGCTCGGTGTCACGGTGCGCGAATGCCGGGATTCCGCCGACCATGCCCACTCGCTGCCGATCGCGGTGCTGTTCGACGTCACCGGATCGATGGGCCGGGTACCGCGGATCATGCAGGACAAGCTGGGCACGCTGCACGGCCTGTTGCGACGCAAGGGCTACGCGGACGATCCGCAGATTCTGTTCGGCGCGATCGGTGACGCGGACACCGACCGTGTGCCACTACAGGTCGGGCAGTTCGAATCCGACAACCGGATGGACGAGCAGCTGCGCGCCGTCTTCCTGGAAGGCGGCGGCGGAGGGCAGAAGTCCGAAAGCTATGAACTGGCCGCCTATTTCCTGGCGACGCACATCGTGACCGACGCTTGGGAGAAACGGGGCAAGAAGGGCTACCTGTTCCTGATCGGCGACGAACTGAACAAGCCGCGGCTGGCCTCCCGCCACATCCGCGCGATCATCGGCGATCCTGTGCGACAAGACATCTCCGTCGAATCCGTCTACCGTGAACTCGCCGAACGCTGGCACGTGCACTACATCCTGCCCGACCAGTCGAGCTACTTCCAGGACCCGGAGATCGCCGAGCACTGGCGCGGACTGCTCGGCCAGAACTTCCTTCGCCTGGACGACCCCGCCGCGGTGTGCGAACTCATCGCGCTGACCATCGGATTGGCGGAAGGACGCGTCGACCTGACCGGCGGACTGGCGGATCTGCGCGAGGTCGGGTCGGTGGCCGAAGCGGCGTCGGTCGGCAAGGCGCTCGGAGCCGACAGCGGGCGACCACGGGCCCTGCCGCGTGGCCGCGGCTGAAACCGGCGGAGACCACGTGATGTTCGGCTCGCACATCATCGTCGTGGATCTCGGATTCGGGGACGCGGGCAAGGGGGCGACGGTCGACTGGCTGTGCGCACCCGAGTCGGGATTCGATGTCTCCGCTGTCGTACGGTTCAACGGCGGGGCGCAAGCGGCGCACAACGTGGTCGCCGAAGGGCGGCATCACACGTTCGCGCAATTCGGATCGGGGACGTTCGCGGGCGTGCCGACGCTGCTGTCGCGGCATCTGCTGGTCGAGCCGATCGCGCTGGCCGCGGAGGCGCGCGGGCTGGCCGCGCTGGGCGTCCGCGACCCGCTGTCGTTGCTGCGGATCGACGGACGGGCCTTGCTCACTACCCCCATCCACATCGCCGCCAACCGTGCTCGCGAGGATGCGCGGGGTTCCGCGCGGCACGGTTCGTGCGGGCGGGGCATCGGCGAGACCGCGGGATACGCCCTCGCGCACGCGGCTCCGACCGTGTCGGATTGCCTGCGCCCCCTGGTGCTGCGGCGTAAGTTGCGGGCGATGGCGGCGCACTACGGGCCGCTCATCGGATCGAGCGAACATCGCTACGAACCGATCGACGACTTGGTCGACATGTACCGGGAGTTCGCCGCAGCGGTGCGGATCGTCGGGGACGAGCAGTTGGCTCGGTTCGCGCGCCGCGGCACAGTGGTGTTCGAGGGTGCCCAAGGCGTCCTGCTCGACGAATGGCGCGGGTTTCATCCGCACACCACCTGGTCGACCGTCGAGCCGCGCAACGCGCGGGCGATGCTCGCCGGGATCGGCGCCTCCGGTTACGTGCTCGGCGTCACCCGCACCTATCAGACCCGTCACGGCGCGGGACCGTTCCCCACCGAGGCTTCCGGTCTCGCCCTGACCGAGCCGCACAACACGGCCGGGCGCTACCAAGGCGAATTCCGTCTCGGACACTTGGACACGATGTTGCTGCGTTACGCCATCGACGTCTCGGGCGGTATCGACGGCCTCGTGGTCAATCACCTCGATGGCCACGGAAGACGTTATGCCGCAACCGGTTACACCGTAGACGGCGTCGCCTTGGACGCGGTGCCCATCGGCCGTTGGCAGGATCTGGACCATCAGCGGGAACTGACCCGTTTGTTGACGCGCGCCGACCCGGTCCTCGCCGAAATGCCCGATGACCCGGTGCCGTGGCTGGCCCGGGCGCTCGGTGTGCCGGTCGTCCTCACCGCCGACGGCCCCGGCCGCCACCACCGCACACGCATGGCGTATCCGGTCGCGGCGTGAATGGTCCGCGAACACGTCCGCGGCGTACCGCGAGGAGGGTCCGCGTACCGCGCGGCCGGTCGGGCAGGATGGACGGTCGTGGAGCAGTCCGTTGTGTCGGTGGATGTCGTGGCGTTGCGGTTCTGGGACGAGGACGGCGGCGTCCGCTTCGGGATCGCGCCACGTGCGACGGAGCCGTTCGCGGGGCAGTTGGCCCTTCCGGGTGTGCTGCTCGGACGAGGCGAGCGGTTGGCCGTCGCGGCGCGGCGAGCGGTGCACACCAAATTGGGGGTCCCGGAGGTCGCCATCGGCGCGGTGGGGCAGTTGGTGACTTTCGACGAGCCGAACCGCGACCCGCGCGGCCCGACCCTCTCGATCGCGATGTGGGCGGTGGTAGGGCCGCACGAGGGCCCGGCGCGGTGGACCGGGTTCGACGAGGTGCCCGAGCTGGCGTTCGACCACGACCGCATCGTCGGCGTGGCCCGCGGTGTCCTGACCGGGTTGTTGTGGAAGGACGTGACGTTCACCCGAGCTCTGCTCGGCGCCGAGTTCCCCGCGACCAGGGCAGTGGAGGCCGCCACGGCGCTGTCCGGAGCCCGTCCCGATGCGGCGAACCTGAACCGGACGCTGGCGGCCATCCCGGGACTGGCGCGCACCTCCGAACGGCGTCGGGTCAAAGCGACCGGCCGGCCTGCGGCGGTGTGGGCGTTCGGCGCACCCGAGTGAATCGGAGCACCCGCCCGCAGGACGCTCGCGCGGTCGTGCCTCGAGGGTGTGAACCGGATTCGCGAGACAACGGTCGAGGGCGCCGCGATACTCCGGTCAGCGGCGCGGCGCGTACATGATGACCGTGACGCCGACCAGGCAGATCGCCGCGCCGAGATAGTCCCAGCGATCGGGGCGGAACTTGTCCACCAGCATGCCCCAGGCCAGCGAGCCCGCGACGAAGACACCGCCGTAGGCGGCCAGGATGCGGCCGAAGTTCGGGTCCGGCTGGAAGGTGGCGACAAATCCGTAGACGCCGAGCGCGAGCACGCCCGCGGCGATCCAGACGACGCCACGCTGTTCTCGCCAGCCCTGCCACACCAGCCAGGCACCGCCGATTTCGGCGAGCGCGGCGAGGGCGAACAGCAGCAGTGAACGGGCGACGATCATGGCGGGGACGGTACTTGCTCGCGGTCCGCCGGACGTCGCGAGCCCGGCCCGACCTCGTAGACGGCGTAGGCGCGCCGCAGTACCGGGTAGGAGACGTTGCGTACCGGCACGCCGCCCTGGGTGCGGCCGAATTCGGTACCGCCATGGGCATGTCCGTGGACGGCGAGCACCGCCCCGCCCGCGTCGACCGCCTCGGCCAGATCATGGCAACCCAGGCCGGGGTAGATCTTCGGCGGTTCCCCGGCCAGGGTGTCGACGACGGGCGCGAAATGCGTGAGCGCGATGCGAGTTTCGCAGTCGATCCGGCCGAGTGCCCGGCGTAGGCGAAGGGCGTCGACCGGTCCGCGCCGCATGCGAGCGCGGTGTTCGGCGGACCCCTCGTCCGGTGTGCCGGGATGGCCGGGGAAGCCACCGCTGCCGCCCATGACTCCGGCGACGCCGAGCCGAATGCCGTTGATCTCGAGACAGATCGAAGTGCCGTCGAGTACATGGACGCCCACCGCGGTGAGCCGTGCCGCGATCAGGTCGCCCGATTCGTCGTCATGGTCGTGATTGCCGAGTACGGCGACCACCGGCACGGGAAGACTTTCGAGTTCCGCGCACAGCAGATCGGCTTGCGAGCGGGTGCCGCCATCGGTGAGATCGCCTGCGAGCAAAAGGACTTCCGCGGCATCGGGCAGGCGCAGGAAGTCCGGACGAAAACGCCCGGCCACGGCCGCGTGCATATGCAGGTCGCCGACGGCCGCGACGCGAATGCGCTCGGCGGTGCGCGCTGGGGTCACAACGGCCAGCCAGCCATACCGGCGAAGGGCGTGTCAAGCGACGGCGCGAAGCACGTCCGCGACGGCCGACCGGGGCGAAGCGGGAAACTCGGCGTTCACCCGGCAGCGACCCACCGTGAGATCGGTATATAGCTGTTGGCTATTCCTTGTTCAAGGGCTGTTCAGTGAGACTACGGGCAGTGTGGCGTCCGATGAAACGTCCATGAACACTGCCGCGTCGGACTATCGCGCGCGCCGGTCGCTCCCGCATTGTCGCGATATGAGCGGAGCGCAACTGCTGTCGAAAGTCGTTGCCACCGCGGCGGCTGGGTTCCTCTCACTGCCCGCCGCGGCCGGAGTCGCGCAGGGCGAGGCGCCCGCGGCCAAAGTGGTCGTGATCGGGTTGGACGGCTTGATGTACGGCAAGGTCGAGCAAGCGCAGGCACCTAATCTGCTGCGGCTGAGCGGCGAGGGCTTGCTCAGCCGTTCGTCCATCGCCCCGCACATCACCATCTCCGGTCCGTCCTGGGCCACCGTGCTGACCGGCGTGTGGGATCGCAAGCACGGCATCACGGACAACCAGTTCACCGCCGCGCCGTTCGCGCGGTACCCCACGGTGTTCACCCAACTCGAACGCGCTCGGCCCGCGTCGAAGACCCAGTCCATCGCCACCTGGGACCAGATCGCCACGATGACCGGCAGCGGCAGCCCGCGCGCCGACGTCGTCGTCTCCACCGCGCCCGTGCCGGACGATCCGGACGAGTCGCGCACCGACGCCGCCACCGCCGACGCCGTGGCGTCCGCGATCGGCAGGTTCGCGCCCGACCTGCTGTTCACCCACCTGGACCAGGTGGACCACGCCGGTCACGGCGCGGGTGGCGCCTCGCGCGCCTACCTCGACGCGGTGCAGCGCATCGATGTCCTGGTCGGACGCATCGTCGCCGCAGTGGACGCCCGCGCCGCCGCCCACCCCGCCGAGCGGTGGACCATCCTGGTCACCGCCGACCACGGCCACACCCCCGACGGCGGGCACGGCGGCCAGTCGCCGGACGAGACGACCAACTTCGTCATCGCTCGCGGCCCGGACTTCCGGCCCGGCGCCACCAGTACCCGAGCCACCCTGGTCGACATCACCCCGACCGTGCTCGACCTGCTCGACGTCGCTCCCGCCGTCGATCTCGACGGTCGCTCGCTTCGGTTCGAGCCCGGCTCCGACCGGACGCCGTTCGCCGGATCCCAGCCCGCCGCCATTCGCTGACCGCGCCTGTCCCGACTCGGCTCGTAGTTCTCGCCCCACCGGTTCGGGGATCACGCCTCATCGGGTAAAAGCGCTGGTCGAGCTGATGAATCTCGCTGCGGAGAGCGTCGCGTGCGCAGCGATGCTACCGAGCGCCGCGCTCCGCCTGTGTCCGAAATACGACGGTGGAAGAGGGTGGCCGGGACCGCTGCGCGCCCGCGCCGGTTCGTCGTCCCGGCACTCCGGTGCGCATCCTTCCTCAGCAGAGCGGACGTGGGTGCTCCGCCCGGACTAAAGTTGGTGGTCCGGGAGGTTGCACCGGTCGGATAGGGTGGTCCGATCGAGGCGCGGAGAGGTGGTGGCATGACTCAGCATCTGGGCGAGGCGAAGGTCGAGCAATCGACGTCGGGCCCGCGGTCGAACGGTGCGGGCGCCACCGACGCCGCGCAGACCCCGAAATCGCCGGCGTCGGCGAACGCGACCCCGCCGCGTCAGCCCGGCGCCTCTTCCGCCGTTCCGACCTCGGCTTCGCGCCGGGTGCGAGCTCGCCTGGCCCGCCGCATGACCGGGCAGCGCGGTATCGCGGCGGTCAAGCCGGTGCTGGAGCCGCTGGCCACCGTGCACCGCGAGCTGTACCCGAAGGCGAACCTGACGCTGCTGCAACGCGCGTTCGACGTGGCCGACGAGCGGCACAAGCATCAGTTCCGCAAATCGGGTGACCCCTACATCACCCATCCGCTCGCCGTGGCGAACATTCTCGCCGAACTCGGCATGGACACCACCACGCTGGTGGCCGCGCTGCTGCACGACACGGTCGAGGACACCGGCTACAGCCTCGAACAGCTCACCCAGGACTTCGGCTCCGAGGTCGCGCACCTCGTGGACGGCGTCACCAAGCTGGACAAGGTCAACCTGGGCGCGGCCGCCGAGGCCGAGACGATCCGCAAGATGATCATCGCGATGGCCCGCGACCCGCGTGTGCTGGTGATCAAGGTGGCCGACCGGCTGCACAACATGCGCACCATGCGTTTCCTGCCGCCGGAGAAGCAGGCCAAGAAGGCCAAGGAAACGCTGGAAGTCATCGCACCGCTCGCCCATCGCCTCGGCATGGCGACGGTGAAGTGGGAGCTGGAGGACCTCGCCTTCGCGATCCTGCACCCGAAGAAATACGACGAGATCGTCCGGCTGGTCGCCGACCGCGCGCCCTCGCGCGACACCTACCTGGCGAAGGTGCGGGCCGAGATCGTCAACACGCTGGCCGCGTCCCGGATCAACGCGATCGTCGAGGGCCGCCCGAAGCACTACTGGTCGATCTACCAGAAGATGATCGTCAAGGGTAAGGACTTCGACGACATCCACGACCTGGTCGGCATCCGCATCCTGTGCGACGAGGTGCGCGACTGCTACGCGGCCGTCGGCGTGGTGCACTCGCTGTGGCAACCCATGGCGGGACGGTTCAAGGACTACATCGCCCAGCCGCGCTACGGCGTCTACCAGTCGCTGCACACCACCGTGGTCGGGCCGGACGGCAAGCCGCTGGAGGTGCAGATCCGCACCCAGGACATGCACCGCACCGCGGAGTTCGGCATCGCCGCGCACTGGCGCTACAAGGAGACCAGGGGCAAACACTCCAACGACACCGCCGAGGTCGACGACATGGCGTGGATGCGCCAGCTGTTGGACTGGCAGCGTGAGGCCGCCGACCCCGCCGAGTTCCTGGAGTCGCTGCGCTTCGACCTGAAATCGCCGGAGATCTTCGTGTTCACGCCGAAGGGTGACGTGATCACGCTGCCGCAGAAGTCGACGCCGGTGGACTTCGCCTACGCCGTGCACACCGAGGTGGGGCACCGCTGCATCGGCGCCAGGGTGAACGGGCGCCTGGTCGCGCTGGAGCGTCAGCTGGAGAACGGCGAGGTCGTCGAGGTGTTCACCTCGAAGGCGCAGAACGCGGGACCCAGCCGCGACTGGCAGAACTTCGTGGTGTCGCCGCGCGCCAAGGCCAAGATTCGCCAATGGTTCGCCAAGGAGCGTCGCGAGGAGGCGCTGGAGAGCGGCAAGGAGCAGATCTCCAAGGAAGTCCGTCGCGTCGGGCTGCCGCTGCAGCGGTTGATGAGCGTCGACGCGATGACCGCCGTCGCCCACGAACTGCACTACACCGACATCTCCACGCTCTATACCGCCGTCGGTGAGCACCAGGTCTCCGCGCACCACGTGGTGCAGCGGCTGATGGCGCAGCTCGGCGGCATCGGCGACGTGGAGAACGAGCTGGCCGAACGCTCCACCCCGTCGACGACACCGAGCAGGCAGCGGGTCACCGGCGACGCGGGCGTGCTGATCCCCGGCGCTCCCGGCACGGTCGCCAAGCTGGCGAAGTGCTGCACTCCGGTGCCCGGCGACGAGATCATGGGCTTCGTGACCCGCGGTGGCGCGGTGAGCGTGCACCGTACCGACTGCACCAACGCCGGCTCCCTGCGTGAGCAGGCCGAACGGATCATCGAGGTGTCCTGGGCCCCGTCGCCGTCCTCGGTGTTCCTGGTCGCCATCCAGATCGAGGCGCTCGACCGCACGCGGCTGCTGTCCGACGTGACCAAGGTGCTGGCCGACGAGAAGGTCAACATCCTGTCCGCCTCGGTGGCCACGCACGGCGACCGGGTGGCGATCAGCAAGTTCACCTTCGAGATGGGCGATCCGAAACACTTGGGGCACTTGCTGAACGTGGTGCGCAACGTGGAGGGCGTCTACGACGTCTACCGCGTCACCTCCGCCGCCTGACGCGCGAACCCTTCGAGTAGCTGTCAATTAGCTACTATCGCAAGGGTTTCCGCTTGCCGCCAACTCGGCTCCAGGGGTTGCCATTCGGGGCGCGATGCCGGAAACTTGTCGGACCCTTCCCCGGAACGCGCCACTGCGTGTCGCGTTCATCTCGGTGTGTCGTGGAAGTTTTCCGTCGATGCGGCAGTAATAGCCGTAATCTGTTACGGTCTATTGCGTTTCATGGCGTTGAGGTAGCTGCGGCTGACGACTTGATTGCGGATCGCTATGACTGGATACTCGGCAAGACTCTCGGGGATGCTGGTAGCACTCGCCGTGGCTGTGGCGACCGCCGGTGTCGCCGCGGCGGAGCCGTCGAATCCTGTTGGCCCGTCCACGAAGATCCGTCTCACGACCTGTCCCGCGTTGTACGCCTTGGGCATTCAAGGCACCGGTGAATCGTCGCCGGATGCCGCGCCCACCACCGACACCGGAATGCTTTCCACCGTGTTCCGCCCGATGATGGCGAAAGCTCCGGACACCGGACTCGTCGATCGGGCTTACGTGCCATACGAATCCGGTTTCGGCGGTGCGACAGCCGGTGGTGCGGCGCCGTATTCGGAATCCGTGGCCGGCGGCCTGGCCCGTCTGCGGAGCATGGCCGGGACCGTTGCCGAGGCTTGCCCGAACAGCCGGTTCGCGGTCGTCGGTTATTCGCAGGGCGCGCACGTCGCCTCGATGTTCGCCCAGGAGGTGGGCCAGGGGCACGGTGCGCTGCCCGCCGAAAAGGTCGCCGCGGTAGCGTTGTTCGGCGACCCGACCCGCAATCCCGGTGCGCCGCTTTTTCCCGGCGCGCCCGGCAAGGCGACGCCGGACCCCGCGCCCGGAACCTCGGGGGACCGGCTGGTGTCCATCGCCGCACTGCCGCAGGCGCCCGCCACCGGCGGCGGCATCGGCCCGGAACGAGACAAGGCCGCGAATTTCGGGGCGCTCACCGGCCGGGTGGCGAGTTTCTGCGCGGCGGGGGATCTCGCCTGCGACGCCCCGGACGGCGCGCCCATCCTGAAGGCGGTCGCCAACGTGGCGGGCCAGTCCAAGCTCAGCGGCGGCGACCCGATCGCCTCACTGGTATCGATCGCGCAGGCGCTGGCGTTCACCTCCATCAAGACCGCGACCGAAGTGGTCAACGGCGACATCCAGGGCAATTCACTGGCCACCCTGTCGATCTCGCCGCAGAAGTCGATCTCGCAGCGCCTCGCCGACGCCTCGGATCCACGAACTCCGCTGAATCTGCCCGCCGCGCTGCAGGCGCTGCTGAAAGTCGGCATGATCGGTTTGAACTCGGTGATCGCGGTGGTCCGGACGGTGATCGCCCCGGCGAACATCGCCGAGCTCGCCACCGCGGGCCTGGCGAATCCGCCCGCCGCCCTGCTGTCGCTCGGCGTCAAGCTGCTCGGCGCTATTCCGCAGCTGATCCCGCCGACCACCGGCGTCCGTCTGGTCACCCAGGCGTTCGACGCGGTGGTGCAGAACATCACCGACAACAGCGAGCTGCTGAACACGACCACGTGGGTGCGCTACTGGGACACCGTGCAGCGTCACACCGCTTACACCAGCGCGACCGTCTCGGCGAACGGTGACGCTCCCACCCAGTTCGTGGCCGACTGGTTCGCGGCGATCGCTCGCGACATCGCCGACGCCTTCGGCAGCAAGGCCGAGCCGAGGGCCGTGCTGGAGAAGCAGCCGACCGGATTCTTCGGGGACGGCTCCGGCGCGTCTCCCACGCCGAGTTCGTCCGGTACGGGACAATTTCCGTTCGGGACAGGAGCCGACGGCGCCTCATCCAGCGGCGTGACGTCGATTCCGCCCACCGACCGAACCGGCACACCCAACACCTACCCGTTCTCCACGAACTGATCGCCGAGAGGGTCCGACGATGCGATACTGCGTGCCCTGCTCTGCGGGAATGGGGGAATGTTGAAGTCGTACAAACAGCTTTCCCGCTGGTACGGCGCTCTCGAGCCGGCGGTCGGAACGCCAGAGGCGGGCAAGCCGGATGAGGCGGACACCATCGCCCCGGCAGACGACGACGCGCCTTCGCGCTATCCGGACTACATCCGCGACGACACCGAGCCGTGGCAGCGCAAGCCCGAGGAGGTCCCGTCGGATCTGCCCGCGCAGCGCAGCGAATTCACCGGCGGTTGGTCGGATTGGGTGGTGACCGGCCGGGCGCCCGGCCCTGACGACGACTACGTCGCGCCGCGGCAGGCCGATCCGGTCAAGTTGCCGTGGGCCGACGACGACTCACCCGAGCCGGTCGAGCGGCCGCGCCCTGCGGTGTCGCGTGCGCTGCGCCAAGCCGCCCGCGACCATCCGGCGGTGCGCCGAGCCCGGCTGCTGCTCATCGGGATCGCGGCGGTGCTGATCATCGCCGTCGCCGCGGTGTGCGTGCTGCTGCTGCTGCGCTCCGCCGCCGGTCGCGCCGCGCTGCCCAAGGACTCACATGGGTCCGCGTCGGTGCAGCTCACCGTCGGCGGTGTGCACGCGGGCGGTGACCCGCGCGCGGTGAGCGCGGGCGCCTGCCCGACCGAGCGCAGTGACGCGATCGTGCGCAGCGCGGAGCCGGGCGGCACGGGCTCCGGGCCCGACGCGGTGCTGTCGTTCCAGTACGCGTACTACGTCCAACGTTCGGGGGACCGCGCCCGCGCGGCCGTCGCTCCGGACGCCGACGTCCAGCCCGCCTGGGTCATCCAGCGGGGCATCGACTCCGTCCCGATCGGCACGACGCACTGCGTGCGGATCGTGACGGTCGCGGACAACCGGTATTCGGTGGAGGTCACCGAGTACCGGCCCGGCGGCGCGCCCGCCACGTACAACAGGCAGACGGTCACCACCGCGGTGATCGACGGCCGCACCCTGATCACGGGTATCACGGCCGGATAAAGGAGAGCAGAGGCGATGGGAGAGGACTGGAGCCGCTGGCTCGACGATGCGCCCGGGGAGGGCGCGGCGTCGAGCCGGCCGGTGCGTTCGAAGGCTCCGGTAGTGCGGTTGCGGCGCGGCAAGGGTGACGGTTCCGATGCGGATCGTCCGGCGCAGCGGCCGATCCTGGTGGTCGGTGGATGCGGTGGTGCGGGTACCACGACGACGGCATTGGGTTTGGCGGGTGAGATGGGCACGGGTGGAACGCCGACAGTCGCGGTGGACGCCACTTCGGCGGGCAGTGATCTCGCGCTGCGTGGCGCGGACGAGCATCTGCACCCGATCAGTTTGCAGTCCTGGTTGTACGGACGCGGTGACGACGAGCCCGCGCCGTTGAAGGAGTGCCTGTCGCGGGCGACCTCGGGCGTCGGCCTGCTGTGGCGCGATGCCGCGCCGCTGCGCAGGCGTGCGACCTATCTCACGGTCGCCCGCGCGGTGCGCGACGCCGGATACACCGGCGTCTACGACGGGGGGCATCCGATTGCCGCCCGGCAACTGCTTCCCTTGCTCGACGACGCGGAAGTCGCTCTGGTACTTGCCATTCCGGCGCGCAACGACGCGGCCAACCGGCTGCGGGTCGCCCTGGAATGGCTCGACGACCAGTTCGGTGACGCCGAGGAAGGACACGGCGGCGGCATCGTCGGCGACACCACCATCGTCATCTCGCACCAGTATCCCGGCGACGACTCCCGGGTAGCGGATCATTTGCGCCAGCACCTGTCCGGCTGGGTTCGCGATATCAGGGAGATTCCCTACGATCCGCATCTGGCCCGTGGTGAACTCGTGCGGCACTCCTCGTTGGCGGACGAGACGCGCCGGGCGTATGGGCGCCTGCTCGCCGGGGTGGCATCATGACCGCCGCCATGATTTTTCCGCGTCAGCCCGATCCCGCGCCCGCCGGTGTGATCGCCCCGCCGGAGTCCCGCCGTGCCGCCGTCTGGGACCGTCCCGTACCGGGTGTCGGCCGTGCGCCGCTGGTCTGGCTGCTGGGTGTGCACGGCGGAGCGGGAGCCAGTACCCTCGCGCATGTGCTTGCGCCCGCGGCGGATTCGGGCCGCCGCTGGCCCGGCGTCTTCGACCGCGAAAGCCCGTTCGTCGTCCTGGTCGCCAGGGAGACCATCGCCGGTCTGTCTCGCGCGCACGATCTTCTGCGCCAACATCTTTCGGGTTTCGCCGGTCCTTCCGACGTGCTCGGCCTGATCACCGTCGCCGCCAGGCCAGGACGGATGGCTCCCGAGATCCGGCGCTACCGAGACGTGGTCGGCTCCCTGGCCGGACAGGTGTGGCAGGTGCCGTGGTACGAGGAGTGGACGCTGGTCGAACCGGAGCAGCTGCCGGTGTGGTCGCCCGGTGACCTGGTGCCACCGAGGAAACGCAAGCTAGATCTGCTGGAGGAAGTCCCGCTCGATGTCCGGGAGCTCGGCGCCGACATCGTGGCGGCAGCTCGGACGGCACTGGAGGAGGCCGGCTACGACCGCGGGTCTCCGGATCTTCGCAAGCCGTCCGATGAGTGAACGTCCGCATCGCATCGGCGACCACCACCCACTATTCGAGAAAGGCACCCGATGAGCACGCTCCTCCTCGCCGTGCAGGACACGTACGGCACCGTACTCGCGCAAGTCGGTAATCCGACGCCCGAGGCGCCGCCCGGTTCGGAGAAGATCCTGCAGCTGGTGCGGTATCTCACGTGGTTCGTCCTGTTGTCCGGGATCTGCGGCATCGTCTACGCGGGCGGCAAGTTCGCCTGGGAGAAGTGGACCGGTGGTGGTCTGGAGTCGCCGAAGATGGTGGCGGGCGCGATGATCGGCGGCGTGGTCGCCACCAGCGCGGGCACCATCATGAACGCGGTCATCGGGACCTGATGTCGGCGATGGGTACCGTACAGATGCTCGCGGCCGGGTCGCTGGCCTACAAGCAGATGCCCGCCGACGTTCTCGCACCGCTGATGCAGCTGCTGAACTGGCTGCTGTGGTTCGTCCTTCTGGTGTGCCTGGCCTGGATGATCGTCTCCGCGGGGAAGCTGTGGCTGGTCTTTCGCAGTGACCTGGCCATGAACGATGCCTCGCACGGCGTTCTGATGAGCCTGCTGGGTGCTGTGGTGGCGAGCACGGCGTCGGGGATCGCCCTGGCGTTCCTGCCCGCGTGAGCCGCCGGAGCGGGACGGGGACGACGCGGGAATGAATTCGACAGTACTGCGGCCGGCGGACACCGCGGCGTGGCGGCGTGATATCCGCCGCCCCGCGGCCGGAGTCGTCGGCGCCGCGCTGCTGTTCGCGGCGGTCGGCTGCGGCGGTGGCGCGGACTCGGTGGGGCCGGACCTCTCGGCCGCTCCCACCGATGTGCGGTGGCAGCCGTTCCAAGGGGTGCCGCTGCCGCACACCGGCCAGGGACCGCGGTCGACGGCCGACGGCGCGGCGACCGGTTTCGAGCACTCGCCGCGCGGCGCGGCCATCGCCGCGCTGACCCACTCGGTGCGGCTGGCCGTGGCGGCCGATACTCAATGGGCGAAAGTCGCCGCCGCGGAGCTGGTTCCGGGCCCGGGCAAGGACGAATGGGCGGTCAACCGGGTGCAGCTGTCGATCACCGGCCCGGCGGGCCCGGAGTTCGCGCCCCGTTTGCTCGGCTACAAGATCACCGGCTACTCGGAGTCGCGGTCCACCGTGGACGTGTACACGGAGTACTCCGACAGGTCGAAGGCGGTGCACCACACGGCCGTGGAGTGGTTCGGCGACGACTGGAGATTACGGCTGCCGGATCCGGATTCGACCGCGCGACCTATCGATTCGATCGACGCATTACCTACCGACATCGTGAAAGTGGAGGCACCGACGTGAGCGACAGGGAGTCGTACGCGCGCGACCGTGTCTCCTTCGGGATCGTCGCCTCCGCCGCCGTGCTGGCGCTCATCGTGGTGGTCGGCATCTTCGTTTTCGTCAGCCGTGACGACGAGCCGGTCGCAGGCGCGCCCGCCGTCGCCGAGGGCTCCGGCGGCACCGGCTTCGCGAGCCCCGAGCTGGACATCCTCGGCAGGCGGGTCGACATCCCGAACAACGCTGCCGGGCAACCACTCGCGCAGGACCCCTCCCGGCAGCGCAAGCCCAGCGACGCGGACTGGCTGACCGCCGCGCCGGAGGGTACCGCCGAACCACACGGCTGGCAGCGGGTGTACGGCGCGTCCGTCCCGTTCTCCACCTCCGACGGGCCGACCCGGATCGAGGACGACTTGGCCGTCGGGTACTCGCACACCCCGCAGGGCGCGGTGCTGGCCGCGGCGCAGATCACCTATCGGCTCAACGCCCGCCCCGCCCACCGTGACCTGTACGTGCGCCAGGTCCGGGTCTCCGCCCAGCAGATCGCCGCCTACGACAAGGCGCTGGCCGACTCCCGGCTGCCGAAGCAGCAGCCGGAAAAGGTGACCCGCTACTTCGTCGCCTCGGACGCGTTCAAAGTGGATGACTACGCCGACGATCTCGCCATCGTCCGGTTGGCCACCAGGGGCCCGGTGATCGACGGCAAACAGCTGTGGGCGGCGACGCGTCTGGCCATGGTGTGGGACGCGGGCGATTGGCGCCTGAAGCCCACGACCACCAACAACGCCCAGACCGAGTACGTCGAGTCGTTGCAGGGGTGGACGCGATGGTGAGTCGTAGGAGGTCTTCCGATCGCATGCCGCCTGCCGTGCTGGGCGCGGGAGCGGTACTGGCCGTGGCGGTGGCCGCGGTCGTCACCGTGTTCGCGGTCCGGGACGACGACGCGGCAGCCGGCCAGGTGTCGCAGACGACGGCATCGGCCGATCTCTCCGGCGCACCCGGTCCGGGGCCGTCCTTCGCTGGAACGGGTGCGGACTCGTTCGGCCATCGTTTCGATGTCCCGAAAGACCCTGCCGGGCAGGCGCTCTCGCAGTCGGGCGAGCCACGGACGCCGACCGATCCGGAGTGGCAGACCGGCGCGCCGGGCGGGACGAACCAGCCGGGCGGTTGGCAGCAGGTGTACGGCGGCCCCGTGGTTCCGTTCTCGACGACCGATGGACCCGCGCGCGTCGACAACGGTGTGCCGACGGGGTTCGCCAAGACCCCGCAGGGCGCTGCCCTGGCCGCCGAGCAGATCTACTGGCGGACCGTGGCCCGGCCCACCGACCACACGCTGTGGCAGCGGTTGGTGATACTCACGCCCGAGGAACTCGCCGACCGGGAGCGCAAGATCGCCGAGGGCAAAGTGCCCGACGTCTTGCCGGAGAGCGTCAAACCGCTGCTCTACGCGTCCGACGCATTTCGAATCGAAAGCTATGGTGACGATTTCGCTGTTGTTCGTGTCGCCCGCAAGACCCGTGAGTTCTTGCACGGTGGGCGAAGTTGGGTGGCCATGAGACTCAACGTGGTATGGCGTGACGGTGGCTGGAGATTGAAGTCGTCCGCGGGCGACACGCAGCCGCTCGAAACGATCGGTTCGATCGATGGGTGGACACAATGGTGAGGCGGCTAGTCACAATCCTCGCGGTCATCTTCACGGTGATGATCGCGACTCCGACCGTGGCCTACGGCCAGACGTACGGCTTCGACGATACGTGCAACGAGATCCACGACAGCCTCGACGGCCTCGGGCTGCCCGGCTTCACCCTCGGTGACGCCGCGTCCGCCGCGTGCAAGGCGGGCAATGCCGCCTCGCATCCCAACCAGGCTGCGACGGCGGTGAAGGACAAGGCCTGGGACTCCACCTTCGGCAAGGTGGTCGATTCGCTGATGAACGGTCTCGGCGAGGCCATCATCCTGGCGTTGACCTTCTGGATGAAGGTGCCCAACGAGGCGGTCAGCGATTCCGGTTCGTTGTTCACGAAGATCAACGACTACACCTACCAAGCGCAGATCCTGCTGCTGATAGCCTCGGTGATCCTCTCCGGGGCGCGATTGGCCGAAGCCAGACGCGGGGCCGCGATGAACGAGGCGGCCGAATCGTTCCGGATGTTCACCCGTGTCGTGTTCAGCTCCTGGATGCTGGGCGCGGTCATCGTCGCGGGCACGCAGGCGTCGGACCGCTTCGCGGAGTGGATCATCGACGACTCGACCAACGGCAATGCCAAGGACCTCGCCGAGCTGATGGTGAAAACCAGCAAGCTGCAGGCCTTTTCGCCTGGCTTGGTGCTGATCATCGCGATCGTGGGCCTGCTCGGCGCGCTCGCGCAGATCGTGCTCGCCATCGTCCGGCAGGGACTGCTGGTGATCGCGGCCGGTGTGCTCCCGCTGGCCGCGGCGGCCTCCGGCATGAACATCGGCAAGCAGTCCTATCAGAAGCTCATCGGCTGGATCATCGCCTTCATGTTGTGGAAACCGGTGGCGGCGATCGTCTACATGATCGCGTTCACCACGGCGGGCCACGTCGACTCGCTCACTCCGACCAGCGGCTTGCCCGACGGTGAGCAGGCCCAGCGCATGCTGGTGGCGATCGTGCTGTTGTGCAGCGTGGCATTCGTGTTGCCCGCGCTGATGCGACTGGTCACTCCGGCCGTCGCGATCGTCGGCAGCGGCGGTTCGGGTTTCACCGCGGCGGGCGGCACCTTGGTCGGTGTGGCTGCTCTCGGCGCCATGGGCACCAAGGCGGTCGGCGTGAAGGGCACTGCGGCGCCGGGCCGGGCAGGCTATGTGAGCGGCAGCGGCACCGGACCGCGCCCGGGCGGCGCGGGCGGACCGCGTGGTGGCGGCGGCGCACCTCGGCCGACGCCGCCGCGCGGTGGCGGCGGCCCCCAGGGCGGCGCGGCTCCGCGCGCCTCCGGACCTGCGGGCGCGGCCGGGGTAGCGTCCGGAGCGGCCAGGACGGCAGGCCGGATCGGCGCGGCGCGCGCCGCGAGCGGTGGGCTGAGCCGGGCCGACCAAGCCATGGGTGACGTCGCGGGCGATCGCTGGACGAACCGTTCACCCGACCTCGGGAGGAGCACCATTCCGCGATGACAATCACCGACACCTACGAGCGCCGCTCGTACGGGCTTTGGCAGAAGCCGCGCAGCGCAGGCCTTTTCGGCTTGCGCTGGGAGGAAACCGTGCTCGGCTTCGCGGTCGTGATCACGGCGCTGATCACCGCGATGGTCGGCGGCTTCCAGTGGGGTGTGATCGTCGGCGGCGTCGGTGTCGTCGTGATGGTCCCACTGGTGTGGCGGACCGGAGGTCGTTCGGGCTACGAGACGGGATTGATGATGTTCAACTGGATGCGCTCGCGCAGTCGTGGCGAGCACGTGTACCGCGGTGGCCGCTTCTCCCGGATCCCCGGCGGCGTCACCCGTTTGCCGGGCCTGCTCGCGCCCTCCAAGTTGTATGAGGGCATCGACGCGGGTGGCTACAGCTTCGGCATGATCCACTTGCCGCAGTTCGCCCAGTACACCGTGGTGCTGCGCGCGTGGCCGCAAGGTCATGAGGCGGTGGACCAGCCCGTGATCGACCGGTGGGTGTCGGCGTGGGGGACCTTCCTGGCCTCGGTCGGACAGACCAGCGACATCGTCGCCGTGGTGCCGGTGATCGACACCGTGCCGGAGACCGGAAACCGTTTGCTCACCGAGGTTTCCACGATCACCAGGCCCGAGGCGCCCGAACTGGCCCAGCAGGTGATGTACGAGTTGGCCACGGAACTGCCGCAGGAGCGCGTGCAGTTGCTGCCGCGGGTGGCTATCACGTTCAAGGCCACCACCGCCGAGCGCCGCAAGAACCCGGCCGAAGAAGCCGTGGAGATCGGACGGCGCCTGCCCGGCATCTGCGCCGCGCTGGCGGAAGCCGGTGTGCGCGCTCAGCCGATGTCGGCGGACGAGGTGATCTCGTTCATCCGCCGCAGTTACGATCCGGCCTCGCAGGCCGACCTGGAGGTGGCCGCGGGCGAACCCGAAGGCCACGGCCTGGACTGGGCGGACGCGGGCCCGGTGTCCCACGACGAGAAGTGGGATTACTTGGTGCACGACGGTGGCCGGTCGGTCACCTGGGAAATGGATGCCGCCCCCGAGGGCGCGGTCGACGAGCGGGTGCTGCAGCGGCTGCTCGCGCCGAATCCCGAAGTGCCGCGCAAACGTATCGCGATCGTGTACCGTCCGCACTCGGCCGCCGACGCCGCCGAGATCGTCGACGACGATTTCAAGAACGCGTTGGTGGCCCAACAGAGCGAACGCGGAGTCGTGTCCGCGGCGGCGACGCTGCGGGTGGGCGCGACTCAGCAGGCCCGCGAGGAGCAGGCCAGGGGTCACGGTGTGACCCGCTTCGGGGCGCTGGTGACCATCACCGAGCCCTTGCGCGGTGACCTGCCGCGCATCGAAGCCATCACGCGCGACCTGTCGACCCAGGCGCGCTTGAAGATTCGGCGGTGCTACCGCTACCAGGCGGCGGCCTTCGCGGCCTCGCTCGGTTGCGGGGTGATCCTGCCGGAACACGCGACAATTCCGAAGGCACTGGCGGGGTGAGCGATTCATGGCACGCGACTACGAGCCACCCGTGCGGGAACGGGACGAGGACGCACGCCGCAGGCGGCTCGAACAATCCGGCCGGGACGAGTGGGGACAGCGGCCGGAACGGCGGCGCCCCACACGGGACTCGGCGCGGGTGAACGGCGAGGACCGGCTGGGCGTCGACACGACCGACCGGCGAGCGGGCGAGCGTCGCGCTCGACCGGGCGCGGGCCGGTCCGACGGCGTGCGCGCCGACCGGGGGCACACCGAACGCTCCCGCGCCGAACGGAACCCGCGTATGTCCCGCGACGCGGTCACCGAGCGCATCGCCGCACGACCGGAGCGCAACGGCGCCAAAAACGGTCGCGTGGCACGGCCCGCGAAGGTCGATTACACCGCCGACCGCGCGATGGGCAGCCCGTACACGGACAAGGCGGCCCGTCGCGCGAAGGCGAAAGCCGATCGGCGCAAGCAATCCGGGCCACCGCTGCTCGACGACGCCACCCGTGCCAAGCTGGAGATGCTCGCCAGGGAGGGCAACGGCCTGCGGGCGGCGTGGGCGCAGTTCCGGGTCCGCACCGACGACATCCGCCGCCGCAACTACGCGGCCCGCGCGGAGCAGACGATCGAGGACGGATTCGACCGCAGCACAGCGCAACTCACCGACCGCGGCTACGCGGGCGCGGGCGGCGGCCGGATGAACGTGGTCGGCCGCCCGGTCGAGTACCGTGCCACCACGGCCCAGGTCGCCGGTCTGTGGCCCTGGTCGGTCGGCGCGGGCGCGCCGCTGATCGGCACGCCCCTCGGTTCGCATCTGCACACCGGCGCGCCGGTCTGCTTCGACCCGATGAACTGGTTCATGCGCGGCAGCTTCATCACCGCCCCCAGCCTGTTCGTGCTCGGCCTCAACGGTTTCGGCAAGTCCTCGCTGGTCCGCCGCATCGTGCTCGGTGGCATCGCGCAAGGGATCACGCCGTTGATCCTCGCCGACGTCAAACCGGACTACCGGAAGATGGTCGAACTCGTCGGCGGCCAGGTGATCGATCTGGGCTACGGGCACGGCAAGCTCAACCCGCTCGCGGCGGGCGTGCTCGGCGCGGTCGTCCCGCGACTGGAAGAGTTCCCGGCGCTGCAGCTGCAGGTGTTGCAGGACCTGCGGGCCAGGCAGGTGACGTTGATCGCGGGCCTGGTGGAACTGGTACGCGGCGATCGTGTCCGCGATTACGAGGAGACCCTGATCGCCACCGCGCTGCGCATTCTCTATCGGCCGGGCAGCGGGTACACGCCGGACAAGCCGCCGATCATGGAGAACCTGCTCGAGGTGATCGTCGGCGGCGGCGAGGAATTGATGCTGGACGCGGGCGCCGACGACACCGCGGAGTACCAGGAGGCGATCAAGGGGCTGCGCCGCTCCCTACGCGCGCTCACTCAGGGACCGTTCGGCGCGGTCTTCAACGGCCAGACCACCGTGCCGATCGATACCAGCGCGGTCGCGGTGTGCATGGACGTCTCACACATCCCGACCGGCGACAAGAAGCTCAAAGCCGCGGTCATGCTGGCCTGCTGGGCCGACGGGTTCGCCTCGGTCGAGGCCGCGCACGTGCTCGCCGACGCGAAACTCGGTCCGCAGCGCTATTTCCAAGTGGTGATGGACGAGCTGTGGCAGGTGCTCGGCCTCGGTGACTTCATGGTCGACCGCGTCGACGAGCTCACCCGCTTGCAGCGCGGCATCGCCACCGCGCTGATCATGATCAGCCACACCATCAAGGACCTGCAGGCGCTCGGATCGGAAGCCGCCATCGCGAAGGCGCTCGGTTTCCTCGAGCGGGCGCGCGCCAAGATCTTCGGCGCGCTTCCGGCCGAGGAGATCAAACGGCTCGACAGCACGGTTCCGTTCACCTCGGCCGAGGAGGAGATGGTGACCGGATGGTCCGCGCCGCAAGCGCTGACCGGCGAGGCGCTCAAACCGGGACAGCAGCGGCCCTCCCCGCCCGGCACCGGCAAGTTCCTGCTGAAAATCGGTGAGGATCGCCGCCCCGGTATCCCCTTCCACATGGAATTCACGCTGTCGGAGAAGGAAAGCGGGATCCACGACACCAACCAGCGGTTCAGCGAGTTCACCGAATCGATCTCGCGGGGAACGGATTCGCCGGGGAGCGCCGCATGATGCCGCACCGGTCCTACCGACGCGTCTCGCCGGAGGTGCGTCAAGCGGCGGTCGAACAGGTCATCGCGCTGACCGGCAAGCTGCGCAGTGAATCGGAGGCCTGCCGCGTGGTCGCCGAGCAGATCGGTGTGCACACGAACTCGGTGCGCAATTGGGTGCGCGCGGCCGAGGGCCCCGGTCTGGAGCGGATGGACGCCACCGCGCTGCGGCGCAAGGTCGCACTGCTGCAACAGCAGTTGGCTGCCGCCGCCGAGATGAACCGCACGCTGGCCGACACCCTCAACGAGACTCGGCGCCGCACGTGAACCCGGGCTGCGCGCGGCGCGATGCCGGAGTGCGGCGGTGAGCGGCAAATCCGTGTTGTGGACGGCGCTGGGCGCGGTGCTCGGCCTGATGACCATCGTGCTGGTCATCGTCATGCCCGCCGTCGACGACGCCTGTGAGGGCGGCTCCGTGCTCGGATCGCAGTCGGTGCTTCCGCCGCTGGGCGGTTACCCGCCGGGCGATCGGCGCGCCGCCGCGACAACAGGTTCCGGCGCGAGCCGACCCAATCCGGCCGCGACCGCCACACCCTCACTCGCGGCGGGAGTCGGCCCGCTGCGCCGCACGTTGCCGATGGCCACCGGAACCTTCACGGTGTCGGACACGTTCGGCGCGCGGGGTGGCGCGCACAAGGGCGTCGACCTGGCCGCGCCGGACGGTACGCCCATCTTCTCGGTCTCCGACGGCCGCGTCGTCGCCGCCGGTCCGGCATCCGGATTCGGCAACTGGATCGTCGTCGACTCGGTGGACATCAACGGCCGTTCGTACTCGGCGGTCTACGGCCACATGTGGGACTCCGGCGTCCTGGTCCGGCCGGGCGACACGGTGACCGCGGGGCAGCACATCGGCGCGGTGGGGTCGGCGGGCGAATCCAGCGGTCCCCACCTGCATTTCGAGATCGTCCCGGGCGGCCGATTCACCGGCGGACGGCAGATCGACCCGCTGCCCTGGCTGGACGGTGCGCCGACCCCGGATGTCGGCGGTGCGCGAGCGTATTCCAGCGATCCACGCTGCAGCCTCGGTTTCGGCACCGCCGGTGGCGCGCTGGCCGCGGGCAAGGTGCCACAAGAACTGGAGATCTGGTACCGCCGTGCGGGTTCGATCTGCCCGCAGATCACGCCGTCGCTACTGGCCGCGCAGGGCAGGCAGGAATCCGGTTTCCGGCGCGGCGCGACCTCGCCCGCCGGTGCGCAGGGCCTGGCCCAGTTCCTGCCGACCACCGCGGTGAGCATCGATCCCGACGACGGTCAGCCGTACGTGATCGATGCCGACGGCAACGGCGTGGCCAGCGTGTGGGACGACGGGGACGCGATCGTCGGCCAGGGGCGTTACATGTGCGCGATCGCGCACCAGATCCAGCGGTGGCAGGCCGAGGGCAGGGTGCAGGGCGACATCGTCGCTTTGACGCTGGCGGCGTACAACGCCGGCGAAGGCGCGGTGCTGGCCTCGGGCGGCATGCCGAACCAGCTCGCTGCGCACTACGCCGAGACCCAGCCATACGTGCGCAACATTCTCACCATGGAAGCGCAATACCGAGCGCCGGGTTCGCTCGGCCGGTTCACCCCTGGGCAGGGTTCGGCCGGCGACCAGATCGTCCAAGCCGCGCACGAGTGGCTCGGCACGCCCTACGTGTGGGGTGGCGGGGGACCCCAAGGACCGAGCGGCGGGGGGTTGGACGGACCGGGTCTGACCGCGGCGGCGGTGTTCGCGGCGTCCTCCGGCGCGGTGACGTTGCCGCGCACGGCCGAACAGCAGTGGGAGGCGGGCGCGGAGGTGCCGATGAGCAAGGCGCAGCCCGGGGATCTGGTATTCAGCTCCTTCGGCGCGCGTGGACCCGCGCAGGTCGGCGTCTATGCGGGCAACGGCCGGATGATCCAGTCGGTGCCCGGCGCGGACGTCCGATCCGGCGGCGGCGTTTCGGAAGTCGCGGTGCCAGGAGACGGACGGGCGAGGAGGGTGCTGTGAGCGTTCACGGGCGCGAACACACGGCGGCGGGACTGCCGCGACGTCCCGGTGTGCGGCTAGCCTGGATGGACAGAGCAAATGCACGCGCGAAACTGGTGGTGATGCTGGTGGTGAGCGTCGCGGTGCTGGGTGCGGCCTGTGGCCGGACGGACCGCGCGGACTCGGGATCCGATGCGGCGCATTCCGCTACGTCCACACCCCGGTTGCTGGAGGGCGTGCCCGCCCCCGACCCGGTGACGCCGGACGGCGTCGCGGTCGCGGCGTTGCGGGAAATCTACAGTTGGCAGCCCGCCACCGAGACCCAGGGCGAGTCTCTGGGCCGAGCGCGGAAGTTTCTCGGCCCCAGCCTGATTCGTATGCTGGATGCGACGCCGACCGCAGTGCAGACGCCGAAGTCGACACTGCAGTGGGCGGATTGGGCGAGGGAAGGGGCGCATGTGGAGGCGTTCACCTTCGCGTCCGGCGAGAAGGCTCCGGCCCTCAGTGATCCGAACGTCCAGCAGTTCAAGATCGGGATCGAGCAGACCGTCGTCCATCCGAACGGACGCAAGGAGCCGCTGCCGCCCGCGACGGTGATCGCCACCGTTGTGCGCACACCCGACGGCTGGCGGCTCGACGCATTCCGCTGACCACTCGCTTTCCGTACCGGACGGCCGACCCAGGAGGGACACATGGCGAAGAAGAAAAAGGTGACGGATCCGGCCATCCCCGGACCCGATGTCAGCCTGCTACTGACCTACGCCGGCTTCGCGATCTTCGGAACCCTCTGGCTCGCGCTGCATCTGGGCAACATGCTCGAGGGCAGCCCGCAGAAGGTTCCGTTCAACCCGATCGCCATCGCGGCCGATCTGGCGCGAGGAAGGCTGCGCTGGCCGGGCGCGGCGACGGCGATCGTGCTGCTGGTGATCCTCAGCGTCGTAGCGTATCTGGTGATCCGCAAGGAGTTGCAGAAGCGCCGGTCCAAAGGCAGGTTGCCGGTCGACGACAAGGCCGACGTGATGGGCAACGGCGGCGCGATCTCGATGCTCACCGAAGCGGGCGTCCGGGAGAAGGCCGAGCAGCTGGGGGTGAGACTCGGCTACGACGACGCTCCGGGCGTGCCGATCGGCGTTGGTGTGGCCGACGGGGTGATGCTCTACGGTTCGTACGAGGATCTGCACCTGGACATCTGGGGTCCACGTCAGGGCAAGTCGACCTCCAGGGTCATCCCGGCGATCCTCAGCGCGATCGGCCCGGTGCTGGCCACCTCGAACAAGCGCGACGTGGTGGACGCCACCCGCGACGTGCGGGAGTCCAAGGGAAGCCCCACCTTCGTCTTCGACCCGCAGGGTGTCGCGGGTGAAGAGCCGACCTGGTTCTGGGATCCGCTGTCCTGGGTGGACGCCAAGCGCGAAGGTTGTGAGATGCGCGCGGCGCGGCTTGCGGGGCACTTCGCCGACGGTGACGACGGCCGCGACACGAAGACCGACGCGTTCTTCGATCCCGAGGCCGAGGACCTGCTGGCCGGGTTGTTCCTCGCCGCCGCCGTCGGCGACCGCAACGGCAGCAGGCCGATCGTGCAGGTCTGGGAGTGGGTGACCAATCCGCAGGACACCGAGCCCATCGAGCTGCTGCGCGCCGCCCGCCATCACTACACGGCCTCGGGCCTGTCCTCGCAGTACAACACCGATCCGCGCACGCGCAGCGGCATCTTCGGCACGGCCAAGAAGATGATCCGCTGCCTGAAACTGTCGAACGTGCATCCGTGGATTTCCCGGGGCGGCGACCGCAGGGAATTCGACGAGCTGGAGTTCCTGGAGAACAACGGAACGCTCTACAGCTTGTCGCTGGAGGGCCGCGGTTCGGCCGCGCCGCTGGTGAGCGCGCTCACCGAGGCGGTGGTGGACGTGGCGATGCGCAAGGCGTCGCAGTCGGCCGGTGGGCGCCTGGCGATCCCGCTGCTCGCGGTGCTGGACGAGGCGGCAAACGTGGTGCGCTGGAAGGATCTGCCCAAGCAGTACAGCCACTTCGGCTCCCGGGGCATCGTCGTGATGACCGTGCTGCAGTCCTGGGCGCAGGGCGCCCGCTGCTGGGGTGAGAGCGGCATGAACGCGTTGTGGTCGGCGGCGAACATCAAAGTGCTCGGCAGCGGCGTGGACGACACGAAGTTCCTGCAGGAGCGTTCGGACGTGCTCGGCGAGTACGACGCGATCTCGCAGTCGGTGTCCGAATCCAAGGGCGGCAAGAGCTACTCACGCTCGCTGGGCTCGTCCAAGACGTTCTCGGTCAACGGTCTGGCGACGCTGCCGCGTGGGCGGGCCATCCTGTTCCCGTCCGGTGCGCCACCGGTGCTCATCCGTACCGTGCCGTGGTGGGAGGGTGAGTACGCTTCCGACGTGAAACAGTCCATCTCGCACCATGATCCGCAGCGCAAGACGCAGATCGCGGACGTCATCGGTTCGCCGTCGCTGAGCAAGTCGACGCCACCGCCGGAGTACGGCCAAGTCGAGGAGGTCCGGCCGCTGTGAACGAACCGCAGCAGAACATGCACTACGCGAACGTGGTCGAGTTCGTCGAGAACTATCTCAGTGTGATCTACCGTCGGCAGGTCACCGATCTCAGTGACACCGTGTGGTGCCCGGAGTGGTGGCAGCACGCGGAGGCAATTGCCCGGCTGGACGCGTTATGGCGCGCTTGGGAGCACTACCGCCAGGACGGAGCGACCGGACTGAGCGTCTGGTTCCTGGATCATGCCGATCCGCATATGGCGAAATTGTTCGATCCCAAGGGACCGTTCAAGTATTGCAGTGTGCGCAACGGTCATAAGGACATGCTCAACCCGCTGCCGACGAAGGCGCCGCAGAACGGCATGTTCAGTGACCCTACGATCGGTAACTTCCCGCCGTAGTAGCGATGCGTCACGGCGATTCTCGCCGAAAGGGTTCGGAACGGACGAGTGCCCGCTGGATCATCCAGCGGGCACTCGTCCGTCTCGTGCTATCGCGTGCGCTCCAAGCCACGGGGATCCTGTTCCCGTCCTGCCCTGGTAACCGCGGGCGCCTCGCCGGGGCGGGTGCGTACGGCCTCACCCGGCGGCTGTGCCTGCCCTACTTCGATCAGCATCCGCACCGCGGCGAGTTCCGGCGCCACACCCATTTTCGCGAGATGTGCCGCGATCGCCATCCGGCGTTCCTGGGAGTCGTACTGCAAGGCCGGCTTGGCGGCGGCGGCATTGGCCGCCATCCGTGATGCCTCGGCCTGCGCGGAGAAGCGGTCCTTCTCCAGGGACACACCCTTTTCCGGGATCGGCTTCTCGATCAGCCGGGCCAGCTCGGTGTTGCGCGGGTCCTTGGCCTTCGCGTCCCTGGCCTCCCGCAACTGCAGTTCCTTGGCCTCTTTGATCCGGGCCTCGGTGAGCTTGACGCGCGCTTCGGCTTCCTTCTGACCACGCTCGCGGGTACGCAAGGCGACGAGCGTCGCAAGCTGCAACATTGTCCTCATCATGGCCGCGGTTTCCCGGCCGATGTCGTCCAGTTCCTCGGACATGGCTGCTCCCCGATGCTGCGGTGATCACTATGGATGATGGTGGTGCTTCGTTACGGACGCCGCCACGCGAACTGTAGTCCCGTGCAGCGGGTCCCGCCTGCCAACGTGGACACCCGAAGAACTTGCGGCGTGGCACTTCCTGCCCGGGGATAGCCCGGCCGAGGCCGCAGTACGCTGCAAGAACTCCTTGTTTCGAGGTTACCTGACAAAGGTCGGCACAATCGCACGAGCGTGCTGCTTTATCAGCATATATCGCACATTTCCGGCGTGTCTTCGGGCGCGCCGGATGATCTTCGGGCTGAGGGCACCCTAACCGAAGAAAGGTTCCACTATCCGCACTTCGGCTGCAGGGACGTGAATACGGCTCGGGCCCGCGGCCGGAGACGGCCGCGGGCCCGGATCCGCACTCAGCGGTCGATGCGCACCGACTGGATCGTGACCGGCTGTTTGGGCTTCCCGTCCCCGGGGCCGTTGGAGTCGTCCTGGCCCAGCGCGGCGATCTTGTCCAACGTGCCGAGGCTGTTGTCGTCCACGGTGCCGAAGATCGTGTACTGCGGCGGGAGCAGGGAATCGGAGTACACGATGAAGAACTGGCTGCCGTTGGTTCCCGGCCCCGCGTTGGCCATGGCCAGCACGCCACGCTTGTACGAGATCGGCTCCGAAGTCGCCGCCGGATCGTTCGCAGCGTACTGGTCGGTCGGGTATTCGTTGTCGAACTCGTAACCGGGCCCACCCATTCCGGTACCCGTGGGGTCGCCGCACTGCAGGACCTTCAGGCCCTCGCCCGCGGTCATGCGGTGACAGCTGGTGCCGTCGAAGTAGTTCTGCGCCGCCAGACTGACGAAGCTGTTCACCGTGCACGGCGAATCGGCGTTGTTCAGGGTCAGCCCGATCGGCCCCTGGCTGGTGTCCATGCTGACGCTGACCTTGGCGTCGACGCCGGTGGTGGGGACGGGGCCGGCCTTCGGCTTGTTCACCGGCTTGTCCGCGGGCTTGGCGCTGTCGCGGTAGGTGCAGTCGACCGTCGCGGGCTTGGCCTTCGCGGAGGGCGGGGCTGCCGCGGCGGGAGTGCTGGAAAGCGAGGCGTCGGCGGCATCGGAGCTGTTGCTGTCGTCACCGCGGGTCAAGAAGTACACCCCGGTCACCGCGGCGACCACGACGACGACACCGAGTACCGATCCGGCGATGGTGAGTTGCTTGCGCTTGCGCGCCCGCTCGGCCCGGTTGGCGAGCTGACGTTCCAGCTTGCGTTTCGCCGCTGCTCGTCGCTGTTCGTTGCTCGGCACTACCACGTTCCTCCCGTATCCGGTTACATCGGGATAAGAGTGTGCCATTTCTACCTGAGACTGTTCCGCAACCTTCCTGAGAGTCGGTTCGGGGAACCGGTTGGACTTGCGGTGCCGTAGTGGTGAAAACTGGAGCATCGTGACCAAGACCAGCAGCTTCTCCGCCCCGAAGGGGGTACCGGACTACGTGCCGCCCGGCTCGGCAGAGTTCGTCGCGGTGCGCGACGGCCTGCTCCGCGCCGCCCGACTGGCCGGGTACGGGCATATCGAGCTGCCGGTCTTCGAGGACACGGGCCTGTTCGCCCGTGGCGTCGGCGAGTCCACCGACGTGGTCACCAAGGAGATGTACACCTTCCCCGACCGCGGCGACCGCAGCGTCACGCTGCGTCCCGAGGGCACGGCGGGCGTGATGCGCGCGGTCATCGAACACGGCCTCGATCGCGGTCAGCTCCCGGTGAAGCTGTGCTACGCGGGTCCCTTCTTCCGCTACGAGCGGCCGCAAGCGGGCCGGTACCGCCAGTTGCAGCAGGTGGGCATCGAGGCGATCGGCGTCGACGATCCGGCGCTCGACGCGGAGGTCATCGCGATCGCCGATGCCGGGTTCCGCGGCCTGGGCCTGGACGGATTCCGCCTCGAGGTCACCTCGCTGGGTGACGAGACGTGCCGCCCGCAGTACCGCGAACTGCTGCAGGATTTCCTGTTCGGACTGCCGCTGGACGAGGAGACGAAGCGGCGCGCCCAGCTCAACCCGCTGCGCGTGCTGGACGACAAGCGGCCCGAGGTACGGGAGATGACCGCGAACGCGCCGCTGATGATCGATCACCTGTCGGAGTCGGCCAAGGCGCACTTCGAGCAGGTACTCGGCCACCTCGAAGCGCTGGGCGTGCCGTACGTGGTGAACCCGCGCATGGTGCGCGGCCTCGACTACTACACCAAGACCACGTTCGAGTTCGTGCACGACGGTCTGGGCGCGCAGTCCGGCATCGGCGGCGGTGGCCGTTACGACGGTCTCATGGCCGAGCTCGGGGGGCAGCCGCTGTCGGGTATCGGATTCGGCCTCGGCGTCGACCGGACCATGCTGGCGCTGGCGGCCGAGGGCAAGTCGGCGGGCAACCCGGCGCGCTGCGAGGTGTTCGGCGTGCCGCTGGGCGACGCCGCCAAGCAGCGGCTTGTAGTGGTCGCCGCGCAGTTGCGCGCGGCGGGTGTCCGGGTCGATCTGGCCTACGGCGGGCGCGGTGTGAAGGGCGCGATGAAGGCGTCCGACCGTTCCGGGGCGAAGTTCACCCTCGTGCTCGGCGATCGTGACCTCGCGGAGAACACCATCGGGCTCAAGGACATGGCGACCGGTGAGCAACGGCAGATTCCGCTGCTCGAGGTGGTCGGCGTGATCCGGGAGTCGCTGGCCGGGTAGCGGGGCGGCGGGTGCGCGCTGCCCGTCGAGTTTCGCGGCGCGCCCGCCGCGCGCACGGTACTGTGCGTCGAACCCGTCGTCGGCCGGGCGACGGGAGCAGTAGCGTGACCGGCGCGCACACCACCGCCGCCGGAGTCGCGAGAGGGCGGAGTAGTGTCCACGAATTCTGATGACCAGCGGGCGCTCGCGCCGGTGGGCCTCGATCTGGTCGCGCCCGAGTTGTACGCGCCGATGTTGCGCCGCCTCGCGCTGGCCGCGTCGGGTATCGGGGTCGGCGCGGCGTTGCTGGCCGCGACCGTGGTGAGCTGGCCGATCGCCGCGGCGGTCGGCGTCGTCGTCGGCGCGCCGACCGTCCTGTACGCCGTCGCGCTGCGTCGGCGGCGAATGTGGTTGACCGGCACGATGATCCACGCCCGCAGACTGTTCGGTGAACGGCGGGTGGAGATGTCGGCGGCCACCGGGGTCGAGGTCCTGGTGTTCCCGGCCCGGTTGAGCCGGATCGCTCTGCGGGTCACCGCCGGTGAGGTCTCCCAGGTCGTTCCGCTGGCCATGTACACCGACGTGGGCAGCGGCCGCGAATTGCACCTGGTCGGTTTGCGCAGGCTCGCGGACGCGCTCGCCGCCAGTCGATTGGCCGCGGCCGTAGCGGTTTCCGAGATGCTGGTGCGGCAGTTGCGGGCCGAGGCGCGCGACGCCGGGCTGGAGGAACGGCCGCTGTATCGCGCCGTGCGGCTGGCGCGCGCCAAGGACGCGGTTTCGCCGATCGTGCTGACCGACAGCGAGGTCGCCACACTCAGCTGACCCCGCGGTTCTCCTCCGGGGCCGGGGCCGGGCGGGCGCACGAGTCACTGTCGCGTAGCTCACCGTCGGCCTTCGGCGGCGGTGAGAGTGGTTAGGGTGGGCAACAGAAGTCCGCCTACCGCAAGGAGTTCGTCGTGAGCACCGCCGCTGGGACCGTGACCGTCACCGTGACCGGAGCCGCGGGCCAGATCGCCTACGGCATGCTGTTCCGGATCGCTTCCGGCGCGATGCTCGGCCCGGACACACGCGTGCGTCTGCGGCTGCTGGAAGTCCCCGCCGCGGTGGCGTCGCTGGAGGGCGTCGCGATGGAACTGGAAGACGGCGCGTTCGGGTTGCTGGAGTCCGTCGACATCAGCGACGACCCGTGGATCGGCTTCGCTGGCGCCGATATCGCCCTGCTGGTCGGCGCGCGGCCGCGCACCGCCGGGATGGAACGTTCGGATCTGCTCGCCGCCAACGGCGCGATCTTCACCGAGCAGGGCGCCGCGATCAACGCCAGCGCCGCGGACGACGTGAAGGTGCTCGTGATCGGCAACCCGGCCAACACCAACGCCTTCATCGCCATGAGCAACGCACCGGACGTGCCCGCCGAGCGTTTCACCGCCATGACGCGGCTGGACCACAATCGCGCCATCGCGCAACTGGCCAAGAAGACCGGTGCGCCCGCCGCCGACATCGCGCGGGTCGCGATCTGGGGCAATCACTCGGCGACGCAGTACCCCGACATCGCGCACGCCACCATCGCGGGACGTCCCGCCCTCGACCTGATCGGCGATCCGGCGTGGCTGACCGAGCAGTTCGTGCCCACCGTGCAGCAGCGCGGCACCGCCATCATCCAGGCGCGCGGCGCGTCCTCGGCGGCGAGTGCGGCCAGCGCCGCGATCGACCACATCCACGACTGGGTGCGCGGCACGCGGCACGGTGACTGGGTTTCCATGGCCGTTGCCTCGGACGGCTCCTACGGCGTGCCGGACGGGCTGATCAGCTCGTTCCCGGTCACCTGCGCGAACGGCGAGTACACCATCGTGCCCGACCTGGCGATCGATGCTCTGGCCCGTCCCCGGATCGATGCGTCGGTCGCGGAGTTGGTACAAGAGCGCGACGCCGTCGTCGACCTCGGTTTCGCCAAGCGCGCCTGACCGGCGCCGCGAGCGTCCGCCCCGCAGAGCCGGTCAGGCGCGGCCAGCTATCCGACCGTCCAGGTTTCGGATCCGGTGAGCAGGGACTGCAGCGATTCGGGACCGACGGGCTTCCGTTCCCGCGCCGTCTCGATCTGGTAGCGCACCGCGTCGTCGTAGGTCGGTCGAGAGACGCTGCGGAAGATACCTGTGACCACGTGTTCGAGCCCTTGATCGGACAGCCGCGACAACGCGTAGGCGTACTCCGGGTCGTCGGCGAAGGCGTCGTGCACCACGATATCGGACTCCGCGACGCTGTCGGCCCGGGCCACCGCGAGCCCGAAACCCCGTCGTATCACCGCGAATTCGCCCTCGGTGCCGAATCGGATCGGCTCGCCGTGCCGCAGCGGGACGAGATGGTCGGCGGCGTTGTCCCGGCGCAGCGCGTCGAACGAGCCGTCGTTGAAGATCGGGCAGTCCTGCAGGATCTCCACGAACGACGTGCCCCGGTGTTCGGCGGCGGCGCGCAGCACCTCGGTGAGTCCCGCACGATCGGAGTCGAGCGCGCGGGCGGCGAAGGTCGCTTCCGCGCCCAGCGCGACCGACAGGGTGTTGAACGGGTGGTCCACCGAGCCCATCGGGGTCGACTTGGTGATCTTGCCCTGTTCCGAGGTGGGCGAGTACTGGCCCTTCGTCAAGCCGTAGATCCGGTTGTTGAACAGCAGGATCGTCATGTTCACGTTGCGGCGCAGCGCGTGGATGAGGTGGTTGCCTCCGATGGACAGCGCGTCGCCGTCACCGGTCACCACCCAGACCGACAGATCGGGCCTGCTGACCGCCAATCCGGTCGCGATCGCGGGAGCGCGACCGTGGATGGAATGGATGCCGTAGGCCTCCAAGTAATACGGGAAGCGGCTGGAGCAGCCGATCCCGGACACGAACATCAGGTTCTCCCGGCGCAATCCGAGTTCCGCCAGGAAGCCGCGCACAGTCGCCAGGATCACGTAGTCGCCGCAGCCGGGGCACCAGCGCACTTCCTGATCGGAGGTGAAGTCCTTCACCTTCTGCGGTCCGTCCGCGGACGGCACCCCGGATACACCGGTGAGTCCCAGATCGGTGCCGACCAGTGAGGTTTCCACGATGGTCATGCGATACCCCCAGACATCCGATATGTGGCTGCCTCGCCTGCGCTGGGCTGTGGACGGCCTTCGTCCGGCAGTGTTCTATAGGTGGCCCGCGCCCGTGCGGCGAAGACCTTGTTCTGTTCCAGCTCCTCGATCGACCCGTCCAGCGCCGCGTCGATGACCCCGACCAGCTCCTGGGCGGAGAACGCGGTGCCCGCGATCTTCGTCCACGGTCGCACGTCGACCAGGTACTTCGCCCGTAGCAGCGTGGCGAGCTGGCCGCCGTTCATCTCGGGCGCGACCACGACGCGATAACGGCGCAGTACCTCCCCGAGGTTGGCGGGCAACGGATTCAGATGCCGTAGATGCGCCTGGGCGACCGGCACACCGCGCCGCCGCGCGCGACGGCACGCCTCGCCGATCGGGCCGTAGGAACTGCCCCAGCCGATCAGCAACAGCTCGGCGGTGCCGTCCGGATCGTCCACCACGAGATCGGGCACCTCGATGCCGTCGATCTTGGCTTGACGCAGGCGAACCATGAGTTCGTGATTGGCCGGGTCGTAGGAGATGTTGCCGCTGCCGTCCGCCTTCTCGAGGCCGCCGATGCGGTGGGCGCGGCCCTTCGTGCCAGGGACGGCGAGCGGCCGGGCGAGCGTGTCGGGATCGCGTGCGTACGGCTGGAACGGGTCGGTGTCGTCGCCTTCCGGTTCGAACGCCGGGTCGATCGGCTCCAGCTCCGACACCTGCGGGATGGACCACGGTTCGGAGCCGTTCGCGATCGCACCGTCGGACAGCAGCAGCACCGGAGTGCGGTAGGTGAGGGCGATTCGCGCGGCTTCCACCGCGGTGGCGAAGCAGTCGGCGGGGGAGCGCGGCGCGAGCACCGCCACCGGTGATTCGCCGTTGCGGCCGTAGAGCGCCTGCAACAGATCGGCCTGCTCGGTCTTGGTCGGCAGTCCGGTCGACGGTCCGCCGCGCTGCACATCGATCACCACCAGCGGCAGCTCCGTCATCACCGCCAGGCCGATGGTCTCGCTCTTGAGCGCGAGCCCGGGGCCCGATGTGCTGGTGACGCCGAGCGCACCGCCGATCCCGGCGCCGAGCGCCGCGCCGATCCCGGCGATCTCGTCCTCGGCCTGGAAGGTGGTGACGCCGAAATTCTTGTGCTTGCTCAGCTCGTGCAGGATGTCCGAGGCCGGAGTGATGGGATAGGTCCCGAGGAAGACGGGCAGCCCGGCGAGCTGACCGGCGGTGATCAGGCCATAGGCGAGCGCGGTGTTGCCGGTGATCTGGCGGTAGGTGCCCGGCGGGAGTGCGGCGGGCGCGATCTCGTAGGTGGTGGCGAAGCTCTCGGTGGTCTCGCCGTAGTTCCAGCCCGCCCGGAACGCCAGGATGTTGGCCTCGGCGATATCCGGCTTGGTCGCGAACTTCTCCCGCATGAACTGCTCGGTGCCGCCGATCGGGCGCCCGTACATCCAGGACAGCAGGCCGAGGGCGAACATGTTCTTCGCGCGCTGGGCGTCCTTCTTGCCGACTCCGGTCGATTCGGTGGCGCCGAGGGTGAGCGAGGTCATCGGGACGCGGTGGACCACGAAGTCCGACAGTGTCTCGTCGGCCAGCGGATCGGCGGCGTAACCCACCTTGGCGAGGGTCCGCTTGGTGAACTCGTCGGTGTTGACGATGACGGTGGCGCCGCGCGGGAGATCCTCCAGATTCGCCTTGAGCGCGGCCGGGTTCATCGCGACCAGCACGTCGGGCTGGTCACCCGCGGTGAGAATGTCGTAGTCGGCGATCTGGATCTGGAAGGACGAGACGCCGGGCAGCGTGCCTTGGGGCGCTCGGATCTCGGCGGGGAAGTTGGGCTGGGTGGCCAGGTCGTTGCCGAAGGCGGCGGCCTCGTGGGTGAAGCGATCGCCGGTCAGCTGCATTCCGTCGCCGGAGTCCCCGGCGAACCGAATGACGACCTTTTCCAATTTAGCTGTGCCGACATCGTTTTGGTGTGAAACCATATGCCTGCTTCACTTCCTCGTCGCTGAGAGGTGCCATCGCCAAACTACTCCGTCGAACGCGGTGCGCGCCCGTGAAGCGCGCGGACCGGCGAGATTCGGCGGTGCGGGCGTCAGGCGAACAATGCCAGCTGCGCGTCGCTCGCGTGCGCGGTTTCGGCTCGTGTCTCGGGTTCGGGCCGTCCGCGCGCCGTCAAACCGTGCTCCGCCAGCAGCGGAGCGACCCGCGCGCGCAGCCACGCGGAATACTCCGGCGTGACGTAGGCGCCGCGCCGATACAGCTGGCGGTACCGGCGCAGCAGCGCCGGATGGTGCTCGGCCAGCCAGGACAGGAACCAGCCCCTGGTACTGCCGCGCAGGTGCATGGGGAACGCGACCGCCGATCGAGCCCCGGCCTCGGCGATCGCGCCGAAGACCGCGTCGAGGTGGGCGCGTCCGTCGGTGAGGCAGGGGATGACCGGTGCGACCAGCACGTTGACGGCGAAGCCCGCGTCGGCGAGCGCGCGAACCAGGTCCAGGCGGGCTCGTGGTGACGGTGTGCCCGGCTCCAGGCTGTGGTGCAGATCCTCGTCCAGTATCGCGATGGACATCGCGAGACTCACGGGCACCTCGCGGGCGGCCGAGGTGAGCAACGGCAGGTCCCGCCGCAGCAGGGTGCCTTTGGTGAGGATGGAGAACGGGGTGCCGGATTCGGTCAGCGCGCGAATGATGCCGGGCATCAGGCGATATCGTCCCTCGGCGCGCTGATAGGGATCGGTGTTGGTGCCCAGCGCGACCGGCTCGCGGCGCCAGGACCGCCTGCCGAGCTCCTTGCGCAGCACCGCGGCGACATTCGTCTTCACCACGATCTGCGAATCGAAGTCCCGGCCCGCGTCCAGATCCAGATATTCGTGCGTGCCGCGCGCGAAACAGTAGCGGCAGGCGTGCGAACAACCCCGCATGGGATTGACGGTCCATCGGAACGGCACGTTCGCGCCCTCGGGCACCCGGTTCAGGGCGCTCTTGCACAACACCTCGTGGAATGTGATGCCCTCGAACTCCGGCGTCCGCACGGTGCGCACCAGACCGGCCCGGGACAGCCCGGGCAAGGCGCCGTCCTCGGCGTCCAGGGTCTGGCTTTGCCACCGCACCCCTTCAGTCGAACATGTGTTCTAGCAGCTGTCAAGCGATCTGCTCGGTGCCGGGCGGTGTCAGCGCGGACGGGTCGGCGAAGAAGGTGACCAGGTCGCGCACCGTGTCGTCGAGCGGGCGCGGTCGGTAGCCGAGCTCGCGTTCGGCCTTGCCGTGGTCGACCACCGGCGCGGAGATCAGCGCGCCGAGCGCCGCCTTGGAGACGATGTCGGAGTTGAACAGCTTGCCGATCGGCGCGAGTACCGGGATGACGCCGGACACGAGCTTGGGGGAGATGGCGAACCTCGGGCCGCGTTTGCCGCCATGGGTCGCGGCGACGCGGCACAGTTCGAGCATCGAGATCATCGATCCGCCGAGCAGGTAGTTCTCGCCCGTGCGGCCTTTCTCGCCCGCCAGCACCAGGCCCGCGGCGACGTCGCGCACGTCCACCAGGTCGAATCCGCCGCCGATCATGGCGGGCACGCGCCCGAGGGCCGCGTCCTTGAGCGTCCGGTTGATGCGCGAGAGCGGCTTGCTGTGGTCCAGTGGGCCGAAGACGCCGGTGGGATTGCACAGCACCGCGTCGAGTCCCTGGTCGATCACCTTGCGCAGCGCCACCTCGCCCGCCCATTTCGAGCGGTCGTAGACCGGCAGTGCCGGGTCGGTCGACCGCGGCGCGTTCTCATCGATCCGGCCGCCGCAGCTGTACTGGTCGAACGCGTGGATCGAGCTGGCGTGCACCATCCGGCGCGCGCCGACCGCCAGCGCCGCCTCGGCGACCACGCGCACGCCCTCGGTGTTCACCCGCCAGGCGAGATCGTTCTTCTCGGCCAGGGTGATCACCGCGACCAGGTGGTAGACCACCTCGGCGCCGTCCAGCGCGGCGCGCATCGACGCCGGGTCGAGCACGTCGCCACGCAGCCAGGTGACGCCGGGTGCCGCCGGCTCGGCGGGAACGGCCCGATCGATGGCCGTGACCTGGTGGCCGCGCTCGGTGAGGAGGCGGAGCAGATTCGTGCCAAGGTAGCCGGCTGCGCCGGTCACTGCGACCTTCATGGGACAGAGAATATAGAACTTGTTCTAATTTGCAACACGTTCCAGTTCTGCCGGGTTTGCCCGGTGTGCGGCGCGTTCGGGCTCGAAACATGCCGGTCCGGTCCGCTATATTGAGCGCAACCGTAGCGGCCCTTGCCGATTCGGCAGGGAGCAGGCGGATCACCACAACTGCATGACGCTGATCTGTACGACGATTTGGGGGGCAACTCGATGAGTGATCTCTCGGTAGAGACCGAAGCGGTCCGGGCGTTCGCCGCCACGAACGCCGGTATCGCCGGTGATCTCGCGGGGGCGGGCAATTTCGACGCGGTGAAGAACGTTTCGGCGCTCGTCCCGGTGTTCGGCTTGATCGGGGCCGATTACCTGGCGATGTTCGCCGCGGCGCAAGTGTTGCAGGCCAAGGACATCAACGATCTGTCCGCCAAGTACGCCAAGCTCTCGGACTCGGCGTTCAGCGCGGCCGCGGCCTACGACGCGGTCGATTGGTCCAACGCGGGCGCGCTCGGGTCGATCGCGGGCCAGATCGGGGGCGCGGTATGAGACCGCTGGACAGCGGCGTCATCGCGCCGGAAGATCACGCCGTCGCGCACGCGGCCGAACAGAACGTCGCCATCGGCCAGCAGACTGTGCTGGACGCATTGCAGCAGACACCGGCACAGGCGGTGCTCGACCTGCCGCTGCCGCAGTTGCCCGAAGATCTGCCGCCCATCGAGCCGCCCGCATTCGTGCTGTCCCGCAAGATCTCCGAGGATCAGCAGTCGGCCGCCACCGTGCCCGCCGGTCTGCCCGGACTGGGCGGCACACCGAGCGCCGAGGGCGGGCACGGGATCGCGCATGATACGTCCGCGCTGCTCGGGGACACGAACACCGCGGTCGGCCAGATCGGAGCGCCCGCGGTCGAAGCCGCGCTCGATCAGGCGAACGGCGTGCTGAACGGTGCGCTCGCCGCCGCGCCGAGCGCGATCAGCGGCGCGGTGAACCAGGCGGCGGCCGCGGCCGGATCGCTGCCTGCCTTGCCCGCCGATCCGGTGGCCGCCTTGCTCCAGGGTGTCGCGGTGCCCGCGCTGCCCGGCGTCGACGTCCTGATGAAGCCGATCCTGGACCTGCTGAGCAGCTTCGGCACCGGTGTCATCGGCGCGTTCGATCCGACCGCGATCCTCAGCCAGTCCTCCAAGGTCATCGAGATGGCCATGCAGGTCGGCAAGGGCAGCATGAGCACGGTCGAGCAGCTGTGGCAGAGCCAGGCCGCGCGCAACGCACAGGCCACGAGCCAGCAGGCGAACGTGCAGGGACAGGAGACCAGCCAGCGGGGCATCGACATCTCCGAACTCACGCAGCGCGCTGCCACGGTGGTGCAGCAGGGCAACGCGCAACTGCTCGGCATCGCGTCGTCGTTCGCCACCCAGGCGACCGCGCTCGCGCCGGTGATCCTCACTCCGCCCGCCCAGGCGACGCTGATGGCCTCGGCCACCGAACACCTCGGTCAAGCCGTCGGCGTGGTCAACGCCACCCGCGGCGACCTGGCCGGTAAGACCGCCGAGCTCAGTGGCATGGTGCAGCAGCTGGTAGCCCCGGGCGGCGGGCCCGCGCCGCAGGAGGTCGCGCAGGCGCTGGCGGAGAACGTCGGTCAGCCGATCCTGGAGCAGGCGCAGTCGACCGCGTCGGACACCGCGACCAAGGCGGCAGGCCTTGATTCCGCCACGCCGTCGACATCGACGCCCTCGACCACGCCGTCGTCGGTGCACAGCACCTCGCACAGCCCGACCACCAGCCACGGCACGCCGAGCAGCCTGCTCGGCAGCAGCCCCGGCCGTCCCGGCAGCCCGAGCGTGTCGTCGGTGCCCAAAGTCACCGGCCTGCCCGGCGCCACGGTCGCACCGATCCGGCCGGTCGCCGGCGTCCCGGGCACTTCGCTCGGTACCGGCACGCCCGCGAGTACCACACCCGCCGGATCGAGCAGCTTCATGGGCGGCCCCGGCGCCGCGGCGGGGCAGCGCGGCACCGACGAGGAACACTCGCGGACGGTGCAGCCCTACCTGAGTCCCATCGGCAACGACGACCTCACCGGCCCGCTGGGCGAGTCGACGCCGGACGTCATCGGTGCGACGCATTCGGACGAGATCATCAGCTCGGACTACGAGCAGGACCAGTTCTGACGGACGCCGGGTAGGCGAGCCGCTGCACCCGGCCCGAGCGGATCAGCGCCGGGCCGGGTGACGTGCAGAGCCTCAGTTGTCCTGCGTGAACGAGTCGATCAGTTTCCGGTAGAGGTCGGCGAAGCGTTTACGCGCGGCCTGCTGCTCGGCGCCGAGCCCCTCGGTGGTGTCCGGCGAGTACACCACCAGATGCACGTCGTCCGACGGCGACTGCGGCATGAAGTCGATGATCCGGCTGCTCTGGTCGGTGGCTTTCGGCACGCCGAGGTCCACCGTGGCGAGCGCTTTGGTCTCCGCCAGCGCCGCGTTCAACACATCGGGCGGGATATGGCCGTCGATCCGCTTCGGCGGGGTCTCGGGACGGCGCTCGGCGGCCACCGCGTCGGGGCTGCTCACCGCACGGCCGTCGGCGAAGATCTCCAGCTGCGGGCGCAGATCCGTCCGGGCCTGCCAACCGTCCGGAATGGTGGTCAGCGTGAACAGTGCCAGCGGCGCGGCGATCGGCGGTAGCGCACTGGGTCGATCCAGTGCCGGGTCGGCCGTGGCGGCGCCCGAGCCCACCGCGACGATCAGCGTCACAACCAGCAGAACGGCTTTCGTTACTCGCATCGATCCCATCTTCCGGTGCTGTCCGTGTCCGTCTGCGGCACAGACGAACTGCCGTAGATCATGACAGCGCGCCGACCCCTGGCGGGAGTCGGCGCGCTGTATCGATCGGATCCGGCGCTACCGCAGGCCGGACGGGTTGTTCAGGTCCGGGGCCGAGTACGTGTCGCAAGCTCTCACCTGACCGGTCTTGTAGCCGGTGAGGAACCACTTCTGCCGCTGCTCGGACGAACCGTGCGTCCACGCTTCGGGATTCACCCGGCCTTGGGCGGCACGCTGGATGCGGTCGTCGCCTACCGCGGCGGCCGCCGACAGCGCGTCGTTGACATCCTTGTCCGACAACGGTTTCAGAAACGGCTGGTTGCTGCCGGGCGCGGGTTGCTTGTCCGCGAAATGCGCCCAGATGCCCGCGTAGCAGTCGGCCTGCAATTCGGTGCGCACCGCGTCGGAGTCCGCGCCGCGTGGATCGCGCTGGGCGCGGCCGATGTCACCGAGCAGGTTCTGGATGTGATGGCCGATCTCGTGCGCCACGACGTATTCCTGCGCCAGCGGGCCTCCGCTGGAACCGAATCGATCCACCAGTTCCTGGAAGAAACTGGTGTCGAAGTACGCGGTCCGGTCGGCCGGGCAGTAAAACGGTCCCACCGCGCTGGTGGCGTTGCCGCATCCGGTGGAGGTGGCTCCGGAGAAGAGCACGACCTTCGGCTGCTGGTAGCGCTTTCCGGCCTGCTTCGGCAGTTCGGCCGACCACACCGCGTCCAGGCTCTGCGCCGTGAGCGCCACCCGGCAGTCGACGTATTTGTTGGCATCCGCCCCGGTCTTGCAATGGCTCGGCGTGCCGGCCGTGCCCGGCTGCGTCTGGCTCTGGTCCTGCGAGCCGGTGAAGTTGCCGAGGATGGATCCGGGGTCGCCGCCCAGCAGCAGCGCCAGCACCAGCACGATGAGCCCGCCCGCGCCGCCGCCGAGCGCGAGCTTGCCGCCCATGCCGGGACCGCCGGACGAAACCCGGTCGGGGTCGATCTGCATGCCCTCGTTGAAGGTCATCGTCGTCGCTTTCTCGCTCGTCCCCGGGGTCACCCAACCCTCGGTCGTCGGCGACCCCGGTTCACACTCCCTCGAATACAGCTTGGCACGGGCGCGTCGATATCGGTTTCCACTCACCGAATGTGTCTCACTACGATGGACTCGCACTTGGTCACACCGCGCCGGTGCCAGAGTCGTCGAAAGGAACCCCGTGCTGCGCACCCACTTGGCTGGTTCGCTGCGAAGCGAGCATGCCGGTCAGACCGTCACTCTCACCGGCTGGGTGGCGCGGCGGCGTGACCACGGTGGGGTGATCTTCATCGATCTGCGCGACGCGTCCGGTGTGGCCCAGGCCGTTTTCCGCGAGGGCGAACCCGCCGAGCAGGCACATCGGCTGCGTGCGGAGTACTGCGTGCGCGTCACCGGCACCGTGGAACCGCGGCCGAGCGGCAACGAGAACCCGGAACTGCCGACCGGCGCCATCGAGGTGAACGTCACCGAGCTCGAGGTGCTGAACGAGAGCGCCCCGCTGCCCTTCCAGCTGGACGAGCAGCCGGGCGAGGAAGCGCGCCTGAAGCACCGCTACCTTGATCTGCGCCGCGAGGGCCCGGCACACGCCATCCGGCTGCGGTCCAAAGTCAACGCGGCCGCCCGCGAGGTGCTCGGCCGCCACGAGTTCGTCGAGGTGGAGACCCCGACGCTGACCCGGTCGACGCCAGAGGGCGCGCGCGACTTCGTGGTGCCCGCCCGCCTGCAGCCGGGCAACTTCTACGCCCTTCCGCAGAGCCCGCAGCTGTTCAAGCAGCTGCTCATGGTCGGCGGCATCGAACGCTACTTCCAGATCGCGCGGTGCTACCGGGACGAGGACTTCCGCGCCGATCGTCAGCCGGAGTTCACCCAGCTCGACATCGAGATGAGCTTCGTGCGCCAGGAGGACGTGATCCTGCTGGCCGAGGAGATCCTGGTCGCGCTGTGGAAGCTGGTCGGCTACGAGATCCAGACCCCGATCCCGCACATGACCTACGCCGAGGCCATGCGCCGGTTCGGTAGCGACAAGCCCGACCTGCGTTTCGGCGTGGAGATCACCGAGTGCACCGACTACTTCAAGGACACCCCGTTCCGGGTGTTCCAGGCGCCTTATGTCGGCGCGGTGGTCATGCCGGGCGGTGCGAGCCAGCCGCGACGCCAGCTCGACGCCTGGCAGGAATGGGCCAAGCAGCGCGGCGCCAAGGGTCTGGCGTACGTGCTGGTGAACGAGGACGGCACACTGGGCGGCCCGGTCGCGAAGAACCTCACCGAGGCCGAGCGCGACGGCTTGGCCAAGCACGTCGGCGCGGTTCCGGGTGACTGCGTGTTCTTCGCCGCGGGCGCCGCGAAGGCGCAGCGCGCGCTGCTCGGCGCGGCGCGGGTCGAGATCGCCCGCAAGGTCGGTCTCATCGATGCGGACGCCTGGTCGTTCGTGTGGATCGTGGACGCGCCGCTGTTCGAGCCGACCGTCGAGGCGACCGCCAGCGGTGACGTGGCGGTGGGCCACTCCGCCTGGACCGCGGTGCATCACGCCTTCACCTCGCCGAAGCCGGAGTCGCTGGACACCTTCGACACCGACCCGGGCTCGGCGCTGGCCTACGCCTACGACATCGTCTGCAACGGCAACGAGATCGGCGGCGGCTCGATTCGTATCCACCGTCGTGACGTGCAGGAACGGGTCTTCGACGTGATGGGCATCAGCCCGGAGGAGGCGCAGGAGCAGTTCGGCTTCCTGCTGGACGCCTTCGCCTTCGGCGCGCCGCCGCACGGCGGCATCGCCTTCGGCTGGGACCGGGTCACCGCACTGCTGGCGGGGGAGGACTCGATCCGCGAGGTCATCGCCTTCCCGAAGACCGGCGGCGGCGTCGACCCGCTGACCGACGCGCCCGCGCCGATCAGCGAGCTGCAGCGCAAAGAGGCGGGTCTGGACGTCAAGCCGGAGCAGAAGAAGGGCGAGCGCGCCGAGACCTCCTCGTAGCGGGCGCTCGCGCGAACGGTACCTTCTGGGCAGTTACGCCTGCCCGACCGCGAGGAAACCCGTTGCTGCACTTGCGCCTGATCAGCCCGCCGGATCTCACCGACGAGGTGCTCGCGGTACTCGCCGCCGATCCCGGGGTCACGCACGTGACCCTGGCCCGCGGTGCCGCGCTGGAGCCGAAGGGCGATCTCGTCCAGGCGGACGTGGCTCGTGAGGCGGCCAACGACGTGCTCGACGACTTGACCGCGCTGGGCGTCTGCCGGTCCGGCGGGATGACGCTCACGCCGGTCGAGACCGTCCTGTCGGAGGCGGGCGAGCGCGCGGTACACGAGGCGCCCGGTGATCCGAGCGACGCGGTGGTGTGGGAGGAACTGCTCGCGCAGACGCATGAGGAGTCGAGCCTCAACGCGACTTTTCTCGCGTTCCTGACGATCGCCTGCCTGCTCGCGGCCGTGGGCGTCGCGACCGATTCGCCGGTGACGATCGTCGGCGCGATGGTCGTCGGCCCGGAGTTCGGTCCGCTCGCCGCTTTCGCGGTCGCGGTGGTGCGCAGGGACTTCGGCCTCGCCCGCCGCTCGGCCTTCGCGCTCGCGGTGGGGTTTCCGGTGGCGATGGTGGTCACGTTGGTGGCCACGGTGGTGTGGGAACAGGTCGGCTGGATCACCATGGACGGGGTGAGCGGCGTCGAGCAGGTCGACTTCATCTATCAGGTGGGCCCGTTCTCCCTGGTCGTCGCGCTATTGGCGGGCGCGGCAGGCATGCTCTCGCTCGTGACAGCGAAGTCGGCCGCGCTGGTCGGCGTGTTCATCTCGGTGACCACCGTGCCCGCGGCCGGATTCGCCGTGGTCGCGGCGACCTTGGGGGAGTGGCGGGTGGCGTTCCTGTCCGCGGGCCAGCTGGCGGTGAACATGGCGGGCATCATCGTGGCCGGGATCATCGTGCTCCAGCTCCGGCCGCGCGCGGGCAGCGAGGCCGGTCCGGTGGAACGGTTGAAGCGCTGGATCGGCATGCGCGCACCGGCCGAGAAGTGAGCGGGCCTCACGCCGCGGCGACGGTGCCTCCGGTGAGCACTCGGTAGGCATAGGTCACCGCGATCACGGAGACCGGGCCCGCGATCAGCAGGCCGAGACCGCACAGCAGCGTGCCCAGGAACGTGATCACCAGCACAGCCAGCGCGAGCAGCAGCACCTGCACGGCGTTGGCGCCCACCAGCGTGAAACTGGACTTCAGCGCCTCGAACGGACCCTGGTCCTGATCGACGACGAAGTGCAACGAGAACATGCACAGCCATCCTGCGATCAGTCCGGGAAGCAAGCAGAGCGCCGAGCCGAGGAAGGTCAGCGTGAATGCCAGCAACGCGGTGAGCAACACGTTGCCCGCGTTCACGAATCGAAAGTATGCGCCGAAAGGCGGTGGGGTGCCGTCGGTTTCGTACAGTGCACCGCGCACCATCGCCGCCTGCAGCAGCCACACGCCTGCCATGACCGCCAAGAAGATCAGCAGCAGCGGCAGCATCGACGTCGGGTCGGTGAGCTGAACGACGACCACGAACGCCAAGTAGATGACGAGGCCCACCGCGGTCACCCCGAACCACGGCCCCGGATTGGCCCAGAGTCGCGCCCAGCCGTAACTGAGCGCCCGGCCTACGTCCAGTCTGCCGGGACCGGTGGAGACCTGCTGGTAGCCGTAGATCGGCTCCTGCCCGGGCGCGGGGCCGGACGGCGCCCAGCCCGGCCCGGTGCCTTGCGGTCCGTAGCTGGGGTGCCCCGCGCCCACAGGCGGCGGCGGCTCCAGCGGTTCGTTGCCGTAGTGCGCCGCGCCGGGGCCTTCGAACTGCGGATATCCGGCCGGACCCGCCATCTCGTGGCGGGCGTGGCCGGTCCCGGAGCCGGGAGCCTGCGGATTTGGGCTCTCGTGCTGCCCGGGCCTGGCCGCGAAGCGTTCGTCGTCGTTCGGCAAGGGAGCGCCGCCACCTGATTGTTTGGGTGCGGAGGGCGGGATCTCGGTCATGCGTAGACCTTTCCACTCAACTGGTTTGCGGTGTGGCGCAGGGCAGTTGACGATGAGAAAACCCGACGGGTGCGGAGGTGTCAAGCGACCTGCGGCCGCCGTCCGGCCATGCCGGAGACACGCCGAGCGACGCGGAAAGGTTGTGTAACCGCTCGCTAGAAGTGACCCCATGCGAGTACTTTGAGAGGCGATGACCGCACTATTGGCCGAACGCGCCGCCGAAGTCGTGTCCGCAGCGCAACAGTTGCTCACAAAGCGAATGGGTGCTCCGGTAAAGCTGAGCGATCCGATCGAACTCAGCGGTAGTGGTAGGACGACGGTCCTACGCGTGCGTGTAGCGGAGAACGCCTTTTCATTGCCGCGAACCCTGATCATCAAGCAGGTCCGCGGCGCGGCGCAGGATCGCCGGACCGGCGGCTTGGCGCCCGGGGTGGCCAGCGTCGATTCCGCGTTCCTCCGCGAGACGGTGTCCTATCAGTTCACCACCGCGTTGAGCCGGGAGCACCGGCCGGGCGCGTACCTGGTCGCGCACAGCCTTCCCGACCGTCTGCTGATCCTCAGTGATCTGGGTGAGAACTCCCTGCTCACCGCCGTGCTCCGCTCCGGGGCCGAGCCCGCGGGCCGCAACGCCCTGATGGCGTTCGCTCAGGCGCTGGGCCGGATGCATGCCGCCACCGTCGGGCGCGAGGCGGACTTCGTCGCGCTGCTGCGCCGAGTGGACGTGGTGCACCGGGTGGACGGCATCGCCCAGCAGGCCGAGTCGGCGATCGCCGAGGTGCCCGGTCTGCTCCAGCGCGAACTGGGCATCGAGGTGCCGGGCGAGATCGCCGAGCGCATCGTGCGCGGCAACCGGCTGTACTCCGCGGGCCGTTTCCGCGCGTTCAGCCCGTCGGACCTCTGCCCGGACAATGTGATCTTGAACGAGGAGGGTGCTCGCTTCCTCGACTACGAGTGGGGCGGGTTCCGCGACGCCACCTTGGACATCGCCTACGCGCTGGTGTCCTTCCCCGGCTGTCTATGCGATGTCGAGCTCTCGCGTGAGCGCGCGCGGCAGATGGTCGAGGCCTGGCGCGCGGAGGTCGTGGGCGTGTGGCCCGCGCTGGCCGATGACGACCAGCTGGCCGAACGCATCCTGGAAGCTCGGCTGATCTGGGTCTGGCTGTCCACTTACTGGTTCCTGCCCGCCGATCACACCCGTATCGCGGCTGCCAGGGAGCACGGGCTGTCGGTGCCGCGCTCGGCGGCGCTGATCAACCGCTGGGCAGCGCTCGCCGAAGACGCGCGATGCACGGGTGACGACATCGTGGGAGATTTCGCCGAGGATGTATCGGCGATGCTGGAAGAACGCTGGGGCGAGTAGGCCGCGCACCGGGGGCTGCTGCCTCCGGAGACGGCGCGCGGCCGCCCCGCGCTAGCCGAGCGGGACCTGCCGCGGCTCGATCCGTCCCCCGCTGCGCACCGCGAACGAAGCGCCGTAGCGTACATCGGAATTCGGGTCCGCCACATCCAGCAGGTAGTACCAGTCCATCTGCGCGTGGTCGGGGGTGATCTCCAGCACGCCGTAGCCGTGCGAGTCCAACTCCACATAACGCAGATGGCGGTTGACCGTCTTGATCGCTTCGGCGATCGGAGCGGAATTCGTGTGGACCATGTCACCGATGCTGGTCGAGGTCACCGACGGCACCACGAACTCGGCGCCCGCCGTCACGCCGCCCGGGTAGCTCGCCGCGTCCACGGGGAGATCGGCGGCCCACGAGGAGTGGATGTCTCCGGTCAGGAACAGCACGTCGGAAATCTGCTGATCGATGATGGCGCGGAACAGCCTGGTGCGGTCGGCGGTGTAGCCGTCCCACTGGTCGCCGTTCAGCGACGGACCGGACTGCGGGACGCCCATGGTGCTGGTGATCGCAGCCGTGGTGGCGGGCTCGAGCGGCGGGAAGACCAGCGGGGCGATCATGACCGAGTTGCCGACCAGCTTCCACCGCACCGGCGCGGAGGCCAAGCCCGCGGTCAGCCATTCCATCTGCGCCTTGCCGGTGATGGTGCGCGCCGGGTCGTCGGCCTCGCGCCAGTTCGCGCCCGGCTTCGCCTCCTGGTCGCGGTAGCTGCGCAGATCGAGCATGGTGAGCTCGGCCAGGGTGCCGAAGCGCAGCCTGCGGTAGATCCGCACGTCGGCGCCGGAGCCGGACGCCCGGACCGGCATCCACTCCAGATAGGCCTGCGCGGAGGCGGCGCGCCGGTCGGCCCAGCTGCCCTCGGTGGCGGGATCGTGATTGTTCGCGCCGCCGGACCAGGAGTTGTCCGCGGATTCGTGGTCGTCCCAGGTGCAGATGAACGGCAAGGTGGCGTGCAGGCCGAGCAGATCCGGGTCGGTCTTGTACTGGGCGTGGCGGATGCGGTAGTCCGCCAGGCTGACGGTCTCGTTGGCCGGATTGTGCGGGCGTACGGCGCCGTTGCGGCCCCCGTACTTCCCGCGGCCGTACTCGTAGATGTAGTCGCCCAAGTGCACGATCGCGTCCAGGTCGGTGCGGGCGGTCAGGTGACGGTAGGCGCCGAAGTAGCCCGCCTCCCAGTTCGAGCACGACACCACGCCGAACCGAAGGCGATCCGGTGTGTCCGCCGTGGCGGGCGCGGTCTTGGTGCGGCCCACCGGAGAGGTCTGGCCCAGGGCGGTGAATCGATAGAAGTACTCGACACCGGGAGCCAGGCCGGAAACGTCGACCTTGACCGTATGGTCGGAGTCAGCCGAGGTCGTCACGGCGCCGGACGCGGCGACCGAGGCGAACCGCTCGTCCGCCGCGATCTCCCACCGCACGGTCGCCGGGTCGCCCACGCCCGAGCCGGGCGTCGCGTCGTCGGAGACGGTCACGCGGGTCCAGACGATCACGCCGTCGGCAAGCGGGTCCCCCGAGGCCACGCCGTGCCGGAACACCGGTGTCGCGGCTTCCGCGTCACCGGCGCCCAGCACCGCGGTGGCGGTGGCGGCGGCCGCGCTGCCCTTGAAAAGAGTGCGCCGAGCGAAGCGCGCGGTGGACGAGGGATCTGAAACGGATACGTTTTCAGGCACGGGTACCGATCCCATCCGAAGTACCGGCGACACGCAACTCCGTCTGTCGCCGCGCCGGTCCAGACCGCGCCGCCGCACCGGACACGCATCCGGGAACGGCATGTCGTGCTGTCGGTGCGCCTCGGTAACGTTCTTGTCGTGAGCGATGGTTTGTTCGACGTGCCCGGAGCCGCGGTGCCTCCGGAGCATTCGATCGACACCGTGGTGCGCCGGGACGCGGGTGCGCCGCTGGCCGTGCGCATGCGCCCGGCCACGCTGGAGGAAGTGGTCGGACAGCAACATCTGCTCGGTCCCGGTTCGCCGCTGCGCAGGCTGATCGAGGGTTCGGGCGCCGCGTCGGTATTGCTGTACGGCCCGCCCGGCACGGGCAAGACCACGCTCGCCTCGCTCCTGTCCCAGGCCACCGGCCGCCGGTTCGAAGCGTTGTCGGCGCTCTCGGCCGGGGTCAAAGAGGTGCGCGCGGTCATCGACGTGGCGCGGCGCAGGTTGGCTACGGGCGAGCAGACCGTGCTGTTCATCGATGAGGTCCACCGCTTCTCCAAGACCCAGCAGGACGCCCTGCTCGCCGCGGTGGAGAACCGCATCGTCCTGCTGGTCGGCGCGACGACCGAGAACCCGTCGTTCTCGGTGGTGTCGCCGCTGCTGTCCCGCTCACTGGTGCTGCAACTGCGGTCGCTCACGGAAACCGACATCCGCGAGGTGCTCGCCCGCGCGATCACCGATCCACGCGGCCTCGACGGCGCGTACACGGTGACCGAGGCCGCGCTCGACCACATCGTCCGGATCGCGGGCGGTGACGCCCGCCGCGCGTTGACCGCTCTGGAAGCGTCGGCGGAGTCCTCGCTCGACGGCACCGTCGACGTGGACCTGGTCGAAGCCAGCGTGGACAAGGCCGCCGTCCGGTACGACCGCGCCGGCGACCAGCACTACGACGTGATCAGCGCGTTCATCAAGTCCATCCGCGGTTCGGACGTCGACGCCGCGCTGCACTACCTGGCGCGCATGCTGAGCGCGGGGGAGGACCCGCGCTTCATCGCCCGGCGGCTGATGATCCACGCGAGCGAGGACATCGGCATGGCCGACCCGATGGCGTTGCAGACGGCGACCGCCGCCGCGCAGGTCGTGCAGCTGGTCGGTCTGCCAGAAGGCCGCCTCGCGCTCGCCCAAGCCACCATCCACCTGGCCACGGCCCCTAAGTCCGGCGCCGTCGTGGCCGCGATCGGCGCCGCCATGGCCGACGTCGCGGCGGGCAAGGCGGGCCCGGTTCCGCCCCACCTGCGCGACGGCCACTACCCCGGCGCGGCGGCGCTCGGCAACGCGCAGGGCTACAAGTACCCGCACGACGACAAGGACGGCGTGCTCGGCCAGCAGTATCCGCCCGACGAGCTGATCGGCGTCGACTACTACCACCCCACCGACCACGGCCACGAACGCGAGATCGGCCCCAGGGTCGACAAGCTGCGCCGCATCGTCCGAGGCTGACCGCCGCCGGGACGCACCAGGCTCCCGAGTCGATGAATATTCGCGTGCGCGGCACCGGTAGGCTGGGTATTCGTGCAGACCCACGAGATTCGACGGCGTTTCCTGGACCATTTCCTCCGTGCCGGCCATACCGAGGTGCCGAGTGCCTCGCTGATCCTGGCCGACCCGAACCTGCTGTTCGTCAACGCGGGCATGGTCCAGTTCAAGCCGTACTTCCTGGGTCAGGAGGCGCCGCCCTACCCGCGGGCGACCAGCGTGCAGAAATGCGTGCGAACCGGCGACATCGAAGAGGTCGGCGTCACCACGCGGCACAACACCTTCTTCCAGATGGCGGGCAATTTCTCCTTCGGTGATTACTTCAAGGAGGGGGCGATCACCCTCGCCTGGGAGCTGATCTCCAAGCCACAGGACGACGGCGGTTACGGGTTCGATCCCGAGCGGATCTGGGTGACCGTGTACCAGGACGACCCGGAGGCCGCCGAGATCTGGAAGCGGGTCGCGGGCATCCCCGAGGAGCGCATCCAGTTCCGCGACGGCAAGGACAACTACTGGGACATGGGCGTGCCCGGCCCCGGCGGACCCTGCTCGGAGATCTACTACGACCGCGGCCCCGAGTACGGCCGCGACGGCGGGCCGGTCGCCGACGAGGACCGCTACCTCGAGATCTGGAACCTCGTGTTCATGCAGGACATCCGTGGTGAGTTGAGCCCCAAACTCGGGCACTCGCCGGTCGGGTCGCTGCCGAAGAAGAACATCGACACCGGCATGGGCGTCGAGCGCATCGCGCTGCTGCTGCAGGGCGTGGACAACGTCTACGAGACCGACCTGCTGCGCCCGATCATCGACAAGGCCGAGGAACTGACCGGACGCTCCTACGGCGTCCAGCACGAGGACGACGTCCGCTTCCGCGTGATCGCCGACCATGCTCGCACCGCCGCCATGCTGATCGCCGACGGCGTGAACCCGGGCAACGACGGCCGCGGGTACGTGCTGCGCCGCCTGCTGCGCCGCATCGTGCGCTCGGCCCGGCTGCTCGGCGCCGAGAAGCCGGTGATGAGCGAGTTCATGAAGGTCGTCAGCGACCTGATGGCCCCGTCCTACCCGGAGCTGGCCACCGACTTCCGTCGCATCGAGACCGTCGCGGTCGGCGAGGAGACGGCGTTCCTGAAGACGCTGAACACGGGCTCCACCCTGTTCGACAACACCGCCGCCGCGGTGAAGGCCCACGGCGGCAGCACGATCGCCGGGTCGGACGCGTTCACCCTGCACGACACCTACGGCTTCCCGATCGATCTGACGCTGGAGATGGCCGCGGAGGCCGGGCTGTCGGTCGACGAAGAGGGCTTCCGCTCGCTCATGGCCGAGCAGCGTCAGCGGGCCAAGGAGGACGCGCAGGCGCGCAAGCACGCCCACGCTGACCTCACGATCTACAAGGAACTGGTCGACCGCGGCGCCACCGAGTTCACCGGCTTCGACGAGCTCACTTCCGAGGCCACCGTGCTCGCCCTGATCGCCGACGGCGTGCGGGTGCCGACGGCGACCGTGGGGCAAGACGTCGAGGTCATCCTGGACCGCAGCCCGCTCTACGCCGAGGCGGGCGGCCAGATCGCCGACCGCGGCTCCATCACCGCCTCGTCGGGATTGAAACTGCGCGTGAACGACGTGCAGAAGATCGCCAAGAAGCTGTGGGTGCACAAGACCACGGTGGAGCACGGCCAGATCACCGAGGGCGACGTCGTGCTGGCGCAGGCCGACCCGTCCTGGCGGCGGGGTGCCACGCAGGGCCATTCCGGTACGCACATGGTGCACGCCGCCCTCCGGCAGGTGCTCGGTCCGAACGCCGTGCAGGCCGGTTCGCTGAACAAGCCGGGCTACCTGCGTTTCGACTTCAACTGGCAGGGCCAGCTGTCCGAGCAGCAGAAAGCCGACATCGAGGCCGTCTCCAACGACGCGGTCGGCGCCGACTTCCCGGTGAACACCTTCGTCACCGATCTGCCGAAGGCCAAGCAGATGGGCGCGTTGGCCTTGTTCGGCGAGAACTACGGCAACGAGGTGCGCGTGGTGGAGATCGGCGGCCCGTTCTCGATGGAGCTGTGCGGTGGCACGCACGTGCAGCATTCCTCGCAGATCGGCCCGATCACGGTGCTCGGCGAGTCGTCGGTCGGCTCCGGCGTTCGTCGCGTGGAGGCGTTCGTCGGCTTGGATTCCTACGCGTACCTGGCCAAGGAGCGCGCGCTGCTGGCAGGTGTCGCCTCCGCGCTCAAGGTGCCCTCCGAGGAGGTGCCCGCTCGCGTCGAGCAGCTGGTGGAGCGGCTCAAGGTGGCCGAGAAGGAGCTCGAGCGCACGAAGATGGCCGCCGTGCTGTCCTCGGCGGGCGAATTCGTCGAGAAGGCCGAGCGGATCGGCCGGCTGCTGCTGGTCGCCGTGGCCGCGCCGGAGGGCGTGTCCGCGGGCGATCTGCGCACGCTGGCCACCGACATCCGCGGCCGGTTCGGCAGCGAGCCCGCCGTGGTGGTACTGCTCGGCAACGCCGACGGCAAGGTGCCGTTCGTGGTCGCGGTGAACAAGCCCGCTCAGGAGCTCGGCATCAAGGCGGGCGATCTGGTCGGTAGCTTCGGCCCGAGTATCGCGGGACGAGGCGGCGGCAAGCCGGAGATGGCGCAGGGCGCGGGCTCGGACCCGTCCGGCATTCCGGCCGGCCTGACCGCGGTCCGCGCGCGGGTGGCCGAACTCGCCGGGTGATGGGCGGCCCAGCGGAACCGGAGCGGTCGGCGCCCCGCGGTGCCGACCGGCCGCATCCGGCCACCGACCCCGGTCGGGGCAGGCGGATCGGGGTCGACGTCGGCAGTGTCCGGATCGGGGTCGCCGCGAGCGATCCCGACGGCATCCTCGCCACCCCGGTGGAGACCGTGCCGCGCGCGAAACCGTCCCGGCGATCGGCTCCCGCACCCGATATCGAAAGAATTGCCGAAATTGTGCGGGAGTACGAGGCAGTCGAGGTAATCGTCGGATTGCCGCGAACATTACGCGGGGAGAAAGGCACTGCGGCTACGCTGGCCAGCGCATTCGCTGAGCGATTGCGGGCTGCTGTCGGGCCGGTGCCGGTCCGGCTTTCCGACGAACGTTTGACTACGGTGTCAGCTGCACGTGCATTGCGGGACAGTGGAGTTCGCGCGCGTGGCCAGCGGCAGGTGATCGATCAGGCGGCGGCCGTGTCGATCCTGCAAGGATGGTTGGACGAACGGAGTGCGGTGTTGAGGTCGGTGGAAGCGGGACGTCCTGCGTCGTCCGGGGACGATGCATGACGGATCGGTGGGCGCGGGCCGAGGAACTGTTCCGACAGCGCGAAGCTGATCGGCGTTACCGGAGAGACGACCGGGCCTGGGGCGAGTACGACGGCGACCAGTACGACGACTACGACGACGACACGACCGTCATCCCCCGCTACGTCGACGACGAGGAAGAGCCGGAGCCCGCGCCGCCGCCACCGGCCCCACGGCGTGGCGGACAGCGCCCCAGGACGACGCGTGTCGAGGAGCCGCGCCGCTCGAAGCGCGCGGAGTCGAAACGTGCCCGGCCCGAGCGCTCCGGCCGCTCGCAGCGCGGCAAGCGATCCAGGGTCGCCTCTCGCAAAGCCGCCGAGCGCAAGAAGCGCCGCCGCAACCTATGGTTCGTCGCGGGTGTCTTCATCCTTCTCTTCGCCGGCGCCGTGATCTTCGCCGGGATGAAGCTGGTCGCCAGTATGGCTCCGCCGAAAGACTTCGCGGGACCAGGGGGACCGCTGGTGGTGGTGCAGGTGCATCCGGGCGACACCTCCCAGCAGATCGCGTCGACGATGGTCGAGCGCGGCGTCGTGGCGAGCTCGGGCGCGTTCTTCCAAGCGGCCGTGCGCAATTCGAACATGAACACGGTGCAGCCCGGCTTCTACGCGATCCCCAGCCAGAGCCCCGCCGCCGAGGCGGTGTCGGCGCTGGTGAGCAAGTCCTCGCGGGTCGGCAATCTGGTCGTCTCCGAGGGACGGCTGCTGCACGACCAACACGACATGAGCACCGGCGGGCGGTACGACGGCATCTACCGCAAGATCGCGGAGGCCAGCTGCATCGGCACGGGCACCAATCAGAAGTGCGTGAGCTACGAACAGCTCGATGCCGCGGGCGCGAGCCTGGACCTGGCCGCGCTCGGAGTGCCGGCATGGGCGATCCAGGGTGTCAAGGACTGCCCGGACCGGACACGGCAGCTGGAAGGCCTGATCGCCGCGGGCACATGGGATTTCGATCCGAGCGGGACGCCTGCGGAGATCCTGCGGCAATTGGTGACCGCGAGTGCGAAGAGCTATGAGTCCACCGGACTGCTGCAGTCCGGCGCCGACACGAAACTGACGCCGTACCAGACGCTGGTCGCCGCCTCGCTGGTGGAACGCGAGGCGAAGCCCCAGGACATGGGCAAGGTGGCACGGGTGATCGTGAACCGGCTGCGGGTCGATCAGATGCTGCAGTTCGACTCGACGGTGAACTACACCCTGGATCGCACCGAGGTGGCGACCACCGATGCCGACCGCGCCCAGGAAACCGCCTGGAACACCTATGCGATGCGTGGCCTGCCCAAGACTCCGATCGCCGCGCCGTCGTTGAACGCTCTGCGTGCCATGGAGAATCCGGAGCAGGGGCCGTGGCTGTACTTCGTCACCGTCGACAAGCAGGGCACCACCCTGTTCACCGACGACTATCAGGAGCATCTGCGCCTGATCGCACGGGCGCAGCGCAGTGGCATCCTCGACAGTTCCAAGGACAGCGGTGGCCGGTAATCGCAAGGCGGCGGTGCTCGGGAAGCCGATCGCGCACTCGCGATCGCCCCAGCTGCACTTGGCCGCGTACCGCGCGCTCGGATTGGATTGGAGCTACGAGCGCATCGAATGCTCGGCGGAGCAGTTGCCCGGGCTGGTCGACGGGCTCGGGCCGGAATGGGTCGGGCTTTCGGTGACCATGCCCGGCAAGGAAGCGGCACTGGCCTACGCCGATGAGCGCACCGACCGGGCCGTGTTGGTCGGATCGGCCAACACCTTGGTTCGCCGCGACGCGGGCTGGCTGGCCGACTGCACCGACGTGGACGGTGTGCTCGGAGCGCTCCGCGGCGGTGGTGTCACCGACCTGACCGAGGGCGTGGTGCTGGGGGCGGGCGGCACCGCGCGGCCCGCCCTGCTGGCGTTGTCGGAGCTGGGCGCGAAGTCGGTGACCGTGGTCGCCCGGGACGCCGGGCGGGCGCGCGGCGCGCTGGAACTCGCCGAGCGGCTGGGGATGATCGCGTCGCTGGCCGGTTTCGATGCCGGGGCGCTGCGTACGATCTGCGCGGCAGCGGGAGCCGTGGTGAGCACCATTCCCGCCACGGCGGCGGCGGTGGTCGCCCCCGCGGTAGCCGAGGCGCCGGTGGTGCTCGACGCGATCTACAACCCCTGGCCCACCCCGCTGGCCGAGGCGGTGGCCCGGTCCGGGCACACGGTGGTCAGTGGTCTGCAGATGCTGCTGAACCAGGCGTATGGGCAGGTCGAGCTGTTCACCGGGCAGGCAGCGCCGCGCGCGGAGATGGCGGCGGCGCTGGACGAGGGGCGTCGATAGCCTTCTCACCAGCGGTGCGTCTCTGCTCTTTCCGCTGCCGTGATCGCCGGTTATGCTGTCCTCCAACGCGTTTCAACGGGAGGGGTAGCGTTGTGTTGATTCGACTCGGAGTCACCGTCGCGATGGGGATCGCGGCATCCGCGTTCGTCTTCGCCGGACAGTCGGCGGCGAAAGCCGATGGCTGCGCATCGGCGCAGCCGACTTGGGGGTTCCAGTGCGTAGCCGCGGCGTCGAACGTCGCGCTGGCGAACTGCATGAAAGAGGCGCCGCTGTGGCACAAAGACGGGAAGTGCATTCAGCGGAACGACGGTAGCGGTAGGTACGACCTCTGGATTCCATCCAACTGAGACACGCAGGGCCGTAGTCGCTGCCGAGAAACACGGCTATGGTGTTTCGCATGAATGCTTGGTTGTTGCGGGCCGTCGTGCTCGGCGCGCTGGTGGTGGCGTTGCGTGCCGGGCTCGGGTTCGCGATGGTGTACTGGCCGACGCACGGGGCGCTGATGCGCATCCTGTGCCTGGTCGTGCTGGTCGCGGCCATCGCGGCCTGGGGTGTGCTGGACGGTCGCAGGGACCGCGTCGAGAGTGGGGACGCCGAACGCGGCGCCGATCTGACCATGATGTGGCTGAAGGCCGCCGTTGTGGGTGGTGTCGGCAGCGGCCTGGCGTCCTGGATCCTGGACTGGGCTCCCCGGTTCGATCTCGGTGACAACGGCCTGCTGTTCGAACTCACGGCGGGCGCGGCGTTCATCATCCTGCTGATCTTCGTGCCCGCGCTGATCGGTGTCGGCGTCGGCCGGATGCTGGCCGAGCGGCAGAACGGCAAGGGGCGCTCCACCCCGCCGTCGCTGTACTCCGCCGCGGGCAGCGCGATCTGATTCCACGAGAAAACGGCGCGCCCGCAGCGGGCGCGCCGTTTTCGTCTCTCGCGGCCGCCGCGGGCTAGAGCAGCACCGCGCCGCCGCTCGGACTGTCCTCCCGGGCGATCGCCGAGTAAGCGGCGGCCAGCAGGGCGGGATCGGGTCCTTCCAAGCGTCCGGGTTTGGCCAAGCCGTCGAGCACGACGAAGCGCAGCACGCCGGAGCGGGTCTTCTTGTCCGTCTGCATGGCGTCCAGCAGCTGAGGCAGCGCGTCGGCGTCGTAGCTGGTCGGCAGGCCGACGGCGGACAGGATCGCGCGATGACGGTCGGCGGTGGCGTCATCGAGACGACCCGCGAGACGACCGAGCTCGGCGGCGAACACCAGTCCGACGGAGACCGCGGCGCCGTGCCGCCACCGGTAACGCTCCCGCCGTTCGATCGCGTGCCCCAGGGTGTGACCGTAGTTCAGGATCTCGCGGAGGCTGGATTCCTTCAGATCGGCGGCGACGACGTCGGCTTTCACCTGGATCGCGCGACGGATCAGCTCCGGCAGCACCTCGCCGGACGGGTCGAGGGCGGCCTCCGGGTCGTGCTCCACCAGCTCCAGGATCACCGGGTCGGCGATGAAACCGGCTTTGATGATCTCCGCCATGCCCGCGACGATCTCGTTGCGCGGCACCGTCTCCAGGGTCGCCAGGTCGACCAGCACGGCGGCCGGCTCGTGGAAGCAGCCGACGAGATTCTTGCCCGCCTCGGTGTTGATGCCGGTCTTGCCGCCGACCGCCGCATCGACCATCGCCAGCAGCGTGGTCGGCACGTGCACGATCCGCACCCCGCGCATCCAGGTGGCGGCGACGAAACCGGCCAGATCGGTCGCCGCGCCGCCGCCGAGGCTGACCACGACGTCGTTGCGGGTCAGCCCGATGCGCCCCAGCACCTCCCAGCAGAAGCCGGCGACCGCCAGTTCCTTGCCCGCCTCGGCGTCCGGGATCTCGATCCGGTGCGCGTCGATACCGGTGTCGGCCAGCGCCTTTCGCACCACTTCGGCGGTCTCGGTGAGCGGCGGCTGATGGAAGACGGCCACGGTGCGCACACCTTTGGTCGCGCTGTGGACGGACTCGACGAGTTCGCCGAGCAACCCGCGGCCGATGATCACCTGGTACGGGTCGGCGGTCCGGACTTCGAGACGACTCGGCTCTGTCACGTGGCTTGCTCCGATTCTGTTGTTGCTGTTGTCGACTGCTGCCGCGCCCGGGAGCGGGCGCGGCGTGCGCGGGCGCGCCGGGATCGGCTGCCCGCCGCCGTCTCCCCGTTGCCCGTCCCGCCCTCGGCGTCGGGTTCGCTCGTTACGCTCCTGCGGCTGCGCCGGGAGCGCACGGTGGCGGTCACCGCCGCTTCCGCTGCGGCGCCGGTCGCGGTGTCGGTGGTCTCGGACTGATCGGCGGTCTTGCGCCGCGCCGCCGCTCTTGCCCTCGCACGTCGGCGGGCCCGGGATCGGCTGCTGCCCTGCGGGATTCCGCTCGGCGGCGGCCGGAGATCCGTTTCGGCCGGTTCGACCGGCTCCATACCGAGCTTGGTCATGATCATCCGCACCACGCGGCCGGGACTGCGGCCGTCGGTACGAACCCGGACGGTCGCCACTTCCCGGTACAGCGGCCGACGGGTACGCATCAGTTCCCGGTACTTCGCGCCGGGGTCGGCACCGTTGAGCAGCGGCCGCTGCGTGCTCGCGCCGGTGCGCCGAAGACCCTCCGCGATACTGATCTCCAGGTAGACGACGGTGCGGCCGCGCAGGAGTGCCCTGGTGTGCTCGGACAGCACGGCACCGCCGCCGAGCGAGACCACGCCGCGTTCGGCGAGGACGGCGCGGCGCACCACCCGTTCCTCGATCTTGCGGAATTCGGGCTCACCGTCTTCGGCGAATATCTCCGGGATCGTGCGACCGGTCTCCCGCTCGATGCCGGCATCGGTGTCGTACAGCTCGACGCCGAGTTCCCTGGCGAGCTTGCGGCCGATCGTGGATTTCCCCGCCCCCGGCGGTCCGACCAGCACCACGCGCGGGGCGCGCGGATCGGTCTGCACGATCATTGCGACCGACTGTCCGCGGGCACGTGCGGGCGAGTGCTGATGCGCTTGACGTAGCTGGTGATGTTCTCGACGGTCTCGGTGAGCGAGTCGCCGCCGAACTTCTCCAGCGCGGCCTGCGCGACGACCAGCGCCACCATGGATTCGGCGACCACGCCCGCGGCGGGCACGGCGCACACGTCCGAGCGCTGATGGATGGCGACGGCCTCGTCGCCGGTGGTCATGTCGACGGTGGACAGCGCGCGCGGCACCGTGGAGATCGGCTTCATGGCCGCGCGCACGCGCAGCGCCTCGCCGTTGGTCATGCCGCCTTCCAGTCCGCCGGCGCGGTTGGTGGAACGCAGCACGCCGTCGGGGCCGGGGCGCATCTCGTCGTGCGCCTGGCTGCCGCGGCGGCGCGCGGTCTCGAAACCGTCGCCGACCTCGACGCCCTTGATGGCCTGGATGCCCATCAGTGCGGCGGCGAGCCGCGCGTCCAGCCGGTTCTCGCCGCTGGTGAACGAGCCGAGGCCGACCGGAAGTCCCGCCACGACCACCTCGACAACGCCACCGAGGGTGTCGCCGTCCTTCTTGGCGGCCTCGATCTCCGCGATCATCGCGGCTTCGGCGTCCTTGTCGAAGGCACGCACCGGGCTCTCGTCCACCGCGGCGAGATCGGCGGCGCTCGGCACGAGGCCGGAAGTGTTCTGCGCCGCGCCGATCGACACGACGTGCGAGACGACCTCCGCGCCGAACGCCTGGCGCAGGAAATTGCGCGCGACGGTGCCCGCCGCGACGCGCGCGGCGGTCTCCCTGGCGCTGGCGCGCTCGAGCACGTTGCGGGCGTCGTCGAAGTCGTACTTGAGCATGCCGGAGTAGTCGGCGTGCCCGGGCCGGGGCCTGGTCAAGGGTGCGTTGCGGGCCAGGTCGGCGAGTTCGGCCGGATCGACCGGGTCGGCGGACATCACCGTGGTCCATTTCGGCCACTCGGAGTTGGCGACCTCGATGGCCACCGGGCCGCCCATGGTGCGCCCGTGCCGCACACCGCCGATGACGGTGACCTTGTCGGCCTCGAACTTCATCCGCGCGCCGCGACCGTAGCCGAGCCTGCGACGGGCCAGCTGCGCGGAGATCTCGTCCGACGTGACCTCGACGCCTGCCACCATCCCCTCCAGGAGGGCGACGAGAGCGGGACCATGGGATTCTCCGGCAGTTATCCAACGCAGCACATTGTTCATCTTCCCATGTCGACGCCCGTGCTCCGGAACGTGGCCCGCCGTGACGAACCGCACGCCGGGGAGCCCGGGTACCGCGGGCCGAGGCGCTCAGCGGGCTATGACGATGGGGCGGTCCACCGAGCGGAGCAGCGCGTCACCGACCGAGCCGAACAGCAGTCGCCGCAAAGTTCCTCGGCCGCGGTTGCCCACCACCAGCAGCTGTCCGTCGCGGGAGCGTTCGAGCAACCCTCGCTCCGGACGGTCGCGGACGACCTCGCGCCGGATCGTCAGTTCCGGGTACTGCTCCTGCCAGCCGGCCAAGCTGGTCGCGAGCAACGCCTCCTCGGTCCGGCGCAGGGCGGCCCAGTCGGTGCCGATCGCGGCCAGCGGCTCGACCTCACCCCAGGTGTGCACGGCCACCAGTTCGACCCCGCGGAGCGACGCCTCGGTCGCGGCGACCCCGATGGCGGCCTGCTCGGCGGTGGAGCCGTCCACGCCGACGATCACCGGGCCGGTGGTCGCCCGGTCCCACAGCGGCGTCTCGGCGGGCACCACCGCCACGGGGCATTCGGCGTCCCTGGAGACGGCGGTGCTGACCGAGCCGAGGAGGACCCGCTGGACGCGGCCGATCCCGCGGGTGCCGACCACGAGCATCGCCGCGCTCCGGGAGCGTTCGATGAGGGCGGTGGCGATGTGCGCCGTGCGGATCTCGGTGCCGATGGTGATGTCGCGCACGGTGTGCGCGGCCGCCACGGCGGCGTCCGCCGCGCGCTCGATCGCCTCGTCCGCCTCGCGCACCCGCAGCAGCGCCGCCGGACGCGGGGGATCGTCGTCGTCGGAGCCGAGCGAGGACTCCACGACGAGCGAGATGTGCAGCGGAGCGTCGTGCAGCGCGGCGGTCTGCGCCGCCCAGCGGACCGCGACGATCGATTGCTCCGAACCGTCGGTTCCCACGACGATCGGCCCCCGCGACGGATGCCTCGGATTCACTGGGCGGCTCCTTCTCGACGCTGCTTCCGCTGTACTGGCGCACTCGAGGGGGCGACTTCTCCGAGGTGCCGTAGCTCGAGCGCTGACGTGGCGGCGGGTCGGAAAGTCGTTGCCCGCGATTGATGCTACCGATGAATTGCTATTGATTTGCTGGCTTTGTGCGGCGTCCAGCGCGGTCCGGCGGCATTCCGGTGGTGTCGGGCGGAGCGGACTCAGGTCGAGTCGAAGACCGACGACAGTAGGGCCAGCAATGTCGCCAGGCACATCGCAGGGCCGTGCGGCACGGTGAGCGCGCTGTCGCCCGGGTCGGCGGGGCGGGAGCCGAATGCGCGTCGGCAGACCAGTGCCCCGAGCGCGACGGATGCGGTGAGCGCCGGTGCTCCGAGTGCCGCCCAAACCCACGGACGGGCGCCGCCCAGGGCGGTCGCCCCGCCCAGCATCACCGCGAGCTTGACGTCGCCCGCGCCCAGCGCGGCGGGCGCGGCGAGGTGCACCAGCAGGTACGGCGCCGAAAGCAACAGCGCGCCCAGCAGAGCGGCGGTGAAATGCTCTGTGTGCAGGGCATATCCGAGAACGACCAGCGCTCCGGAGCCGGTCAGCCGGTTCGGGAGGCGTCCTTCACGCAGGTCGAACGTCGTCAGTGCCGCGCACCAGACGGTGAGCGCGGCGCACGCGAGTGGAGTCATGGCTCCACCTTCGCCCGGTTCCGGCGCGGGTCATCCGCTCCGGACCGGAATGTGCACAACTGGTTCGGGTGTGAACAGGCTATGGGTCAGTGGGCCTCCCGCTGTCGAGAAATGCTGGGCCGCAGTAATTTTCGGGCGAAAATCGATGATTCGACAGCACGGAAGGCCATGCCGATCACGTGTTGGCTGTCGGTGTGCGGTGTGTCGGCGGTAGTTTTGACTCATGTGTGCTGATCACCAGGGTCATGTGCCGGATTACGCGGCGCGGCGTGGCGCGCTGCGCAGCCTGCTGGTGGAGAACGGGGTGGACGCCCTGCTGGTCACCGATCTGGTGAATATCAGATATCTGACCGGGTTCACCGGCTCCAACGCGGCGTTGCTGGTGCATTCCTGGGACACGCGCACCGCCGAGGACCGGACCGTGATCGGCACCGACGGCCGGTATCGGACCCAGGTCGCCGAGCAGGTTCCCGATCTGCGGGCCGAGATCGCGCGCGCCGCCGCCCGGCGGATCGTGCAGCTGGCCGGTGAGTGGCAGGTCGGCCGGGTGGGTTTCGAAAGCCATGTGGTCACCGTCGACCAGCATCGCGGTTTCCTCGAACAGCGCACCGGCCTGGAGTTCGTCGCCTCGCCCGGGCTGGTGGAGCAGTTGCGCATGGTCAAGGACGCCTACGAAGTGGATCAGTTGCGGGCGGCCTGCGCGGCGGGCGATGCCGGTCTGGCCGCGCTGCTGGAGCGGGGCGGACTGCGTCCGGGCCGCACCGAGCGTCAGGTGGCCAGGGAACTGGAATGGGCCATGTTCGAACACGGCGCCGAAGCGGTTTCGTTCGAGACCATCGTGGCGACCGGCGTGAACTCGGCTGTCCCGCATCACCGCCCGACCGACGCCGTGCTGGCCGCGGGTGATTTCGTCAAACTGGACTTCGGCGCGGTGGTGGGCGGCTACCACTCCGACATGACCCGCACCTTCGTGCTCGGCGCGCCCACCGACTGGCAGCGCGAGGTGTACGCGCTGGTCGCCGAGGCGCAGCGGGCCGGGCGGGAGGCGCTGCGCCCGGGGGTCCCGGTATCCGACGTGGACGCCGCGTCGCGGGCGGTGATCGAGGCGGCAGGGCACGGCAAGTTGTTCGTGCACGGCCTCGGCCACGGGGTCGGTCTGCAGATCCACGAAGCGCCCGGAATCGCGAAAACCGGAACCGGTACACTTCTGACTGGCGTGGCGGTGACCGTCGAACCAGGTGTGTACTTTCCCGGCCGCGGCGGGGTCCGGATCGAGGACACGCTCGTGGTGCGCGAAGGGGGCCCGGAGCTGCTCACCCACACCAGCAAAGACCTGACCGTCGTCGACTGACGCCGGTCTGCCCGAGACCAAGCGGTAGAACGAGGAGATCCGAAGACAGTGGCGGACACCAGCGACTTCAAGAACGGCCTTGTGCTGAAGATCGACGGTCAGCTCCAGCAGATCACCGAATTCCAGCACGTCAAGCCGGGCAAGGGCCCCGCGTTCGTGCGGACCAAGCTGAAGAACGTCGTGTCCGGCAAGGTGGTCGACAAGACCTTCAACGCCGGTGTGAAGGTGGAGACCGCGAACGTCGACCGCCGCGACATGACCTACCTGTACCACGACGGCACCGACTACGTCTTCATGGACGGCGAGACCTTCGACCAGATCTCCATCGCCGAGGAGACCATCGGCGACGGCGCCCGCTTCCTGCTGGAGAACATGACCGTGCAGGTCGCCACGCACGAAGGCGCGCCGCTGTACGTCGAGCTCCCGGTCTCGATCGAGCTCGTGGTCCAGCACACCGACATCGGCCTGCAGGGTGACCGCTCCACCGGCGGAACGAAGCCCGCCACCCTGGAGACCGGCGCCGAGGTGCAGGTCCCGCTGTTCATCAACACCGGCGACAAGCTGCGCATCGACTCGCGCGACGGCAGCTACCTCGGCCGGGTCAACGCCTGAGCCGCGGGCCGGCCGATCCCGGAATGATGTGACCGTGGCTGACCAGCCCGTGGACAAGAAGTCCACGTACAAGAAGCTCGGCGCGCGGCACAAGGCCCGCCGCCGTGCGGTCGACCTGCTGTTCGAGGCGGAGGCCAGGGACGTCGACGCCGCCGACCTGCTCGACGAGCGCGCCGAGCTCGCCGCCCGCGACCAGTCGGTCGCGCCGGTGCACGCCTACACCCGGACATTGGTCGAGGGTGTGGCCGACGATCTCGACCGGGTGGACGGAACGATCGAGTCGTACTTGCAGGACTGGACCTTGTCGCGGCTCCCGGCCGTGGATCGCGCGATCCTGCGCATCGCGGTCTGGGAGCTGTTCCACGCGAGCGACGTGCCTCCGGTCGTCGCCGTAGACGAGGCGGTGGAGCTGGCCAAGGAGCTTTCCACCGACGACTCCCCGTCCTTCCTCAACGGTGTGCTGGGGCAGGTCGTCCTGGTGGCCCCGCAGGTGCGCGCCGCCGCTGCCGCGACGAGGGCCCCCCGCCCGGAGTCCGAGGCGTGAACAAGTACCTCGTCCTGGCGATGCGCACACCGCGCTTCGATACCGCCGTGATCGAGCCGCACCGGCAGTTCCTGCAGTCGCTGCAGGAAGTGGGGCAATTGCAGGAGAGTGGCCGCTTCACCGACGGCACCGGAGGCGCGTACATCATCTACGCCGAAAGCCTCGACGCCGCAAGGGAAATCGTGTTCACCGATCCGGTGCACACCACCGGGTCCTCGGAACTCTCGATCTACGAGTGGGAAGTCACGGCGCCGAGCTGACTTCGACTGCGCGTCGGAGCCTGCGCGGGCTTCCCGGCTCGGTTCGCGTTCCTGCGCGGCGGCGTGAGGCCGGGCAACGCGACGTCCGTGCAACTCCTACCGGAGACCGCGCATGGCTCCCGCTGGTGGGTGTACGGATGCCCAGCGGGAGCACCGGAACTTGGGTTCCGCGCGGAGACCGAACCCGAACGTGCGTCTCGATCCGGCCTCGACAGTATCCTCGTACCTCGACCGCACTCGAGGTCAAGCGAGGCGCTGACTGGCGGGTGTCTCGGCGGCTAACTCGTCATCAGCAGCGCTGTGACCGCGCCTGCGGTGGCGACCGTCGCGAGCGCGGCACCGGTCAGGACGAAACGTCGCATGGGTACCCGTACGCCGTGCATGCGGCAGAACTCCAGGCACAGCAGTGTGGCGAGCGAGCCCCAGGGCGTGACGATCGGGCCGACATTGGTGCCGATCAGCAACGCGAGGAGTTGATCGCTGTTCTGCGCGGGGATCACCGCCTCGCCCGCGGTGTAGGCGGGCAAATTGTTCGCGACATTGGACAGACCCGCACCCGCCGCGGCGGCTCGGAACGCGCCGGACGCACCCGAGTCGGTGCCGATCAGAGCATGCATCGCGTCGCCGAGGCCGAATCGGCTCAGGGTGGGTACCACCAGGAACAATCCGACCACGAACACGAGCAGTTGCCACGGGATGAGCGACAGCCGCAACGCACCGCGATCGAACACGGCGAACGCCGCCAACGCGATGAGCGCCGCGACCGTCGCCGCGACGCCGATCCGGTCGCCGACGAGGGGGATCGCGACGATGAACAACAGACAGGCCCCGGCTGTCGTGTAGAACAGCGAGCGCTCCCGGAAGTTCACGAGCCGGATCGGCTCGGGCGGCACGTAGCGGTCGGTTTCCCGGCGACCGCGCCGCCAGTACCACACCCACAGGCACACCGTCGTCGCGGTGATCGAGACCATCTGCGGCGCCAGCATTCTGCTCGCGAATCCGGTCGCGGTCAGTGCCACCCGGTCGGCGGCGAGCAGATTCGTGAGATTGGAGACCGGTAGCAGCAGGCTCGCGGTGTTCGCCAGCCACAGGGTGGTCATGGCCAGCGGCAGTGGTGGGATCCGAGCGGGCGCGGCGAGTGCCAGCATGACCGGGGCGATGAGCACGGCTGTGGTGTCGAGGTTCAGCAGCACCGTGGTGGCGGAGGCGAACAGCACGCAGAGGCCGAACAGCGCCGGGTAATGGCCGCGACCGAGGATCGCGAGGCGATGGGCGATGGCGTCGAAGACCTTCGCCTGCCGGGTGAGCTCGGCCAGCACGATCACGCTTGCGAGAAACAGCAGTAACGGGCCGATGCGGCGCATGTTCGCGGCGGCCTCGTCGCGGGGCAGGAGCCCGGTGAGCACGCACAGCAGACCGGCCGCCAGCAAGGCGAGCCGGACCCGGTCCAGGACGCTGAGCCGCCGCTCGGAGGTGGTCGCGGGTGGGTTCCGTGTGGAGGAATCGACCAGTTCGGGCACGAGTGCCATCATGGCAGCCCTTCGTTCGCGTCCCTTCCCGGCCGAGACGGGCCACGGCAGTCCTCGCTTACCCATTGAACGTACCGTTATTCGATGGTACGTTATGCGGGTCACATAGGTCGGACGTCGGTTCCGGCACAACCGATCCCATTTTTCGGGTGGAAAACGTTGTGTCCGAGGCAATCTCGGTGTTCGTCCGCCGTCGAGCCAAGGATGTATTGCCCATGAGCCTCGTCATCGGACTGGTATTTCTGTTCATCCTGGTCGGAGGCAGCCTACGGTCGGCCGAAGCCGGCTGTCAGAACACGTTGATGAACCACATGAAGAACATGTGGCTCTGCGCGGTGATCTCGTATGCCGTTGCGCTGACCGGCTTTTCGATCTTCCTGGCGCTGTCGTCGAAGACGCCGTGGCCGACGCTCGACGACGTTCGGAACATGCCGTGGTGGGCGCCGTTCGGCGGTCTGCTGGGCGGCGCGGCGGTGATGGGGATGATCGCGGTCGCCCGGCATGTCGGCGTGGCGACCTTCAGCGCGCTGGTGATCGTCGGCGAGATGGTGGTCGCCGTGATCATGGATCACTTCGGACTCATGGGATTCGAAGAACGATCCGCCAGCGTTCCGCGTCTGGTGGCCTGCGGGCTGATCACGCTCGCGATATACCTGATGGCCGATGAGCCCGCGGGCGACGAGCCCAGGGTCAGCGTCACCTGACAGCAGTACGCCCACCGCTGCCGGTCCCAGCCATCCACTCTTCGCACTCTCCCGAGGATTCTCGATGACGGTTCAGACCGCCGAAAAGCCCCGTGCCGCGCTGTCCCGCGTCACGATGGCACTCATCTTCGCGTTCATCCTGGTCGGCGGCGCGCTGCGCTCCGTAGAAGCCGGTTGCCAGAACTCGCTGAAGCTCGCATTGAAGAACGTCTGGCTGTGTGGCGTGATCTCCTACGCCGTCGCATTCACCGGCTTCGCGATCTTCCTCACGGTGGCGCTGCTGGTTTCCAGGAACCGGCCTTGGCCGACGAAGGCCGACATCCGGAGTATGCCCCGCTGGGCGCCCTTCGGTGGCCTGCTCGGCGGGGCCGCGATCCTGGCGATGATCTCCGTGGCCTCCGATGTGGGCGCGGGTACGTTCAACGCCCTCATCATCGCGGGACAGATGTTCGGTGCGCTCACGATCGACCACTTCGGGCTGATGGGATTCCCGCGGCGCACGGTGAGCTCAAAACGCGTCGTCGCCTGCGTCATGATCATCGCCGGGATCTATCTCATGGCGACCTACTGAACATCCGCACGGACCTGGTCGACAGCGGCGTTCTGAGAGACAGATAGGGTATCTATCGCAACGTTGCCTCGCTGAGGGGAGTAGGAGACATGGCCGCGAACGAGCTGACCGTGACGGACATCCGTACCGCGCAGGAGGCGTGGGCGCTGTTCGACCGACTCCCCGCGGCGCGGGTCGAGGACGTCACGACCGGGCGGTGGCGAGGCGAGGAGCTGGACACCGGTCATCCGATGGACGGTGTGCTGGTGGCTTCGGGCTGGTACGGCAAGCAGTTCGACGGCCCCGACAGCGTGCATCCGCTGTTGTTCACCTCGGGCGGCGCGGTGTTCGCCGTCGATCCGCGCCGCGTCCCGGTCGCGTTGGCCGGGCGGGTACCGCTGCCCGGTGTGCGGGCCCTGCGCAAGTTGCTGCCGGTCCTTCGTCCCGCGCTGCGCACGCGCAAGCACACCGCGCGTCTGCGTGAGGTCGAATACCGCGGTGTGACAAGTGCCGCGATGGTCTACGACCACCTGCCGATCATCGATCATTTCCGGCGCGCCGACGAGCACACCTTGCTCGGCGTGATGGATTTGCGTGGTATGGCCGAACCGTATTTCTTCGTGCTGCATCGGGATATCGGCTGAGCCGGTCGGCCGTCGCCGATCCGGGTCCGGCGCCGCGCCCGCCACACTAGGATTTGCGCGAACAGGCGACACCTTGCGGCGATGTGGTGACCGAGGGAGACACAGTCGATGGAGCGCACGACATGCCTGGTGGTTGGTGGGGGACCGGCCGGAATGATCCTCGGGCTCCTGCTCGCCAGGGCCGGGGTAGAGGTCACGGTGCTGGAGAAGCACAAGGACTTCCTCCGTGACTTCCGCGGCGACACAGTGCATCCCACCACCCTCGATCTGCTCGACGAACTGGGTCTCGGCGCGGAGTTCGCGAAACTGCCCGCGCGCAAGGTGGATCGAGTGCAACTGCCGATCGCGGGCGGCCTGCAGACGCTTGCCACGCTGACGCATCTGCCGGGCAGGCACAAGTACATCGCCATGGTGCCGCAGTGGGATCTGCTGGATCTGCTCGCGCGTGCCGCGGCCGACGAACCCACCTTCCGGCTGCGGCTGAACACCGAGGCCACCGACCTGATCTGGATCGACGGCCGGGTAGGTGGCGTCGCCTACCGGACCGTCGACGGCGCCACCGGCGCAATCGAAGCCGACCTCACGGTGGCCTGCGACGGTCGCGGCTCACTGCTGCGGTCGGCCGCGGGACTGCCGATCCGCACGTGGTCGACACCTATGGACGTCTGGTGGTTCCGCTTGCCGCGCACCGAGATCGATCCCGCGGGCGCGCTGCCGATCGTCAGCGCCCGGCGGGTGGCGGTGCTGCTCGATCGCGGCGACTACTGGCAGTGCGCGACGTTGATCGCCAAGGGCGCCGACGAATCCGCCCGCCGCGGGCCGGTGCGGGACGTCATGCGGAGTCTGGCCGAGGCCGCTCCCTGGCTCTACGACCGGATCGACGCCTTGACCAGCTGGGACGAGGTCAAGTTGCTGGAGGTGAAACTCGATCGGCTGACCAAGTGGTACACCAACGGTCTGTTGTGTCTGGGCGACGCCGCCCATGCCATGTCCCCGGCCGGCGGCGTCGGCATCAACCTGGCCGTGCAGGACGCCGTAGCCGCGGCCAGGATCCTTGCTCCGCCGCTGCTCTCGGGGACGCTCGGCACCAGGGAGTTGGCGAAGGTGCAGCGACGGCGCCGATTCCCGACCGTGGTGACACAGGGAATGCAGCGACTCCTGCACACCGTCGCGGTCGCGCCCGCCCTCGACGGACGAGTCGACATCGCGAGTTCCCCGCGTGCACCGCTGCCGGTCCGTATTCTGCGGCGCGTCCCCGTGATTCGCAGCGTGCCGACCTTCTTGATCGCTCGCGGTGTCTTGCCCGAGCACGCCCCGCACTTCGCGCGGCGGTAGCGCTCAGGCCGGCACGTCGGGGGAGGACGTAGGCGCGGTGGCGATCCAACCCGCGACGACCGCCAGACCCGTCGGGCGGTGCACGGCGAGGAAACCGAAGGGCCGGTCGAAGACCACCGAGACGACAGGCGCGTAGTCGTGCCGCAGGACGGCCGCTGCCGCGCGCAACGCGAAGGCCGTCACGGCGGCCGCCTCGAAACCTTCGTGGCCGAACCGGGCGAGCACTTCCTGCGCTCCCTGGCCGACGCACAGTGGGTCCGGGGAGATCGCCGGGAAGTGGCCGTGGGTGCAGTCGGTCGCGGCGGTCAGGCCGAACAAGCCCGGCGCGGTGAGCAGATCGTGGGTGGAGCGGACCTCGAAAGGCGGTAGCTGGACGCGCAGCCGGCCAGTGTTGGGTACCACCGGCTCGGTACGCACGTTCAGGCCCGGTCCCTTCGTGCCGACCGGCAGGTCGGAGCGGATCGGCACACTGCCGGACAGCGCGGCCAAGCCCGTTTCGAGCACGGCGCCGGGTGCCCCGGTGCCGAGCAGAAGGTGGACGTCGAGGTCGGCGACGCCTTCGACGACCACGCGGGTGACCGGTTCCGATGCGTCCAGGATCGCGGCGTTCGTCAGGTCGCGGCTCGTGCGGGACAACCCGGGTCCGCGATGTCCCCGCCACGGGCCGTCCTCGGGTGCCAGCGTTCCGACATCGAAGGGCGCCTGCCACTTCGTCTTCGCGACCAGCGCGGTGGCGAGCACCAGCAGCGTCTCGGGATCGACTGTGAGGGGAAACCGTTCGATGAGCCCATCGGTGTGCCGGGCCGCCCAGCTGTCGAGCTCGGACTGCCCGGCCAGCCGCGCGAGCACACTCTCGGGAAGCGACTGCGACCACGCCTCGTGCAACGGAAGGTCGCGGCGCACCCACACGCCGAGTGCGGCCGACACCGCCGCCGCGCGCTCGAGGTCGTCCAGCAGCCGGAGCGCCGCGGCTTGCCCGTCCGCCGCGGGCAAGCCGGTCGCGGTCGCCAGTTCGTCCCGAGCCGGACCGTCCGCCGCGGAAGCGAGCAGGGCGAGCAGCGGCCATACCCCGGCGCCGGACACCACGAAGTCTCGTTCGCCCGCCGCCGCGCACCACCGCGCGGTGAGCGCGTTGGCGGCGCCGACATGGGATTCCACAGAAGTCCGCACCAGCCCACCCTAGCCACGCCGGGGGCCGCGCGGCGTTATCCGGACACGGCGGAGCCCGGGCGCAGCACGATCTTGCCCAGTACCGTCCTTTCCTCCAACAGGCGATGCGCGCGGCTCGCCTGGTCCAGCGGCAGCACGGCCTCGACCAGCGGGTCGAGGCCGCCCGCCGCCGCGCGGGCCAGAACGGCGGTGCGCGCTTGGGCTACCCGGTTCAGCCAGTCCGGTCCCGCGCAACCGATGAAGGTGAGCCCGCGCATGAGCAGGTCGCTCGCCGACACCTGCGCGGGTGCTCCGGACAACCATCCGTAGCCCAGCATCCGGCCGCGCAGGGGTGTCAGGAGATCGAGCAGGCCGGCGGCGCTCGCGCCGCCGATCGAATCGAACACCACGTCCACCGTTGCACCGTCGAGTGTTTCGCGCAGCCGGGTGGTCCAGTCCGGATCGTTGTGGTCGATCACCTCGTCGGCTCCCAGTTTGCGCGCGTGGGCGACCTTGTTGGGACCACCTGCGGTCCCGATGACGCGAGCCGCCCCGAATTCTCTCGCCAATTGGGTCAGCGCGCTGCCGATGCCCGTGGCGGCGGCTTCGATCAGGACGGTTTCGATGCCGGTGAGCGCGGCGGTCTCCAGCAGTGGAATCGCCACCGATCCGTTCATCAGCACCGCCGCGGCGTCCACGAAGGACAGGCCGTCCGGAATGGAAACCACGGAATCCGCGTTGGCGGCGACGAATTCGGCGTAAGCGCCGGAACCCTGGGTCGACACGACGACCCGGCGTCCGATCAGCGCCGGATCGACTTGCGCGCCGACCTCGGTGACGACCCCTGCGGCTTGGAAACCGAAAACCAGCGGCAGCGGCGCGCCGAGCGGGAACTCGCCGGAGCGCAGCTTGGTCTCGGGGAACAGCACCGGGATCGCCTCGGCGCGGATCACCACCTCGTCCGCTTCTGCCCGTGGCGCCGGGACGTCCGCGGTGACCAGCACGTCCGGGCTGCCCGGCGCCGTCATTACGATTGCCTGCATATGAACTCCATAAGTTGACTGACAGTTCAATTGACTCACCGATGATATGGACCGTCGGTCAACTTGTCTAGAAAGTGGATGCGATGGGCGACGGACGGCCGAAGGAACGAGCCGACGCGGCGCGCAACCGGCGGGCGATAGTGGACGCCACCTTCGCCCTGTTGGCCGAGCACGGCGCCGAAGCGATCACCATGGACCGCGTCGCGGCCGCCGCCGGAGTGGGCAAGGGCACGATCTTCCATCGCTTCGGCAGCCGGGCGGGGCTGTTGCACGAGATGGTCGCGCAAAGCGCGGTCGCGCTCATGGACGCGGTCACCAGCGGCCCGCCACCCCTCGGCCCCGGTGCGCCCGCCGATGCCCGGCTGGTCGCCTACTTCGACGCCATGGCACGGTTGGTGATCAACAATTCCGAGCTGATGGTCGCCTATCGCACCGAGCCGCCACATCCGCGAACCGCCGAATTCCACGCGTTCTGGGACCACCACATCACCACGTTGCTGCGCGAGGCGCGTCCGGACCTGGACGCCGAAGTAGTCGGGCGGCTACTGCTCGGCGCGCTGAGCGCCGAATTGGTGCCTGCCATGGTCCGCGCGGGCGAGACGGAACGGTTGCTGGCCGCGGTGCGCGAGCTGGTCGAATCGGTGCTACGCGCGCCGTGACGGCTCGTGTGGCGCGTCGATCGGCCGGCTCGTGGGGCGAACCGTGATTCGGGGGCGGCGTGTGGCCGCGCCCCGCGCAGTGGTGCAGTGCGGTCTGTGGCGGCGGTCATTGTCCGCACGGCGCCGCTACGAAAGGCGCGCCGGTGCGGTCGATGCGGTGTGTCGCATGAGCTTTGGATCCGCCAGGATGGCGATCAGTCCCGCGACAGAATGGCCTCGAACCGTTCGTCGGCTCGGTCGAGCTGATCGAGGATGTGCTGCCGGACGTGCTCGGCCAGCGGCGTGTCCGGCCGGGTGACCAGATCGCGGTACACGTCGGTGAGCGGGCGGTACTTGGCGGCGAGTCTCGCCATCGCGGGGCCGGTGGCGTAGAGGATGCCCACACCGTTGTCGGTGAAGTCGGAGAGCTTGATGACGCGGGCCCACGGGTCCCGGTCCAGATTCGTCGCGACATGCTCGCGGTACTGCGCCTGCCGGTCCCGGGCCGGATCCGGCTCGGGATTGGTCACCGCGGCCACGAGATCGGCCACTCGCGCACCGAACCGATCGGTGAGCGCGCCCAGTGCGGCGTCGACGGTGGGTCCGGGACGATCGGCGGCCAGCTCGGCGGCGTGGTCCTCGACCGCGTCGTGCAACAGCCCCGCCGCGACCACGTCCGGATCACGAACCTCGTAATGGCTGATGATCCGAATCGACACGCGCAGAAGATGACTGAGATAGGGCTCGCGGCCGTACCGATCGTCGCGATGCAGATCGGCCGCGAGATCGAGCGCCGCGGCCAAGCGTTGCGTGTCCGGCAACTCGGCGATTTCCAGCAGTAATCGTTCGCGCAGCCCGGCCTCGCCGTAGACCTCGCTGATCGTGTGCAGCGGCATCACGGCCAAGACCCCCGCCCCTGGATTGCTCATAATGCCAGGCTAACCGGAGCGAGGGACACGTGGCGGACGACGATCACTTCCGACCTCGACGATGGTTCAGCTCGAAACGGTGCGTGGGAGCTGGGTCAGCGGACGCCGCGTGGACGGTACTGGATGCTGATCCGCGGACCGGTGGGCCTGCGCGTCTTGGGCACGGCGTGCTCCCAGGTGCGCTGGCAAGAACCGCCCATGACCAGCAGGTCGCCATGTCCGACAACGTATTTGATGCTCGGGCCACCGCCGCGCGGCCGGAGTAGCAGCGCCCTTGGCGCCCCGATCGACACGATCGCGACCATGGTGTCGTGCGTGGCGCCGCGGCCGATGGTGTCGCCGTGCCAGGCGACGCTGTCGTGCCCGTCCCGGTAGTAGCACAGGCCCGCGGTGCGGAACGGTTCGCCGAGTTCGCGCCGATAGTGCTCGCTCAGTGCTGTGCGCGCGTCGGCGAGTGCCGGATCCGGCAGCGGTTCGTGCTCCGCGTAGAACCGCAGCAGCCGGGGCACGTCTACCACGCGGTCGTACATCGGCCTGCGTTCGGCTTTCCATGGCACGCCGTCGACCAGTCGGTCGAACAGCGCGTCCGCGCCCGAAAGCCAACCGGGCAGCAGATCCACCCAGGCGCCGTGGTCGAGCACCGTACGGCGCGCGTCGCGCAGCGGCCCGAGTTCGGTCTCACCGAACCCGTCGAGCAGCGATCTCTGTAGCGGTGTGGACATGCGGCCGAGCGTACCGCTGATCGAACATATGTGCTAGCGGTTTTCGGTCATATTCGTCGAACTTCCCCCGCGATCGACGGGACACCACCAGCGTGAGGAGAGGAGCTGCCGGTCGGCAAGCTGATCGGACGACGGGAGTCGTCATGAGCGGAAGACCGCCGCAAGCCCCCACGGCCGGTGTGGGGATGACCGCGATGGTGGCGGCGCTGGAGCGTCCCGCGCTCCTTGGCAGCCGCGATCTCGGTGTGTTTCTCGCCGTCCGCCGACAGCGGCCGCGGCTACGCGCTCAGTGGCCCCGCTCACAGCGCGATATGCCTGGTGAAATCAAGGGTTGGGGCGCTGCTACGCTGCTTGCCGTAAGACATCCTTTAACGGACCGTCCGGTGAGGCGGGGAAGGAGGTCGGCATGGCCGTGCCCGAAGAACGGGCCGCCAAGTCCGGCGCTGCCGAGACTTCGCAGCGACATACCCCGGAATGGGTGGCGGCGGGACGAGAGCTGTTGTCGGCTTCGGATGTCGGGCGGACCGTCGCGCGCATCGCGCACCAGATCATCGAGAAGACCGCGCTGGACGCGGGTGAGCCGGGCGCGCCACGCGTGGTGCTGATCGGCATCCCCACCCGGGGCACAACCCTGGCCGCGCGGCTCACCGGCAAGATCGAGGAATTCTCCGGCGTCCGCCCGGCTCTGGGCTCGCTCGACATCACCCTCTACCGGGACGATCTGCGCAGCCGCCCGCACCGGCCGCTGGAGCGCACCTCCGTTCCGGAAGGCGGTATCGAGGACGCGCTCGTGGTACTGGTCGACGACGTCCTGTTCTCCGGCCGCACCGTCCGCTCCGCGCTCGACGGTCTGCGCGACCTCGGCCGCCCGCGCGCGGTGCAGCTGGCGGTGCTCATCGACCGCGGTCACCGGGAACTGCCGATCCGTGCCGATTACGTCGGCAAGAACGTGCCGACCAACCGCTCCGAGGACATCTCGGTACTGCTGACCGAACACGACGGCCGGGACGGCGTCTACCTGCACCAGGAGGAGGCGTGATGAAGCTGCCACACGCCGGCTCGCGGCAGGAGGCAGGCGCGTGAGGCATCTGCTGTCGGTCGCCGCGCTCGATCGCGCCGCCGCGAACGAGCTGCTCGACGAGGCCGAGCGGTTCGAACAGGCGCTGCTCGGCCGCGAGGTGCACAAGCTGCCCACGCTCCGCGGGCGCACCGTGATGACGGTCTTCTACGAGAACTCGACCCGGACCCGGGTCTCGTTCGAGGTCGCGGGCAAGTGGATGAGCGCGGACGTGATCAACGTGAGCGCGAGCAGCTCCTCGGTCGCCAAGGGCGAGTCGCTGCGCGACACCGCGCTCACCCTGCACGCCGCGGGAGCCGACGCGCTGATCGTGCGGCATCCGGCCTCCGGCGCCGCGCACCAGATCGCGCGCTGGATGGACGAGTGGGCGGTCTCCACGGGGCGCGGCTCCGGCCCGGCGGTCGTCAACGCGGGCGACGGAACGCACGAGCACCCGACCCAGGCGTTGCTGGACGCGCTGACCCTCCGGCAGCGGCTCGGCGACATCGAGGGCAAGCGGGTGGTCATCGTCGGTGACATCCTGCACAGCCGGGTCGCGCGATCGAACGTCTTCCTGCTGGCCACACTCGGCGCGGAGGTCGTGCTGGTCGCTCCGCGCACGCTGCTTCCGGTCGGCGTGGAGAGCTGGCCCGCCCGCGTCTCACACCACTTGGACGCCGAGCTGATCGGCGCCGACGCCGTGCTGATGTTGCGGGTGCAGGCCGAGCGGATGAACGGCGGGTTCTTCCCGTCGGCCCGCGAGTACTCGATCACCTACGGACTCTCCGAACGCAGGCTGGCCCTGCTGGAAGACCACGCGGTCGTGCTGCACCCCGGCCCGATGCTGCGCGGCATGGAAATCGCGTCCTCCGTCGCGGACTCGCCGAAAGCCGCTGTGCTGCAACAGGTCACCAACGGGGTGCACGTGCGGATGGCGGTGCTGTTCCGCCTGCTCGTCGGAACCCAGGAGGCAGTGGCATGAGTGGAAGGAACGACGCCATCGTTCTGATCAAAGGCGTGCTGCTGTACGGCGAAGGCGAGCCGGTCGACGTGCTCGTCGCCGACGGGGAGATCCGTCAGATCGGCACCGATCTGGGCGTGGTCGACGCCGAAATCATCGACGCGCAGGGCCAGATCCTGCTGCCCGGCTTCGTCGACCTGCACACCCACCTGCGTGAGCCGGGCCGCGAGGACACAGAGACCATCGAGACGGGTTCCGCCGCCGCCGCGCTCGGCGGCTACACCGCGGTGTTCGCGATGGCCAACACCAATCCGGTCGCCGACTCGGTGGTCGTCACCGACCATGTGTGGCGGCGGGGCCGTGAGGTCGGACTGGTCGACGTGTATCCGGTCGGCGCGGTCACCGTGGGCCTGGAGGGCAAGCAGCTCGCCGAGATGGGGACCATGGCCGCGGGCGTCGGGGCGGTGCGCATGTTCTCCGACGACGGTCACTGCGTCTACGACCCGTTGATCATGCGCAGGGCCCTGGAGTACGCGAACTCGCTCGGGGTGCTGATCGCGCAGCACGCGGAGGAGCCCAGGCTGACCAAGGGCGCCGTCGCGCACGAGGGGCCGACCGCGGCCCGGCTGGGGCTGGCCGGCTGGCCGCGCGCGGCCGAGGAGTCGATCGTGGCGCGCGACGCCTTGCTGGCGCGCGACGCGGGCGCCCGCGTGCACATCTGCCACGCCTCCACCGAGGGCACCGTGGAACTGGTGAGATGGGCCAAGTCCCAGGGTATTTCGATCACCGCCGAAGTGACCCCGCACCACCTGCTGCTGGACGACTCCCGGTTGGAGACCTACGACGCCGTCAACAAGGTCAACCCGCCGCTGCGCGAGGCGTCCGACGCCGCCGCGCTGCGGCAGGCGCTGGCCGAGGGCATCATCGATTGCGTCGCCACCGACCACGCGCCGCACGCCGAGCAGGACAAGTGCTGCGAGTTCGCCGCGGCGCGGCCCGGCATGCTCGGCTTGGAGACGGCGCTGTCGATCATCGTGCGGACCATGGTCGAGCCCGGGCTGCTGGACTGGCGCGGCGTCGCCCGCGTGATGAGCGAGCGACCGGCCGCGATCGTCGGCTTGGACGAGCACGGCAGACCGCTCGAGGTCGGCGAGCCGGCCAACTTGACGCTGGTCGACCCGGAGGCGAGCTGGACGGTGCGTGGAAAGGACCTGGCCAGCATCTCGAACAACACGCCGTTCGAGGCGATGACCTTCCCGGCCCGGGTGACGGCGACGTTGCTGCGCGGCCGGGTCACCGCCAGGGACGGCAAGGCGCTGGTCGACCGGGCGGAGGCGTAGATGAGCAACCGAGGCGCAGCCGTTCGAGGAGGTTCGTAGTGGAGAGAACACTCTGGGTGGTCGGGCTGCTGATCCTGTTCGCGGCCTGCCTGTGGCTGATGTACCGGGGCTGGCGCAACCGCGCGGCGCGCCAAGCCGAGCGCATCGGCACGCTGCCCACCGTGCCGGCGGAACTGGGTGCGCAGGTATTGGAGCCGACCACCGGCCTGTACTTGGGCAGCACCATCGCGCCGAGCTGGCAGGACCGGATCACCGTCGGCGATCTGGGTTTCCGGGCCACCGCGGAACTCACGCGGTTCGAAAAGGGGATTCTGCTCGAACGCGACGGCGCGACGGTGATCTGGATTCCGGACGAATCCATCACCGCGGTGCGCACCGAACGCGGGCACGCAGGCAAAGTGATGACGGAAGATGGTGTGCTGGTCATTCGCTGGAAGCTGCCGACGGGAACCGAGATCGATACGGGTTTCCGCGGCGACGACAAGTCGGTCTACCCGGCTTGGCGCAGGCTTCCCGCGGCGGATCAGAGCGGGACGATGACGGGAGATGACGAGGGATGACAGGAGAAGCAGCACTCGTGCTGGAGGACGGCCGGGTGTTCCGCGGCCAGGCCTACGGCGCCGTGGGCCAGACGCTCGGTGAGGCGGTGTTCTGCACCGCGATGACCGGGTACCAGGAGACCCTCACCGACCCGTCCTACCACCGCCAGATCGTGGTGGCCGCCGCGCCGCAGATCGGCAACACCGGCTGGAACGACGAGGACGACGAGTCCACGAAGATCTGGGTCGCCGGGTACGCGGTGCGCGACCCGGCGCGGCGCGCCTCCAACTGGCGCGCCACCAGGACGCTGCCGGACGAGCTGGAACGTCAGCGGATCGTCGGCATCGCGGGCATCGACACCCGCGCGCTGGTACGTCATCTGCGCACGCGCGGTTCGATGAAGGCGGGCATCTTCTCCGGCGACGCGCTCGCCGCCGCGGACGAACTGGTGGACCGAGTGAACGGTCAGCCGTCCATGCTGGGCGCCGACCTCGCCGGCGAGGTGACCACCGACGCGCTCTACACGATCGAGCCGGAGGGCGACCATCGCCGCACGGTCGTCGCGGTCGATCTCGGGATCAAGACCAACACCCCGCGCATGTTCGCGCAGCGCGGCATGCGGGTGCACGTGGTGTCCTCGAACACCACGCTGGACCAGATCCTCGAACTGAAGCCCGACGGGGTCTTCCTGTCCAACGGTCCAGGCGACCCGGCCACCGCCGACGCGGCGGTCGAGTTGACCCGTGGCGTGCTGGGCGAGGGCCTGCCGCTGTTCGGTATCTGCTTCGGCAACCAGATCCTCGGCCGCGCGCTCGGCCGGGGCACCTACAAGATGAAGTTCGGCCACCGCGGCATCAACGTCCCGGTGGTGGAGCACGAGACCGGCCGGATCTCGATCACCGCGCAGAACCACGGGTTCGCGCTGGAAGGCGAGCGGGGCGAGCGGTTCGACACCCCCTTCGGCACGGCCGAGGTGAGTCACGTCTGCGCCAACGACGGCACGGTCGAGGGCGTCCGGCTGGTCGACGGCCGCGCCTTCTCCGTGCAGTACCACCCGGAAGCCGCCGCCGGACCCCACGACGCCGCGTACCTGTTCGACCGTTTCGCCGGTCTCATGGAAGGAGCCTGATGCCTCGCCGCGAGGATCTCGAGCACATCCTGGTGATCGGTTCTGGCCCGATCGTCATCGGCCAGGCGTGCGAATTCGACTACTCCGGCACGCAGGCGTGCCGGGTGCTGCGGGCCGAGGGCCTGCGGGTGTCGCTGGTCAACTCGAACCCGGCGACGATCATGACCGATCCGGAGTTCGCCGACTCCACCTACGTGGAGCCGATCACGCCGGAGTTCGTGGAGAAGGTGATCGAGAAGGAGCGTCCGGACGCCATCCTGGCCACCCTCGGTGGCCAGACCGCGCTGAACACCGCGGTCGCGCTGCACGAGCGCGGAGTGCTGGCGAAGTACGGCGTGGAACTCATCGGCGCCGACTTCGACGCCATCCAGCGCGGTGAGGATCGGCAGAAGTTCAAGGACATCGTGGCCAAGGTGGGCGGCGAGAGCGCCCGCTCCCGGGTCTGCTTCACCATGGACGAGGTCCGCGATACGGTCGCCGAACTCGGCTACCCCGTGGTGGTGCGCCCGTCGTTCACCATGGGCGGCCTCGGTTCCGGCATGGCCTACAACGAGGAAGACCTCGATCGCATCGCCGGCGGCGGCCTGGCCGCCTCGCCCACCGCGAACGTCCTGATCGAGGAGTCCATCCTCGGCTGGAAGGAATACGAGCTCGAGCTGATGCGGGACGGTCGCGACAACGTCGTGGTGGTCTGCTCGATCGAGAACGTCGACCCGATGGGCGTGCACACCGGCGACTCGATGACCGTCGCCCCGGCGATGACGCTCACCGACCGCGAGTACCAGAAGTTGCGTGATCTCGGCATCGCCATCCTGCGCGAGGTCGGCGTCGACACCGGCGGCTGCAACATCCAGTTTGCGGTGGACCCGCGCGACGGCCGCCTGATCGTCATCGAGATGAATCCGCGCGTGTCGCGTTCGTCCGCGCTGGCGTCGAAGGCGACCGGCTTCCCGATCGCGAAGATCGCCGCCAAACTGGCCATCGGCTACACGCTCGACGAGATCGTCAACGACATCACCAAGGAAACCCCGGCCTGCTTCGAGCCGACCCTCGACTACGTGGTCGTCAAGGCCCCGCGGTTCGCGTTCGAGAAGTTCCCCGGCGCCGACGGCACGCTGACCACCACCATGAAGTCCGTGGGCGAGGCCATGTCCCTCGGCCGCAACTTCTCCGAGGCGCTCGGCAAGGTGCTGCGTTCGCTGGAGACCAAGGCCGCGGGCTTCTGGACCCAGGACGACGGCGCGTGGACCGACGTCGAAGCGATCCTCGAAGACCTGCGCACGCCCACCGAAGGGCGCATCTACCAGGTGGAGCGGGTGCTGCGGCTGGGCGCGAGCATCGAGGACGTCGCCGCCGCCTCCGGCATCGACCCGTGGTTCGTCGCGGAGGTGGCCGGTCTGGTCGAGTTGCGCCGGGAGATCCTCGACGCGCCCGTGCTGGACGAACCGCTGTTGCGGCGGGCCAAGCACTACGGCCTGTCCGATCGTCAGCTGGCCGCGCTGCGACCCGAACTGGCAGGGGAGAGCGGTGTGCGCACCCTGCGTCACCGGCTCGGGGTCCGCCCGGTCTTCAAGACGGTCGACACCTGCGCCGCCGAGTTCGAGGCCAAGACCCCGTACCACTACTCGGCCTACGAGCTCGATCCCGCGGCCGAGTCCGAGGTGGCGCCGCAGCCCGAACGCGAGAAGGTGATCATTCTCGGGTCCGGGCCGAACCGCATCGGCCAGGGCATCGAGTTCGACTACTCGTGTGTGCACGCGGCGCAGACGCTGTCGAAGGCCGGATACGAGACGGTGATGGTCAACTGCAACCCCGAGACCGTCTCCACCGACTACGACACCGCCGATCGCCTCTACTTCGAGCCGCTGACTTTCGAAGACGTGCTCGAGGTCTACCACTCCGAGTGCGAGTCCGGCACCGTCGCCGGTGTCATCGTGCAGCTGGGCGGGCAGACCCCGCTCGGCCTCGCGCAGCGGCTCACCGCGGCGGGCGTGCCGGTGGTCGGTACCAGCGCGTCCGCGATCGACCTGGCCGAGGACCGAGGCGAATTCGGTGACGTGCTGGTCGCGGCCGGTCTGCCCGCGCCGAAGTACGGCACCGCGACCACCTTCGCGCAGGCGCGCAAGATCGCCAACGACATCGGCTACCCGGTGCTGGTGCGCCCCTCCTACGTGCTCGGCGGCCGCGGTATGGAGATCGTCTACGACGAGAACTCCTTGGAGGGCTACATCTCCCGGGCCACCGAGCTGAGCCCGGAGCACCCGGTGCTGGTCGACCGGTTCCTGGAGGACGCGATCGAGATCGACGTCGACGCGCTGTGCGACGGCGAGGAGGTCTACCTCGGCGGCGTGATGGAGCACATCGAGGAGGCGGGCATCCACTCCGGTGACTCCGCCTGCGCGCTGCCCCCGATCACTTTGGGCCGCAGCGATATCGAGTCGGTGCGCCGCTCGACCGTCGCGCTCGCCAAGGGCATCGGCGTCCGCGGCCTGCTCAACGTGCAGTACGCGCTCAAGGACGACGTGCTCTACGTTCTGGAGGCCAATCCGCGCGCGAGCCGGACGGTTCCGTTCGTGTCGAAGGCCACCGCGGTGCCGCTGGCCAAGGCCGCCGCGCGGATCATGCTGGGCGCCACCATCGCCGAACTCCGCAAGGAGGGCATGCTGCCGAGCGAGGGCGACGGCGGGCACGTCGCGCTGGACGCTCCGGTCGCGGTCAAGGAGGCCGTGCTGCCGTTCCACCGCTTCCGGCGCGCCGACGGCAGCGGCGTGGATTCGCTGCTCTCGCCGGAGATGAAGTCGACCGGCGAGGTGATGGGCATCGACGCCGATTTCGGCACCGCCTTCGCCAAGAGTCAGACCGCCGCCTACGGCTCGCTGCCCACCGAGGGCACCGTGTTCGTCTCGATCGCCAACCGGGACAAGCGCGCGATGGTCTTCCCGGTGAAGCGCCTGCACGACCTCGGCTTCCGCATCCTCGCCACCGAGGGCACGGCGGAGATGCTGCGCCGCAACGGGATTCCGTGCGAGCAGGTGCGCAAGCACTCCGAAGTGGGGCCGGACGACGAGCCGACGATCGTGGAGCAGATCCGCGACGGCGAGGTCGACATGGTGTTCAACACGCCTTACGGCAACTCCGGCCCTCGCGTGGACGGCTACGAGATCCGCAGCGCGGCGGTCGGGGTGAACATCCCGTGCATCACCACCGTGCAGGGTGCGGCGGCCGCGGTGCAGGGCATCGAGGCCAGCATCAACGGTGGCATCGGCGTGCGGTCGCTGCAGGAACTGCACTCGGTGCTGCGTGGGTGAGCCGCGACCGGACGGAACGGGTGCGATGAAGACCTTCGGCGACCGCCTGCGGCACGCGATGCGGCAACTGGGGCCGGTGTGCGTCGGCATCGACCCGCACCCGGAACTGCTGCGGTCCTGGGGACTGACCGAAGACGTCGAGGGACTCGAGCGGTTCGCCGAGATCTGCGTGGAGGCGTTCGACGGCCTCGTCGCACTGGTCAAGCCGCAGGTCGCGTTCTTCGAAGCCCACGGCTCCGGCGGCATCGCGGTCCTGGAGCGCACCATCGAGGTGCTGCGGGCCTCGGGAACCTTGGTGCTCGCCGACGCCAAACGCGGCGATATCGGGTCCACCATGGACGCCTACGCGCGGACCTGGCTGGCCGACGGCCCGCTCGGGTCCGACGCGGTCACGGTCTCGCCGTATCTTGGCTTCGGTTCGCTGGCACCGGCGCTGACGCTCGCCGAGGCAGGCCACCGCGGCGTCTTCGTGCTCGCGGCGACCTCGAACCCCGAGGGAGCGCAGGTGCAGCGGTCGGTCGCGGCGGACGGCCGCACGGTCGCGCAGACCATGGTCGACGAGGCAGCGGCGCGCAACGCGGGCGGGGAGTTCGGTTCGGTCGGCGTTGTGGTCGGCGCCACGCTCAGCGAGGCACCAGATCTCTCCGCGCTCAACGGCCCGATCCTCATGCCAGGGGTTGGCGCCCAAGGCGGCGGCCCGGAAACCATCAGGGAGCTGGTCCCGAAGGCGATGCTCCCGGCCGTCGTGCCGAACGTCTCGCGGGAGGTGCTGAGGGACGGGCCCACCGTTCCGGCACTGCGTGCCAGAGTGCACGGTTTCCAGGACGCGTTCGCGTTCCTCCAGAAATGACCGCGAAAGGCCGGCGCATCCGCGCCGGCCTTCGTCGTTTCCGTCCCTCGAGCGTGCAGGTGTTCGCACACACGTGCCCCTTAGCGGGGCCTGTGCGCGCTCCTGCGCTGATTTCGGGGCCGATCGGTGCACGGATGGGCACAACGCTCCTGGACCGACGTACAGGGCCGGTATCCGGCACCGGATGCCGGTCATGGCGGCCGAAACGGCTCGGATGTGACGCCCGACACGCGCAAAAAACTCGCGACACGCGGAGAATTTCCAGAAAGTTCCTGGTAGGGCGCGTGAGGGGTTGCTGGAGAGATGCGCTGCCGTCTCGCAACCCTTCCGCAAACCATTTGGTTTGTCGAAAACGCCCTGATGGCGGCACATTTCGCTGATTCGGTATCGCGATGCGCTCGATGGCGCGGGCGGCACCGGCGCCGGGCCGCCGTGGTGCGGTCCGTATCCGGAATCATGCGCTGACCTGGGGGGTGGGTTCGCAATCGGCGGACGTCGTGGGTACGGTCGCTGAGACTGCCGGGTTACCGGCAGGAGTTGAATGCAATGAACGATGAGACGGAGGAACCGTGGCCCTTCCCCAGCTGACTGACGAGCAGCGCGCCGCTGCTTTGGAGAAGGCGGCTGCCGCTCGCCGCGCTCGGGCGGAGCTCAAGGAGCGCTTGAAGCGTGGCGGCACCAACCTGAAGCAGGTGCTCACCGACGCCGAGACCGACGAGATCCTCGGCAAGATGAAGGTGTCGGCGCTGCTGGAGGCCCTGCCGAAGGTGGGCAAGGTCAAGGCGGCGGAGATCATGAGCGAGCTGGAGATCGCCCCCACCCGGCGGCTGCGCGGACTCGGCGACCGGCAGCGTAAGGCGCTGCTGGCCCGGTTCGACTTCGACGCCTGACGACGAGGGTGATCGAACACACGCGGAAGGGTCGACTGGTCGTACTGGTCGGCCCCTCGGCCGTGGGCAAGTCCACCGTGGTCCGCTGTGTCCGCGAACGACTGCCCTACCTGGTCTTCAGCGTGTCGGCAACGACCCGGGCCCCGCGGCCCGGGGAGGTCGACGGCCTTGACTACCACTTCGTCTCCCGTGCGGAGTTCGACGCGATGATCGAGGCGGATGAACTGCTCGAGTGGGCGGACATCCACGGCGGGTTGCAGCGTTCGGGCACCCCCGCCGGGCCGGTGCGCGCCGCGCTGGCGGAGGGCCTTCCGGTACTGGTCGAAGTGGATCTCGAGGGCGCGCGATCGGTGCGCCGGGCGATCCCCGACGCGATTCTGGTTTTCCTTGCCCCGCCGAGCTGGGACGAGTTGGTGGCGCGACTGACCTCGCGCGGCACCGAGTCGCCCGAGGTGATCGAGCGTCGCTTGGAGACGGCCAGGATCGAGCTGGCGGCCTGTGACGAGTTCGACATGGTTATCGTCAACGACGAGGTGACCAGCGCCTGTGAGCAGTTGGTATCGTTGTTCGTTAGCACAAATTCGAGTTCGTGACCCCCACCTGCGCATGAGCGATCAGGCCCGGAGGAGGTAGCCTGCGTATTCACGTAGGGCCCTTCGCGCATGCGCAATCCACTCCGGCATGAGTGACCAGGCCCGGAGGCGGCACGCCGCCGCACTCGCAGGGCCCCTCGTTCATCCGACCGACCACAGCAGGAGTCTTCCTAGTGACGGACACCAAGACCGCGCCCGCTTACGACACGCCGGTCGGCCTCACCAACCCGCCGATCGACGAGTTGCTGGAGCGCACGTCGTCCAAGTACGCCCTGGTCATCTACGCGGCCAAGCGGGCCAGGCAGATCAACGACTACTACAACCAGCTCGGCGACGGCATCCTCGAGTACGTCGGCCCGCTGGTCGAGCCGGGTCTGCAGGAGAAGCCGCTGTCGGTCGCCCTGCGCGAGATCCACTCCGACCTGCTCGAGCACTCCGAAGGCGAGTGAGGCGAACCCCGGTTCGCCGTGACCACTACTAGGCCGGAGGCGTAGTGACCACAAGGATCGTCGTCGGTGTAGCCGGAGGCATCGCCGCCTACAAGGCGTGTTCTCTGGTCCGGCGATTCACCGAGACCGGACATGACGTCCGGGTGATCCCCACCACCTCGGCGCTGGAGTTCGTCGGCAAGGCGACCTTCGAGGCACTGTCCGGGAACCCGGTGCACACCGGCGTGTTCTCCGACGTGCCCGAGGTGCCGCATGTTCGGCTGGGCCAGGAGGCGGACCTCGTGGTCATCGCCCCGGCGACCGCCGACCTGATGGCCCGTGCCGCGTCCGGCCGCGCCGACGACTTGCTCACCGCCACGCTGCTGACGGCCCGATGTCCGATCTTGTTCGCGCCCGCGATGCACACCGAGATGTGGGAGCATCCGGCGACCGTCGCCAACGTCGCGACCTTGCGCGCCCGCGGTGCGATCGTCATGGAGCCCGCGGCGGGCCGGCTCACCGGCGCCGACACCGGCCCCGGACGGCTGCCCGAGCCCGAGGAGATCTTCGGCCTCGCGTCGCTGCTCATGGAGCGTGCCGACGCGATCCCGCGGGATCTGGCGGGCCGCCGGGTCGTCATCACGGCGGGCGGCACCAGGGAGCCGCTGGATCCGGTGCGTTTCCTGGGCAACCGCAGCTCCGGCAAGCAGGGCTACGCGCTCGCGCGGGTCGCGGCCCAGCGCGGCGCCCACGTGACGTTGATCGCGGGCAACACGATCGAGATGGCGGCGCCCGCCGCCGTCGACCTGGTGCACATCACCACCGCCGAACAGCTGAAGACCGCCGTCGACAAGCACGCCGTCGGCGCCGACGCGGTGATCATGGCCGCGGCGGTCGCCGATTTCCGGCCGACCAACGTCGCCGCCGCCAAGATCAAGAAGGGCGCAGGCGAGCCCGACGTCATTCCGCTGACCAAGACCGACGACATCCTCGCCGGCTTGGTGCAGGCGCGCCGCGACGGGCAGTTGCCCGGCACCGCGATCGTCGGTTTCGCCGCCGAGACCGGTGACGAGCACGGCGATGTTCTCACCCACGCGCGGGCCAAGCTCGCACGCAAGGGGTGCGACCTGCTCGTGGTCAACGCGGTCGGCGAGGGCAAGGCGTTCGAGGTGGACACCAACGACGGCTGGTTGCTGGGCGCGGACGGCACCGAGCAGGCGCTCGATCACGGCTCCAAGGCGTTGCTGGCCAGCCGTGTGCTCGACGCGCTGAGCGTGTTGCTGCGCTGAGCCGGGCCGCGTCCCTGCCAGGATTGCCATCCGGTCCGTCGTTCGCGGCGCCGTCGTCAATTCGGCACCGGCACGACACCGGGAGTTCAGCTGTCCGGGATGGCCGCGGCGTTGAGGTCCGCCCTGTCGGTGATTTGGAATAGGCTGAGATATAAGGGTTGCGCAGTCGCGACATCGCGTTACTGTCGCAAGCCGATACGAGTAACCCGTTGAGGGAGAGGGAAGAACTGTGCGCACGTCCGGGAGCCGGCTTTTCACCAGTGAGTCCGTGACCGAAGGTCATCCGGACAAAATCTGTGATGCCATCAGCGATTCCATTCTCGACGCGTTGCTCGCGGAGGATCCGCGCAGCCGGGTCGCGGTGGAAACCCTCGTGACGACCGGCCAGGTCCACGTCGCGGGTGAGGTCACCACGTCGGCGTACGCCGATATTCCCCGAATTGTCCGGGAAAAGGTCCTGGAAATCGGATATGACTCGTCGGCAAAGGGATTCGACGGAAATTCCTGCGGTGTGAATATCGCGATCGGCGCGCAGTCGCCGGATATCGCGCAGGGTGTGGACACCTCGCACGAGGCGCGCATCGGCGGCTCCGACGACGAGATCGAGCGGCAGGGTGCGGGCGATCAGGGCCTGATGTTCGGTTACGCCACCAAGGACACCCCCGAGCTGATGCCGCTGCCGATCGCGCTCGCGCACCGGTTGTCGCGCCGCTTGACCGAGGTGCGCAAGACCGGCGTGCTGCCCTACCTGCGTCCGGACGGCAAGACCCAGGTCACCATCGAGTACGACGGTGATCGCCCGGTCCGCTTGGACACGGTGGTCGTCTCCACCCAGCACGCCGCCGACATCGACCTGGACAACCTGCTCGCGCCCGACATCCGCGAGAAGGTCCTCGACGCGGTGCTCGCCGACCTCGAGCTGCCCAGCCTGGACATCTCGGATATTCGCCTGCTGGTCAACCCCACCGGCAAGTTCGTGCTGGGCGGCCCGATGGGCGACGCGGGCCTGACCGGCCGCAAGATCATCGTCGACACCTACGGCGGCATGGCCCGCCACGGCGGCGGCGCTTTCTCGGGCAAGGACCCGTCGAAGGTGGACCGCTCCGCCGCCTACGCCATGCGCTGGGTCGCGAAGAACGTCGTCGCGGCCGATCTGGCCGACCGCGTCGAGGTCCAGGTGGCCTACGCGATCGGCAAGGCGGCTCCGGTCGGTTTGTTCGTCGAGACCTTCGGCACCGAGAAGATCGACCCGGCGCGCATCAGCACCGCTATCACCGAGGTCTTCGACCTGCGTCCCGGCGCCATCATCCGCGACCTGGACCTGCTGCGTCCGATCTACGCGCCGACCGCCGCGTACGGCCACTTCGGCCGCACCGACGTGGACCTGCCGTGGGAGCACACCGACCGCGCCGACAAGTTGCGCGCCGCCGTCGGACTCTGACCTCGATCAGGTCCGAGTGAACGAACCCGCGGCGGACACCTCCGCCACCGAGGCGGACCGTCCGGCCGCGGGTCCCGCGGGCGTGGAGTTGCCGATCGCCAGGGTGCTTCCGCTGCTCTCGCCCGCGCATCTCGACCGCGACTTCGACTACCTGGTGCCTCCCGAGCTGGACGAACTCGCCCAGCCGGGGGTCCGGGTGCGGGTCCGTTTCGCCGGTCGGCTGGTCGACGGCTATCTCCTGGCTCGATCGCGGCACAGTGACCACGGCGGAAAGCTGGTCAAGCTGGAACGCGTCGTCTCCGGCGAACGCGTGTTGACTCCCGAAATCCTGGAGCTGGCCGGCAAGGTCGCGGCCCGATATGCGGGGACGCGTGCCGATGTCCTGCGTCTGGCGATACCACCGCGCCACGCCCGCACCGAAACCGGTGGCGGGAAGAAGTCCGCTGCGGCCCGAGCCGATTCCGCGAACGAAAACCCCGCCGCCGCAATTGGTCCCGTGCGGTCGGACGTGGCGAGTTCCGTGTCCGCCGGAGAGTTGCCCGTTGCATCGCCGGAATCCTCTGACCTGCAAGCTGACTCGGCCGATGTGAGCAGCGCGGCTCCGAAAAGTGGTGCTGCGGCGGAACCGGATTCGAAGCGCGATAGCCCTGGCGCCGGCCGATATGTGCCCGCGCCGGAGATCGACGAGAAGCTCGATGCCGAGCCGTCCGCACGTGCGCATCCGAAGCTCGGGCAAACCGGCGCGGGGGACTCGGGCGGCCCGGGGGAGGCGAGCGGCGACGCCGAAGACCGAACCGCCTTCGTCGATTCGGAGTTTCCGGCCATAGATCTCGCGCCTTGGGAACGGTACGTCCACGGGGCGGCGTTCGTCGCCGCCCTCGGCCAGCGGAAAGGGGCGCGCGCGGCCTGGCAGGCACTGCCCGGTGAGGACTGGCCACGACGGCTGGCTGAGCTCGCCGCCGTGGTGGCGCGGCAGGGGCGCAGCGCGATCCTCATGGTCCCCGACCAACGCGACCTCGACCGGGTCCTCGCGGAATGCGTTGGGCTGGTGGGGGACTCGGCAGTCGGGTTGTCCGCCGGTCTCGGTCCAGCGGCTCGGTACCGGCGGTGGCTCGCGGTGCTGCGCGGTTCGGCGCGAGTGGTGGTGGGCACGCGCAGCGCCGTGTTCGCACCGGCGTTGGACCTCGGGCTGATCGCGTTGTGGGACGACGGTGACGACACCTACGCCGAACCGCGTGCGCCGTATCCGCACGCGCGTGAGGTGGCGATGTTGCGGGCGCACGAAACCGGTGCGGCCTTCGTCGCGGCGGGTTTCGCGCGCACCGCGGAGATCCAAGCGGTGGTCGATTCGGGTTGGGCGCACGATCTGGTCGCCGATCGTGCCGTGCTGCGCAAGGCCACGCCGCGCATCAGCGCCCCCGGCGACAGCGATATCGCGCTGGAACGCGATCCGGTCGCCCGTGCTGTCCGAATTCCCGGTGTCGCCTTCGCGGCTGCCCGCGCCGCGCTGAAGGAAGGCGCGCCGGTGCTGGTACAGGTGCCGCGTCGTGGGTACATTCCCGCGCTGGCCTGCGGGAAATGCCGTACTCCTGCTCGATGCCGACACTGCGGCGGGCCGCTCGCGCTGCCGGAAGCTCGGGGACCGCGCGGATCGGCCGCCGACCCCGGCGCGGCCGCGCAGAGTCCCGCTTGCCGTTGGTGCGGGATCACCGAGACCGCGTTTCGTTGCACCACCTGCGGGTCGCGCGCACTGCGCGCCGTAGTGATCGGAGCGGCGCGCACGGCGGAGGAGCTCGGCCGTGCGTTTCCCGGCGTACCGATCCGTGCTTCCGGCGGCGGCACCGTGCTCGACACCGTGGAGCCGGGCCCGCAAGTGGTCGTCGCTACGGTCGGCGCCGAGTCGGTGGTTCCTGGCGGCTACGGTGTCGCGTTGTTGCTCGACGGCTGGGCGCTGCTCGGCCGAGCCGACCTGCGTGCCGCCGAGGACGCGCTGCGCCGCTGGATGGCCGCCGCGGCGCTGGTCCGCGCGCACGGCCAGGTCATCGTCGTGGCCGAGCCGTCCATCCCCACCGTGCAGGCGTTGGTCCGATGGGATCCGGTGGGCGCCGCGCGCGCCGAGGTCGCGGCGCGGGCCGAGGTCGGCTTCCCGCCTGCCGTCCGTCTCGCCGCGATCGACGGCACCGCCGACACGATCGCCGAACTGCTCTCTGCGGCGGACCTGCCGGATACGGTCGACCGCCTCGGACCAGTGCCGCTGCCGGACGGCGCCCGCAAACCGTTCTCCTCCGGCGATGCGCCCGCCGAAGTCGAACGCCTGCTGCTGCGGGTCGAGCGCCGCTCCGGAGCGGCGCTCGCGCGTGCCCTGCGCGCGGCTCAGGCGGTTCGCAGCACGCACCGTTCGGACGCCCCCCTGCGCGTGCAAATCGACCCGGTCGACATCGGCTGACGGCTACCGGAGTCGGTGGCTCCACCGCTGCCCCGTCGGCATGGGCTTCGGTAGCGCCTCCGGACACCCGGGCTGGCTCGGGAGAAGGTCGCCGTACTCGGACCGGGCACGGATCGTACCGCTCGCTTCGCCCCATCAATCTCGTGCGCGCTTGTCTCGGGCTATCGCGGCGAACCGTCCGCAACGGACCCGCGCCGCCCAGGTGGACTGCCCTCGTTCTCGCCCAGCACGGGTGAGCATGACCGCCTCGCCGTTTCGCGCCGGCGAAACGTCGAAGCCGGCGATCATCTCGCGACAGCGCAGCGCTCGGCCGAGCTTCAGGCGAAGGCCGCTCGATTGCGAGCGGCCCAGTCGGCGTATTTCGTGGCCGGGCGCCCGAGCACACGCGGCACGTCGGGGCTGATCCGCTGCTCGGCGGGTGTCGGCTCGCCGAGGATGGTCAGCGTGTGGTCGGCCACCGGCTCGGGCATGAAGTCGAGCATCGCCGAACGGGCCTGTGCCCGAGTCAATTCCACGAATCGGAGCGGCTCGCCGACTGCCGCGCCGAGTGCTTCGGCCTGGGCGCGCGGGGTAGCGAGCTCGGGCCCGGTCAGGGTGTAGACCTGTCCGTCGTGCCGGTCGTCGCGCAATGCCGCCGCTGCGACCGCGGCGATGTCGGCCGGATCGATCGAGGGAAGACCGACGTCGCCGAACGGTGCTGCGACCAGGCGCTGCGTGCGCACCGCGTCCGCCCACGCGTAGGTGTTGGAGAAGAATCCGGCGGGCCGAAGGAAGGTCCAGGCCAACCCGGAGTCCCTGATCGCCTGTTCGTAGGCGATGAGCCGGGCGTATCCCGCCGCGTCCGGTCGAGTGGCAACGCCCTGCGAGGACACGAAGACCACGCGCCGCACGCCTCCCGAGGCGGCGATTTTCAGCACCTGCTCTGGTTCCGGACCCGCCACCAACTGCTCGCCGGTGATCAGAAGAAACAGGGTGTCGGCTCCCGCGAGAGCGGGGGAGAGGCTTTCCGGCTCAGCCAGATCGGCCCGAACCGAGCGGACTCCGTCGGGCAGCGAAAGGTCCGCATGCCGCGCGACGGCTGTCACCTCCTCGCCGGCGTCCGCCAGCGCCCGCACGAGGGGCGCGCCGATATTCCCGGTAGCTCCGGTGACCACGATCATTGTGACTCCTTAGTTAGTTGTCTGACTAAAAAGACGGTAGCCGGTCATCGCCGCGCTGTCTACAGTTAGTTGTGTGACTGACTCACAGGCGAAGGCTGGATCGGGCAAGCGGGAGCGGCTGGTCGAAGCCGCGGTGCAGGTGTTCTATCAGCAGGGCGTGGAGAAGACGACGATCGCCGACATCGCGCGTGCCGCGGACGTTCCGGTCGGCAACGTCTACTACTACTTCAAGACGAAAGACCAGCTCATCGAGGCGGCGATCGGCTCGCACGCGCGCATTCTCGATGCCGTGATCGCCGCGAGCGACCGGCACGAGACGCCTTCGGGGCGGCTGAAGGCCCTGATCGCGGGATGGGTCGCCGATCGTGAGCAGACCGTGCGTTACGGCTGCCCGTTCGGCACTTTGTCCTCGGAATTGGACAAGCGGGGGGACGGGCTCGATGCCGCGGCCGCCGAGGTGATGCGCGTGCTGGTGGATTGGGCTGAACGGCAGTTCGCCGCGATGGGACGCGCGGACGCGAAGGAGCTCGCGATCGCCTATGTCGCGGCTTATCAAGGGATTTCCCTGCTCACCAACACTTTTCGTGATCCCGGACTGATGGTCGCCGAAGGGGCGCGGCTGTCGCGCTGGATCGATTCGCTGGTGAGCTGACTCCGGCTGGGCGCGGATGCCGAAACCGAGCCTTGCATTCGATGCATTGTCGATATATCGTCGATAGCATGATTCGAACACGAGAGCCTTGGGAGGCTGACATGGAACACCGAGAACATCGAGAATTCGGCCGGCGTGGCCGCGGGCCGGTGCCCGGTCACGAGGGCTTCGAGCACGGGCGGCGCTTTCGCCGGGGCGGACGTCACGGCTTCGGCCCGGAGTTCGGGCCGGGCTTCGGTCCCGGCTTCGGCCCGCATTTCGGACGCGGACGCGGACGCGGCGGCCGGGGTAGGCGTGGTGACGTACGCGCCGCCGTGTTGTTGCTGCTCGCCGAGCAGCCCATGCACGGTTACGAACTGATCCAGCAGATCCGTGGGCGCAGCAACGACATCTGGCGGCCGAGCCCCGGATCGATCTACCCCGCGCTGGCGCAACTGGAGGACGAGGGCCTGGTCCTCATCGAGAAGGTCGCCGGGCGCAAGACCGCGAAGCTCACCGAGTCCGGCGCCGAGTACGTCGCCGCGCACCGGGACGAGCTGGGCGATCCGTGGGCGGACGTGCAACAGGACGTCGGCGCACAGGCGATGGACCTGCGCGCACTCGTCGGACAGCTGATGGGGGCGGTGGCACAGGTCGCGGCGGCAGGCACCCCGCAGCAGGCGGCGCGGGCGGCGGAGTTGCTCACCGAGACCCGCAAGTCCCTTTACCGCATCCTCGCCGAGGACGAGACCCCCGAGAAGTAGGGGACGCGAAACACCCCTATACCGCGCGCATTTCGGGCCGATCAGAGGGATCATTGTGAGATGCGACAGTCGATCCGAGCGGGAACTTGGGGCGTTTCACACTTGCGTGATGCCGTGCTGGCCTTCGTGGTGGCCGGTGTGGCCGCGCTCGGCCCGGGCGTGGCGTCGGCCGAGCCGCTCGGCTTCCGCCCGCCCGACGTGCCGACGTACGCCGCTCCACCGCAATCGGACCACCTGGCCGCCGCGTGGTATCAGAAGAGTCATCCGAACGCGGTCCCCAGCGGTACCAACGATTTCGGCTGCGTGCCCAGCGCCCGGCATCCCCGTCCGGTGGTGCTCGCGCACGGGACCGACTCCACAGCCTATTCCGACTGGTCGGGGATCGCGCCGCAGCTGACCGCGGCCGGATTCTGCGTGTTCGCGCTGAACTACGGCGGCAAGCCCGGCGCGCACAGCTACGGCACCGAGGATCTGGTGCTCAGCGCCTACCAGGTCGGTGCGTTCGTCGATCGAGTGCTCGCGGCGACCCACGCGGACAAGATCGATCTGGTCGGGTTCTCGCAGGGCGCGAACGTGACGCGTTACTACGTCAACAAACTGGGCGGTGCGCCGAAGGTCGAGCAATGGGTCGGCCTCGCATCGCCCAGTTACGGCGGTGTGATGTACGGGCTGGTGCCGGTCGCCGAGGCGATCCCGGGCGCTCTGCAGGCGTTCGCTCAGGTGACTTCGCTCGCCGCCGTGCAGCAGGCCGAGGGGTCGCCGCTCATGCTCGATCTCAACGCGGGTGGCGACACGGTGCCCGGGGTGCGGTACGTGACCGTCGGCAGCCACGTCGACGAGATGATCCAGCCGTTCGAGAACATCGCGCTGCGCGGGCCCGGCGCGCGGAACATCGCCCTGCAAGACCTGTGTCCCGCCGACCTCACGGGGCACTTCCACATGGTGTACGACCCGTTCGTGCAGGAGTTGCTGCTCACCCTGCTGGATCCGGGCAGCCCGGCGCCGGTGTGCAGGCCGGTCCCACTCGGCACCGGTATCCCGGAGGTCATCATCGCGGGTCATTCCTGACCGGAACCGCCCGCGGCGCCTGGTTCGCGGACTGCTGTGGGGTCCGGAGACGGTGATCGGACTCGGATCCGGTACCTCGGATACAGGCACGCCGAGGCAGCGGACCGCCTGCCGGAGGCGTACGCCGTGCCCACCGCCGAGTGGCCGGTGCGTGTCGCCGAGTTCGCCCTGTGTTCGCCCGTGTGCATTCGGCACGCGTACCGGCTGACGCCGAAGCGGCTGAATCCGGTCCGCTGACCGCGACGCGGCCGGTGTGAATACCAGACGCTGCGCTACACGAGCGGCGGTGCAGCTCGCACTGCTCCCGGGTATCGGCGTATTCGGAGGCGATCATGTGCCACGGCTGATCCGAGGCCCGCTCAGCGGCCTGAATGAAGTGCGGACAAAAGCGCCGGACCGCTTGCCGCGACCTGGCTCGACCGACGCCGTGCCGACGCACGTCTGCCCGCGTGCGAGGTCGACGCGAAGCTCATCGACTCGGCCGCCGTGCGTAACACCTTCGCGCCGTGCTCGCGGCCGGGTGTGACGACCTGGTGACGTGCAGTGAAACCCTGCGTTCTATCGGCTTTCGTCCACACTTCTGGCATCCAGGGCGCGGCTCGGCGCGGCGTCGGCTTCTGCGTGGACAAGTTTCAATCAATGATTGAATCAACGATGGAAACGTGCTTGACTTGGCGCATGCCGAAACCGGTCTCCGAAGCCGCGACCACCCGCGATCGTCTGCTGACGGCCGCCGAGCGACTGCTGCTGGAAGGCCGATACGACGAGGTGTCCGTGCGCGGTATCTGCGCGCAGGCAGGAGCGAACCCGGCGGCGGTGCACTACCACTTCGGGTCGAAGGACGCCCTGGTCGCCGCGTTGCTCGAGGAGCGGTTGGGTCCGGTGTGGGCGGACCGGTTGGCCACTGTCACCGGTGGGCACGGGTCGATCGCCGAGGTGGTCGATGCGGTGATCGAGCCGTTCGTCGAGTTGGCCGCCGATCCGGTGGGGCGGTTGCATCTGAGACTGCTGGCGCAATTCGTCCTCGGCAGGCAGGTGACCGAGTGGCGGCAGCCGTGGTTCCGGATCGATGCGTGGGTGAGCCTGTTGCCGGGCGTGAGCGAGCGCGAGAGCAGGCGCAGGTGGATGTTGGCGTTCGACCTCCTCATCATGCGATTCGGCAGTGCGGAGCACCGAGAGATGTCGCAGGAGGCGGTGGCCACCCTCCGGGAATTCGTGGTGGCCGGATTGACCGCTCCGACAGGAGAGAAACAATGAACGACGTATTCGCACCCGCCCAGCTCGGGCCGATCACCCTGCGCAATCGGGTGATCAAAGCCGCGACCTTCGAGGGCCGCACGCCGGACGCGCTGGTGACCGACGACTTGATCGAGTTCCATCGCGAGGTCGCCGCCGGTGGCGTCGGGATGACGACCGTGGCCTATTGCGCGGTCGCTCCCGGCGGCCGGACCGACCGGCATCAGATTTGGCTGCGCCCGGAAGCGGTGCCGGGGCTGCGGAGGCTCACCGAAGCCGTGCACGGTGCGGGTGCCGCGGTGAGCGCGCAGATCGGCCATGCCGGACCGGTGGCGAACGCGGCCTCCAACGGAGTTCCGGCGCTGGCGCCGAGCCGGATGTTCAGCCCGCTGTCGATGCGGATGATGCGAAGCCCGGACGAGAACGGGATCCGCGAGCTCGTGGCCGCTCATGCCGGCGCGGCGAAGCTGGCCGAGGAGGCGGGTTTCGATGCGGTGGAGATCCATTTCGGGCACAACTATCTGGTCAGCTCGTTCCTGAGCCCCAAACTGAACCGCCGCGCGGACCGGTACGGCGGCAGCTTGGCGAACCGGGCGCGGCTGGCGCGTGAGATCGCCGCTGCGGTAAGGGAAGCCGTGGGCGGCAGGCTCGCGGTGACCGCGAAGCTGAACATGGAAGACGGAGTGCGGGGCGGGCTCACCGTGCCCGAGGCGATCCAGGTCGCCGCGTGGCTGGAAGCCGACGGCAGCCTGGACGCGCTGGAACTGACGGCGGGCAGCTCGCTGCTCAACCCGATGCTGCTGTTCCACGGTGACGCCCCGCGGAAATCGTTCGGCGACGTTCTCCCGGTGCCCGCGCGATGGGGATTCCGTATGGTCGGCAAGGCATTCCTGAAGGAGTATCCGTACCGGGAGGCGTATCTGCTCGAGCGCGCACGGCACTTCCGCAGGGAATTGTCGATGCCGCTGATCCTGCTGGGTGGCATCACGAATCTCGACACCATGCGGCTCGCGCGGGCAGAGGGCTTCGAGTTCGTCGCCATGGGCCGTGCGCTGCTGCGGGAACCGAATCTGTTGCGACGCATCCAGTCGGATGCGTCGACGCGGTCGGCGTGCGTGCACTGCAACGAGTGCATGCCCACGATCTACACCTGTACTCGCTGCGTATTCCGTCCTGGTCAGCCGCGCGAACCCGTCGAGCTGACGCTGTCGGGCATCGGCGGCGTCGACACGCAGCGATAAGCGGTCGCTGATCGACCGGCACCGTGTCGGCGAGGGGCAGTCGAACGCGGGCCGTTTGACCGGATGGCATCGCCGTGCCAGAAGGGGCCGAAGAAGCGTGTACGTGACCGAAACGCGAATTGAACCTGGGCAGTGGGGAGGAACCCCACTTCCTTGCGGCGATGATCAGTCGTGGAACGCGTAGAGGATCGCGCCGTCGCGGGAGAGGACGGCGCGGATCGCCTCGTAATCGGCGGGCGTCAAGGAGGCACGGCGCTGTTTCCAGAAGGACAAACTCGCCGCCAATCCGGGATCGGCTGTGCCGTGACGGCGGCAATACTCGGCGAGCGCCACCCGCAAGCGCGGCGACGTCGCGGGGTGCGCGGCGAGGTCGATCAGGCTGGTCAGCGTCGCGCAGGCGGACACGTAGTCGCGGGCCGCGGCGGTCGGGCTCTTCGTGTGCTGGTTCATCGTCCTCTGGTGTCGTGACCGTCGGGGCTCGTGACAGTGCGGCTGTTGTCGAAAGCGCTTGCAGCGGAGGCGATCGCGTGGGCATCCGGCCGGGCCGCGCGCCCACGTTGGCACGCGCTGGGGCGCCCGTGCCAGCCGGGAACTGCTGGATCGAGCGTGCGATCGGATCTTTCTATCGGCGATCCGCGTTGAGCGCGATCTCGAGGTCGACTTCGATGGTGCCCTCGCCGGACTCGTCGGCGACACGGCCGGCGCGATCGCGCCGGTGACGCGGTAGGTGCGGCGGGAGATCAGCCGTCGCAGCCCCAGCCGCACCCGTCTGGACCCGTGGCCGGGCCGTAGCGCCAGTTCGAGGGCGCTGCCGTCGGTCACCGCCTTGGCGACCAGGACATCCGTATGAGGCGCGATGCCGAGAATCGGTCCGGTCCGCCACTCGGGCGGCACCGTTCCGCGAATGAGATCGCGCAGGCCGTCGGGCCGGTTGAATCGGGTGAGCGTGTGGTGGGCGTTGGTCACCGTCGAGACTCCCGCGAAGCGCCGGGCGCCGTTGCGTTCGTCGACCCGGTACCGGTCGTGCATAGAGCGGACGAGCGCGTGGGCGAGGTCGGATTCGCCCATCTCGGCGGCGGCGGTGGCGACAAAGATTTTCGTCATCCCGTCACCGTCGACCACGTTGTAGTTGCCGAGGTCGACGCGGGCGCGTGTGCTGCCGCGCAGGCGCGCATCCCGCCCGTCGAAGTCGATGAAACGATCGCGCAGCGTGGTCCAGGTGTCGCGCGCGAGGTCGGGCATCATCGCGTTGAGCCAGGCCATCACGCCCGCGTCGGAGCCCAGCACGGTCCCGCTGATGGCGATCCCGTTGCCGATTCCGGAGTACAACGAGCGGTATCGACAAGGACCGAGCGCGAGCACCCCGCTGCCCTGACCCGTCCTGCCTGCGGGAGAGCGTGACGCGCGAACCGAACTTCGTCGCTCCGGATTCGAGGCCCGTCTCCCGGGTATGCGCCAGATGTCAGCTTGTTCCGATATTCCAGGAGGTTGTTGTGGCTGAACATGGAAGCGGTGCTCGCGAGGGCGTCGAGGGCGTCGTCGAAGACGCCAAGGGCAAGGTGAAGGAAGCGGCCGGTACCGTCACCGGTCATCAGGACCTGAAGGACGAAGGTCGCGCGCAGCAGGACAAGGCGGAATCGCAGCGCGAGGCGGCCGGGAAGGAAGCCGCGGCCGAGAAGGCGCGAGCCGAAGCCGACGTCGACGAGGCCCGCCAGTCCGCGCATCAGCACGGGCGGTAATCACGCTCGGGTTCGTCCATCGGAGGTATCCGCCGCCGTCAGCAGAGCTGGCGGCGGCGGGCCGGCGTCATGGGCCCGCTTCGCTCAGTCGCGGTGAACGATGACCGTCACGGGCCGATCGGGATGCGGGGTGCCCGGGCCGCCCCGCGCGGCGAACACGTCAGCGGGCTTCCTGGACCGCGGTAGCTTCGCCAAGGGAGTGAACTGGTCATCGAGTGCGCTGCGCATCGCGTCGACCAGAGCGCGGTCCAAACGAAGCGTGCGCAGCGAGGCGTAGACGTCCACCCAGGTCGGCAGCGCGAACGAAGCATCGATCCAACTGTGCTGGTCGGGCAGGTGGACGGTAAGAATCGGCGGATCGTTGTACCCGAGCCCGGGCCAGGAGTCCACCGACTGGCCGGCCACTTGCATGACGAAAGTCAATGCCTCGGAACGTAATTGCAGCATGCCGCGTTTGACGGCATGGCGGGGGTCATCGCTCCATCCGCTGACATCGAACCGCCTGCAATCGATCACGGTGCGGCGGGAGCCCCAGTGCTCGGAGAACCACCGGCGGATCTCGCGATTCCATTCGAGAGCGGCCAGTATGTCGACGCCTCCCGCCTGTGCCTGCGTCAGATCGGGAACCTGTTCGGCGATTTCCGTCATATCCAACGCGGCCTCGGCCTTCGGGTAGCGCCGTGACAGCCGCACCGGCGATTTGTGTCGTCGGCTGTATCGGCCGAGCACTGCGAAGGCGGCGTAGTGGATATCCCAGCCCTGCGGATGGTTGGTCGGCGGCGGTAGGTCGACGGGGCGGCCCGCGACCAGTTCGTCGGCGATCCGATTGGCCACTCCGGTGTCGCCGTAGTGGGTGCGCAGCAGCCGCAATGTGCACACCGCGGCGAGTACACCGATGATCAACGGCGGGTAGCTCGGTACGTCCAAGACGAGAGTGGACGGGGGAAACAACGGCTGGTTCTGTTCGGAACGATCCGGTAGCAGATTGCGCGACGACATCGCTCGGTCGACCGAGATTGTCTGCTGCACAGAGACGTCCGCCACGATACGTCCGCGAAGAAAATCGGAGTGGTCCAGCAGGTACTGGGTCAACTCGACCTCGCGTCGACACCACAGGCTGGCGGTGTAGGTCTCGGACCGCACCCTGGCGATCGCCGGTGTGGCGGCGAACAGACGCCACACCATGCCCGTGTTGGACTCGCCGGTGGGGACGGTCATCGCGTCGATGGCCACGTCGGGGGCGCGCCACAGACCGAGTTTCATCAGTTGCGGCTTCGTGTCGCCGGACCGATGGCTGAGCGCCAGGGAAGGCCGTGGCCACCACGGGGCGATGGCGGCGAACGCGAAGGTCGCCACGTCGGCGAGCCGGACATCCCGCCACCGATGAGTAGCGGCGGCTTCTAGCCAGGCCAGAGTCCGCAGTCCCAGGGCACAGCGGCGCAGGACGCACAATCCCAGCGCGCTGACCGGGCGATCCCTGCTGATCAGATAGCCGATGGCGTCCATGATCGGCGGACAGACCAGCAACCTCGCGACGATGCCGACGGCTTCCCGCAGCCGCTCCGGTTCCAGCTCCCGCGTCAACCAGAACCAGTGGTCTCGCCACTCGAGTGATTGTCCTTGTTGCGTGGGTACCTTGATCGGCAGCCCGTCGGGCCACGTCGCGCAGTAGAAGGTCTCGATCGCTTCGGCGAGATCCATTCGCAGGTGGTGTGTCTGCTCGAAAGCACCCATCGCTTGGTCGACCCGGCGGATCGTCACGTGATACAGCAGATCCGCATCCGTGGAGGGCGCCCGGAACATGCTCGAAAAGGTGTTTCCGACGATAGAGCTGAGCCACGCGCGGATGAACTGCGATTGCAGGCGGGCTTGTGACGTTTCCTCCGTACTCGTTCGCTGTAGCTCATCCGACAACGAAATCAGCTGGGCAAGACTGTATTCGCGATCGTATTCGAGCGGACCCGCCTGCGCGAGGACGTCATCGAGCGCGGCCGAGCTGGTCGACCGGCTCACACCGGGTGGAAACAGGTCCCATTCCGTCGCCCCGAAAAGCGGCCAGTCGTCGAGCGCGCCGCGGTGGGACCAGGTCTGGTAGGCGAGCGGGAGCGGTACCCCCTCGATGGCGTGTTGCACCCCGTGGGCGACCCAGTAGTCGTGAGGCCACGGCTCGGTCCACAGAATCGTCGTGTCGTCGCCGAATTTCCGATCCAGCCACTGCCACCACGACTCCCACAATTCGGGATCGATTCGCCGGACCGCCGTCCGGAACCACGCGTAGGCTCCGGCCGCCACCGCCGATGCCTCGGACCGCGACATGTCTGCCTCGAATACGGTTGTCGTGCAGATCGATTCATCCGAGGATACGGTGCCGCGCCCGAATGCGGCAGCCGATGAGACCGTCGGTAGCGCGGTCGCGGCCGGTGCGGGGTCGGCGGCAAACCTGTGGGCATCGCGGGCGGGCTCGTACTACCGATAATCGGGATGCGCGGCAGCCCGGCGAGCCGGCGCCTAGGCGTACGGCTCGACGGTGAGCACGTACTCGAGCCTCGTGAGTCGCTCGGCTGTCTCCGGCGACGATGTGATGACCAATCGGTTGGCGCCGCCGTCCTCGACGACTTCCGCACCGGATCTCCGCAGCCAGTCGAAGAACTCCGAACGGATTGCCGTGAGGACGGTGTCGTCGCCGAGGTCACCCGGAATCAGGAGGACGAGGTATCGGCGGTCTTGCGCTGGCATACGGCTCTCCTTCGATCATCCCGGGGACTCGATCGGATCAGGGCGGCGGACCCTTTCACCGGCGAACTGCCGCCCTCGGATGCCTCGGCGGAGTCACGAAGTCCGCATGTTACGCGGATACTCGCTCGCTGGATCGCACGCGCGGCCGATCGAGCGCTCGGAACCGATTCCGTCCGGCGAGCCGGAAATGCCGCTCGTCGGGGACGAACGGCCTGTCCGGCGTAGATCCGCGCAGTAGATCAACGCGAAGACCCGTCGGCCACCGCCCGGCGGGCCGCGCTGACCGCACGCTTGGCGATGGCCCAGCGGTGCACTTCCGAAGGCCCGTCGTAGATGCGGAAGGGCCGTACTTCGCGGGAGAGGCGCGCCAGCGGGAGGTCGTCGGAAACACCGAGCCCGCCGCACAACTGAATGCTGCGGTCGACGATGCGGAAGATCGCCTCGGCGGCGAAGGTCTTCGCGATCGAGGTGGCGTTGCCCGCGTGCTCTCCGTTGTCGAGTTCCCAGCAGGCGCGCACCAGCAGCGCGCGGGTGGCGGCGATGTCGATCTCGTTGTCGGCGATCATCTTCTGCGCCATGCCCAGATCGCCGATCCGGGAACCGAAGCCTTCACGCTGGGCGACACGCTCGACGGCGATGTCGTGGCCTCTGCGCGCCGCTCCCAGCCAGCGCATCACGTGCGTCATGCGAGCCGGACCCAGTCGCACCTGGGCGTATTCGAAGCCGCGGTCGACAGCGCCGAGCACCGCTTCGTCGGGGACGAACATGTCCTCGAAGAAGACTTCGCAGTGTCCGCCGATCATGGCGCGGTCCAGCGTGGTGATATGCCTGCCCACGCGCAGGCCCGGGGTGTCGGCGGGCGCCAGGAACATCGTCGCCCCGCCCCGCTGTCCCGGTTCGCCGGACGTGCGGGCCATCACGATGAAGAAGCCGGCCCCGTCGGCGCCGGTGATGAAGTGCTTGTGGCCGTTGATCCGCCAGCCGCCGTCGACGGGGACGGCCCTGGTGGCCAGCGCCGCCGGGTCGGAACCGGCTCCGGGCGCCGGCTCGGTCATCGCGAAGGCCGAGCGCACCTCGCCGCGGGCGAGCGGTTCCAGGTAACGCGACTTCTGCTCCGCGTCGGCGATGTGGGCGAGCATGTGGACGTTGCCCTCGTCCGGCGCCGCGATGTTGAGCGCCGTCGGGCCGAACAGCGAGTAGCCCGCCTCCTCGAACACCGGCGCGCGATCCGACATCGACAGGCCGTGGCCGCCGTACTCGACGGGCGCGTGCGGCGCGAAGACCCGGGCCTCGCGCGCGAGCTTGTTCAGCGTGACGCGCAGTCCGTCGCCGCCCGCGGCGGTGATGTCGCCGAGGTGCTCGTCTTCGATCGGCAGCACCGTCTCCCGCACGAACGCCCGGGTGCGGTCGATCAGCGCCCGAACTTCGTCGGAATAGGTCAGTTCGATCGGCATCGCGCATTCCTCCTCGACATCCAGCGCCTCGTCCACGGACCGAACGATCGCTCTGTCTGAACACTGTTCCACTGGGCACCGGCGGTGTCAAAGAACGCGATTCAGGGGGTGTCGGGCGCGGGTGGTGGATGTTTGATGTTCAGTTATCCTGAACAACATGCGAAACGAGACTGTGGCGCCGCACGAGGCGATCCGGCACGCGCGCCGCGCCGCGGGCCTGTCGCTGCGCGAAGTTGCCCGCCGTCTCGAGGTGAGTCCGGCGACGCTCAGCGCCGTAGAGACGGGAAAGACCGGAATATCGATCGCCCGGCTCACTCGCTTGTCCGATGTGCTGGGTGTGCCGGTCGCTCATTTGCTCGGCGGCGCCTCTCCCGCGGCGCGCCCGAGCTCCGATCGGGCCGATTCCGAGCTGGATGCGCAGGGTGACTGGCGCGAGTTCGCCCCGCTGGACGTCGACCCGGTGCTGGCCGCCGCCCTCGCGTCGTTCGTAGAGATCGGCTACCACGGCACGACCGTGCGCGCCATCGCCCGGCGGGCGGGTACCAGCGTTCCCGGCCTCTACCACCGTTATCGCGACAAGCACGACCTGCTGGTCCGCATCCTCGATCTGACCATGGATGAACTGCACTGGCGAGTGCGCGCCGCCCGCGCCGAAGGCCGCGACAGCATCCACCGGGTGCGCCTGATCGTCGAAGCACTGGCCCTGTTCCACACCCACCGCCGCGACCTCGGTTTCATCGGCGCCAGCGAGATGCGCAGCCTTGCTCCGGGGGAACGTGCGCGCATCGCCCGCTCCCGTCGCGATATCCAAGCCATCCTGGACGACGCGATCGCCGCGGCTCATGCCGAGGGCCGCATCGCCAATTCCCAGGTTCGGGCGGCAGGTCGTGCCATAGCCACCATGTGTACCGCCATCCCCCAGTGGTTTCGCGAGTCGGGCCCGGCGACGCCGGAGGAAGTGGCCGCGCAATACGGGGATTTCGCCCTGGGTGTGCTCGGGGTCGATCCGGTGCGTTAGCCGCATATTCGCGGCTTCGCCCCGTCCTTCGCCGGTGGCCGAACAACACCCCGGCGAACAGTCCCACCTTGGTGGTGATCGGCATACCCCTTGGGGATCGGAGCCCAGCACTCGGGGGCCTGATGGCGGCGGCGCATACGGCGGAAAGTAGGACGAGTACCGCCAGTGAACCGGAGCAGCCCATGTCGACTCTCAGCACAATCGCCGCCACGGAGGAACGGCGTGCCACGGTGTGGACCGAGGACGGCGCGGCGCTCGCGGTTCGCGAATACGGCCCGAGAGACGCGGACCTCACCGTCGTCCTGCTGCACGGACATTGCCTGCGCAGCGAGTCCTGGACCTATGTCCGCGACGAGCTGCTGCGCCGCTACGCAGGCGCTCGGATCGTCTGCTATGACCACCGCGGCCACGGCGAGTCGGCCGCCGCGCCCCGGCGGACCTACAACATCGACCAGCTCGGCCGGGACCTGCGCGAAGTTCTCGATGTCGTCGCACCGACCGGGCCGGTCGTCCTCGTCGGCCACTCGATGGGTGGTATGACCGCGCTGACCTACGTCGGTCAGAATCCGCACGAGATCGGCACCCGCGTCGTCGGAGTCGCCCTTCTCGCGACTGCCTCAGGCGGTCTCACCAACGCCGGGTTCGGCCGTCTGCTGCGCAGCCCGGTCGTCTCCGCGTTCCAGGCGGCCGTTCGACTCGCGCCGGGGGCGATGCACCATGCGAAGCTGCTGGCCTGTCAGCTGTTCGCCCCGCTCGTCCGTACCGCGGAATTCGGTGATCGCAAGGTGAGCCCGCGGGTGCTCGCCCTCGCCAACGCGATGCGCAACGAGACGCCGATCGTCACGATGGCGAGCTTCTTGAGCGACCTCATGGTCTACGACCGGACCGAGGCTCTCGGGCTTCTGTCCCGGATTCCGACGCTGGTGCTGTGCGGTGGCGCCGACTTGATGACGCCCCCGTCGCATTCCGTCGCGATGGCCGCCGCCGTCGAGTACTCGGACTTCGTGATCGTCGAGAGCGCCGGACACTCGGTGATCCTGGAGCAGCCCGGGCTGGTAGCGGAGGCCGTCGCGCGCCTGATGACGCGCGCTGGCGAGGCCGCCGACCTAGCCGACGTCGCGTAGCGGCCGGAAACCTCACAGGTATCGCTGGCGGAGTTCGCCCTTGACCAGCTTCCCGGTGGGGGTCCTGGGCAGATCGTCGGCGAAGTCGAAACTGCGCGGCACCTTGTAGTGGGCGATGCGGTCGCGCAGATAATCGCGCAGCTCCGTGGCCAAGGCGGGGCCGGCCTCGGCGCCGGGGGCCGGTTGGACTACGGCCTTGACCGATTCGCCCATCTCCTGGTCGGGCACGCCGATCACCGCCACGTCGAGCACCTTCGGGTGCAGGGCGAGGGCGTCCTCGACCTCCTGCGGGTAGATGTTCACGCCGCCGGAGATGATCATGAAAGCCTTGCGGTCGGTGAGGAACAGGTAGCCCTCCTCGTCGACGTAGCCGATGTCGCCGGTGGTGGTCCAGGTCGGGTGGTCCGGGTGGACCGCTTCGGCGGTCTTAGCGGGGTCGTTGTGATAGGCGAAGGGGGCCTCATCGCGTTCGAAGTAGACGGTGCCGATCGCGCCGGTGGGCAGCTCAGCGCCGTCGTCGCCGCACACCCGGATGCTGCCGAGACCGGCCGTGCCGACCGAGCCGGGCTTGCGCAACCACTGCTCGCTGTCGATGAAGGTGGCGCCGTTGGCCTCGGTAGAGGCGTAGTACTCGTACAGGATCGGGCCCCACCAGTCGATCATCGCCCGCTTCACGTCGACGGGGCAGGGGGCGGCCGCGTGCACGGCGACCCGCAGGCTGGACACGTCGTAGCGGGCGCGGACCGCCTCGTCGAGCTTCAGCATCCGGACGAACATGGTCGGCACCCACTGGCTGTGGGTCACGCGGTAGCGCTCGATGGCCGCCAACGCCTGTTCGGCGTCGAACTTCTCCATGATCACCAGCGTTCCGCCGAGCGCGTGGACCACGCCGCCGAAGCGCAGCGGCGCCGCGTGATAGAGCGGGGCAGGGGAGAGATAGACGGTCTCGGTGTCGAATCCGTAGAGCGGGCCGAAGATCGCGGTGTAGGTGTCGCCGGGCGCGTCACCGACCTGCCGGTCGGGCAAGGGTTGTTTGATGCCCTTGGGCCGTCCGGTGGTGCCCGAGGAATAGAGCATGTCCGCACCGCGCGGCTGGTCCGGCAAGGGATCGGGAGACGCTGCCACCCGGGCGTCCTCGTAGGACTTGTATCCCGGCACCTGGCCACCGAAGGCGAGGCGGATCTCGACCGCGGGAGTCTCCGGGACGATCTGCTCGGCGGCGTCGGCGAGACCGGCCGATACGATCAGCGCCCTGGCTCCGCAGTCGTTGACGATATAGCTGATCTCGCTGGGCGACAGATGCCGGTTGACCGCGGTGATGTAAAGCCCGGTTCGCAATGCCGCCCAGTACACCTCGTAGATCTTCGGGTCGTTGCCGGACAGCAGCGCGACGTGATCGCCCTTGCGCAGCCCCGCGTCGTACAGGTGCCGGGCCAGTCGAACCGAGTTCTCCTCGAGCTCCCGGTAGGTCAGCGCTTCACCGCTCTCGGCGACGACAACAGCCGGTTTGTCTGGGAATCGGTCGACGTGTGCGCCGGGGTACATGCGGCTCCTCGGTGGAACAGAGCGGTCGGTGTCCGACTGCCCGGGCCTGCGCGGGACGTCCGGATCCACGGCCGTGCCGGCATCACTGGCGTCCCGCAGAGCGGTTGCTCTGCCACCGACGATAGCTGAAAGTAAACGGCGGTTCTGGTCTATTCGTCAGAATTCGCCCGGACGCGCTGAGCGCCGGTCGCCGCGGGTGCGATGGGCTGCCCGCACGGCCGGACACGCTCGCTCGCGGGAGGGACACCTGGGCAGCCGCCTGCCCGTCGATCAGGACATGTGCCACGCTCGCCTGCGCGCCTCGCTCGAGCCGCACGCCGCTGCGGCTGCGCGGGCGAACTCGGCTCCACCCGAGGAACCCGCGCCGGGATCGAGCAGGCGACGTGCCGATGCACCCTGAAGGGTGCGGTTCTCGGGATCCGCGATCGCGGCATGGACGAGGATTCCCCTGGACGTTACTGGTAGTTCACCGTTTCCGCCGTCGGCTGCGTTTACGATCGCGTCATCGAGGGGAAGGTGGCGAATTGCCGTATCGCCGCACATCAGTGCTTGCCGTAATAATTTTCACGCTCTGTGGTCTGCTCTCGGGTTGCGGGGAGGATCGCAAGTCCGGACCTGTCCGTGCGTACAACGCCGATGCGAGGGTGCTGAACATCGTGGCGGGCTCCGAGCACGACGCGGTATTCGAGCAGGTCGTGCAGCCGTGGTGCCGGGACCAGAAGCTGACCTGCACCATGACCCGCTTGGGATCGGTGGATCAAGCTCGGCTGCTGGAGTCCGGCGACGCGCCCTACGACGGATTCTGGTTCGCCAGCAGCCTTTTCCAGCAATTGGGTGACACCGCACACCGCCTGCGGCAAGTGCAACCCATGTTCAGCACGCCACTGGTATTCGCCGGTCCGCGTAGCGAGTTGGACGCGCTGGGATTCACCGGGCGGGAGGTGGGCGTCGAGGAGATCTTGGCGGCGGTCGAGGCGAAGAAGACCACGACGTGGATGACGAATCCGACCCAGTCCAATTCCGGCGCGACCGTGCTGCTGGGCTTCCTCAACTACTTCGCAGGCAACGATCCCGGCGTGCCGCTGACCCGGCCGCAACTCGATTCGGAGCAGGTTCGTGCCGGGATAACGCGTCTGACACGGGCTTTCGGGAAGACGCCGCCGTCCACCGGGCTGCTCATGGACGAATGCCTGGCCACACCGCAGCAGTGCAAGACCATGTTCACCTACGAGGATCTGGTGATCGAGCGCAACCAGCAACTGGTGCGGGCGGGTAAGGAACCGCTGTACGCCATCTACCCCAAGGGCGCACTCGCGATCTCGGACGCTCCGCTGGGATTCCTGCCGCACGGCGACAATCCGGAGAAGCTCGCGAATTTCCGAGACCGTCGATCCGGCAAGCCTTTCCATGACCTCGCGCAAGCTGCTGGACTACCTGGTCAGTGTGGAATCGGCGCTGCGGCGGTACGTCGAGATCCAGGACCACAGGTCGGCCTATCGTGATGCCGAGGCGCTGCTGATCCGCAGCCGGCGCACACTCGCCGGTTTCGAGGCTTTCGCCGCGCACAGCGCCGAACAAATCGGCGAGGCCGATCTGGCGTCCTTCTTCCGGGACCTGGCCCACCTGGAACTCATGAATCCTTCGCAGCTTCCCCCGAGTGAGGAGCGATGAACAGATCCCGCCTCCCCGTCCTCATCGCGATCGTGGTCGCCGTGATCGCCATTGCCGTTGGCGTCGTGGTGATCCGCGACTCGAACGACACTCCGGCCGCAGTCCAGCAGCTCACCTGCTCGGGCGGATCGGAGAAATCGTCGCTCATGGCCGACGGCGAAGTCCGTGCCGTCCTGCGCGACCGGTACGGACTCGAGGTGCGCTTCGAAAAACGCGGTTCCTATGACCTGGCGCAGATACCCACCGAGCAGCTGCGCAATCAGAAGATCGACTGCCTGTGGCCGTCTTCGGCGAGTGCGCGCAGCGTCTTCGAGACATCGCACGACACCGCCACCTTCCCGGACTACCGCGCCGAATCGGTGCTCGAGACGCCGGAAGTGATCTACGCGGGCGCGGCCGCGACCGACGCGCTGGTTCGCGCGGGCATCGTCGCGCGGCGCGACAACACCTACTACATCGTCGATTTCAAGCGCTTGCTGCTCGACTTCGTCTTGCCCAAGCAGAAGTGGACCGCGCTCGGCGCGCCCGACCTCGCCGGTCCCATCCGGATCGCCAGCACGGATCCGAAGTCCTCGAACTCCGGATTCACGCTGCTGCAACTGGAACTGACGGTCATCGCCTCGGGCGACGTGTTCCAGCCGCCGACGGTCAGCGAGGCCAGGTCGGGACTGCCCGCCGTGCGCGGCCTCTACGACGCGCAGGGTCTGCAGTCCGACAGTTCCGACGGCGGTTTCCGGGAATGGCTCATCCAAGGAGCGGCCTCGTTGTACGCCGGATACGAGAACCAGATCCTGCAACAGCTGGTCGGCTACCGCGACAACGACCCCGCCACCGAGGCGCTGCTGGCGAACGCCAGGCTGCTGTATCCGGACCCGACGATCTTCAACAGCAATCCGATCCTCGCCCTCACCGCTCCCGCGCATCGGTTGATCACGGCGCTCCAGGATCCGAAGATCCAGTCGATCGCCTGGCAGCGTTACGGTTTCCGCTCCGCCACCCAGCTCGGCGCCGCGCACGCCGCTGACTTCGCGCAGATCCCGTTGGCCACCCAGCCGCGCTCCACGACGCCCCCGCGGGCCGACATCACTCAGCTCCTGCTCGCCTGCGTCCGCGACAGCCAGTGTTCGTGAGCAGGGTTTTCCGGGTCTCCTACGGTGACCGTGACCGTAGCGGTTATTCCACCCGAAGTGGGCAATACGGTCCATGGAGAGGTGAGAACCATGAGTTTGTTCCGAAATGCTGACAGATACCGATGGCGCCGCACCGGCGGAATGCGGCGCAGCCGATGGCGGACCGGGTACGGAAGCGGATGGCGCAACCGGTATGGCGACCGGTGGCGGCGGCGCGAGCGTCGGGGGACGGGCAGGTATGCGAGATCCGGCGGATTGCGTGGGGCCGCGCGCTTCGGCTTCATCGCACGCGGGATCGCCTACATCGTCATCGGCATTCTCGCCTTCATGCTGGCCGTCGGCACCGCGCAGCACGAGCCGACCGCGGGCGGTGCGCTGGCGGCGCTCGCCGGTAAGCCGCTGGGCTATCTGCTGCTGTGGATTCTGGGTTTCGGATTCGCGGCTCTGGCCGCCTGGCGGCTGGCGCAGGCCGCCGCCGCGCCCGCGACGAGTTCGAATGGGCCCCGGCTGCGCGCCTTGGGCCTCGGAATCCTCTATGCCATAGCGTCCTTCGTCGTTCTCAGGTTCGTCGTGGACGGCCGGACACCGCAGCCGAGTGACGCATTCGCACGCGATGTGACCGCCCGGATACTCGGCTGGAACGGCGGCCAAGTGGTCGTCTTGCTCCTTGGCTTGGCCATCCTGGCCGGGGGCGTCCTGATAACCCTGCGCGGGATTCGGCTGGGCTTCCTCGACGATCTGCGAATGGGCTGGATGACCCGCGCTTCGCGGGAGGCCGTGATATGGCTGGGCCGGATCGGCTATCTGGCGCGGGGCGTCATCGTCATCGGCATCGGACTCGCCGCGGTGGTGGCGGCCGCGAACTACGAACCGGCGAACGCCAAAGGGGTCGACGCCGTTCTGCATGATTTCGCCGACAGCGCCTTGGGCCCTTGGCTGCTCATCGCTGTGGCCCTCGGGCTGATGGCGTTCGGGATACTGTCGTTCCTCCAAGCGCGATACCGGCGCACCTATGGCGGCGTTCCGGTCTGAGTCCGATCACGGCCGGGCCGACCACCTGTTGTCGCGCTCGTCGGCGTCCGACGGCCCGAATGCGGGATGCGGTTCGCAGAGCCCGCCGATACGGCCGTCGGTCAGCCGCGTGTGTCCGCCGTCGGCTCGGACCGGCCGGACGGCCCCTTGATCTCGATGATCGGTAACCGGAGCGCGGCCGGAGCGTCGGCCGGGACCACGGGGTTGCGCGGCGGCACGGGGGCGATGCGCCGGTAGGGCGCGCCCGGCTCGGGACGCGGATCCGGCTCGCCCTTGTTCGGCCAGAGGGCGGTGGCGCGCTCGGCCTGCGCGGTGATCGTGAGCGAAGGGTTCACCCCGAGATTGGCCGAGATGGTCGAACCGTCGATGACATGCAGTCCCCGGTACCCGTGCATCCGGTGGTAGGGATCGACCACCCCGGCGTCCGAGGAGTCGCCGATGACGCAGCCGCCGATGAAATGCCCGGTCATCGGGATGTCGAACAGAGCGCTCCAACCGGCGCCCGGGATGCCGTCGATCTTGTCGGCGACCCGGTGGGCCACCTCGTGCCCCGCCGGAAGCCAGGTCGGATTCGGTTCGCCCACACCTTGTCTGGTGGTCATCTTGCGACCGAACAGACCGCGTTCGGTGTAGGTGGTGATGGAGTTGTCGACCGACTGCATCACCAGCAGCCCGATCATCTGCTCCGACCAGCCGCGCGGATTCTGGATGTGGAAGGCGTCGCGTCCGAGCTTGCGCATGGTTCGCGCCCACAGGCGCAGCTTCGATGTCCGCCCATCGGGGTCGATCATGGCGGTGCCGATGAGGCCGATGGCGTTGCTGCCCTTGCCGTAGCGCACCGGCTCGATGTGGGTGTCTTCGTCCGGGTGGATCGAGGAGGTGATCGCCACCCCTTTGGTGAAGTCGGAGTCCTTGCGGCGGCTGCGTATCGAGAGCAACTCCTCGGAGTTGGTGCGGGAGAGTTCGCCCAGACGCGGGGAGATGTCCGGCAGAGAACCGCGGTCGCGGAGCCGGTGCAGCAGTCTCTGGGTGCCAAGCGCGGCCGCGGCGAAGACGACCTGCTCGGCGGTGAACCTGCGGCGCGCCCTGCGGACCCAGCGTCCGGTGCGGACGGTGGAGATCTCGTAGCCGCCGCCGGGCAGCGGACGCACATCGGTCACCGTGGTGAGCGGATGGACTGTCGCACCGGCCAGCTCCGCGAGGTAGAGATAGTTCTTGACCAGGGTGTTCTTGGCGTTGTGGCGGCAGCCGGTCATGCACTCTCCGCAGTGCGTGCAGGTGTTGCGGGCGGGGCCCGCGCCGCCGAAGAACGGGTCGGGCACATCCTGACCGGGCCGCGCGCCGTTGCCGCCGAACAGGACGCCGACGGGGGTGCTGCGGTAGGTCGAGCCGACGCCCATCTCCTCGGCGATCTCGGCCAGCACACGGTCCGACGGCGTGGTCGCCGGGTTGGTCGTCACGCCCAGCATCCGCTTGGCCTGGTCGTAGTGCGGAGCGAGTTCGTCCTTCCAGTCGGTGATGTGGGCCCACTGGCGGTCGCGGTAGAACTTGTCCGGCGGTTCGTAGAGGGTGTTCGCGTACACCAGCGAGCCGCCGCCGACGCCCGCGCCCGCCATGATGAAGGTGTCCTTCAGCAGCGTCAGCCGCTGGATGCCGAAGCAACCAAGGGCCGGGGCCCACAGGTACTTCTTCGCGTCCCAGGAGGTCGTGGCGAACTCGTCGTCGGCGAAACGCCGTCCCGCCTCGAGCACGCCGACCCGGTAGCCCTTCTCGGTGAGCCGCAGCGCGGTCACACTGCCGCCGAACCCGGAACCGACGACCACCACGTCGTAGTCGAACGTCATCTGATCTCCACCACTCGTCGAAAGTTGTTGCCGCAGAGGAGGTCGCGTCAGGAGACGCGCCTCGGGTCGTAGTCCGCGAAGTCGAACTTGCGCGTATGCCACCGATAGCTGGTGACGGTGCCCGGCCAGTTGTTGGTGATTCGCCCGGCCGCGTTGCGATACCAGCTCGAGCAGAAGTTCCACGGTGTGCGGTCGAGCCGCTGTTGCAGCCTGCGATCGAACCGGGCCTCGACATCGGGGCGCACTTCGAGCACGTGGCCGGGCCGCTCGGCGAGACGCTGGACGGCCTGGCGGATATAGCGGGCCTGGGATTCGATCATGTAGACGATCGAACCGACGCCGAGGTTGGTGTTGGGGCCGTAGACGAGGAACAGGTTCGGGTAACCGGGAACCGTTATGCCTCGGTAGGCTCGGGCCCCCTGCGACCACTCGTCGGCCAGCTTGCGCCCGCCCCGGCCGGAGATCCGCATCGGCCAAAGGAATTCGGTGCCCTTGAAGCCCGTGCCGTAGACCACCGCGTCCACCTCGTGCAGCGCGCCGTCGGCGGTGCGCACGCCCTCCGGGGTGATCTCGGCGATCGCGGTGGTCTCCACCGTCACGTTGGAGCGGGTGAGCGCGGGAAGGTAGTCGTTCGAGAACAGCGCTCGCTTGCAGCCGGCCGGATAGTCGGGGGTCAGCGCGGCCCGCAGGTCCGGGTCCGCCACCTGGCGCTTCAGCTGCCGCAGGCCGATCCGCGTCACCAGCTTGCGGATGACCGGCACGTCGACGATGCCCAGCGCGAGGAACTCGCAGAACAGCCAGAACGCGAACCGCTCGGTCAGGCGGGTGATCGGCAGCAGCCGGAAGGCGCGATGATGCCAGGCTTTGTACTCGACGTCCGGTTTCGGCATGATCCACGCGGCCGAACGCTGGAACAGCGTCAACTGCGCCACCGAGGGCGCGATCGCGGGCACGAACTGGACCGCGCTCGCGCCGGTGCCGATGACCGCCACCCGCTTGCCGGTCAGGTCGGCTTCGTGATCCCACTCGGCGGAGTGGAAGGCCGTGCCGCGGAAGGTCTCCACACCGGGGATGTTCGGCAGCGCGGGCCGCGAGAGCTGCCCGACCGCGGAGATCAGCACATCGCAGGTCAGCTCGGCGCCGTCGGCGGTGCGCACGGTCCACCGTCCGGTCGCGTCGTCGAACTCGGCCTCGGTGACCTCGGCGCGGAAGCGGATCTTGGGCAGCAGATCGTGCTCGCGAGCGATCCCGCGCAGGTAGGCGAGGATGTCCGGCTGCCGGGAGAACCGCTTCGGCCAGTCGGTGCGCGGCGCGTATGAGTAGGAATACAGCGGCGAGGGGATGTCGCAGCCCGCGCCCGGATAGGTGTTCTCCCGCCAGACACCGCCGACGTCCTCGGCCCGCTCCAGGATCTGGAAATCGTGCAGGCCCGCACGCTGGAGTTCCATCGCCATGCCGAGCCCCCCGAAACCGGTGCCGATGATGACGATCGAAGGTGTGCTCATGACGACAACGCTATGACCTGGACAAAGACCGATGCCAAACACCTGAGGTCAGAAAATCCATACTTTCGGCCAAATCGGCGTCCGAGCGCTACCGGCGGCTCATCCGTTGGGGAGGATCACCGCGCGCCCGCTGGTCTTCCCTTCGTGCGGCTGCTGGTAGGCGAGCGGCGGCCAGGACGGGTCGAGACTGCAGCGCCTTCATCGCCCCGCCTATTGGAAGGAGCTCACGTTGTTCACCTGATTCGCCTGCGTGTACCCGCTCAGCACGTACTCGCAGCTGAAACCGCCGGAACTGTCCCAGGTGATCGGGGTCGACTCGGTGCCGACATCGGTGATCCACAGGATGTAGATCTCGTGCCCCGCCTCGTACTCGGAGCTGGTCTGTCCGGGGGCGAGAATGAACAGCGATCTGGGCTGGTCCCATTCCTGCCGGTAGACCGAAACGTACATGTCCGTGTCGTTGTACAGCTTGTACCAGCCGGGCGAACTCTTCTGGGCGGGCGGCCGCTCGGTCGGTGCGGACAAAGACACGATCTTCCGCTTGGCTCCCATGCCGGTATCGGTCATCGGTCGTCTCCCTTCAGGTCGTGCGCTCGACAGCAATCGATGGCGCGAACCTCGTTCGCCCGGTGCAGCATATGAATTCGCGGCCGTGCGTTCCCTCACCTCTTTCGGATGAATTACTCCCGCATCGAGGAGCGGAGACGGCGATCTGGATACAGCTGCGGGAATCCGCTCCGATGTGGAGCCGTTTCTGCTGTACTTGCTGTCGGCGATTCGCCTTGGACGACGACTACGAGATCAGCGCAGCGTCACGGGCGGTGTCGAGCCCGGTAGCGGTGCGCTCACACAGTGAGGACGAGACCATGGCCGAAAAGACTGCCACGACTTACCAGATCATCAACTACGAGACGGGCCAAGCACTCGCGGTCGACGGCACCGCGGACAGCGTGACCATGCGCCAGCGTGCCGCCGACGACGACGCGCAGCTGTGGACCTGTCCGGCCAATCCCGAAGAGGGCGATTTCGACATCGTCAACAAGAAAACGGGCGGCCACCTCGCGGCGATCCGTGCGAATGGGCACCTGGTGTGCAGCGAGGAGCATTACGGCTGGGACCTGCCGGATTTCCCGGAGATTTCTCCGATCGCGACCAGCGACGACGAATTCGTCATCGGGGTGATCGTGAACAATCGACCGCAACTGTTGATCAACCGGGAAAGCGACCGGGAGAAGTGGATTTTCCGGCAGGTGTGAGCGTTCGCGGATCGGCTGCCGCCTGCTACTTCGGTGCCAGACCGAACCGTTCGGCGAATTCCGACATCTTGTCGTGCTGTTCTTCGGCGCTCGCCGTGGTCAGGTTGACCACGATCCGGGTCACGCCGTGTTCCTCGAGTTGCCCGACCTGCTCGGCCGACAGATCGGCCGAGCCCCAGCGGGTGTACTCCAAGGCGGCCGGGTCACGGCCCGCTTCCGCGGCCGCCTTGCGCGCCACCTCGATCTGCAGATCGCGCTCGGCCTCCTCCAGCATTCCGCCCGCGAAGTAGCCGTTGCCGCGCAGTCCGGCGCGGCGGGCGGCAGCCCGGCTCGATCCGCCCACGTGGATCGGAAGTCCGGCCGCCTCGAGCGGCTTCGGGTAACTGCAGAGAGCGTCGAAGTCGAAGAACTCGCCGTGATAGCCGACGCCGTCGGGACCGCCCGACCACAGCAGGCGCAGCACGTCGATCGCCTCGTCGACGCGGCGGCCGCGGGTGTGGAAGTCCACCCCCACCGCCTGCGCCTCGCCGGGCAGGGCCCCGATTCCGACGGTGAGCAGCCGCATGCGGCCCTTGGACAAGACATCGATGGTGGCCAGGCGCTTGGCGAGCACCACGGGGTGGCGATACGGCAGCAACAGGACACCGGTGCCGAGCAGCAGTCGTCGCGTGGCCGCGGCGACGAAACCCAGACAGTCGAGCGGATCGAAGTAGGGCAGTGTCGCGGGCAGTTCTCCAGCGCCGTAGGACGCGCCGGGGTACAACGCGATGTGATCCTGCACGTACAGGGCCTCGAAACCACATTCCTCGGCATGCTGGGCAAACCTGATGAGCCGATCGGGGTCGGTCCCGTTGAACGGCGTGCTGTAGCTGATCGCGAATTTCACAGACATCCCTTCGTATGCGCGTCGGCGCGAATCCAGCGAGGAGCATCTCGGATGGAGAGCGGAGCCGGTGTGATCCCGCATCGCCGTACTCGCGATCCCCGCACCACACCGGCGTCGCAACGGTAGACCTTGCCGCCGATGTCAAGGCAAGGCGAGCGTGGCGGGATCAAACCAGGTACCGGTCGGCCGCCTTCGCGATCTCGTCGAGGGCGTGCAGTGTTTCCGATTCCGGAAGGGTCGGCAGGCCGAAGAGCAACCGCTGCACTCCGGCCTCGGCATAGCCCTCGATCAGCGCGGGATCCGTCGCCACGAATGCGACCGTGACCGGCAGGTCGTGCCCGTGCAGCCGGGAAAGCTGAGCGGGGATTTCAGCGGGATCGGTCACGGCGGCGGGAATCCAGCCGACACCGTGGCGGATCGCGCGTTCGGCCGCCGCTTCCGCGCCGCCGAGGAAGATCGGCGGATGCGGCTGCTGCACGGGTTTCGGCCAGGCGTACATCGGCTCGAAATCCAGGAACCGTCCGTGGAATTCGGCGAGTTCGTCGGTCCAGATCGCCCGGATGGCGGCGAGTTGCTCGTCCAGCAGTGCGCCGCGGGTGCGTGGATCGGTGCCGTGATCGGCCATCTCCTCGCGATTCCAGCCCGTGCCGACGCCGAAGACGAAGCGTCCGCCGGAGATCAGGTCGAGCGTCGCGACCTCCTTGGCGGTGTGGATGACGTCGCGCTGGATCAGCAGGGTCACGCCGGTTCCGAGGATCAGCCGCTCGGTGACGGCCGCGACGGCGGCGAGCGCGACGAACGGATCCACCGCGCGGAAGTACGGCCGCGGCAGTTCGCCGCCGCCCGGGGCGGGGGACCTGCGGCTCGCGGGGATATGGGAGTGCTCGGCCAAGAACAACGACTCGAACCCCCGCTCCTCCAGTGCCACACCAAGTTTCGGACCGCTGATCCCTTCGTCGGTGACGAAGGTGGTGATGCCTATCTTCATGAGCCCTATGCTCGAACCATCACATCTATGTGATGGTCAACCCGGGTCGGTATGAGGTGGAACACATATGCGTATCGGAGAACTGTCCGAGCGAACCGGCACGTCTCGGCGACTGCTGCGCTACTACGAAGAGCAGGGCTTGATCGCCGCGCAGCGCTGTGGCAACGGTTATCGCACCTACGACGAGGGTCTGGTGGACCGCGTTCGCCAGATCCGGGGACTGCTCGACGCCGGCCTGCCCACCCGCATCATCAAACAGATCCTGCCCTGCCTCGACCAGCCTTGCTCCATCATGTTCGACGAGGCGACGCCGGAAATGCTCACCCTGCTCGAGGACGAACTGACCCGCATGTCCCGGCGCATCGACTGCCTCACCCGCAACCGGGAGGCCATCGCCGAATACCTCGACGCCGTGCGTACCCATACGAGTCGGCAACAGCGGCGGCGGGATCTGCATATGACCGAATCCTGAGTCGCCGAGGCGTATTCGGACCACTTATGGAGGCCGGACGCATGGCGACGGAGGCGCCCACTACGGCGCCGCATGGCTCCGCTCGACTCGTCCGCCGCAGCCCGTCCGCCGCAACCCGTCGTCCAGCAGCATCGGTGCTCGAAAGTCATGCAGCGTCAGGCGGTCGCGCAACCGCGTCGCCATCCGGGCCCGCCGTGTGGAACTGATCCACTGCGGTAGCCGGTCCTGCTACTGAGTGTCGATCCGCGGCAGGCGGATTGCGTCCGGGTCAGCGGGCGGCGGCGAGCGCCGCGAGGGTTTCGGCCGATGTGTACGCCGGTTTCCAGCCGAGATGCTGCTTCGCGCGGTTGGTGTCCATGACGACGGGGGTGCGCACGATGTGCAACCACTCGAGGGTGGCGGGCACGAAGGGGAGATAGGTGAGGGCCGTCGAGGTCGCCGTGGCGGCGAAGGCGGGGACGCGCACCGGTCTGCCGCCCAGCGCGGTCACCACGTCGGACAGGCTGAGGGTGCCGTCGCCCGCGATGTTGTACGCGCCGGGCGGGGCGTCCGCGGTGGCGGCCAGTGCGATGGCGGTGGCCACGTCGTCGTGGTGGACGAGTTGCAGTGGGTGTCCAGGGTCGGGAACGATCGGCTTGAACAGCGGATTCGCGCGGGCCAGAGCGCGCAGCGGGCCGGGAAGTTTCGCCCACGGCAGGTCGTGCAGGGCCGGTGCCTTCGGACCCGCCACGATGCACGGCCGCAGCACGAACACCTCGAGGTCGGAGCCCGCCGTGATCTCGGTGAGCGCGGACTCGCAGGCGGCCTTCTGCTGGGAGTAGTAGTGCTCGGTCGAGCCCTCGGGCGGCACGTCCTCGGTGAGGGGCGAAGGATTGTCCAGGTGGTAGCCGTAGGCGGCGACCGAGGAGGTGTAGACGAGGCGGCGGGCTCGTTCGGCGGCCACCGTCGCCTCGAAGACGTTGCGAGTGCCCTCGAGATTGACGCGTGCGCTGTCCTGCCGCGAGCCCATGATCACGAATGCCAGGTGGATCACCACCTCGGCGTCGGCGACCAAGGCGTCCACGGCGGCCCGGTCGAGGATGTCGCCGCGCCGGTACTCGGTCTTCGTCCAGCCGTGCGCGGCGGGGTCGAAGGGGCGGCGGGCCATGCCGAGGATCCGGCCCACCGCCGGGTCGCGTTCGAGTGTGGTGACAGCGGAGATACCGATCTCGCCGGTCGGTCCGGTGACGGCGACGGTAATACCCATGGAGCATGAATTCCCCTGCCACCATGGGCGAAACGGTGCTCAGTCGGGCGGCTCCACCGCGCCCGCCTCCTCGTTGCGGTCTTCGTCCCGCGGGGTTTCGTAGGTTTCGAGGTCCAGGTCGTCGGGGTGGGAGGTATCGGTCTGGTCGCCCAGTTCGGGTGCCTTCTTGTTTCCGGGTTCGGTCACGTCCGTGGCCTACCCACCGATGTCGTCTTCACGCGCGGTGCGGTATCGGAATCCATTCGAGAGCTTCGGGTCGCCGTACGGCCTGCACCGAGGAAGCGCATCCTCTCCGCACACCACCAGCGCGGTGGCGTCGATCCCGAGCAAGCATCGCGCGCGGCCCGAGGTGTCAGAGGGTGAGTAGGACCTTTGTGGCGCGGCGCTGGTCCATCGCGCGGTAGCCTTCGGCGGCTTCGTCGAGGGGCAGGGTGCGGTCGAAGACCTCGCCGGGATGGATGTCGCCGCGGAGGATGAGGTCGATCAATTCGGGCAGGAAGCGGCGCACAGGCGCGGGTCCGCCGTGCAGGTGCACACCGGAGAAGAACAGTTCCATGCCGTCGAGCGCGACATCGTGGCTCACCCCGACATAACCGACGTGTCCGCCGGGGCGCGTCGACCGGATGGCCTGTTCCATCGATTCCTGGGTCCCGACGGCTTCGACGACCGAGTGCGCGCCCAGGCCGCCGGTGAGTTCCTTGATCCGGGCCACACCGGCGTCGCCGCGTTCGGCGACGATATCGGTGGCGCCGAACTTGCGGGCCAAAGCCTGGCGGTCGGCGTGGCGGCTCATGACGATGACGCGGTCCGCGCCCAGCTGCCCGGCGGCCAGCACGGCCAGCAACCCGACCGCGCCGTCCCCGACGACCGCGACGGTCTTGCCGGGACCCGCCTCGGCGGCCACGGCGGCGAACCACCCGGTGCCGAGCACGTCGGACGCCGCGAGCAGGTGCGGGATCTGCTCGGGCGTGGGGGTGGCGGGGACCACGACGAGGGTGCCGTCGGCCAGCGGGATCCGGGCTTGCTCGGCCTGGGTGCCGATCATGCCGATCGGTACGTTGCGCACGCAGCGGCTCTGATAGCCGGCGCGGCAGATCTCGCAGGTGTTGTCGGAAGCGAAGAAGGAACCGACGACGAAGTCGCCGACTTTCAGGGTGCTCACTTCCGGCCCGATCTCCGTGACCACGCCGATGTATTCGTGGCCCATCGGGGTGGGTCCCCTCAGCTTCTCGATGCCGCGGTAGGGCCACAGGTCCGACCCGCAGATACAGGTCGCGGCGATGCGGATGACCGCGTCGGTGGGCTCCACGATCCTCGGGTCCTCCCGCTGCTCGACGCGCACGTCACCGGGGGCGTGCATGACGACTCCGCGCATGATTCGGTCCTCCTTTCACAAACGATGTCCGTTGTCGATCGGCTCGGCGCCGGGATACCGCTGACGGCTCGGCTCACACCTCGGCGACCAGATGCCGTTGTCGAAGTGGCAATGCCCGGGCGGCCCGCGGGTCGAGCCACCTGCCCCGGCGTGCTCGGGCTTCCTGACCGTTCGGGCCCACTGCCGGTGTCACGATCTCGTCCGGCCGGTCCGTCGATGTCCGCCCATCGTCGCGGTCGTGCGCATGCGCCGGCGGGAGCCGAAGATAGGCCACAGCCTGGTCGGCGCGATTATCGCCGGATCACCGGCGCGATCCGCATACTCAGCGCTCGCAGATGATTTCGCCGACCGCTGTTCGGGTGCGTGCGTAAGTGACGACTTCGTCCGCGTAGGCCGAGGCGTCCGGTCCCGTGGTGCACTGTTGGAAGCGGCGTATGGCCTCATCGAGGCGCGGTCCTGGTCCGCGGTCGGCGAGGAGGACGATGATCGCCTCCCAGGTCCGGATGCCCGGATCGGGTTGGGACGACAACTCGTCGAGGTAGTGATCGGCTTCCAGCAGCCGTAGCGCTCTGCGGGCATAGGCGTGCACGCGGCGGGGAAGTTGGCCGCGGATGGCGTCGATGTCGGATTGCAACGCCTGCTGGCCCGGTTGGGCTGGGTCGAGCCGCAGGATCCACGGCGTGGTCAGTTCATCGGACAGCGAGCGAGTGTCGATCAGGTCGGGGCCGGTGGCCGATTCCAGCGGTACATGGGGCAGGCCCAGTCGTGTGTTGCGCCAGTTGCAGTACTCCCACCACGGGGTGGGGGTGGCCTTCAAGGTCAGCCCGAAGCCGAGGACCTGTTGTCCGTCGGTCCATGTGCGGGTCACGCGGGTACGGCCGACGGACGCGACGCCGCGCGCCCCGACTCGTGTCCAGGTGGGCTCGACGCCATGGAACCCGTACGGCTGTAGCAGTTTTCCTGTTTCGCGCAGAAGGCGGCGCAGTGCCGTATCGGGGTTGACCATGCCCGGCAGATTAATCGCGACATCCGACACGACGGCAGCCCACCGGGACTGCCCTCGGTATGAACCGCCCTAGAGGGCGCGTGAGCCGATTGTGGTCGGTCACAGCATTTACGCATACTACCCGCTGGTAATGAGAGGCGTCACACGCCGGTGGCGGTCCAGGAGTTAGCTGGTCTCCAGATGGGTGAAACGCGTTGGCGGGCAGCGTAAAAACGTCGTTACGTGACTGCATGTTCCGGCCGCGATGCGGTAAGGGGAGTTCGCGTGTTAAATACCGATGGGTTGGTATTTATTACCGCTTGTCCAGTGGATGAATGCCACATGAACTGCACAGTTTCCAAAAGCGGGCACTTTATTGTGTCGAGCGGTGACAGGTGACGTAAATCCACTGCGCTCGCCCTGCTGTCAAATCGTCTGGGACAGTGCGTTTCCCGGCCTGGTTCCCGTGGTGCGTGGCTTTGTTTCCGGAAACATAGTCGAGGAAGTTGTCTGAAAAATTGCCTTCCGGCGAAACACGCTTTTCTGCAACGGGTTTCGGATTGCAGCCCGCATAGTGCGGGTGTACAGATTGTGAGAACGCGGGACGGTGTCGTGGCACGCCGCACGGGTAAGACGAGCGGCGAGAATCGACAGTCCCGTTCGCGGATATCGGAGGGCAAGTGAGCGCGGAATCTGCGGGTGCGAAAACCTGCGATGAACTGTGTATATCCGGTTTCGAACGGCCCGAGGGCCGTCGATCGGCACAGATGTTCCGCGCCGGTGGAAAGGTCTGGCGCGCGATGAAGGAGGCGCTGAATGAATGAATTCGATGCCCTGACCGAACGAGTTCTCACGATGTTCTCGCGTGGTCTGCACGTGGTCGAAATAGCACCGGACACGCCGTTGCTGGATTATGGCTTGGACTCGGTTCGGTCGGTGGAGTTGGTGATCGAGCTGGAGCGGGAGTTCGGCATCGCGATCTCCGACGAGGAGGCGGCCATGCTGCATACCGCGCGCGATGTGATCGCGTGCGTTGCGGCGAAGACGACTCGTACGCGGCACACCCGGGCCGAGGCGTGCGCGTGACCACGGGCGCGGGGTGGCAGGAACAATTGCCGCGCACCGGATCCGACTCGTTCGGCGATTTCGCCGACTACAACCGACCCGGCCTGGCCGGATTGCTGCGAGCCTGCCACCTGGACGTGATGTACACCGCCGCGGAAGGCGACCATCTCGTCCGCGCGGACGGGACCCGGGTGCTGGATCTCGTCGGCGGTTTCGGCGCGGCACTGTTCGGTCACAACCATCCGGCGCTGGTACGTGCCGCGACCGCGACATTGAACCAGCAGGTGCCATTCGTGGCGCAGGGCAGTGTCCGGCCCGGCGCCGCGCGGTTGGCGCGGCGGCTGTCCGAGTCGGTCGGTGCGTCTACCGGCCGGGAGTACGTGGTGACATTGGGTTCCACCGGAGCCGACGCGGTCGAGGCGGCGATCCGGCACGCCGCGGTCGCGCACGCGCGCGCCCTGAGCGAACTGGACGCCGAGCTACGGCGGACGCTGCGCCGGCTGCGCCGCGACCGCCTGCACGATGTGCGCCCATCCGCGCCCGCCGGGGACGCCGAGCCGCGGACCGCCGCGGTCGTACTCACCGAATCGCTGGGCCGGATCGCGCGGCTGCGTGAGCGCGGACCGGTGTTCGTCTCGCTCGCGGGCGCGTTCCACGGAAAGAGCGCCGGCGCCTTCGCGCTGACCGAACAGGCCGATACCCCGGCCGACCTGGTGGTGCCAGGCCCGCCGCGGTGGCGGCTCGACACCTGGGCGCCGGACGAGGTGGCGGACGCGTTCGCCGACGAGCTGTGCACCGTGGGTGTCATCGGCTTCGGCGCCGACGGCGCGCCCGTGCGGACGTGGCGGCGGCTGTCGCCCGTCGCGGCGGTGTTCGCCGAGCCCGTCCAAGGCGAAGGCGGTGTGCGGGAGGTTCCCGCCGACACCCTGCGCGCCTTGCGGGAACTCGCGGATCGGCACACCGCGGCGCTGGTCTTCGACGAGATCCAGTGCGGCATGGGCCGAACCGGCACGTTCCTGGCGTCGGCTCCCTCGGGTGTGCGCGCTGACTATTACCTGATGTCGAAATCGCTCGGCGGCGGACTGGTGAAGATCGCCGCGCTGCTGGTGGACCGCGCGCATGCCGTGTCCGACTTCGGTCGCTACCACACCTCCACCTTCGCCGACGACGAGCTGTCGGCGACGGTCGCGGACGCGGCGCTGGACCTGTTGCGCGACAACCAACTCCGGATCAGCGATGCGGGAGCGCGATTGCGGTCGCAGCTGGACGAAGTGGCCCGCCGCTGGCCGCGAGAGATCGTGGCGGTGCGTGGGCGCGGGCTCCTGCAGGGCGTGCAGCTGCGGGCGCCGGAGCCGGAATCGGCGCTGCTGCGCGAGGTCTGCGCGCCCGACATGTTCGGCTACGTGGTCGCCGGATACCTCCTGCACCGGCACGCGATCCGCGTGCTGCCCACCCTCTCGGCACCGACCACCCTGCGCGTCCAGCCCTCGGCGTTCGTCACCCAAGGCGACATGGCGCGGCTGGCGGCGGCGCTGGACGACGTCGCGGCACTGTTGCACCGTGGGCGATACGACGTGCTGCTGGCGCACTTGGCCGCTCCCGTCACCACGAAGCCCACGGTGACGGAGCGGGCTCCGTTGCCACGGCGCGCCGATATGCCGCCGGCGCGCGACCCGCACGCGCCGACCAAGGTGGCGTTCCTGGCGAACCTGCCCGAGACGGTCGACCTGCGCAGGCTCGCCCCCGAGCTGGAATGTTGGAGCGACTCGGAATTCGCCGCCTTGCTCGAACGTCTGCGCCCCGTCGCCGATCCCTTCGAACTGACCAGGCGGACGATCTCCTCGCCCACCGGCGCCGAGGCCGAGATGATGGTGTTCGCGCTGCCGCTGACCGCCGAACAGATCGTGGCGCATCAGCGTGCGGGCGAGCGGACCTACGTGCGCGAACTGGTGTGGCACGCGGTAGAGCAGGCGATCGCGGCCGGAGCCACGGTGATCGGGCTCGGCGGCTACACCTCGATCGTCACCGATGCCGCACGCGAGGTGACGGAGGACACCGTTACGGTCACCTCCGGCAATTCGCTCACCGCGGCCTGCGCCTACGAGGTGCTCAGCGCCGAACTGGCCGCGCTGCCGTCGGGGCAGCGGCGGGTCGGCATCCTCGGCGCACTCGGCAATATCGGCGCGGTCATGGCCGAACTGCTCGCTCCGCTGGCCGATTCGCTGGTCCTGGTGGGCAGGCCGGGCGCGGGGACGCGCTTGCGCCGGGTGGCCGCCGGACTGCCCGGCGAGGTGGTCGTGAGCGAGGACCTGGCCGCACTGCGTGACTGCCGGGTGGTCGTGACCGCCACCAACTCGGCGCAGCCGCTGATCACCGCGCGACATCTCGCCGCGCACCACCCGGTGCTCGTCTGCGATCTGGCCGTACCTGGCGACGTGGACCCGGCGGTCGCCGAGCATCCGCATCTCACCCTGGTCGACGGCGGCCGCATGGCGCTGCCGCTCGGCCAGACCCCGTCCCTACCCGAAACCGGGTTGCCCGCCGGAATCGTCTACGCGTGCATGGCCGAGACGCTGCTGCTCGGCTTCGAGCCGCGCACCGCGAGCCCGTCCTACGGCGCGCTCACCGTGGCCGGTGTCCGCGCGGCACGAAGTCTGGCCGCTCGTCACGACCTGCGCCCGGTTCTGCTGCCGACAGGAGCCACCACCGTGATCACTCCGACTACCGCGTCCGCCCCGATGTTCCTGGGCGCGGCCGACTTCGCCCCCGCTCGGGCCGGCGGCAAGGCCGCCGCTCTGCACGAGTTGCTGACCGACGGATTCGCCGTCCCAGCCGGTTTCGTCGTGCCCGCTGATCTGGACCTCGACGGCGTCGGCGACGACGATCTGTCCGGCTGGGTGCGGGCCATCGGCGGGTTCCCGGTGGCCGTGCGCTCCAGTGGCGTCCTCGAGGATCTCGACGACGCCAGTTTCGCGGGCCAGTACGAGTCCTATCTGGACGTCGCGGACGCGGACGCGCTGCGGACGCACATCGAACGGTGCCGCGCCTCGGTACGCAACGAGCGGGTGCGGGCGTATCTGTCCCGCCGCGGCATGGCCGATGCCGAGGCGACGGTGGCCGTCCTGGTGCAGCGCATGGTCGAGGCACGTTGCGCCGGGGTCGGTTTCAGCATCGATGTGCTCACCGGCATCGAGGAGCACGCGGTGCTGGAGGCCTGTCACGGCGTGGGCGAGCGATTGGTCTCCGGGCAGGTCACCCCCACTCGCTACACACTGCGGCTGTCCGACGGCGGCGTGGTCGCGCGCGAGGCGGGCGACGAGGATGTCCGGCTCGACGGCGCCGACACCGAAGCGCTGGCGGCGCTATTGCTCGCGGTGCAGGCCCGCAGGCATCGGCCGCAGGACATCGAATGGGCGATCGATGGCGACGGCGCACTGTGGCTGCTGCAGTCGCGTGCGGTCACCGCGATCAGCTGGCGCACCGACATCGACCAGTTCTCCGATGCGGACCTGCGCGACGGCGGCGTCTCGGCCCGGGTGTGCACACCCATGATGTTCTCGCTGTACGACAACGCCTTCCAGTACTCGATGCAGCGGTTCTTCGAGGGGCTGGGCCTGGCCGCGGCGGGCGAAGAGCCGGACTGGATGGCGATGTACTACGGCCGGGCCTACTGGAACGTGAGCGCGGTGAAGCAGTGCTTCCAGCGCATACCCGGCTTCGACGAACAGCACTTCGACGACGACCTGGGCGTCCTCAACGAGTACGGCCCCGAGGGGCCGATCCGCACGCCGAACACGCCGCTGACCATCGCCCGCGCGCTGCCCGTCGCGCTGGCGGTGCAGCGCAGCTATCGCGAACAGCTCGCCGCCGTCGACGCGTTCGCCGCGAGCTGGCCCGCCAAGTACGCGGCGTGGCGCGAGCGGGTGCGCGCGCTGCCCCGGACCGACCAGGCGACCTTCGCCGCCGACCTCGCCGACTGCCTGCTCACCTTGCACGCGACGACCGAGCGCACCTACTTCACGACGATCTATCACAACTCGAGCGTGCAGACCGACTTCAAACAGCTGCTGGACAAGGTCGACGCGGCCACCGGCGCGGCCAGCTCCGCCATCGACCTGATGGGTGGTCTCGCCGAGATCAGCCACATGGCGCTGCAACGCGGAATCGTCGAATTACACCGTGTCGCACAAGAATTCGGCATGGACAGCCCGGAGTGGGAGGTGGCGCTCGCGGCCTTCCTCGCCGAGCAGGGCTTCCACGCCGACGCCGAACTCGACCTCACCTGCCCGCGCTGGTCGGAGGACCCGCAGCGGGTGCGATCGATGATCGCGGTGATGCTCGAACACGGCACCGCGCCTGCCGACCCGGCGGCCACGCTGGTGGAGCAGCGCAAGCGCTACGAGTCCGAGTCGGCGGCGGTCCGAGCCCGGGTTCGGGCCCGTCCGACGACACGGGTGCGCTACGCCAAGGCGCTGGACAAGCAGATCGAGCGGATGCGCCGCTACCTCGTGGCCAGGGAACGGATGCGGGAATTCTCGTCGCAGTGCTACGCCGTCGTGCGCGCCTACGTGGTGGAGGCCGGCACGCGCTTGACCGCCGCCGGCGCGCTCGAGCACGCCGACGACGCGTTCCAGCTGACCATCCACGAGCTCACCGACTTGGTCGCGGGCCGCGCGGACGCGGCGGACCTCGCGCCCGTGATCGCCTACCGACGTGCGATGTACGCGGCCTATCGCGATCTCACACCGCCGCACGAACTCGGTGGCGGGGTGACCGTGGCCGCGGTGCGCGCCGTCGCCGACGGCGACCTGTCCGGCCTCGGATGCAGTCCCGGTGTCGCCGAGGGGACGGCGCGGGTGATCACCGCGCTCACCGACCTCGACCAATTGCGCGACGGCGACATCCTCGTCACGAGATTCACCGACCCGGGTTGGACTCCCGCGCTGGGCTTGGTGGCGGGTGTGGTGACCGAGGTGGGGGGCATGCTGTCGCACGCCGCCGTGATCGGACGCGAGTACGGCATCCCCGCCGTACTGAACGTTGCGGGCGCGACGAGTGTCGTGCGATCGGGTCAGCGGATCCGAATCGACGGCAGCGCGGGAGTGGTGCGGATCCTGGACGCGGACTCCGTCACGGCCCCCGTGAGCGGCGAACCGTCCGCGGATCACCGGCGAGCGGACGTCGCCGCTCGCGCGCGACCGGAGGAAGACTCACCGCCGCCCCCCGCTCTCCCCGAAACCGCCACGGAGGTGGCAGATCCTGTCGCATTACCTCGCGTGACGCGCGGCTCCGGAAAGGACACGACACTGACCGCACGTAAACGCCTGATCTGTCTCGCGGGCGGTGACGGCTCGGGCAAGACCACCCAGGTGGCGAGGATCGCCGCGGAATTCGAGGCGCAGGGCCACAGTGTCGCGGCGGTGACGATCTGGGACGCCTTCCTCGACCCGAAGGTCTCCTCGAAACTCCCGTGGGGGAGTCCCGCGGAGATCTACGGCTACCTCCAGATGCTCACCCCGCTCAGCCGCGCGCACTTCCTGTTCCACGCCATGCAGCTGGCACTGGACCTGGCCGCCGAGCGTGGCGCGGACATCGTGCTCGCGAACGCGTATTGGTACAAGTACTACGCCACCGAAGTCGCCCACGGCGGCGACCCGGCCGTCCTGCGCAGCCTGGCGGCGGGGTTCCCGGAACCCGATCGCACCTTCTACCTCGCGGTGCGGCCGCAGGACGCGCTGAGCCGCAAACGGTTGCGCAGCGACTACGAGAGCGGCTACGGCGACGAGGAGTCGTTCCTGGCCTTCCAGCAGCGCAGCCACGAGGCGCTCGACGCGCTGTCGGACGAGTTGGGCTGGATCCGGCTCGACGGCACGGCGGCGCAGGCCGAGATCACCAGCGCGGTGCTGACCCAATTGCGCGAGGACGACCGATGAGCGGCTCGTACACCCGCCGGGTGGCCCTGGTCGGCATCGACGGCGCGGGCAAGTCCTCGGTGCTGGCCGCGCTCCGCGCGCTGGCGGTGCGGACCGACGCCGGTGGGTTCGCGTCGATGACCTGCCCCGATTTCCACGACACCCGCGACGTTCCGCTCGCCGATCTGTCCCGGCAGCTGCGGGCCTTCAGCGTCGGCTGTGACGAGATCGGCGACGTCGCGATGAAGGCCACCGCGATGTACCTGCAGATGACCCTGTTCGGGCCGGTGGAACAGCACTTCCTGCGCACCTGGGAACCGGATGTGCTGGTGTGCGAACGGCATCCGCTGATCGAACTGCTCGTCTACGGTCCGCTGTACGTGGCGCTGGCGGGCACCGACGGGCACTGCCGCGCGCGACAGGACGAGATCGCGGCGGTGCTCGAACGGCATCGACCGGGCACGTTCGCCGACATCCTCGCGTGGCAGCACGCCCAGGCCGAACGGCTGGGCAGCTCGCCGGACCCGTGGCTGCTGCTGTCGGAGATCGCGGAATTGGTCGGTCGCGACATCGCCGGCGCGGTATCCGGCTTCGGCGAACGGTTCCGCACCACGCTGCCGGACGCGGTGCTGTGGCTCGACGCACCGCCCGGCCAGGCCGCGGCCCGCTGTGCGCGGCGGTCGGCACACGGGCCCGTCGAGGCCCATGAGACCGCCGAGCGGCTGACCACCCTGCGCTCGGGATACGAGCGGGTGCGCGAGACCCTCGCGACCGCGTTCCCGGAAGTGGCGTTTCACCGCATCGACACCGCCGACGACGTCGACCTCGAGGAATCGGTGCGCGCCTGCGTGACGGAAGGGAAGTTGCTCGGATGAGTGCACGTGACGACATCGGCTCGGCGGACCTGGAGGCGCGGGTCCGCGCGATCGTCGGCGAGGTGCTGTGGGTGCCCGCGACCGATCTGGATCCGGCGGCGCCGCTGATCGACTACGGACTCGATTCGCCGACCGCCATCGAACTGACCATTCAGCTCGAACAGGAGTTCTCCGTGAGCATTCCGGAAGACGTCGCCGTCCGGCTGACCACGGTCGCGACGATCGTGCGCTATGTCGAGGACCAGCCATGACCGCGTCATCAGGGACACTGCGCCCGCAACACCCGAGCATCGTGCACGCGCTGCTGTCCGGCGGCGACCGAGGTACGGCGGCGGCGTCGACGGTGATCCTGGCCGAGCGCGCCGCTGCCCGGCACGACGACGAAATCCGCTGGCGCCACGATGATCTGGTGAGCGCTGCGGGCCGCGCCGCGGCGGGCCTGGCCGCCGACGGCGTGCGCAGGGGCGACCGCGTGTTGCTGTGCCTGCCCACCTCGGCGGAGTTCGTCACGGCCTTCTTCGGCGCACTGTCGCTCGGCGCGGTGCCCACCGCCATCGCCACGCCGGGCGGCTTCGGGGCCGCCGAAATCTTCCTGGACCGGTTCACCCGGCTGCTGGCCTATCTGGAACCGGCGGCCGTGGTGAGCACTCCGGCGGTGCTCACCACGTTGCCAGTGCCCGCGTCGGTGGCGACAATCGACGCGTCGGCACTGCATGCGCTGGCAGGCACACCGGGCGCTCCCGCGCTCGCGCCCCACTTGCCCGCACCGGAGGATCTGGCGTTCATCCAAGCCACCTCCGGCTCGACCGGCACGCCCAAGGGGGTTCAGGTCACCCACGCGAATCTGGCCGCCAACTGCGAGCAGATCGCCCGCGCCGCCGCGATCGGACCCGGCGACACCTGGGTGGGCTGGCTGCCGCTGCACCACGACATGGGCCTGATCGGCGGGTTTCTCACACCGCTGTTCCGTGGCATCGACGCGGTGCTGATCCCGCCCAACCGGTTTCTGCGCCACCCGGCCGATTGGCTGCGCGCGGTGCACAGGCATCACGGAACTGTCACCGCCGCACCGAATTTCGCCTACGGATACGCCGCCGCGCGCATCGCCGACGGTGAACTCGACGGAGTGGATCTGTCCGCATGGCGGTTCCTGTTCTGCGGCGCCGAACCGATCCATCCGCCCACGGTGCGGCGGTTCGTCGACCGGTTCGGCCGCTGGGGGCTGCCTCCCGACGCGCTCGTACCGTGCTACGGCTTGGCCGAGGCGTCGCTCGCGGTGACGGTGTCCGATCCGCGGGCGCCGATCGCGTTCGACTCGGTCTCCCGGCGCGGACTGGCCGAAGACGGCGTCGCGGTGGATGTCCCGGCCGGTGACGGCGACGCGCTCGACATCGTCGACTGCGGAGCGCCCGTGACGGGCACCGAAGTCCGCGTGGTGGACGAGAACGGAACGCCGTGCGGCGCGAATCTGCTCGGCCGGGTGCAATTCCGTGGGCCGTCCACCACGCCCGGCTACTTCCGGCTGCCCGAAGCCACCGCCGCCACCCGGACGCAGGGCTGGTGGGACACCGGGGACATCGGCTACCTGCGCGACGGGCGGTTGCGGATCACCGGGCGACGCAAAGACCTGATCATCATCCGCGGCGCGAACTATCTGCCCACCGACTTCGAGGTCGCCGCCGAGCAGGTGCCGGGAGTGCGGCCGGGCGGCGTGGTCGCGCTGGGACGAACCGATGCCGACGCCGGATCGGAACAGTTGCACCTGATCGTCGAATCCGCCGTGGCGCGGACGGAGCACGACGCGCTGGCCCGTGCGGTACGCGCCGCGGTGAGCAAACGCACCGGCGTGCTGGCGGCCGGTGTGCGGATCGTCGCGCCGCGCAGCATCCCGAAGACCACCAGCGGCAAAGTCCAGCGCGCCGCGGCGCGGCGCCTGCTGGACGGCGACGCGGACGAACTGGTCGGCGCCGTGCGCGGGGGAGACGTGGCGCGGTGACACCGACGACCGGGACCGGCGAGCGCCGCCTCGACGGCCCGTCCACCAGGCATCCCTTGGGCGTCTACGCCCGGTACCGGACCGACCCGCTCGGTCTGTTCTACGAGTCCGCGCTCCACTACGGCAGTGTCCGGCTCCGCCTGGCGCACCAGCACGTGCACCTGTTGGTCGAACCCGAGCACATCGAGCAAGTGCTGGTCAGCCGTGCGGGGCGCTACGAGAAGGGGGTCAGCTACCGAAGCCTGAACCATTTGCTCGGTCCGGGCTTGCTGACCAGCGGCGGCGAGCTGTGGAAACGTCAGCGCGCCCTGATCAAACCGGCTTTCACGCGCCGTCATGTGGAGTCCGAGATCCCGCTGATGGTCGAGTGCGGACAGCGGATGCGCACCCGCTTGGACGCCCGCGCCGCCGACGGCGCGGCCTTCGACCTGGTGCCCGAGCTGATGGGATTCGCCGCCGACGTGGTGTGCCGCGCGGTACTCGGCGCGGACCTCGACGGCGTGCTTCCGCAGATCGAAGACGACGTGCGCCAGGGCGTTTCGTGGGTCATGCGGCATATGGCCGCGCCGATCCAGCTGCCGCCGCGCCTCCCGACTCCGGGTAACCGGCGGCTGTGGGCAGTGCGACGCCGGTTGCACCACGTGGTCGACGAGGTGATCGGCAGGCACCGGCGAACCGACGACGACGCCGGGTCACTGCTCGCCCGGCTGCTCACCGCCCGCGACGACGCGGGACACGCGATGGACGACGCTCAGCTGCGGCACGAGGTGCTGACCTTCTTGCTCGCCGGTCACGAAACCACCGGAGCGGCGCTGGCCTGGACGATCTACGAACTGGGCCGCAACCCCGTCGTGCTCGACCGGGTGCGCGCCGAGATCGACGCGCTGCCGGACGCGCCGGACGACCCGGACGCCGTGCGGGCCGCGCTGCCCCGGCTGGAGTACACCGGCCGCGTGATCGATGAGGCGATGCGCCTGCATCCGCCGGCTTGGGCGTTCAGCCGTACCGCGCTCGAGCCGGACCATTTCGACCGGTTCGACCTGCGACCCGGTGCGATCGTCGTGATCAGCCCGTTCGTCAACCATCGCCTGCCGCGGTTCTGGGACGCGCCGCTGACCTTCGATCCCGACCGGTTCACCAAGGAGCGGAACCGGGCGCGCCCGCCGTTCCGGTACTTCCCCTTCGGCTGGGGCGCGCATCTGTGCGTCGGCCAGCAGATGGCGCTGATCGAGATCCGGGTGGGTCTGGCGATGGTGCTGTCGCGCTACGACATCGAATTGGTGAACGGGATGCGGGTGCGCGAGCACCCGGAGATCTCCAACACCCCCGACCCGGTCCTGGTGCGGTTGACCCGGCGCGAGCGCGCCGTCCCGGCGACCCGGACCAGACAGGAGGCCGCACGATGACCAGTGCCACCACCGGCGCGATACTGCGCGCCGAAACCCTCGCGGCGGACCCGGCGGCCGCGGCGCACGCCGGAGCCAAGGCCGCCAACCTCGCCAGACTGCAGGCCGCCGGATATCGCGTGCCGCCGTTCGCCGTGCTGAGCACCGATACGTGCGCGCGGTTGCTGGCTCCGTCCGCCGACGCCATCGCGGGACTGCTCGCCGAACTCGATCCGGACGACCCGGCCGCCTTGCGGTCGGTGTCGTCCCGGATCCGCGCTCTCGTCGAGGGATGCACCCTGCCCGGCGATATCGCCGCCGAACTCGACGCCGTGGTCGCCGAACTGGCCGCCGCCGTTCCGGCCGCCGCGGGCGAGGTGCGCTTCGCCGTGCGATCGTCGGTGCGCGGGGAGGATTCGGCGACCGACTCCTTCGCCGGACAGCTCGACACCGTGCTGAACGTCGGGGCCGCTGATCTGCCCGCCGCGATCGGGACGGTACTCGCCTCCGCGTGGTCGGAGCGCACGCTGTTCTACCGGGCGCGCCGCGGTCTCGACAATGCGCCGGTCGCCTGCGCCGTGGTGGTGCAAGTACTGCTCGACAGCGCCGTCTCGGGGGTGGTGTTCAGCTGCAATCCGCGCAGCGGTGATCCCTCCGAAGCCGTGGTCGCGGCCGCGCTCGGGCTGGGCGAAGGCGTGGTGGCGGGCACGGTGGACTGCGATACCTACTTCGTCGACCGCGGCACCGGCGCCATCACCTCACGAGTGGTCGCCGACAAGCGCAGCCGGGTCGCACCCTCGCCGCACGGCGCGGGGACCACGGTCGAAGAACTCGCCGACCCGCTGACCGTGGCTGCGCTGTCGGACACGGAGATCCAGGAGTTGGCCGAGGTGGCGGGCGCACTCGCGGACCGCTTCGGCGCACCGCAGGATGTCGAGTTCGCCTACACGCCGGACGGGCGGTTGCACCTGTTGCAGGCGAGACCGGTCACCGCGACCGGCGCACGCGAGACGGTATTCGACAACGTCAATGTCGCGGAGTCGTATCCGGGGCTGTCGAGCCCGCTGACGTTCTCGGTGCTGCGTACCGCCTATGAGCGGGTCTTCCGAACGTGTCACCGCGATTTCGGCGCCACCGCGCGGATCGTCGAGCGCAACGCCGCCGATCTGTATCCGTACCTGGTCGGCACCGCGCGCGGCCGGATCTACTACAACATCAGCAACTGGTACCGCCTGTTTCTAGAAATCCCCGGCATGGAATTCGCCATCGAAGGCTGGGAGGCCGCGCTCAATATCGAGAACCGATACCAGCGACCGCCTGCGCCTGCCCGCGGTATCGCCCGGCTGCGCGCGATCGCGCTGCGCCTGCGTGTGTTCGCGATCATCCTGCTCGGCTGGCTGCGGCTGCCACGGCGGCTGCGCGCGTTCTTCACGGCGCTGGCGGCGGCAACCACAGACCTCGAACGCAGGCTGGACGAGGATCGGCCGGAGCGCGACCGCGACGCACACGCGTTGCTGGCGTGGACCGAACGCTTCTTCGACGAACTCGTGCCCGCCTACTCGGTGCAGATCTTCAACGATTTCCTCGCCCAGCAGATGTTCCATGTGGTCGGACTGCAGTTGCGCCGAGCCGGTCTCGCCGAGGAAGCGGCGCTCACCCTGCGCAACGAATTGTTCTGCGGCGAGGACGGTGTCGACAGCGTCGATCCGGTGCGGTCAGCACTGGCACTGGCCGCCCGGGTGCGCGCCGACTCGGCGCTGCGTGCGCTGTTCGACGGTCCTTCCACCGCGCAGCAAGTGTGGGCGTCCCTGTCGGAAGACCGGTTCGCGACCTTCCGCGCGGCGTGCCTGCGCCACATCGCCGAGTTCGGCGACCGCACGGTGGACGAACTCAAGCTGGAGACCGATCCGCTCGGCGAGCACCCCGAACGACTGGTGCCCATGCTGCGGAATTACCTGCGTGGCGGGCAGAACGCCGATGACATGATCGCGCGTGAGCACGCGATCCGGCGTGCGGCCGAGCGGACGGCGTCCGAACTGTTCGCAGGTGAAGGCGTGCGGCGGTGGGTTTTCCGGCTCGCGCTCCGGCTCGCCCGCGAACACGTGAAGCAGCGCGAGAACATGCGACTGGGCCGCAGCCGCGCCTTCGGTCTCCTCAAGCGGGTGTTTCGGGAGTACGGCAGGCGACTGCACGCCGACGGCCTGGTGGGTGATCCGCGCGACGTCTTCTGGCTCACCTACGAGGAGATCGCGGCTCTCACCCGCGGAACGGCGGTGGACACCGACATCACGCGTACCGTCGCCCTCCGCAAGGCGGATTACGACCGCTGGCAGGCTCAGCGCCTGCCCTCCCGCATCGTCACGACCGGGATCGCCGCGTCGGGGATCAGCGATCCGGCACTGGAGCAACCGGGCCCGGACGCTGCCGAGGGAGCGCGCGTACTGCACGGAATCGGTTGCGCCCCAGGTCGCGTCGAGGCTCCCGCGCTGGTCCTGGACACCCCGGATCCGGACGTCGCGATCGATGGGCAGATCCTCGTCGCCGCGACCACCGACCCGGGCTGGGTGTTCCTCATGGTCGCCGCGGGCGGCCTGGTCAGCGAACGAGGCAGCCTGCTCTCCCACACCGCCATCATCGGACGCGAACTCGGTATCCCCACGGTCGTCGGCGTGCCCGGAGTCACCCGCCTGATCGGAAACGGTGACGTCCTGGTGCTGGACGGCCGCGCGGGAACCGTGACCCTCGGGCAGGAGCGACGACCATGACCGCACCGGATCTGGCCCACGGCGAGAATTTCAGCCTGGAGCACTATCTCGACCCAGCCGCGCACACGTTCGACCAGCGCTTCGCGGAATTCCGGCCCTACGCGCAGCACGCTCGCGGCAGCGGGTTCGTGTTGCGAGAAGTGGCCGGGCCGTCCGGCGCGGTCGTCCCGGTGCGCGATCCGGCGACCGGCGCGACCGACGAGCTGATCATGCTCGGGTCCAACAACTACCTCGGCCTGGGCAACGAGCCGAGCATCGTCGAGGCCGCCATCGCCGCCATTCGCGAATACGGTGTGGGACACGGCGGCCCGCCCTTGCTCAACGGCACCACCACTTTGCATCGGCGGCTCGAGGAACGGCTGGCCGAACTGAAGGGCTGCGAGTCGGCCATGGTCTTCTCCTCGGGCTACGCGGCCAATGTCGGCTGGGTGACCGGTCTGCTGCGCAGAGGCGATGTGCTGCTCTACGACGAACAGAACCATGCCAGCCTGTACGACGGCATCCAGCTCGGCCGGGTGCGCTCGATGGCCTTCGCGCACAACGATGTACGCCATCTGCGCCACCGGCTGATGCAGATCCGCTGGCGCAATCCAGGGGCGAACGTGGTGGTGGCCGTCGAGGGCGTGTACTCGATGGACGGCGACATCGCACCGCTGCCGGAGATCCGCGCGCTGTGCGACGCCTTCGGCGCGTGGCTGGCGGTGGACGACGCGCACGGCACCGGAGTACTCGGCGCGCGCGGGCACGGCACCGCCGAGCATTTCGGGCTCGGTCCGGGATCGGTGGAGCTGACCATGGGCACGTTCTCGAAGGTCTTCGCGGGCACCGGCGGCTTCGTCACCGGGTCGCGAGACCTGGTGGACACGCTGCGCTTCTTCGCCCGCTCCTACATGTTCTCCGCCGCGCTCGCCCCCTCGGTGGTCGCGGCGGTGCTCGCCGGAATCGACTTCCTGGCCGCGCATCCCGAACGCGTGGCGCGACTGCACGACAACGTCGGCTACTTCGTGCGCGGGCTGCGCGCGATGGGTTTCGCCGTCGACCCGCAGACCGCGATCATCCCGCTGCTCGTACCACAGCGTCTCGCCGTCGCCGACGTGGTCACCGCTCTGCATCGGGAGGGTGTGTTCGTCAACGGCGTCGAATTCCCGGCCGTGCCCCGCGACCAGCAGCGCCTGCGGATCAGCATGATGGCCACCCTCACCCGCGACCACCTCGACCGCGCACTGGACCGCATCGACACCGTCGCCCGCCGCTTCGGCTTCCATCCCGAACAGGAAGGGATCGCTTGACATGACCGACACCGTGATCGCCGCGGACGGGACCGACGCCGAACGGCTGCTGGTACACGCCGCGCTGGCCGCACCCAGCGGCGAAGAACGCGCGGAACTGGTCGAGCTGGCCCACCGGGTCACCGATTGGGCGGCCTTCTTCGAGTTGGCACAGCTCAACGCGACCGTCCCGCTGGCGCGGCGCTCGCTGATCGCCGCCGAGGTGTACGAGCTGGTGCCGCCCCTGGTCCGGGTGCGGTTCGACGCCGTCACCGAGCGGATCGCGACCGCCAACGACCGCCGCCTGGCCGGGGCGGTGGAGCTGGTGCGGCGGCTCGACGAACGCGGTGTGCGCTGCGTGGTGCTCAAGGGCATGCTCTTCGCCACCGAGATCTACCGCGACCCGCGCTACAAGCGCATGAACGACCTGGACATCCTGCTGGAACCGGACCAGGTCGACACGGCCGTCGAGGTCTACCGTGAACTCGGCCTGTTCGCGACCTCGGAGCTGCTCGGCAAGCCGCCCAAGGCGCGGGCCGAGCGATCCCACCACCTGCCGTCGTTCGTCTCGCGCGACGGCGCGCTCGTGGTGGGCACGCACTGGGGCCTGATCACGCCGCTGGCGCCCTACACGGTCGACTACGCCGCGATATGGAAACGTGTGCGTCCCATCGACTTCCACGGCGTACCCGCGTGGGCGATGGCGCACGAGGACAACCTGCACCATCTGGGCATCCACCTGCCCTACTACAAAACCGGCGTACGCGAACTCGGCGACATCTGGAACCTGGCCCGATACGCGGGCACGGACCTCGACTACGACCTGCTTTCCGCTCAGATCGCGGCGGCGGGCAGCGAGGGCCTGATGTACCACGCCCTCGCCCTCGCGCACCGGCTGGTGCCGAACCCCGACTTCGCGGTGCTGCTGGACCGGATCGCGTCCCGCGTGGACCGATTCACCCGCGCCGACACCGCGCGCAAGGTCGCCGACGTGCACACGTTGCTGCGCAGCCGTTCCACCCACACCTCCCGGATCGAGAAGGCCTACACCGAATTCAATATGACCGCTGACGCGCGGGAGAAGCTGGACGGCTTCGCGCGGCTGTGGTCCGGGCTGCTCCTGGTCCCCGGCGCCGAGGCGGCCAGGATGAGTTCGCTGCGTAATCCGGGCGCGGCGGCCGCCGTCGGGGCCCGCTTGGTCGCGCCCTACCGTCTGACCAGGGTGTTCCAGCGTGACCTCGGCCGGTGGCTGTTCCCCGCCGCGCTGGCCAAGACGGTCTACGACCTCGGCGCGGCATACGCTGGGGAACTCCGGTCCCGCACCGGGCTCGGCGGTGCGCGGCCGCCCGGCATCGACGACTACGCCGCCCGCCTCGGGCTGACCAGAGCGGACCTGCGAGCAGTACTGGACAGCCAGGAATGAGCCCACGGCCGACCGTGCTGTGGGATCTGGACGGCACGTTGATCGGGCAGCGGCGGCGCACCTTCGCGACGCTGATGCCCGCGGGCGCGGCTTGGGTGTTCCGCGATCTCGTCCCACCGCACCGCTTCCTGCCCCTGCTGCGCCGCACGCTGGGTGACGTGCGCGCCAACGACAGCGACCACACCAACACGGAGCTGATGGTGCGGCTGCTCGCCCAGCGTCTCGGCACCGGCCGTGACGTGGTCGCGGACCGCCTCACCCGGTTGGCCGAGGTCGAATTCGCGCGGCTGCGCGCGTGTTTCCCGCCGCGCCCGGCGGCGGTGGCGACGGTGCGCGGGCTGGCGGAGGCGGGTGCGCGGCAAGTGGTCGCGACCAACCCGCTGTGGCCGCGCAGCACCGTCGAGGCCAGGATCCGTTGGGGCGGAATCGATCTCGCTTCGTTCGCCTTCGTCACCAGCGGTGACACCATGCACCGCGCCAAGCCGCGGCTCGAGTTCTATCGCGAACTGCTCGACCAGTTGGGCGCGGCCGCGGGTGACTGCGTCATGGTCGGCAACGACCCGGCTCACGACGGTCCCGCCGCGCAACTGGGCATCCCGGTCTTCCTGGTCGGCCCGCCCACCACCGGCATACCGCCGGCCGTGGCCCGGACCGGACTGGTCACGGTGGGGGATCACCACGCACTACGCCGATGGCTCGGCATCGAGGAGGATTCGTGCTCGTCGTCCTGAACCCGCGAGCGAACGCGGGTACCGCGCTGCGGCGCTGGGAGCCGGTGGAATCCGCCCTCCGCGACCGTCACCCGCACCTGTCGGTCGAACTGCCCGCCGACGCGGGGCACGCCACCGACCTCGTGCGCGCGGCCGTCACCCGACCCGATCCGCCGCCGGTGCTGGTCGCCGCGGGCGGCGACGGAATGGTCAACCTGGTGCTGAACGCGCTCATGGACCCGGCCACCGACCACCCGCGCGCTCCCGGCTGCGCACTGGGCGCGGTGGGGCTGGGCAGTTCGAACGACTTCCACAAACCGGTGCCCGGCACCGGACGTATCGGCACCGTTCCGGTGCGGGTCGACGCCGCGCGCGCCGAATTCGTCGACGTGGGCAAGGCCTGCGTGCTGCTGGCCGACGGCACGCGCGCGGTGCGCTATTTCCTGCTCAACGCCAGCATGGGGCTGGTCGCCGCGGGCAATCATTCCTTCAACCACGCCACCGGGGTGGTCGGCTGGCTCAAGTCGCGCAGCGTGGAGGCCGCCATCATCGCCACCGCACTCGCCACCCTTGCCACCCATCGGCCGCTGCCCGTCGCCGTTCGTGGCGGCGACTGGAGCCACGCGGCCCCGATCACCAACATCGGCGTGCTCAAGAGCGTGCACTTCGCCGGCGGCATGCGCTACGACACGGCGGTCACCCGCGCCGACGGCCGGTTCGATGTGAACATCTGGGCCGAGGCGGGGAAGCTCAGGACGCTCGGCTTGGTCGCGGGACTGTACGCGGGCCGATTCCGGCGGTCGCCGCTGGCGATATGCCATCGGGATTCGGTCGTGGAGCTGCGGCCGGATCGTCCGGCGCCGCTGGAGTTGGACGGCGAGGTCACGATGGTGGAGTCGGCGCGGCTGGAGGTTCTGCCGCGGGTTCTGAAGGTGTGTGCCGCGTGACGGTGGTGCTCGTCACCGGAGCGGCCAACGGCATGGGCGCGGCCACCATGGAACGCCTTGCGGCGCTGGGGTACACGGTCGAGGGATGCGACCGGGTCGTCGCGTCCGGAATCGCCCGGGTCGACGTGCGCGACGAAGAGGCGGTGAACCGCTGGGTTCGCGACGTGCACGCCAGGCACGGCAGCATCCATGCGGTCGTCACCTTCGCGGCGTACGGCGTCGTCGGCGCGGTCGAGGAGACCACGCCCGCGGAGGCCGCGGCGCTCTATGACACCAACGTCCTCGGCACGCACCGAGTACTGCGCGCGGTGCTGCCGTTGCTGCGCGCCCGAGGCGCAGGCCGCGTGATCGTCGTCAGTTCGGGAGCGGGCGCCGTCGCCGAGCCATACGGCGGTTGGTACTCGGCTACGAAGGCAGCCGTCGAGCGGATCGGCGAAGCCGCGCGCATCGAGGCCGCCGGGTCGGGCGTCCAGGTGTCGGTACTCATCCCGGGATGGACCGTCACCCCGATCATCGACACGGCGCGACACGTGTCGAGCCCGATCTCCGCCTACGACCACGACCGCGCCGCCGTTCTGGACCTCGTACGCGGCTACTTGGCCGCGGGACAGCCCGCCGCCGCGGTGGCCGACAAGGTCGCGATGATCCTGGCCTCGGACCGGCCACGGCAGACCTACCTGTGCGGCCGTGACGTCCGCTTGTCCTTCTGGACCCGCAGGCTGCTCCCGAGCCGGGTATACGAGCGGATGGTGCGCCGATACTACGGTTTCCCTCCGGAGCCCGTCCGCCCGCTGCCGAAGGCCCCGCTCGGCGAGCCGCGGGTCACCACTGGTCTGCGGTCACCGACGGACGGCTGACCAGGGCTTTTCCGCTGCTGCTCTGCCACTACAAGCGGGCCACCGCCCTCTGCCACCGCGACGGAGTCAAAGACACACCCAGCCTCGACCACTGCGTCCCTGGTTGCGGCAACGCTATACGCACCGATCAGCACGCTACCCAGCTCCGCGAGCGCGCCACCGCCATGGACATCCGGGCCGCCCGGGTTCCCGGCCCACTCGGCGACCGGCTACGCGCCAACGCCAACAAGCTTCGAGGCTACGCCGACAGCCATGACCGCACCCGCATCACCGTGACCAAGGACGCCCGATGAAAACCGACGAGCGCGACCAGATCCGCGCCGCGATGGAGATCGCGTCCACCCTCGCAGCGAGCGATCCGCCATGCCTGGCTCACCGACCAGATCCGGGCCGTGCACGCCGCCTCCCGCGGCACCTACGGCGCCCCGCGGGTGCACGCCGAACTCACCCTCGGTCTCGGTATCGGTGTCGGATACAACCAGGTCGAGCTGTTGATGGCGCGTGCCGGGATCAAGGGCCTGCCCGGCGTCAAGCGCGCACGCCCACGGCATCAGATCCCGACCGCCGGTGACCTGGTCAACCGGGCGTTCACCCGATCACGACCGAACCAGTTGTGGGTCACCGACATCACCGAGCGCTACACCTGGGAAGGCAAGGTCTACTGCGCGGTCGTGCTCGACACCTATTCCCGGCGGGTGGTCGGCTGGTCGATCGACTCGACCCAGACCGCGGCGCTGGTCACCAACGCGCTCGGGATGGCGATCTCGAACCGATCGCCGGCATCCGGCACGATCATTCACTCCGACCACGGCGTTCAATTCACCTCGTGGGCCTTCACCGACCGCGCCCGCAAGTCGGGGCCGGTGCCCTCGATGGGCTCGATCGGCGATTGCTACGACAACGCCATCTTCGACTACCTCGAGATCTTCCACAACCGACGCCGCCGTCACTCAGCCCTCGGTATGCGGACACCGATCGAGTACGAAATGATGCAACCGTCCATCCAACCGTGGCCTGAAGTCCAGCATCTCGACTCCACGAAACAGGGGGAACATCACGGTTTCTCCGACACCACACTGTTCACGGGTTTGGCTGTGCAACTGGGCTGGTTCACCGCGAGCGTGCTGGTCGGACTGGTCGCTTTCCATCTGCGCACCCGATCGGCGCTCGGTCCCACGATGGTGATCGACGTGCCCGGACAGTCGGCGAAGCATTGACCGGTGTCCCGCACCACCTCTGGGGAGTCGTGCGGGACAACCGGTTTCGCCGGCAACGGGAGATTTACACCGCGGTACGCGCCGGGTCGGTGGCCGGGTAGTGGTAGAGCCCACCGCGCAAGCGTTCCAAGTCCGGCGCTGCGGAAGTGGAGGCCGGGGTTTACCGGCGGCGTCGATCGGGGAGGTATTCACCCCAATGACATGCACCGACCGACAAAGGCGAAATTTATCAAAGATGGCTGATACCAACAACTTTCGCAAAAGATTTGTGTCAAACTTCGGTGATCGCTGGTGTTGTAGATGGTCGATGTAGTCAGTCAGGAGTGCCCCGTGCCACGTGAAATAGATTTGGCTGTCTTCCCGCACCTGGAGGCGGATTTGGACCGCGTCCGCGACGTTCTCGGCCTCGTGCAGTTGCCGGGCAGGCCTGAGCTGGCCGTACTCACCGACGAAGGGCCGGACAGCTCTCGGCGCCTGGTGCGTCCTACTTTGACGTTGTTGTCGTACTACCTGCTCACCGATCCCGCCGTCCCGGCCGATGACCGGGTGGTGCGCGCCGCGGCTGCCGTGGAGTTGCTGCACCTGGGTTCGCTCTACCACGACGACGTCATCGATCACGCGTATGAGCGCCGAGGCCATCCCAGTGCCAACGCGGTGTGGGGTTCGCATCTCGTTGTATTGGGTGGGGACTCCGCGATATTCGCGAGCGGGCGCATGTTGGCCGAACTCGGCCAGCGTGAAGCTCTCGCGGGTATGAGCACGGGTGATCGGATGTGCGCGGGCATGGTGATCGAGGCCACCGACCAGCATGTGGCCTCTCGCAGTGAGCAGTCCTACCTGGACGCGATCGACGGCAAAACAGCGGCGCTGCTGTCGCTGGCATGCCGAGTGGGTGCGATGCAGGCCGGGCGCCCCGAGGATGAGGAAGAGGCGCTGGCCGAGTTCGGCCGACACTTCGGGTTGGCCTACCAGCTGCGTGATGACATCCTCGATTTGACCTCGACCGCCGAAGAAATGGGCAAGCCCGTCAACGCGGATCTGCCCGAGGGCATCTACACACTTCCCGTAATCCGCGCCGCTGCCCGCGACCAGGGCCTTGCCCGACTGCTGGGCAGAGCGATGACGGGTGAGGAAGCCACCCGCGTCCGGAAGATCGTCATCGCTTCCGGTGCCGTGGACGAAGCACAAGCGGTGGCCGAGGAATTCATGGACCGGGCTGTCGGTCAGCTCGCCGCTGTGGCCGCTGACCCGCGCGCTCGCGAGATGATGGCTGCTTATGCTCGGTCCGCACTCGATCGGCGAGCTCCGCTGCCCGCGGTCTCCCCGCTCTCGACGCAGGCACCCCCGGTCCACCGTGGGGAGGGGTTCTCGCCGGAGGTCGCTCGAGGGGTGAAAAGTTGGCTGGTGGATACCGGCCTCGCCGCCTCCCCGGCCGAGTTGGACCATCGCCGGTGGGCAGGATCGTTCCAGCTGCTGGAACACCTGTTCCCAGTCATGGCCCCCGAGGGGGCGAACCATGAACAGAGCGCCGCCTGCCTGGGCATACTGTGCTTTCTGTGGGATGACCTGTTCGAGGATCCGCAGCTGACCGACCCCGAAGCCATCACCGCGCTGAGGCGTGGCATGGTGGCAACGCTGCGCCAGGACCCGGAGAAACCGTGGAGCTCCGGCGCTCTCTCGACGGCCTGGGCGAGTTTGTGGCCACACCTGCGTGCGGGCCGCAGCACCCGCTGGCAGGAGAAGTTCCTCGACGACATCGAGGCGTGGTATGAAGCCGCCGAACGCGAAACACACCATCGCCTCAACGGCTACATCCCCTCCACTACCGACTACCTGCCACTGCGAAGGGCGACCAGCGGATTCGAGACCGCCATCGCCATATTGGAGATAGTCAACGACCAGGAAATCCCACCGACAGTCCGCAGCCACCATGCGATCCGCCGTCTCGAAGAACTCGCCTTCTTTGTGGCCTTCGTAAAGAACGACCTGGTGGGAATCGATCAGGACGAGGCAGACCAAGTCCCCTACAACCTGGTCAGAGCCATCCGTCACGAGACCGGCTGCAGCCGCGAAGAAGCCATCGAGCAGGTGCGGCGCCAGTTGACCGAGCAACGCGCCCAACTCGACGCGGCGGCCCGCTACATCCCCAAGCTCTTCCGGTTCCTTCCCGGCCATTCCGGCCTGGGGAAGAAATACGAGTCGATCTACGGAAGCGTGACGAACATGGCGCGGCGGGTACCCGATAGCGATCGGCACGCGCAATCGTCCGGTTCCCAAGCGCCAGAGCCGGACTTCGAACGCTTGCGCCGTGAGATGTACTACTACCCGGCCGCCGAACCCGTCTCTACCGCACCGTAAGTCCCCAGAGCCGGCAAAGTCGGGTGTCCCGCGCGATCCACCAGTGGTGATCGCGTGGGACGCCCTCTCAGCGCTTGCCGGAGCGGGCGCGCAGGTGAAAGCGACCAGTCCGACGGGGACGCTCACGGTGAACCAGGCTGGATTCGACGATAAAAGGGGTCGCCGTAGTACTCGCCGAACAGCGGGGCGGATATGGGAATAGCCGCAGCTGAGGACGCTGTCGGTGGCGACGTCCGGATCCAAGACCTGCATTCCGCACCCGCAGGGTCAGGAAGCGGGAACTCATGGCGGCGGCCGGGTTGTCCGGGCCGGTGCGGGTGCCGTGGCGCCAGATGACGTGGCGCAGCAGGGGTTCTCCGGTGTCCAGGACGAGTTGTTTGACCGTGGAATGTGGTGTGCGGTAACGCGGTTGGGGCGTCGGCCGCGGCCGGACCGTTCCGGTGTCTCGGGCACAGCGTCTGCGGGGCGTACCGTGATGGTCGCGGGCACGCCGACGACATAGGGCAGGTCACGGTTGGTGAGCCCTTGGCGGAATTCGGCGGTCTGTCCGTAGCCGGCGTCGGCGACGATCAGCGGCGGCGCGGCGAGGTGGTGACGAACTGCTGCAGACGCTGATGATCCACATCGAGACGCTTCGCCATCGGCTGCATCGACTTACGCCGCCCGTCCAGCATCAACCCACCCGCATACACCCCGGCTGTGGCAACCCGTCTTTGCGTCCCAGCGACGAGAACACCTCACCGAGGCCGGCCTGACCGAACTCGACCCGTTCCTGCGCGGTCTCGACCAGGACCACGACGCGGCGGTCGCCGGCCTGACCGTGGGCTACAGCAACTGCCCGATCGAGGGCGTGAACGCGAAGACGAAGCTGATCAAGCGACAAATGTATGGCCGGGCCAGCTGGGTCACCCCCGGCCCTTCCGCCGCGGCGCGGGCATCGCGATCGACCACGCCCGCAGGACGCGCCGTCCGCCAAGTCGGTAGCACCAAAGGCATCGCCCGGAACTCGTCCCCGACCTGCCGAGGAGCGGTGGCCGGTCAGTCACCGTAATGATCGTGTGTCTCGAACTCGCCGAAGTCGTCCTGTAGCCAGCCCAGGTCGCGCCAGGTCCCCGTGCCGTCGAGAGGGCCCGCGTAAACGATCTCCAGGTAGCTGCCAGACTGGTCGTCGAGCCGCAGGCGGCGGCCTCGGCTGTACAGGAACACCGACACGCTGATGTCCGGCTGTCCGTCGATGTACTGCATGCCGAGTACTCCCTCCCACGACACCTGGAGGGACGGACCGGACGGCTCAGGACCTCGGACAAGACAGGAGAACCCGTCCTCGGCCTCGCTCGCGTCGACTACGGTCACCTGCTCGCCGAGGTGAGTGGCGAGGCTGGCGGCGAGGATGTCGATCGTGGACCTCCACCGGTTGGATAATGGGTTGGCCTCGAGGCCATTCTCGACCGTCATGGCCAATCGGTCCTTTCCCGCGCTCTCAGTGCGGCGGTGTGGCGCTGGTTGCTGCATCCGGGCAGCGGCTTCGTCGATCAGGTCCTGCGCTCGGACCGAAATTGAGACAGAGCCGGATGGCTGGACAGACCCAGTTTCAGCTCCTTCGGCACCGCATCCTGCTCGCATAGCCCGGCACCACCGGAAGTGAGCCAGAGCCGTTTACCCGACACTCCCGCGCATCGACGGCGTGGAATCCAAGTGCGCGGTTCATGCACAGTGACTTCTGCTGTTCGGCCGGTGCCAGTGTCCGTTGCCATTTGATGTGACGCAGAAGATGGGTCGTGAGCGGCCGTGCGCCATGTATGGAGGGGTGTCAGCCCGACATTTTGCCGAGGACCGTGCGGGAACTAGATCAAGGCCGGGTGCAGGCGTGGTCGCGATTGAACGAGCCGGCGCTTCCGGTGCCGGTGGGGAGGCTGCGGGTGGCGTCTGCGTATGCCTCCCCTGGGGTCGACCCTTTACCGAAGCCCACGATCGGGAACCCTGCGACGATCGCGAGCGGACTCGTCACGACTGCACCGCAGCCGTTCGCGAACGTCACCATCATCCGGCAGTCGATGATGCCTTGACCCTTGCACGCTCGGTCGGCGGCTTGAATGGCGTCGGCTTCCGTCGGGTGGTTGACCGAAAACGCGTAGACATTGCCCCACACGCTGAGGGAAACGGCGCCCCAGTTGACCGGGTCGGCGGCGGCGGGCGGTGCCGCGAGGACGGCCGCGGCGCTCACCGAGAGCGCGGCGGCCGCAAAGAACTTGTTGAGCATGTGGTGTGTGCTTCCTCTGCGCGCCGACTAGGTGCGGCGATCGCATGGAAGATACCGCAGCGCATGGACGCGAGGTCGCCCCAAAAGTCTTGGGGTCACGGCAAAGACCGTCACGAACTGCGGCGTTCGCGAGGGCCGAGATCGATGGGGCTCGCGCGCCACTGATGGCCCGTGCCGGCCGCGGCCGCCACACTGACCGATTCACCGACAAACGGCGCCAGAATTGACCAGCACAACCATGATGAGTGTTCGCCGTAGCCGTTGCACGACAGAGGCGCCGGATGCTCACGCTGTGATGAGCAACCCGAGACTTTTGGGGTTGTGCTGTTCGTGAGCTTTGCAGCGGAAGGCGGGAGCAGTCGCTAGAAGCGCAGTTCTCGTATCGTGTTGGGGTCGATTCCGTGGCGTGCGTAGATCTTGATCCTGTTTTCGCCGGTGAGGTCTGCTTCGGTATAGCCGAGGTGTGCCGGGGGTCGGACCACGACCACGGCGACGGCGTCCGGGCGGTGCTGGGCGCACCAGCGGCGGGTGCGGGCCAGAATCGAACTGGTGGCCAGGTACTGGCGGGTCCTGTCCAGGTCTTCGTGGCGGATGCGTTCCACTCCGACCTACCCGTCCGGCCCGGACGCCGGTTCCCGCAATGCCATCACCACCAGTGACCGGTGTGGCGGTTCCGGCAACCTGGCCAACGCCTCGGCGATGAATCGGCCGGGATCATCAACAAGCGACACGACAAGCCTCCTCGATCACTAGGGCAGGGGCGTGCCTCGCCCACAGCGGTTGAGACGCAGCGAGGAACGGGCGCGCACAGAGCGGCGCGGGTCGCGCGACGGTGGCTGAATCACCAGAGAGCGCGGGGCGGGGCCGGTGGACGTGCCCTGGAGGGGGACGGGCGCATCCACCATCGCGCCTCGGCGCCGGGTGAAACAGCGGGCAACAGCCCACGCGGGCAGCATCGAGCTCGACCGACGGAAAAGCGAAAGTGACTATCCCCTCGGCGAACCCGAACCCCTGCAGGCAGCCTAGCGCGCTTTGGACGAGGCAGCCGGACATCGGCCACCGCCAGCCGCGGGCTGAGGCGCGGAATCTCCGCGCGAACTGCTACGTACGGCAGCGAGGCGACTCTGCATCGACGATCGTCTGCGGGCGGGGGGTTTCGGCGCACCGACTCGGCTGGTTCAGTGCGGACCGGTGGATGCGATGCGCATGAGCACCTGGTTGATGGGGTGGTGACGCCGCCACCACTTCGCTGGTGACGCCGCCATCACCGCCGCAGTCGAAACTGCTCTGAACTGCGGTTTTGACGCCGTCACCAGAATCCCTTTACCTTCTGTACTGAAATTCACCGATGCGTTGTGAACCTGCAGGTGAGAAGTAGGTCAGGTGTCATCGACAGGTCGATGACCAGGGCTTTTCCGGGCGGCCGGGCGGAGGGATCGACACCCCGCCCGGACCGCATAGGAGTTGTACCAGCTTCCGGCTGGCGAATCGGGGATTTCGGGTCGTCTCACTAGAATGGGGCGACCGTATTCGTCGCTTCCGGGAGCCAGCCGTGACCATCCAGCCCGTTCGCCTGTTCGGCGATCCCATCTTGCGTGCCCGCGCCGCGGAGGTCACCGCGTTCGATCGTGATCTGCGGCAGCTGGTGACCGACCTGACCGAGACGATGCACGACGACGGCGGTGTCGGGATGGCCGCGCCGCAGATCGGGGTCGGGCTGCGCGTGTTCGTCTACGACACGGGCGACGCCGCGGGGCATCTGGTCAACCCGCGGTGGGAGGTCGTCGGCGACGAGGAGCAGGTGGGGCCGGAAGGCTGCCTGTCGATTCCCGGCGTGCGCTACGACACGCGCCGGGCCCTGCGGGTGCGGGCAACCGGTGTGGACGCCGACGGCGCACCGGTCACGTTCGAAGCCGAAGGGTTGCTGGCGCGGTGCGTGCAGCACGAGACCGACCATCTCGACGGCGTGCTGTTCATCGACCGCCTCGACCCGGCCCAGCGCAAGGAGGCGATGCGGGTGATCCGCGAATCCGATTGGTTCGCGGCGGGCTCGACGGTGCGCCCGGCCCGTTCGATGAGCGGTGCGGGTCGGCCCAACCCGTTCGGAGCGGGCCGCTGATGCGCGTCGTCTTCGCGGGCACCCCGGAACCGGCGGTTCCGTCGCTGCGGCGTCTGCTGGAATCGGCGCGCCATGAGGTCGTCGCCGTGGTGACGCGGCCGGACGCGGTCGCGGGGCGCGGCCGGAAGGTGACCAGGTCGCCGGTCGGTCTGCTGGCCGACGAACACGGCATCCCGGTGTTCACCCCGCGGCGGCCGTCGGAGCCGGAATTCGTCGCGCGGCTCACCGAATTGGCGCCGGACTGCTGTCCCGTCGTCGCCTACGGCGCGCTGCTACCCCAGCAGGTGCTCGACATCCCGCGCTTCGGCTGGATCAACCTGCATTTCTCGCTGCTGCCCGCGTGGCGCGGCGCGGCGCCGGTGCAGGCCGCGATCGATGCGGGCGACGAGATCACCGGCGCCTCCACCTTCCAGATCGAGGCCGGACTGGACACCGGCCCGGTCTTCGGCATGGTGACCGAGAAGATCACCGTCACCGACACCGCGGGCACTCTCCTGGAGCGGCTGGCCGACAGCGGCTCGCGCCTGCTGGAAGCGACGCTCGACGGAGTGGAGGACGGGAGCTTGCAAGCGGTCCCGCAGTCCACCGACGGTGTCTCGTACGCGCCGAAGGTCGGCGTCGAGGTCGGGCACGTGCGCTGGGATCTGCCCGCGCTGGCCATCAGCAGGCGGATCCGCGCGGTCACCCCCGCGCCGGGGGCGTGGACCGAGGTCGGCGGCACCCGGTTGAAGCTGGGGCCGGTCGAGTTGGTCGAGGAGGAATTGCCGGAGCGGGTGATCGAGGTCCGCAAGTCCGGTGTGTTCGTCGGCACCGCGACCACCGCGGTGCGGCTCGACCAGGTGCAGCCGCAGGGCAAGCGCATGATGGCCGCGCTCGACTGGGCGCGCGGCGCCCGCCTGCAGCCGGGCGCGGTGGTCGAATGACGCGCGGCAATCGGCCCGGTGACGGCAACGCACGCGACCGGCGGCGCGACGAACGAGAGTCCGCGCCGAATCGTTCCGGCGAGGCAGGCCGGGCACGCGCGCAGGGCGGCGGGAAGCAGCAGGATCGCGACGCGGCGGACAGGTCACGGGCGACCGGTCGGCGTTCCGGCGGTGGGCGCGCCGAGGCGGGCGGCCGTGATCGCGACGAACGGCGCGGCTCCACCGGACGACGCTCGGCAGCGGGCCGATCGGACCGTTCCAGCGGCGGGCGCCCGGCTTCGCAAACCGCGCCGCGCCAAGGGGCCAAAGCCGCCGGACGACCGCATCGAAGGGAATCCGCCGACCCGCCGCGGTCGGTCGCCAGAGATGTGCTGCGGGCGGTCCGTGAGCGCGATGCCTACGCCAATCTCGTGCTGCCCGCGCTGCTGCGAGAACGGGGATTGTCGGGTCGGGACGCCGCACTGGCCACCGAACTCGCCTACGGCGCGTGCCGGTCGCTGGGACTACTGGACGCGGTGATCGCCGAAGGCGCGGGCAGGCCGATCGAGGAGATCGACGGACCCCTGCTGGACGTGCTCCGGCTCGGCGTCTACCAGTTGCTGCGCACCCGGATCGGCGCGCACGCCGCCGTGGACACCTCCGTCGCGCTGACGCGCGCCGAATTCGGTGCGGGCAAAGCAGGTTTCGTCAATGCGGTGCTCCGGCGCGCGGGGGAGAAGACCCCCGAGCAATGGGTCGACGCGCTCGCGCCCGCCGACCCCCTCGGCCGGTTGGCGTTCGAGTACGCCCATCCGGTCTGGATCGCGCAGGCGTTCGCCGACGCGCTGGGCGCGCGAGCGGCGGAACTGCGCGACGTGCTCGCCGCCGACGACGCCCGCCCGCTGGTGCACCTGGTGGCCCGTCCCGGCGACATCACCGCGGAGGAACTCGCGCTGGTCACCGGCGGCGAGGAGGGCCGCTGGTCGCCGTACGCGGTCTATCTGGACGGCGGCGATCCCGGCAAGCTGGAGCCGGTCCGCGAGGGCATGGCGGCAGTGCAGGACGAAGGCAGCCAACTGGTGGCGCTGGCGTTGACCAGGGCGGCGCTCGACGGCCCGGACACCGGTCGCTGGCTCGACCTGTGCGCGGGACCGGGCGGCAAGGCCGCGCTGCTGGGGGCGATCGCCGCGATCGACGGCTTCCGGGTGGACGCGGTCGAGCCCGCCGCGCACCGCGCCGAGCTGGTCCGCAAAGCCGTGCACGACCTGCCGGTGGACGTGCACGTCGCCGACGGCCGCGCCAGCGGACTGACCCCGGGCTACGACCGCATCCTGGTCGACGCCCCCTGCACCGGCCTCGGAGCGCTGCGCCGCAGACCTGAGGCGCGCTGGCGGCGCACCCCGGCGGACGTCCGGGAACTGGTGGTGTTGCAGCGCGAATTGCTCACCGCCGCATGGGATCTGCTGCGCCCCGGCGGGGTCGTGGTGTACTCGACCTGCTCGCCGCATCTGCCGGAGACGGTGTCCATCGTCGCCGATGCCGTGCGCCGCCTCGGCGCCGAGCAGCTCGACACCCGCGAACTGCTGCCCGGCGTCACCGATGTCGGCGACGGGCCGGGGGCACAGTTGTGGCCGCACCGGCACGGTACCGACGCCATGTTCGTGGCGGCGCTGCGCAAGCCGCGCTGAGCGCGGTCATTCCCGGCTGGATTGCTCCCGCAAGCGGGCGAGGGTCTTGGCGAGGATGCGCGAGACGTGCATCTGGGAGATGCCCATCTGCTGCGCGATCTGCGTCTGGGTCATCGATTCGAAGAACCGCATGGTGAGGATGCGTCGTTCCCGCTCCGGCAACCCGGCCAGCAGCGGACGGATCGCGACGTACTCCTCGACCCGATCGAACTGGGACTCCTCCTCGCCGAGGGTGTCCAGGAGCGAGGCGTCGGTGTCGCGGCCGAGCGTGGCCGCGTCGATCGAACTCGGCTGGTAGGCGTTGCCCGCGATGACCGCCTGGGTCACCTCGTCCGGGTCGACGTCCAGCTCGGCGGCGATCTCCTTCGCCGTCGGCGAGCGGCCGAGAGTCTGGGAGAGACTGTCGATCGCCGCGCCGATGCGTAGGTGAGTCTCCTTGACACGCCGCGGCACTCGCATCGCCCAGGTGTTGTCGCGGAAATACCGGCGGACCTCACCCATGATGGTCGGCACCGCGAAAGACAGGAAGTTGGAGCCGCGCTCGACGTCGAAACGGTCCACCGCGTGCACCAACCCCACCCTCGCGACCTGGGTCAGGTCGTCGAACGGCTCACCGCGCCCGCTGAACTTCCTGGCGATGTGGTCGGCGAGCGGAATGCAGCGGCTGATCAGTTCCGCGCGCAGCGCGCTGTGCCGCGCGGTCCCCGCCTCACTGGAGGCGAGCTGCTCGAAGAGCAATCCGACGTCGTCGTAACCGGGAACCGCGCCTGCCGCCTCCAGGGTCTCCTCGGCATCGGTCTCGTCCTCGGTGGTCAGCGTGTCGGCGTCGTCGTCGCGCTGGGAGTCGTACACGGTGTCTTCGTCCGCCACTACGCCTTCCCCCGGACCCGACGGAACTCGACCGTCGTCGGATATCCGGAGACCGTCGCGTCGAACGAATCCTGGGTCGCCTCCACCGAGTCGGTGAGGGTGCGCAGCACGTGCCAGCCGAAGCTGCGCTGATCGGGCAGCCCCGGCTTCTCCGCCAGGCCGTCGACCCGGACGAGCAACACGGTGTCGCCGACGGTGAAACGGCAGTTCAGGCTCGATTCCGGGGCGGCGACCGCGATCAGGGTCGAGCAGACCTCGTCGACGGCCAGCCGGATATCGGCCACCTCGTCCAGTGTGAAATCGCTGAGTAGGACGAGTGTTTCGGCGAGCCCACGCACGATGGGCAGTTGTGTCACCGACGCCGCCACCCGAATCTCCACCGGGGTGCTGTAGAGCCCCTGTTCCGCCGAAATATTGATCACCCTATGCAGGCTACCCACTCCCGCGCTGGACAACCCTGGGTACCGTTAGACTCCGGCGTTGTGTCCAACCCGATTCACCCGCGTCCGGCCGCTCCGATGATCGCCCCCTCCATCCTGTCCGCAGACTTCGCGCACCTCGCGGACGAAGCGGCGGCCGTCGCAGGCGCCGACTGGCTGCACGTGGACGTGATGGACGCGCACTTCGTGCCGAATCTCACGCTCGGCCTCCCGGTGGTGGAGAGCCTGCTGAAGGCGACCGAGATCCCCCTCGACTGCCACCTGATGATCGAGAATCCGGGCCGCTGGGCGCCGCCGTACGCCGAGGCGGGCGCGCACAACGTGACCTTCCACGCGGAGGCGACCGACGATCCGATCGCGGTGGCCCGCGACATCCGCGCCGCGGGCGCCAAGGCGGGGCTCTCGGTGAAGCCGGGCACGCCGATCGAGCCGTACCTGGAGATCCTGCGCGAATTCGACACGCTGCTGGTGATGAGCGTGGAACCCGGCTTCGGCGGGCAGTCGTTCATTCCGGAGGTGCTGCAGAAGGCGCGCGTCGTGCGGAACCTGGTCGATGCCGGTGAGCTGCGGCTGCTGGTCGAGATCGACGGCGGGATCAACGCCGACACCATCGAGGCGGCCGCGGAGGCGGGTGTGGACTGCTTCGTCGCCGGTTCCGCGGTCTACAGCACCGCCGACCCCGCGGCCACCGTGGAGAAGCTGCGCGGCCAGGCGGCCTCGGCGTGGGCCCGCTGAACGGTGCTAGCCGGTCCGCGTTCCACGCGCGGCGACCGCGCGGATCGTCTCGATCACCGCGCTGATCGGCGGGCGGCGGGTGCCGGCCTCCGGTGACCGGATCCACACGCGATACCCGGTGCGCTCGTCGTCAGGTGAGGGCAGCACCACTTGGCTGCCCGTGCAGGCCACCGCGGCGTAGAGACGGAACAATTCGGCCGAGACCGCCGGGCTGACGGCGTCCGGCCCGGCGGGGCCGGTGAGGAACGTCCAATGCTTGGCTCGCGGATGGTCGACCACCGGCCCGGCGATTCCGTCTTGGGCGAGTCGCCGTAGCACCTGCTCGCCGAGTTCGGCGGGCATGGTGACGGCGCCGTAGTCGACGCCGATGTGCAGGAGAATGCGGTGCGAACCGGGATCCATCGATGCGGGCAGCTGGAATTCGCGCCGATACCGTGAGCAGCGAACTTCCGGCGTCGGATCGAGAAATGTGGTCACACTGCGCCCCCAGCTGCGTTCGACCCAATTTGTCCCACTGTGTTCTCCGGCTTTCTCGAGGAGTGAACATCGTGTGGCAGGCTTCCCGCTTGTCGGGCATGTTCCCTGGTAGATCGTGTCACTGGACTGCATGGTCGGGAAAGTTGAACGCGAGAAGTCAGCCGCGTAACGATATCGCCTCCCGCGCCGTCCGAGCGCGGAATCTGCGTTATAACCGTGTTTTGTTTCGGGTATCGCGAATGAATCCGCAATCTCTCTGTGGGGTAAATTAATTCGTGCGGTACGTCAAATGTCGCAGAATAATAATGGATATGTCGTCCGTCCGGGTGATCACGGCGGGTGTGGACATATTTCGTTCCATTTTCGATGGGACCGGCCGGTTCCGCCCGCCTCGGCCCGCCCTGCGGTCGGTTCCGGCGCGTCGCCCGGTCCGGCCTCGGCGGGCGCGGAACGCGGCTGTCTACGGCGACCCCGCGTCACTAGGCTGAGGAGGTGCGGGAATAGCGGCCGGGTCCCGCGCTGTTCCGCAACCGGAAGACAACGACGCGACAGGAGTCACAGCACATGTTCACAGGCATCGTCGAGGAACTCGGCGAGATCGTCGCCAGCGAGCAGCTGACCGACGCCGCGCGGCTGACGATCAAGGGCGAGCTGGTGACCTCCGATGCCGGGCACGGTGATTCGATCGCCGTGAACGGAGTGTGCCTGACCGTCGTGGAGGTGGTCGGCGGCGACTCGTTCACCGTCGACGTCATGGCGGAGACGCTCAATCGCTCCAGCATCGGCAAACTGGACGTCGGCGCCAAGGTGAATCTCGAGCGCGCCGCCGCTCTGAACAGCAGGCTCGGCGGCCACTTGGTCCAAGGCCACGTCGATGGCACCGGCACCGTGCTCTCGCGCACTCCGTCGGACAACTGGGACGTGGTGCGGATCTCGCTGCCCGAGAACATCGCCCGCTACGTCGTGGAGAAGGGGTCGATCACCGTGGACGGCATCTCGCTCACCGTCTCCGGCCTCGGCGTCTCCGACGAGCCCGCCGAGACCGGCAGCGGCGACTGGTTCGAGGTCTCCCTCATCCCCACCACGCTCTCCCTGACCAACCTCGGCTTCGCCACCGTCGGCACCACCGTCAACCTGGAAGTCGACGTGATCGCCAAGTACGTCGAACGCCTCCAGCAGCGCGGCTGACAGTGGCCGCCCCGCTCGTCCCCGCCCGCCCAAGAGGCTGCGCGGCGGAGATCGCGTTCCTGACAGAGCTGCCGCGACGCCGTCATACGAGCTGCCACCCCCACGCGGAGTCACGGTGACCGCCGACCGCGCGAGTTCGGTGAGCATCGTCTCGACCGGTCGGATCGGTATCACTCCGGCAGGCCAGCGAATCGGCATCACTACGGGCTCCGAGCGAGGCGAGACAGATCAGGCCCAGCCTGCGCCCGAGCGAGCATCCGAGACACCCTCCCATCTGCCAACCGGCAGGCGCGGATGGCCGCTACGAGCTCAGATCTCGAGACGCCGTGGCAGCCGACGGTTTTCATGCCGGGCGGCGGGCCGCGGCGAACATACGGGTCGGTTGATCCCAGCACCGAGCGCCCAGCGCACCTCGACCACGACTTTCGAGCGAAGCGAGACCGAGCATGCGCCGTTCGCGGCCCGGCTCGCGTCCGAGCGGCCGCCGCGTCCGCGACGAAGTCGCCAGCGGCGGTCGC